>NZ_LT977071.1:1879900-2479900 GCF_900250075.1 Cupriavidus taiwanensis
AGTAGCTGTTGGGGATTATTAGTAATGTCACCTTTGGGATGATTAGAGATGTCACCTCATGCTGCGGCCCCGTATTCTCACCGTTCGGCGGTGGATGCTACGGGAGGCAGCCATGCACGACCAGGGATTGGTGACCATGAGCATGCGCGAAGTTGACCGCATGAAGGTGATCCAGGCAGTGGCCGATGGCCATTTGGCGCGTTGGCGCGCCGCGGAGCGGCTTGGCATCAGTGCTCGGCACGTTAGGCGGCTGGTCTTGCGGCTTCAGGAGGACGGGCCAAGCGGCCTGGTCTCGCGCAAACGCGATCGCCCGAGCAACCGCCAGTTGCCGCCCGGTCTGGAGTCGCGGATTCGCGGCCTGATCCGCGACAGCTACGCCGACTTCGGCCCGACCCTGGCCTGCGAGAAGCTGCGCGAGCGCCACGGCATCGAGATTTCCAAGGCCTGCGTGCGCCGGATCATGATCGACGCCGGCTTCTGGATCCCGCGCAAGCGACCAGGGCGCGATCGTCGAGCACAAGCGCCTCCGGCACGTGCTGGCGCTCGCGGCGCAGGTGCAGGCGCAGCGCGACAATCGCCAGCAGGCCGGGCCGTCGCGCACGCTGCAAGGCGAACCCGCCCGGCCGCATCGCGCGCCGCTGAACGTGAAGCGCCAGCGGCTGATCAACCGGCTCGATCTGGAGCGCGCGCTGGCGCCCGCGCCGCTCCCTCAGAAAGCGGACCTTTCAACTTGGCCAACGGTGCATCAGGCGTCCGGTCGCGTCGTCGACGTAGACCAGCAGCGTGCACGCCGGCGCCCGGTCCTCGAACCAGGCGTGGTCGCTGCCGTCGATCGGCACCAGCTCGCCCAGGCAGGCGCGGCGATTGCGCGGCTGGTGCACCTTGGGCGGGCGCAGCATCCACCGCCCCACCCTGCGCTGAATTCAGTCACGTCAGGCCAGCGCCACTGCCCTACTTCTACCCCGCAAAAGAACCCAATCCCGCACAAAAAGCACGGTTGGACTGACATTTGAATTTAGCGGAAGCGACGACCTTTCAAAACCGACTAGACAACGGCTGTAGCAGCTAAGCGGTAATGTCCGCTTCTGGCTAAGTTCAAATGTCCGAGTTGACCCCGGTAACCTGTACGGCCTTGAGCCAGCCGGCGTCGGCTCACCACACCAGCCAGAGTCCCACGCCGAGCAGGAGCGCATGCGCGCCTAGCGCGATGTATAGCGGTTCGCTCGAGGGCGTCGCTATGTCCTGCAACGTCTCGCTGATACAGCGCATGAGCATGGCACGCAGCGCAGGATCCTTCACCGCGCCCTTGTCGCCCGCTGCCGGTTCGCTCGGCGCTGCGCGGCACGATTGCAATTCGGCGAGCATGTCGCCGATTGGCAGCCGGTTCAGCACGAAGGCGATCGCCGAGCGCACCGCTCGACCTTCGCCCAATACCGGCGCCAATTGCTTGCTCAAGGCGTCGACCGACAGCCAGTCCGCCGCGCGCTGCAGCGTCCCGTGCGTGTGTGGCATGGCTTCGATGCGGTCCGCGAACGCAGACGCCAGGCGCTGCGCCATGGCGTCGCCGTGGGCCTCCACAAGGTGTTGCATGGCGCGTGCGCGCCCGTGTGCCACGCCCAGCACCGCGTAGACGCCGACGAACAACAGCAGCAGGACGGCTACCAGCCACGGCGCAGACGTGGCCAGCGCGAAGCTGGCGCCCGCGCCCCCGGAATCCACCGCCGTGTTGCCCGGCCCCAGCAACTGGCTCAAGTAGAAGAAAAATGCGCCGCCGCCCAGCGCCATGCCGAGCAGGCCGCCGTTGATGACCGAACGCGCAAAGATCAGCCCGGCCCTGGTGCCGGTGCCAATGAGCGATGGTTGCCCGGTTGATTCTGAGGACATAGAGAATGCGAGGTTGTGAACTTGCAAGGAATAAGGATACCGGCTCCGGGCTTCCGCCACCTGACCAGCCCCCTTGACGCATGCGTGCTGAAACGTGTCCTCGTGGCCGGCGCGGTCGCCCGCGGCGATCCCGTCCAACCGAAAGGCGGCCGCGTCATGGCCGCAGCACTTGCGCGCCGGTATGGCGCGGCACTGCCGATGCTTCAAAAACCCAGGGAAACAATGCGCCGACTGGTGACGGTGGCCGGAATGCTGGCGCCTTGCTGGGCGCGGTCTTGACATGCTTCGGGAGCCTTACTGTATCGAAGGCACGATGCCCAGTTTTTCCGCCAGCATTCGCTCATAGACGCCAAAGTGCCTGTCAACGTCTGCCTGGCTGACAACCACTATTTCCATAGAGACCTGGCCGACCTTCAGCCCAAGCATCGTGGCCAACGCCAGCTCCAGGTGCGGGGCCGCTTCGCGGTCTTTGGCAAACGTCGTGCCGACGCTGACCGTGTAGGCCCTCTCGCCTTCACTGCTTACCTCGACCAGCCTTGCCGCCGCGCTGAGGTTGCTCTCAATGGCGATCCTGGCGAGTTCCGCCACACGTCGCGTCCTTTCGGTGGGGAACCCGCGCGCGCATCTCAGCCGCAGCCGATGCTTGCCCAGCGTTAGCCATTCGGAATCAAACTCCATCGAAGTCTCCTTTTGCCAAAGATGCGTACAGACCCTGGAGCCGGGGCATGCCAGAACCCGCATCCGTCTGGCTGCTACGGTAGCGAGAAGCCGGCTGCCACCCGGCCCACTCTTCTATCCGGCTCACTTCACGTCGATTCGCCGGACCGCAGCCTGCGGCGAGCCCGACTTGGGCAAGCGCACTGTCAAGAGGCCGCGTTCGAAGCGCGCATCGACGTGGTCCAGGTCGAGACCATCCGGTAACGGGATGCTGCGCATGAATGCCCCATATGCGCGCTCCAGGCGGTAACAGCCGTTTTCTTCGCTGCAAACATCCTGTCGCTTCTCTCCGCGCAGCACCAGCGCCCCATCTTCGATGGTGGTCTGCACGTCCTCACGCTCCATGCCCGGCAGCTCGGCCGTGATCCGCAATGCCGCGCCATCGTCGACCACGTCGATCCTCGGCTGAAAGCGGGAAGAACTGAAGTCGCCGAACCACCGGTCCAGACCGCTGAAGCCGGCGAACGGCTCATGCAGGAACTCGCCCATCGCACGCCATGGTTCGCCGGAGAACAGCCGCGCAACGTCCGGCCATTCGGAGGCCCTGTGCCGGGGCACAGGAACGTTCGACGGCTCGTCACTGGATGGCTTCTCCGCCGCCGGTCTCCGCAGGAACTTGAAGGGATTCCACTTGCCCAGATCCGTCTTCATCTCGTCCTCCATTCACGCAATGAAAAATACCTGGCCCCTCCGGCAAGAGGCACGTCGGCAGCGCGCGGGTTGGCGCAGCCGACGCACCAGCGACCACTCACGCCACGGTGACTGCGATGCGGCGCGGGCGTGCTTCCTCGCGCCGCGGAATCGTCAATCTCAGCACGCCGTCGTGCAGATTTGCCTCAATTCTTGACGTGTCAAGATCGGGACTTAACGCAAATGCGCGAGCGAAGTGAGGCTCCCGGATTTCCGCGTGTTGCACACGCAGTTCCTTGCGCGTCGGCACCACCGCCTCGGCCTCGATATGGAGGTTGCCGTCATGGACATTGACCTCGAGCTTGTCCTTCGTCACGCCCGGAAGGTCGGCCCAGAGGGTGACACCGTTGCTGTCCTCGACAATGTCGACCGCGGGCAGCAACGTCACGGTCGGCGCCGACTTTTGCTCCTGACCTTTTGTCACCGCTCCCTGGCCGCGTTCAACTACTTGCGTTGTATCGTTCATGGCTTGCTCCTCGCGTCATTGGACCGTAATCGCCCGTGGCTTCGAGGCTTCCTGCTTGCCAACGCTGACAGACAGGCAGCCATTGGCATAGCGCGCCTGGACTTTTTCGGGGTCGGCGCCCGGGGGCAACTCGACCACGCGCCGGAAGGCGCCGGTGAAGCGCTCCTGCTTGTACAACCGCATTTCCGGATCGTCGACGGCATGCGTCGGTTCGCGCTCTCCGCTGATGGTCAGCAAGCCCTTGTCGATCGACACCTCGAGCTTGTCCTGCCTGATACCGGGTGCGAACGCCACCACCTCGAACGAGTCGTCCGTGGCGCCGATATTGACGGGTGGAAAGGCTCCGAAACGGCCGGAGCGAATGCTGGATGGGAATCCGCCGAACAAGCTCGCCATCTGCCTTTGCATGCGGTCGAGTTCGTTGAACAGGTCGGTTCCGAAGAATAGATCACTCATGGTCGTATCCTCCTTCGATGCAGCAAGGAGGCGAAGGGGCAACGCGCTACCATTCACCTGCCAAGCTGCTGGCAAACAAATAGAAACACGCAGCGCGCAACGTCGCGACTGCCTGAGCGAAAAATAAAATAGTAACGGCGCCGCGAAATTTCAAGGGGGATTGCGTTGCACTTCGCCGTAGAGCGACGTGTGATCTTTAGTGCTTTTTTGACGCTAGGCCTGCCCCGCCGCCGCCCGCAAGTCCGTCATGATCTGCTCGGCCAGGAACTCGCAGGGCGGCCGCTTCGACTTCGCGCTGCGGGCCAGGATCAGCTCGAGCGGCGGCAGGTCAGGCAGGCCCTGGGCCTGGCCCAGCACGGTCAGTTGCGGCGGGATCGCGCAGCGGGCCAGCGCGGCCACGGCCAGGCCGGCCTCGACCATGCTGAGCAGGCCCAGCAGGCTCGGGCTCTCGTACGAGGTACGATGCGCGATCCGCGCGCGATCGAGGCTGCGTATTGCGTTCTCGCGCGCCACGCTGCCGGGCATGAACACGGCGATGGGCAGTGGCCGGTCCTCCCACACTTGCGGCCCGTTGGACATGGCGGCCCATGCCATCGGCTCATGGCGGATGAAGTCGCCCGACAAGCCCTTCACGCGCGTGCCGCAGACCAGGTCGACGGTGCCGTCCTTGACCAGTGGCGCGAGCGCGCTGCTGGGCAGGCCCACCACCTGGATCTCCACCTTCGGGTACGTGGTCGAGAATTTCTTCAGCACCGATGGCAGCAGCGACGACGCGTAATCGTCGGGCACG
This sequence comes from Cupriavidus taiwanensis, assembly GCF_900250075.1. Lineage (NCBI taxonomy): Bacteria > Pseudomonadati > Pseudomonadota > Betaproteobacteria > Burkholderiales > Burkholderiaceae > Cupriavidus > Cupriavidus taiwanensis. The sequence goes on from NZ_LT977071.1 coordinate 1,884,904, forward strand.
CCGATCGCCACCTTGCCCGTCACCTCCGGCCGCACCACCGCCGCCCAGGCTTCGTCACGCAGCGCCAGCATGCGGCGGGCGAAGCCCAGCAGCACCTCGCCCTCGTGCGTCAGCACAATGCTGCGCGGCCGCCGCACGAACAGCGGGCGGCCCAGTGCTTCCTCGAGTGCCTTGATTTGCATGCTGACCGCGGATTGCGAACGGTTCACCGCCTCCGCGGCCCGCGTCATATTGCCGGTCTCGGCGACGGCGATCACCGTGGCCAGCACATCGTGGTCGAGCGTCTTCATTGGTATCAGGAAAACTGAACGTAACAATCAATATTATGCGTTTTTCTTGTTGAAAACGGCGTGCGATATTCGGCAACAGCAAACAGGATTCCGCCCTCCCCTCCGAGCATGGACAACCCAGCCGCTTCCCTCCTCGTCGACCACCCGCTGCGTGCCTCGCTGGTCGCCGAATTGCACGCCCGACCCTTTCTTCGGCTCAGCGGCAGCGTGTCACTGACCCACTACGCCATCTACTCGGACGAGGATCCCGCCATCCATGAATATCTGGTGCGCGCCTTGTGCGAACAGACCGGCATGGCGCTGCCTGCGGACGGGGTCACGCACTACGCCGTGCAATCCCCGTTCGGCTGGCATCTGAAATGGGAGCGCCACACCGAGTTCTCCACCTTCACCTTCGTCAGTCCGCGCGACGACACCGATTACTTCAACGACCTCGCCATCGATGGTGTTCCGGCAGACTGGCTGAGCCTGCTGGCCGGCAAGCGCTTTCATGCGGTGCGGATGGAATTGCTGTCGGGACAGGCGGCGGCCGCTGTCAGCGCGAAGCTGCGCGAATGGCTCGACGGGCCGGTTCTGGTCGGCAGCGATGTCCTGGGCGGCGGCAGGGTCTACTGCGACTGGAACGTGCGGGCCGATGGCTATATGCGCATCCTGGCGATCGACGAGGACTTCCGCGAGGAACAGGGCGGCAGGCTGCTGCAACGGCTTTACGAGATCGAGACCTATCGCATGATGGCGTTGCTGGCGTTGCCGGTCGCACGCCGCCTGGGGCGGGAGCTCGACGACATCCACGCATCGCTGCAGGAACTGATGCGCGCCATGGACGCGCGCCGCGCCGGCGACGACGATGCCGAACTGCTGGACCGGCTTACCGAACTGGCCGTGCGCGTGGAATCGCTGTCCGGGCACAGCGGGCGCTTCAGCGCATCGCGCGCCTATGAGCGCATCGTGCTGGCGCGCATCCATGAGTTGCGGGAACAGCGCATCGAAGGCATGCCTACCATCTCAGAATTCATGGAGCGGCGTTTCGGTCCCGCCATGGAGACCTGCCGCAGCGTCTGGTCGCGCCACGAACAGATCGCGGCACGGGTGGCGCGCGCGGTCGACCTGCTGCGCACCCGCGTCAACCTGGCGCAGGAGCGGGATGTCACCAGGCTGCTGGCCGGACTGGAACGCACCGCGCGCAACCAGTTGCATCTGCAGCATGCGGTCGAGGGGCTGTCGGTCGCCGCGATCTCGTATTACGTGTTGTCCATCGCGGCTGCCGGATTGAAGGCATTGCATGTCATCAAACTGCCGGTGGATCCCGAACTGGCAGAAGGCCTGTTGATCCTGCCGGTGGTGCTGATGGTGTTCGGCGTCATCAAGCGCAGCCGGACCCAGAAAGCCCACGATGGCGCTGTCCACGCCGGCCAGGCCTGAACCATCATCGACCTGAAGTGCTTACCATCGAGAAAGAAGAGCCCATGAACGCCGTCACGAGCATCGACCCGTCTCTTGCATCTTTGCTTCGAGCTGTCCGCCACGCGCCGCAGCCTGGCTCGCATCGGGTGATCCGGGCCGGCAGACAAAAGACCCCCACGGAAGTGCTGACCGACAACTCGAACGACCGGCCGGACGTCGCAACGATCGCGGTACTGGGCTACAACTGAAGCAAAAATGCCCGCCGGGATCCCGGGCGGGCCGGTACCCTGCTTCAAAACTCGCCCGGGCAGTTCTGTTCCCTGCTCCCATCCGCGCAGGCACCCTGCCAGGTGCTACCATTCGGCGGCATGGCGCACGCAACCACGGCCAGCCAATGGTCCGTCGCCGCGGCGCTCGCATAGTGCGATGCCACCGAATACTCCATGGAACTGCGTCAACTCCGCTATTTCGCCAAGGTCTGCGAACTTGGCAGCTTCGGCAAGGCAGCGCTCGAACTGGAGCTCGCCACCTCCGCGCTCAGCCAGCAGATCAGCCGGCTCGAGCGCGAATTGTCGACGCGCCTGCTGCAGCGCCAGTCCACCGGCGTGGTGCCGACCGATGCCGGGCTGGCCTTCCTGCGGCAGGCCCAGCTGACGCTGCGCCACGCCGATGATGCGGTTCGGGCCGCGCAGCAGGCGCGGCTGTCCGGCCATGTCAGCATCGGCCTGGCTTCGACTACCGCCGCGGTGCTGGGCGTGCCGCTGCTGCGTGCCATGGCTGCGCGCTATCCCGACGTGCGCGTCCACGTGGTCGAGGCTTTGTCCGGGCATCTGAGCGAGATGCTCAATGCGCGCCGGCTGGACCTGGCCATCGTATTCCGCACCGAGACCGCGCGCCGCTGGAGCGTGACGCCGCTGCTCGACGAGAAGCTTTATGTGCTGGGGGCTTCGGGCTTGCCAGGCCTGCCGAAGGGCCAGCGCGCCCGGCTCGCCCAGTTGGGCGAACTGCCGCTGATCCTGCCAAGCGCTACCCACGGCCTGCGCGCCCTGCTCGATGCTGCCTTTGCGCGCGTGCGCGTGACGCCAAACGTGGTGGCGGAGATCGACGGCCTGTCGCTGCTGATGGATGCGGTGCGCGCCGGCTTTGGCGCCACCATCCAGCCGGGCGCAGCGACCGCGCGCCTCAATGATCCGACGCTGGTCCGCTCGCTGGTGGTCGACGCCCAGGTCGGGCGGCACAATCTGCTGGCGAGCCTTTCCGATGACGAGCTGTCGCCTGCGGCGCTGGCGGCGCGGGTGGTGCTGGCCGATACCGCGCGCAGCCTAGTGCGCGACGGCGCGTGGTTCGGCGCCACGCTGCACAAGGCTTGAGGCCGCGACGGCGGCGCTGCCGTCCCGGCCTGAGCGCCGGCCTCAATCGACCGTGATCTTCCGCTCCCTGACGATCGCGCCCCACTTGGCGCTTTCCTTCTTCATGAAGGCCAGCAGTTCCGGCCGCGTGGTCGGCTGCGGGGTCAGGCCATGCTTGTTCAGGGCATCCTTCACGCCGGCGTCGTTCAGCACCTTGACGATCTCCTGGTTCCAGCGATCGAGGACCGGGGCCGGCGTCTTGCCCGGAGCCACGAAGGCATACCAGTTCAAGGCCTCGAAACCGGGATAGCCGGATTCCGCTACCGTGGGCACGTTGGGCAGATACGCCGGCCGCACCGGGCCGGTGGTGGCCAGCGGCACCAGCTTGCCGGCCTCGACCTGCGGCATTGCGGTCGGCGGTGCCGCGAAGTACGAGGTCACACGCTGGCCAAGCAGGTCCTGCAACGCCGGTGCCCCGCCCTTGTAGGGGATATGGACCATCTCGATGCCGGCGCGCTGGTTGAACAGTTCACCGGCAAGGTGGGAGGCGGAGCCGGCACCGGTCGACGCATAGTCCACCGCTCCAGGCTTCTTCTTTGCCAGCGCGACCAGTTCGGCCAGGTTGTTCACCCCGGCGCCCTTGTGCACCACCAGCACATTGGGAAAGTTCACGCCGCCCGAGACCGGAGCCAGATCCTTGAACGGGTCGTAAGGCAGCTTCATCAGGTGCGGCGCGATGGTCAGCGGCCCGATCGAGCCGAACAGCAGCATGCTGCCATCGGCCGGACCGCGCGCCACCAGCTGGTGGGCAATATTGCCGCCGGCACCGCCGCGGTTGTCGACGACGACCGGCTGGCCGAGGTTGTCCGCCAGTTTCTTGGCGATCAGTCGCGCGGCCGCATCGGCGGCGCCGCCGGCAGCGAAGCCCACCACCAAAGTGACCGGCTTGCCGCCGGCGATGGGCTGCGCTTGCGCAAAACCCGATGAGAAGGGAAAACAGAGCGCGGCCAGCAAGGGTGCGCGCAGGATCAGTCGACGGTCCATTGAATCGGTCTCCGTATTGTCGTTCTGGAAAGGGTCTATGGAGGGGCGTGGGGATTGGCCAAGCCTCGGCCGCTCAGTCCGCCCCGAGCCCGACCGGGTTCGGCCGGCGCTTTTCCACTGCATGGCGCAGCAGCGCGGCACTGCGGAACACACCGTGCGCAAACTTGCCGTAGGGCATGGTGGCGAACAGCGCCATCACCGCGCCCAGGTGCAGGCACAAGAGCACGGCCAGCGCCGGTGTGCCGCGGCCCAGCCACAGCGCCAGGCCGCTGGTGGCGGTCAGGAACAGCAAGGCGATGAAGCCCAGGTCCATCGGCCGCTGGCCGTGAGCGAGGTGCAGGCGGTGACGTTGCAGGTTGAGCCAGCCGAGCCCCGCGGTGCCGATCGCGAGACTGACGCCGCCGAGGGCACCGAGCACCTTGGGCAGGCTCGGCAACTCGTATGGCGCATGCCAGCCGAGCGCATAGTGATAGATCGTCGCCACGGCGGTGGCGGCAAAGCACAGCACGAAGCCATAGAACGTCAGGTGATGGAAACGCCGGCGCGACAGCGTAAAGGCGTCGTCGGCATTGTTGCAGCCGGCACCGTGGCCGCCGTCGAGGTATTTCAACCGCAGCACCGCGGCTCCCGCCTCTGCCGCCGCCGGTGCGCTCACTGGCGCACCGCTGGTCGCCGGGGTGACTTCGCGCCAGAACCTGCGCACGCCCATCGCCAGCGCAAGCACGACGAAGCCGAATACCGGCGCAAACATCGACACCAGCAGGTTGTGCGGGAACAGCGCGTAGAAATTGCCGCTGGCGGGACCGCCCCACAGCGTACCGTTGAGCGCCACGGCCAGCAGCAGGAACAGGGTCAGCGCGAGCGCCAGCGCCAGCGACACGGTCAGGCCATTGCGCCGGTACAGCTTGCCCAGCACTGGCGGCCAGGCATAGTCCTGGTAGGTCTGGCCCCGGACCTCGGCCATCGCCACCGGCACGTTGACGGCGAACTCGTGCGGCGGCGCGTACTGGCAGGCGTGCAGGCAGGCCCCGCAGTTGTGGCACAGGTTGGCCATATAGTGCACGTCGGCGCGGCCGAACTCGAGCCGCCGCGTCATGGCGGGGAACACCGCGCAGAAGCCTTCGCAATAGCGGCAGGCATTGCAGATCTGCAGGATGCGCGCGACTTCGCCTTCGGCAGCGGTCAGCGGCAAGACGGGATGGATCGGAATCACGCGTCGCTCCGCCCCGCCCACGCCTTGTGCGTCGGCACGAGCCTGGTCGACCAGCTCAGCTAGCGATGGCATTGGACTGCTCCATGTCGAAATCGGGATGTTGGAAACCGCAGGCGCGCGCGGCGCCCACGCCGGCGATGCGGCCGAAGGCGGTGCCGATCGCCATGCCGACGCCGGCGGTATAACCCTTGCCCAGCACGTTGCCGGCCATCATCTCGCCGGCGACGAACAGGTTCGGGCTGGGCCTGCCATTGAAGTGGACCTGAGCGTTCTCGTTGACCTTGAGGCCCAGGTAAGTGAAGGTCACGCCGGGACGCAGCGCGTAGCCGATGTAGGGCGGCGTGTCGAGCGGCCGCGCCCAGTGCGTCTTGGCCGGCGCGATGCCCGCGGTAGCGCAGTCATCCAGCACCGTGTGATCGAAGGTGCCAGGCCGGCAGGCGGCGTTGAAGGCTTCGACGGTCCGCACGAAGGTGGCTTCCGGCACGCCGAGCTTGCGCGCCAGTTCGCCGAGCGTATCGGCGCTGGTGCCCGGAAACACCGGCGGCATAAAGCGGCCGATAGCCTTCTGGTCGATGATCGAGAAGCCGACCTGCCCCGGCTGCTGTGCGACCAGCCGTCCCCAGATGGCATAGCGCTTGGGCCAGAAGTCCTCGCCCTCGTCGTAGAAGCGTTCGCCGTCGCGATTGACGACCACGCCGAGCGAGACACAGTCGATGCGCGTGCAGATGCCGCCGTCATAAAGCGGAGCGCGCGCGTCGATCGCCACCATATGCGCCTGGGTCGGGTCGCCGATCGCATCGGCGCCCGCGTCGATCATATGGCGCAGCAGCACGCCCTGGTTGAAGCGCGTGCCCCGGATCAGGAAGTTGTCCGACGGCCACTCGCCACGTTCGTTCTGGCCCCAGGCTTCGCGCAGCCAGTCCCGGTTCGACTCGAAACCGCCGGCGGCCAGCACGCAGCTCCTGGCCTGGATGCGTTCGCCCGCAGCGGTCACGGCCGCGACGAAACGGTCGCCGTCGCGCTCGATCGCAACCACCTGCGTGTCGTAGCGGATCTCGGCGCCAAGCGCCTCGGCACTGCGAAAATAGGCGTTGACGAGCGCCTTGCCGCCGCCCATGAAGAAGGCATTGGTGCGCGCCACATGTAGCGCGCCAGACAGCGGCGGCTGGAAATGGACGCCGTGCCGGCGCATCCAGCCCCGGCAGCGCGACGACGCACGGATCGTCATGCGCGCCAGCCGCTCGTTGGTGATGCCGCCCGTCACCTTCAGCAGGTCCTGCCAGTACTCCTCTTCCGGGTAGGCGTCGACCAGCACATCCTGCGGCGCATCATGCATGCAGCGCAGGTTGCGGGTGTGCTGCGAATTGCCCCCGCGCCATGCGCGCGGCGAGCCCTCCAGCAACAGCACCGAGGCACCCGCCTCGCGCGCCATCAACGCGGCGCACAGCGCGGCATTGCCGCCGCCGATCACCAGCACATCTTTCATGGGGGAATCTCCTTGTGGGCTCGACTGTAAGCAGGGCCCGAAGGAGACGAAAGATGGTGGTGGTTAAGGCGTGTTCAGTTTTTGTGAAGGGTCGGGGGCGGTGGTCGAAGGCCATAACGCGGGCCGTTGATCAAAGTGTGCCCCAGTGCGTGAAGGCGGGCCGAGCGCTTCAACGCCGGTGTCCGATCTCTTCCCTCGTGTTACCGTTACGCTGCCAAAAACGGGAAATGGTAACGATATGCGCTCGATCATACAGACCGCGGGATTTATCGCCATCGCCATGGCGGGTACCTTTTTTACTCCGGCCGATGCCGCAAAATGTCGCAGCGGCAAGAGCATCCTGTACACCCAGGACCAGTATTGCCCGAGCGGTTACACAGATATATCCAATGGCATGAGTGGTAGCGTGTCTACCTACTCAATGACTGCTCAGGAATTGAAGTCGCAGCAAGATTATCTCGCATCACGCGAGCAGGACAAGCATCGCTATCAAGTTCAGCTAGCCCGAGAGCAACAAGCGATGGCCCTGGCCGATAACCAGGAACGATCTGGTTGCCAAGCCATCGACAGCCAGTTACGGGCAAACGAGAACGCAATGCGTCAGATCAACGCCTGGCAGACCATGGAACAACTCAAGCAGAACCGCAAGCAACTGCAAGAGCAGCGCTATCGGTTAGGCTGCCATCGGTAAAGCTACCAAAGCGGTTTGTCGGCGGGTGGCTTGCCCCGGATAACGCTCCGTTACGACACGATGCCGCGCCCAGCTTCTGGAATGCCACGCCCAGTCGACATCAGCGCGAGCTGACCTCACGCTTCCCTACTCCTCCACGCTCACGACAGACGCCCCCATCCAGCTTGTTCTCAGGTACAGGACAGCGGCGTTGCCTTGATCCCCATAATTTCCGTGCCCGACCGCGCCATCACGGCCGACGGAAAAGACTTCGTCTTTCATCGGCCCCGTCAGCACCTTGTATTGAACGTAGGTCCTGGCAGGCGTCCGATGCGCGGAAGGCTGAATGGTCGTGGTCCAACGGTGTGCAGTCAATGCCAATGGCGTGCCATACGCCGCGTTGTAGAGGTTCATGACGGTGGCTCCCTCGAATGCCACCAGCATCAGGGCGCAGGGAAACAGGGAGTACAAAAGACCGCTGCCAGCGTCGCTGATCTGTGTGCCGATGGGGCGGATCAGCGCGGCCAACAGTGTCTGGGCCATGACGAAGAGGAACAGCCCGGCAAAAACCAGCGGAAAGCGCAGCAACCACCAGCGCAGGCTCTGATTTCCACCCAAGGGATACGGGTCGACTTCGCCCAGGACCATTACCATGGTTGTCGTGATGCTAACGATTATCCCGATCGCTATTCCGGCCTTGAAGGCGTTACTCCGGCCTGGGTTGGCCGGCGCCGATGCCACGGCGCTGTCTGATGTATCGATACCCGGCTGCATCCTCGCTCCATACTGAACGTCTCCCCGGCCATCGCCTTTCGTGCGGGGCGCATCGGCGCCTGCTGGTGTCCCCGCACTGCAACGAAACCGGCGTGTGACATTGTAATGGCGAGGCGCATCCTGGATCTGCACGAGCCGCTTCCAGCACGGTGCAATTCCAACGCCAACAGCGGGGACGGCCGAAACCGTACCCCGCTGCCCTCTTCCTACCGTAACACCGTCAGGGCTTGACCGCGATCGCCCCGATCTCCACGGCAACGTCGCGCGGCAGGCGCGCGACCTGGACCGTCGCCCGTGCCGGCGCGACGCCGGTGAAGTAGGTCCCGTAGACCTCGTTCATCTTGCCGAAGTCGTTCAGGTCCTTCATGTAGACGGTGGTGGAAACCACGTCGGCCATGGTCATGCCGTCGGCCGCGAGTACCGCCTTCAGGTTGTCGAGCACCAGCCGGGTCTGGGCTTCGATGGGGGCGTCCTTGAGCAACTCGCCCGTCTTGGGGTGGATCGGGATCTGGCCGGCAAGATACAGCACGTTGCCGGCGCGGATGGCCTGGGAGTATGGACCGATGGCCTTGGGGGCGTCGGCCGACGCGACGGCGCGCAGCGTGCCGCCGTGCTGGGCGCAGGCCGACAGCGAGGCCACGCCGCAAAGGGCCGCGGCAATCAGGGTGACAGATCGTTTCATGGGCTTGGCTCTTGTCGTGTTGAACGGGACCGGGGTTACGCCATGGCGCCGGACAGGGTCCACATCGATTCCACCAGCCGGTCGATGTCGTTCGCGTCGTGCCACAGGTGCGTGGAAATGCGGATGCCATAGTGCTGGGCCGGCGCGCCGATGACCTCGAAGTTCACCGAGCGGATCACGAAGCCCGGGGCGAAGTCGCTCAGCATGCGGTTGACGAAGGTCGTGGCCTTTTGCTGGTTCATGGCATCGTCGCGATTGCGGAACGGATTGAAGCAGGTCAGCGCGGACAGCAGCTTCGGATCGTCCTTGGGCGAATACAGCGACTCGACGCCCCAGCGCTCGACGATTTTTTCCTTCAGGTACGACGACAGCGTCAGGTCGTAGGTCTCGATCTTCTTCCGGCCGATGGTGTCCCACATCTCGCAGGCGCGCGCCAGTGCGCGGAACATCGGCACGTGCAGGCTGCCGCAGGACGTCACCGTGGCGGCGATGTCGTAGGCGCCGCGCGGCTGCCTGACGTAGGAGCTGGTATGGATCGGATACCACTCCGGCAGCGGCAGCGGATTGGATGGGCGCATCTTGTTGCGGATCACCAGGATGCCGGTGGAACCCGGTCCGCATTGCCACTTGTGGCCGGCGCCGGACATGAAGTCCATGCCCAGCGCGCCGTAGTCGTACGCCATCATGCCAGGCAGGTGGGCACCGTCGACGATGCTGATCAGGCTGTGGGCCTTCACCACCTGCATCAGGTCGGCGATCGGCAGCATGGTGCCGGTCTTGTAGGTGGGCGACGACCACATCATCGCGCGTACCCGCTTGCCCTGCCCCTTCAGCGCGCGGATGCGCTCGTCGAACAGCTGGACGTAAGTGCTGGCGGTCTGGTTGTTGCCGACCGGCAGCGCAATGGTCGAGACCTCGATGCCGTAGCGATCGACCGCGATATTGAGCGGGGTCAGGCCGCCGCCGTGTTCGTGGTTGGTGGTGACCACCACATCGCCCGGCTCCCACTTGATGCCGAGGATCGCATGGCACATGCCCGACGAGGTATTGCCGGAGAATGCCACTTCATCGCCATCGACGCCGAAGCCCTTGGCCACTGCGGCGCGCAGGTCGGCCAGGTTGCCGTAGCCGCTCGATGAATCGGCGGCCTTGGCGAGGTTTTCCTGGCCGAAGACATCGAGCACTACCTTGGGCATCGAGCCGCCGGTGCCGATGTTCATGTAGACCTTCTCGGGCTTGAGCACGAACATGCCCTGCACTTCATTCCAGAAGGCCTCGTCCTGCGCCAGTTGCGAGCGCAGGTCGGACGATGCCGCCGAGGCGTCGTCCGAGCAGGCGCTGATCAGCGGCGCCAGCGCCAGCGAGCCGGCGCCGTAGGCCAGCATGCGCAGGAATTCGCGCCGCTTGGGTGTCCACGTCGCCAGCGCTTCCGGATGCGGTGGCGTTGCGACAGCCGTTATCTGCTTTTGCTTCAGCTCGTCCATGGTGCTCTCCCGTTGTGTCCAGCGATCGGCGCATCGACGCATCTGCGTGCCCGGCGCCTCTTCTTCGAAAAAAGTCTACGCAAACAACGGCCGCGACAGCAGCACGACTTTCCCCTACGCAGTAATACAGAGAGCTTGTTCCGCGCCCCACTCATGGTGCGCACCAGCGCCCTGCCCCGGTGCAACCGCACCAGGCATGGACACAGCGCACGGCTCAGGGGCAATCAGCAGTCCGCGGCCAGGGCCGCGTCGGCGAGCTGGATCGCGTGCAGGTCGGAGAAGTGGACCGCGTACTTCACCAGTTCGGCCCGGCCGCCAACCTGCAGCTTGCGGCGCAGGTGCAGCCGGTGGGTTTCGACGGTGCGCACAGAAGTGCCGAGCCGCTCGGCGATCTCCTTGTTGGAGCGGCCCTCGGCCAGCAGCTTCAGCACCGTGGCCTCCTTCGGCGTCAGCGTGCGGCGCGACGACGGTGGCGGCTCGTCGGTCTGCAGGAAGGCCTGCAGTTCGGCGTTGAGGTAGGTGCCGCCGGCGGCGACGGTGCGGATCGCGGTCACCAGCTCGTGCGCGGGCGCTTCCTTGAGGACGTAGGCGGCCACGCCGAGGGCAAAGGCGCGCCGCACATATTCCGGGTCCTTGTGCATCGACAGAGCGATCACGCGCACCGACGGAAAGCGTTCGGCAAAGCGCGACGCAAGCTGCAGGCCGTTGGCATCGGGCATGTGGATGTCCGACACCACCAGGTCGGGGTCGTGCTGACCGGCGAGGATGATGGCCTCCTCCACGCTCGCTGCCTGGCCCACCACCGTCATTTCCCCGGTGGCCTCCAGGCGCAGGCGCACGCCGTCCAGCACGAACGGATGGTCATCGACCAGCAGCACACGAAGGTTTGGGATCATGCGGCAGGCCTCCTCGCAGGGGAATGACGGCCCAGGCCGCGTCCGGCCGGGAGCCTGGCTGATGGTGTTGCGGGCGCTGGCTGCGGCAGGCGCAGACGTGCCTCGACACGCGTGCCGCCAGGGCCGGTGCGCACGGCAAAGTCGCTGCCTTCCAGGCTTTCGATGCGCTCGCGCATATTGCGCAGGCCGATGCCGCCCTTGCCGTCGGCGCGGACCTTGTTCAGGTCGAAGCCGCGACCGTTGTCCTCGATCGTCAGCGCCACGTGATGGCCGCTGCCGGCCAGCGTGACCTGGACCCGGCCGGCCTGCGCATGCGTGAGGGCGTTGTTCAAGGCCTCCTGCGCGACCCGGAACAGCGCGGTGCGCTGCGCCTGCGACAGCGCGGGGATGGCCCCCTGCTCGATGAAGCGCACCTCCACGGCGCGCGGCGGGTGCAACTGCTCGACCAGCATGCGCAGCGCGGCGGCCAGCCCCAGGTCGCTCAGCAAGGCCGGATGCAGCCCGTGCGAGACCCGCCGGATCTCGACCAGCGCTTCCTGCAGCCGGCCCAGGCCTTGTGCCAGCAGTGCCTGCGGCGCGTGGCGACGCGCTGGCGGACGCTCCTTGTCCGGGTCGGTTCCGGGGTCCTGCTCCAGATGCACCTGGGCGGTTTCGAGCAGGTACTTGGACGACACCAGCACCTGCACCACGCCATCATGCAGCTCGCGTGCCACGCGGGCGCGCTCCTCTTCCTGCGAGCTCACCACGCGCCGCGCCAGGCGCCGCAGCTTCTCGCCCGAGATGCGCGAGTTGCGCAGGTTCCAGGCCAGGCCGGCCAGGCTGATCAGCATCACCGAGCCGATCGCGAAGGCGGTCAGGCGTATCTGCGTATCGCGCAGCGTGCGCGCGGCGTTGGCATCGAACGCGGCCAGTTCGCGCTCGATGTCGTCCATATAGAGGCCGGCGCCGATCACCCATCCCCATTTGTCGGCGGTCCGCACATACGACATCTTGGGTGCCTCGGTACGCGAGGAGGGCTTGATCCAGTTGTACCGGACAATGCCGCCGCCAGCTTGCGCCTGCCTGATCAGCATCCTGGCCTGGTCGCTGCCGGTATCGGCCGGGTCGCAGAAATCGACCCCGTCGATGCCCATGCTGCCCGGATTCAGCAACACGTTGCCGAGGCGATCGTAGACGAAGAAGTAGCCGTCATTGCCGAAATGCATGCGCGACAGCGCAGCGAGCGCCTGTTGCTGCAGCGCGGCTTCCTCGCCGCTGCCCTGGGCGATGCGGGTCAGGGTCGCGTGCCCGAGTTCAACGTAGTGGCGCAGCTCCTTTTCCTTGCTGGCCACGTAGACGGCCTGGACCTGTTTGCGGTCCTGCCTGGAATGGCTGACCATCTGGTACGAGACCATCCAGGTCACCAGCAGAAATACCACCAGCATGAAGGCCGCCGACAGGGCGACCGTTCTCATGCGGATCGTCATGCTTTGCACGCGCGGGGGCAGATGGATCATCGCGGGGGCCCAGGGGAGCCGGTCATACTCGGGCTGGCGAGCCGACTGCAAGGCCGCCGACGAAAACACCAAGGCGGCGTTGGCGAGGAATGCCGACGCCGCCACGACAAATCGATTCCTCCCAGTTCGATTTATCGAAACCGCCCTGTGCGCGCGTTTTGGTCCTGTGTTTTGGTCCCGCGCTTTGCCAGCCGGTTTCTCGACCCCTGATGCAGCCGGCGAACCAATGGCTCAACCGATATGCATGAGGAAACCTATGTCGTTTTGTGGCAAAAAGCAAGCAGCGTGCCGGAACCGGCAACGCACTATGCAAGGGCGCCGGAACGTCGATTGGGGCGATTACCGATAACAATGCAGACATGGAGTGCGGCCGCGCGAGCCAAGGCACCAGAAATATGTGCTGGCGTACTAAGCGGCGGCCGGAAACCTGCCAAAGTCCAACCTGGCGAATCTTTGCGCCCCACGATTCTCCTTTGCGCCGCATAAAGACCCATGCCTGGGAAACGCTTGCCATCGCACCACACTGCCATGCGTCGGGCCGTCAAGCTGACGCTGGCTCCCTGCGTCGTCATGCTGGCGCTGGCCGGCTGCGAACGCGATCCCGAGCGCCGCACCGCGGCGCCGGTGCCGTCTGGTACCGCATCGGGGGCGGTGGCCGCCAAGCCGGTTCCCGCGCAAGTGCCCGCGGAACGCCCGCCGCCCGCAGCGACAGTACCGGCAGCACCGCCGCGGCCATGGTTCGACGACGTCGTGGATGCCGAAGGCAAGCTGGTGCGGGAAGCCTATCTGGCGATCGCGTCCGATTACAGCAGCGACGAGGCCATCGCCTATCGCTACGGCCCGGCCAATACCAGGCCGGTGGCGGGGGCGCCAACGCACTGGCAGCCGGACGACAAGACCTTCTATCCGCACGGCAATCCCTGCTATCAGAAGGAGTTTCCCAAGTCCGAGCTGGATCACAGCCTTAAGGTCATCTATCAGCTGGGCCAGATGGATTGCTCCCGCAACGATTACGGCAGCAATATGGGGGATGTCATTTATCGCGCCGATGCGGCGTCGGACCCTGGCGTTACCTCGCTGCTGACGCTGGCGCTGAGTGCCGGGACGGTTGCCGAGAAACCGCAGTTGCCGTGGGTTTACGGGCATGTCGCGACCGACCCCCAGTTGAAAAACCATATTGCGGCCAATGGCGGCGAATTGCCCAGGCGCCCGATTGCCATGGGCCGCTGCAGCGAACACGACTGTGCCCAGGCCTTGATCGCGTTCCAGAACGGGCTGATTGCCTCGGTCGGCAGCAATACCGCCTCGCACTCGGCGGCCGTGAAATTGCCCGCGGGCAAGGTGCCTACGGCGATTGCGATCACGACCAACTCGGAATTCGCCCTGGTGACGATCTGGGATACCGTCGCCTTCAAGGGCCAGGTGGCCGTGCTGGCGCTGGGCAGCCTGGCCGATGGCAGCAAGGTCGGCGGCCCCTATGATCCCAGCGCGGGCTCGTGGCCGGGTCTTTACCCCGGCCTGCGCAATATGTCCAACTTCGTCTTTATCAAGCTGCTGGGCTTTATCGACCTGCCCGGCATGGTGGCGCCGACCGACATCTCGGCGGTAACGGATTTTGGCGTGATGCAGGACAACAGCACGCAAGGCTGGCTGATCGACCCGGTCGGCCGCCGCGGCGCCAGCCGGACCAAGACGGAGGTAAACCCGGCCACCAGCAGCGTCAACCAGAAGAGCTTCACGCGCACGGGCATCAACGGCAAGCTGGTGTCCCGGGCCGGCGTGGCGGCGGTGATTTCGAAGTCCGAGAAAAAGGTGATCTTCCTCGATCTGAAGCCGCTGTTCGACAAGGTCAACCGGGCCTACTTCGAAGGCAGCCATGCCGCGCTGCAAGCGACGCTGGCCAACACCGGCCTGGGCGATGCCCAGTGGCCGCCGGTATTTGCCGTCGACAACTACGCGCCGGCCATCGTCAAGTCGGTCCGCCTGCCGCAGAAGCCCACGGCCGTCAGGATCTCGATCCTGCCGATTCCCGGCCGCGCCTGGGTGGCGACGGAGGAAGGCAAGATCCGCGCGTTCTCCGTGGCGGGGCTGCAGTCCGGCCGCAATCCCGACCCGAAGCTGATCGAGGAGATGCTGAGCGTGCAGGTCGGCAAGAATCCCACCAGCATGAAGCACCATGTCAACGTGGGACTGGGCAATTCCAACACCCGGCTATGGGTGGTCTCGCGTGGCGCGCAGAAGATCCAGTTGGTCGACATGGTGGGCCTGACCGTGGAGAAGACGCTGCAGGACTCGCGCATCGTCGACCCCATCACGGTGGACGAGACCCAGCAGAACCCGCTGCTGACCAGCGTGATCACCATTGCGGACTACACCGGCAGGCAGGTGATGAACTACCGTTATGCGCCGATTGCCCTGCAAGGCGGGAATACGCCGTTGCATATCGGCGTGGGCAAGTCGGGCAATGCGCCGTTCGAGTTCGGCGGCGCCTACGACGTGCCCGGCAAGCCGTTCGATTTCACCCAGAGCAATGTGCCGTGAGCACCCTGCCCCGTGCTGCCGCGCTGCTCGCGATCGCGCTCAGGGCGCGCTGACCAGCACCGCGTTGGCCGGGTCCGGCGGCGCGCTGCCCTCCATCACCACCAGCTGCACCGGTGACGGCGCCTGCGGCGACAGCGTCGGCACCACCTCCCGCAGCGGCCCGATCGCGGTGCCGTTGGCCATGCCGGCCGGGTTGGTCCTGAAGCTTGCCACCGGCGTCTTCTGCCCGCCCGCGTAGACGCTGTATTGCGTTTCCGGCTTCAGCTTGAACAGCGAGACCTCGAGCGCGTCGACCACGCCCAGGTTGCGCGCCACGACAAAGCCTTTGGCGTCGCCGCCGCGGACCGGCTTGAGCGCAACGTTGAGCGGCTCGGTGTTCGCGCGCGGCACCAGGTTGTCGGTGCCGGCGCCGCCGGGCACCGCATTGCTGACATAGACCAGCGCCTGCGGCGCCTGGCCCACCGGCACGCGTGCGATGACGCGGTTGTCGGCGGTGTCGATCACATCCACCGCGTCGCCGTTTTCCAGGCCGACATAGACGCGCGAGCCATCGTCCGCCGCCCAGATGCCATGCGGCAGCGCGCCGACGGGAATGGTCGCGACCAGCGTGGGCGTAGCCTCGGTGGTGAACACCTTCACCACGTTCTCGCCACCTACCGTGACATAGGTATGCGTGCCGCGCGCGGTGCGGGCAAAGGCCAGGTGGTTGGTGATAAAGCCGGTATCGAACACGCCTTTCACGGCCAGCTTCCCGGTATCGATGCGCGTGACCTTGCCCACGTCCTTGTGCGTCATCCAGACTTCCTTGAAGTCGGGCGTGAACTGCAGGAAGGGCGAGAACGGGCTGGCCACGTCCAGCCGCTTCACCACCTTGCGGGCCCTGACGTCGATCACGTCGACCACCGGATTGAAGCTGGAGACGACGAAGGCCAGCTTGCCCGCCGGGTGGAACAGCACCATGCCCGGCCCTGCCGTGGTCGGGATGCGCCGGGTTTCGCGGAAGGTGGCGGGATCGATCACGGAGATATAGTCTTCGCCGCGCACCACCACCCATACCTCCTTGCCATCGGCGGTAAAGAAGCCCTCGTGCGGCGAGCGGCCGATATAGGCGATGCCCTTGACCCGGTTGGTGGCGGTATCGATGAACGCGACCGAGTTGGAGCCATTGGAGATGGCGATCAGCGTCCGGTGGTCCGGTGAGAACCCCAGGCCGTGTACGTTGAGTTCGCCCTTGTACAGCGGCGACAGCACGTCGGGCCGTGCATTGCCGAGCCGGATCTGGCCCAGCAGCCGGTTGGCGGCGGGGTCGATCACCGACACGGTGTTGCTGTTCTGGTCGGCGGTGTAGACGCGGTCCTGTGGTTGCGGGGCGGCGGTGGCCAGTGGCGCGCCGAGGGAAATGGCCAGGGCGACAAGGGTGTTTTTCTTCATGGCGGTAAGGGGGATGGATGCGGTTGGCATGGTCAGCGCGGCGTGACCTGCGATGGCTGGGCCTGGTGGCGCTGCAGCCACGCCTGCATCAGCCGTATCTCGTTCTGCTGCTCGGTGATGATGCCCTGAGCCAGGTTGCGCAGCGCCGGATCCTTGCCGTACAGCAGCAGCGCCTTGGCCATGTCGATCGCGCCCTGGTGGTGCGGGATCATCATGGCGACGAAGTCGTGGTCCGGGTCGCCGTTGGTGGGCGCCTGCGTCATGCCGTGGTGCATTACGTTCATGGCGTCGTCGATCAGGGCGGCATAGGGCTTGGCGGTGCTGGCGATGAAGGGCGGAGGTGCCGACTGGCCCGGGTGCTGGTGGGCGTTCTGGGCCGGCGCGGCCAGGCTGGCGGCCGACAGGCACAGTGCCGCCAGGGCGCGTGCCGTGGTGCGGGCGCCATGGCGTGAGGGACTTCGTTGCATCGCAGGGTCTCCGGGTGGCCACGGACTGGCGTGGGTCTGGGTCGGGATGGTTTCCTGCGTATACACGTGGGCGGGCTGGACTATTCCGTCACGCGTGAAAAATATTGGTTGGGGTCGGGTGCTTGGCGGGCGCGGCTGTTTCGCCGGCGTAGCCGGCGACCTCCTTTCTGTCCGAGCGACAGAAAGGAGGCAAAGAGCGCGTCGCCTAAGCGGCTGGCTAAGGCGGCGTCGGTTGTTCCAGCGGCGGTGACTTGCGGTCCGGCGGTTGGTGGTTCCACCCTGCTGACGCTACCTGGATGTGCCTGGCGTTCGAGGTCGGATGGACGAACCCGACTTTAGGTCGGTGGCCGCCTTCTAACTGCGTTGTCGGTTGGACGCCTTCGGCTGCGCTGCGCGCGCTCCCTATCTCAGGTCTGCTGCCCGGGCACGGAATGCGTCGCGGCGCTCGCATGCGTTGTTGGTATTGATCACCACGAACGTACCGAACCTGCTTGTTTGCTCCCCTCTCCCGCTTGCGGGAGAGGGGCGGGGGTGAGGGCCGGCGCATCCACGAAGTCAACCGCCTCAATCGCCCCTCAAGGCTTGCCTTCCCCCACCGGCTGTCCGTCCAGATACTGCAGCACCTTGAACGCCGCCTTCACCCGCTCCGCGACCGGGTAGTTCTTGTTTGCCAGCATCACGATGCCGATGCGCTGCGACGGTACGTAAGCGACATAGGCGCCGAAGCCATTGGTCGAGCCAGTCTTGTTGACCAGCATGGCGCTGCGCGCCGGCTGCGGCGGCTCCAGTCGCGCCACCGGGTTGGCCTCGAACACCACCTGCGGCGAGCTGCCTGCCAGCACGCTGTCGCGCGATGCCGGCCAGGGGTACATTTCCCACGCCAGCCCTTGCACCATGTCGCCGACCTTGAAGTAACCGGTGCGGGTGGTGGCCAGCGCGCGCTGCAGGGTCTGGTCCAGCCCGCTGCTGTCGATATTGGCCATGACGAAGCGCATCATGTCGGCCGACGTGGTCTTGACGCCGTAGGCCTCGGCATCCAGCACGCCCGGCGTGACGCGGACCGCCTTGCCGCCCCTGGCGTAGCCATAGGCATAGTCCTTCATGCGCGCCTTCGGCACCGTGATGTAGGTGCTGCGCAGCCCGAGCGCGGGGAACAGTGTCTTCTCCATCAGCACGTCGAACGGCTGGCCCATGCTGCGCGCGGCCAGGTAGCCGAACAGGCCGATGCTGGGATTCGAGTATTGCCGGTGGGTGCCGGGGGCGTAGCGGGGACGCCAGTCGCGGAAATAGTCGACCATCTTGCCGGTGTCGGTGACGGCCTCAGGAAACTGCAGCGGCAGCCCGCCGGCCGCATACGTGCCCAGGTCCAGCAGGCTGGTCGCGCCCACGCTGCTGCCCGCGAGTTGCGGCAGGTGCTTCGCCGCATTGTCGGTCAGCGACAGGTCGCCGCGGGCTTGCGCATAGGCGGCCAGCGTCGCGGTGAAGGTCTTGCTGACCGAACCGATCTCGAACAGCGTATCGGCGTCGACCTTGCGTCCTTCCCTCTTGGCGGCGACGCCGTAGTGGAAGTCGTACTGCTTGCCGCCGGCCGTGACAGTCACGGCCATGCCCGGCACATCGTGCGCCTGCATCAGAGGCTGGATTGCCGCGTCGACGACACGCCTGAGCGCGGCCGCATCGACACGCTCGGCAGCATGGGCACCGGCACCGGCACCGGCGCCGCAAAGCAGCGCCGCGGCGGCGGCAATGGCTTGCATTGCCTTGTGAAGAGTTTGGTTCATATCAGATCGTCTGACCGTGGTGCGCCGGCACACAGCGCAGCCGGCGCGGGAAATAAGCGAGACTTTACCGGCTCCCGGGCCTCGCCCGCCCAAACCTGTGTCCGATGACCGCGCCGGATCGGTCTTCCAGTCATCGTTCTGTCATCCACCCCCGCCAGAATGCGCAGGTCAATCAAGTCAGGGAGTCGACATGACGCACGCAATTGAAGTCCGCGGCCTGAGCAAATCGTTCCGTGCGGACCGCAAGGCGCTTGACGATGTCACGCTGCAGATCGCACCGGGCGAGATGGTCGCGCTGCTGGGCGCGTCCGGATCCGGCAAGTCTACGCTGCTGCGCCACGTGGCCGGCTTCGTCACCGGCGACGCCGGCGCCGGCGAGATCCTGGTCAACGGCCGCCACGTGCAGCGCAACGGCCGCCTGGCCGGCAACGTGCGCCAGGTGCGGCGCGAGATCGGATTCGTGTTCCAGCAGTTCAACCTGGTGGGACGCCTGCCGGTCATCACCAATGTGCTGGTCGGCATGCTGGCGCGTGTACCCAAATGGCGCGGCCTGCTGCGCGCGTTCAGGGCCGACGAAATCCGCAGGGGGCTCGATGCGCTTGCGCAAGTTGGTATAGACGACTATGCCTTTCAGCGTGCCTCGACGCTGTCGGGCGGCCAGCAGCAGCGCGCCGCGATTGCGCGCACGCTGGTGCAGAACGCCAGCGTGATCCTGGCCGACGAGCCGATCGCCTCGCTCGATCCCGAATCCTCGCGCCGCGTGATGTCGCTGCTCAGGCAGATCAACCGCACCCGCAAGGTGGCGGTGGTGGTGTCGCTGCACCAGGTGGACGTAGCCATGCGCTACTGCCCGCGCGTGGTGGCGTTGCGCCACGGCAAGGTGGTCTATGACGGCCCCTCGGCCGCGCTGACGCCGGCCATGCTGCGCGACCTCTACGGCACCGAAGCGGACGAACTGCTGCGCGATGCCATCCCTGAAGACGACGACAGCGCCGCGCCCATG
The DNA here is from genome assembly GCF_900250075.1 of Cupriavidus taiwanensis. Lineage (NCBI taxonomy): Bacteria > Pseudomonadati > Pseudomonadota > Betaproteobacteria > Burkholderiales > Burkholderiaceae > Cupriavidus > Cupriavidus taiwanensis. The sequence goes on from NZ_LT977071.1 coordinate 1,904,915, forward strand.
CCGGCGCCGGCGCTGGTCACGATGAACCTGGCCGCCGCCTGAGCGGTTGGCGCAGCCCCATTCCCCAAACCGCTTTCCATCGGAGTTGCCCATGCTTCGCAGAACCTTCATCGCCGTCGCGGCCTCGGCCGCGGTTGCCCTCCCCGCCCTGCCTGCCTTCGCCCAGGAGGCAAAGAGCCTGAACATCGGCTTCATCTCGACCGAATCGTCGTCCAACCTGAAGACCGCCTGGCAGCCGCTGATCGACGACCTGAGCAAGACCCTGGGCGTGCCGGTGAAGCCGTTCTTCGCCTCCGACTATGCCGGCATCATCGAAGGCATGCGTTTCAACAAGGTGCAGATCGCGTGGTTTGGCAACAAGTCGGCCATGGAAGCGGTCGACCGCGCCAGCGGCGAGGTGTTTGCGTCGGTGATCGACAAGGACGGCAACCCGGGCTACTGGTCGGTGCTGGTGGTCAACAAGGACAGCGACCTGAAGAGCGTCGAGGACGTGATCAGGCGCGGCAAGGACCTGACCTACGGCGCCGGCGACCCCAACTCCACCTCGGGCACGGCGGTGCCGGGCTTCTACCTGTGGAGCGCCAACAAGGTCGAGCCCAAGACGCTGTTCAAGGCGGTGCGCATCGGCAACCATGAAACCAACCTGCTGTCGGTGCTGAACAAGCAGGTCGACGTGGCCGTCAACAACACCGAGAACATGGAGCGCTACCGCATCAACACAGGCAAGAACGCCTATGACCAGGTGCGCGTGCTGTGGAAGTCGCCGCTGATCCCGGCCGACCCGATGGTCTACCGCAAGGACCTGGCGCCGGAACTGAAGAAGAAGATCCAGACCTTCTTCGTCAACTACGGCAAGGGCACCGACGCGGCGCGCGAGAAGCAGGTGCTGGCCGGCCTGACTTACCAGGGCTTCCGCGCCTCGAACGACGCCCAGCTGGTGCCGATCCGCCAGATCGAGCTGGCGCGCGAAAAGGCCAAGATCGAATCCGACACCACGCTGGCCGCCGCCGACAAGGAAAAGCGCCTGTCCGACGTGAGCCGCCGCCTGGCGGAGCTGGACAAGGCCGCCGCCAGCGCCGGCAGCACGCAGTAACCGGTTCGCCACCACACTGTTCGACCTGTCTCACCGGGGCGGCGGCTGTCGCCGCCCGCCTCGCACCGCTTTCCAATCCCCGCTATATCCGGACCGCTCCATGACCGTCTCCGCCACGCCTGGCCTGCCTCCCACGCCCCGAAGCCATGTGCGCCCGCCGCGCACGCCCCTTGCCGTGCCGCTGACCTGGGCGGTGCTGCTGGCCATGCTGGCCCTGTCCTGGCAAGGCGCCGACATGCGCCCGCTCGACCTGCTGCGCGATTCGGACAACATGGCCAGGTTCGCGGCCGACTTCTTCCCGCCGGATTTCCGCGACTGGCGCCACTACCTCGACGAGATGCTGGTGACCGTGCAGATCGCGCTGTGGGGCACGGCGCTGGCCGTGGTGGTGGCGGTGCCGCTGGGGCTGCTGTGCTCGGCCAATATCGTGCCGGCCTGGGTCTACCAGCCCGCGCGCCGCGTCATGGATGCATGCCGCGCCATCAATGAAATGGTGTTCGCCATGCTGTTTATCGTCGCGGTCGGGCTGGGCCCGTTCGCCGGCGTGCTGGCGATCTGGATCCATACCACCGGGGTGCTGGCCAAGCTGTTTGCCGAAGCGGTAGAAGCCATCGACCCGCGTCCGGTCGAAGGCGTGCGTGCCACCGGCGCCGGCCCGGTCGAGGAAATCGTCTACGGCGTGATTCCGCAGGTGCTGCCGCTGTGGCTGTCGTTCGCGCTGTACCGTTTCGAGTCCAACGTGCGCTCGGCGTCGGTGGTGGGCATCGTCGGCGCCGGCGGCATCGGCACCGTGCTGTGGGAAATCATCCGCAGCTTCCAGTACGGGCAGACCTGCGCGGTGATGATCATCATCATCGTGTTCGTCTCGGCCATCGACATCCTGTCGGCCCAGATCCGCAAGGTGCTGGTCTGAACGCCATGCCGACCACCGAAGTCTCGCTGGCGCTGCGCGAAGTGCGCGGCTCCGACGCGGAGCTGCTGCACCTGTCCGCGCTGCTGGCCGCGATGGACGGCGAGGCGCCGCTGCCGCTCGCCACCATGCGCGAGCGCTATGCCACCATGCGCCGCTATCCGGACTACCGCTGCTACATGATGGTGGGCGCGAATGAGGTGCCGCTCGGCACCTTCAGCCTGCTGGTGTTCCCGGTGATGGTCCACGACGGGCGTCCGGAGGCGATCGTCGAAGCCGTGGTGGTGGCGCCGGCCGCGCGCGGCATGGGCATCGGCAAGGCCATGATGCGCGAGGCGATGCGGCTGGCGCGGGAAGCCGGTGCCGCCAAGCTGGCGCTGTCATCCAGTGCGCGACGCCTGCGCGCGCACCGGTTCTATCGCCAGCTCGGCTTTACCGAGCATGGCATCAGCTTCAGCGTCGGGCTCTGAACTCAGGCCTGCCGTGCCGCCGGAGGCGCGGCGCCTACCAGTTGCGCCAGCGCCGCCACCGCGCTCTCCAGCCCGCCGCTGTTGTCGATCTCGACCAGCCGGCATCCCGGCGGCACGGCGAACGCCTGCCGCGCGCGGGCCAGCCGTTTCGCGATCGCATCTTCCGCTTCGCGTCCGCGCTGGCGCAGGCGCGCCGCCAGCACTTCCGGCTGCACCCGCACGTGTACCGCGCACAGCTTCGGGTAGCGTGCCACCGCCTGTGGCAGGTACTCGCGCGAGCCGTTGACGATCACCGTCAGGCCGCGCGCCAGCCACTGCTCGATCTCGATGCCGATGCCGTAGTGCAGGCCGTGGCTGTGCCAGTCCAGCGCCAGGCAGCCCAGCGCGCGGCGGCGGTGGAATTCCTCGGGTGTCAGCGCCACCGAGGCCTCGTTGGCATCGGCGGCGCGGGTGATGTAGCGATGGGCGATGACAATGCGGTGATCCGCGCCCAGGCGCTCGCGCAGCGCGCGCAGCAGCGAGTCCTTGCCGCTGCCGGACGGTCCCATCAGGTAGAACAGGCCGTGCCCGTCGGCCACGGTTGCCGCGCTCATGCGCCCAGATACGCCGCGCCGGCGCCGTCCGCGGTGCTGCCGTCGAAGCCGTAATGGCGGGCGACGACAAAATCCTCGCCCTGGGCCGGCTGCACGAATACGCTGATGCGGTCCACACGCAACGGCGCTTGCAGCAGCTTGCCGCTGGCTGCTTCAAGCTGCGCGATCGCGGCGCGCTGGCTGTCAGCATCGAGCATGCCGGTCAGCGTGATATGGAACACGAAGGTGCCGAACACATACGGGTAGCCCCATGCGTCGAGCATGCGGCGCTCTGCTGCGCTCAGCTGGTCCGCGGTGCGCCTGGCCAGTTCCTGCGCCGAAGGCGGCGCGCGCAAGGGGTCGAAGGCCAGCACGCAGGCGTCGGCCAGCGCCTGCATCGGCGGCGAGCCGCCGGCGGCGAGCGTCCATGCGACAAAACCACGCAGCGCGCGCAGCGCCAGCGGCGCCTCGAACGGCGTTTGCCGGCGCGCAAGATCCCGCGCGGCGGCATCGACCATCGCCGCGCTGGCGCCGTCGGCAAGCCGGAATGGCGGCTTCAGGGTGGCATGCAGGCCGTAGTGGGCCGGCGCCTCGATCCACTCGGGCGGCGCGGCGGGCAGGTCGGCGGGCGGAGGCAGCATGGCGCCGGTGTCGGCGTCGCGCCCCAGCCAATGATTGCCGAAGGTGGCCAGCGGGCCGGATGGCGACAGGTAGATGGCGTAGCGGTACGCGGCTTGAGTCATGCGGCAAGGTTACCAGCGGCATCACGCGCGCGCAGGCGCGGACTGCCCCGGTTTGGTGGGGTTGACCGCAGACAGTAGCGCAGGCAGATGACAGCCGGATGTCTAGACCAATCCCGCGCGACAGCGTCACTCACGGTCGGACACCGTCAGCTGCACCCAGTCGCCGGCAAAGCGCACCACGCTGTACTGCACCGGGTTGCCGTCGATATCGACGTTCAGCGCCTCGACCTGCAGCACCGGGCGGGTCTTGGGCTGGTTCAGCATCCGCGCCACCGGCGCGCTCGGCATCGCCGCGGTGATGCGCGACCACTTGCGGGTGTAGTCGGCAATGCCGTAATGGGCCAGCGCGCGCGATACGGATTGCCTGGCGCGCAGCACCTCGTCGATGCCGGGAAAGCGCTTGAGGTCGAAGTAGTGCTCGGCCACGTCGATGGTGCGGTCCTCGGCCTTGCCGATCATCTGCGCATGGAGCAGCTCCGCGGTGCGCGCCAGCCCCAGCTGTTTGGCCACCTCCGGCGCGCGCACCACCTGGCTGGCGACGACTTCGGTATGGCCGCGCACGCCCTGCGCCGCCAGGTTCTGCGAGAAGCGCGTGCGGCGCCCGATGGCGTAGTCGATCGCGTGCTCCTGCACGAAGGTGCCGCGGCCCTGCTCGATCCGCACCAGCCCGCTCAGTTCCAGCTCGCCCATGGCGCGGCGGATGGTGTGCCGGTTCACGGCGAAACGGTTGGCGAGCTCCGGCTCCGGCGGCAATTGCTCGCCTGGCAGGTACAGCTTCTTGCGGATGTCGTCCGCCAGCGCCTCGCCAATCTGGCGCCACACCGCGACCCCCGAACCCCGTTCCACTTCTCGATCAGACATCTTGCGCTGTCCTCTTGTCATCAAGCGTTAACCCATCTCGTGCGATTGTGCCTCAGCCATGCCGCGCTGGCAGCGTGCCCGAGCAATCCCCTGCCCCGTCATGAAACGTTCATTTGGCTGTGGTCTAGTGGCTGCGTGTTCCAGCAACGACATCTAAACGTATAGACGTATAGGGGTGATGATGCAAAGCGAAACCGCGCGGCCGGATGTGCCCGCCGCCCATGCTGCCCGCGCCGCCTGGCTGCGGATTCTGGCCACCGCGCCGACCGATGCGCTCGACGGCGCCTACCAGAGGCTTGCGCAGGCGCAGGCCCTGCCCGCCTACCGGCTGCTGCGCAAGCCCGAGGCCGGCATGGCGATGGTGCGGGGCCGCGCGGGCGGCACCGGGGCCCAGTTCAACCTCGGCGAAATCACGGTAACGCGCTGCGCGGTGGTGCTGGAGGATGGCGCCGCCGACGCTGCCGCCGGCGTCGCCTATGTCCAGGGGCGCAGCGTGCGCCATGCCGAGCAGGCCGCGGTGCTGGACGCGCTGCTGCAGCGTCCGGCCTGGCACCAGCGCGTGCAGGACCTGGTGCTCGCACCGCTGGCCGACGCACACGCCAGCCGCGCCGCGCACGCGGCGGCCATGGCCGCGCAGACGCGCGTCGAGTTCTTCACCATGGTCCGCGGAGAAGACTGAGATGCCCGCCGCCCAACCCATGCTGTCCACGCCGGCCGCCGCGCTGCTGCCCGGCTTTAGTGATCCGGTGGATGACGCCCAGCAGGTGTTCCGCGCCGCGCTGCGGGCGTTTGCCCACCCGGGCCAGCTGCAGACGCTGCCGGCCCGCAGCGGCTTGCCGGACGGCCTGTCGCCGGCGCTGGCCGCGCTGCTGCTGACGCTGGCCGACGCCGATACCCCGGTCTGGCTGCCCGCCGCCGTGCCGGCCGCGGCGCGTGCCTTCCTGCGCTTTCACTGCGGCTGCCGGCTGACGGAAGCGCCCGGCGCCGCGGCCTTCGTCTGCGTGCCGGCCGGCCATGCCATGCCGGCGCTCACGGACTGCGCGCAGGGCAACCCGGCCTTCCCGGACCGCTCGGCCACGCTGCTGGTGGAAGTGGCCTCGCTCACCGACGGCGAGGCCCTGACGCTGCGGGGCCCCGGCATCGAGCACACGCAAGCGCTGCGTGTTGCCGGCCTGCCGGCGGGCTTTCGCGCGGCCTGGCGCGCCAACAACGCCGGCTTCCCGCTCGGCGTGGACCTGCTGCTGTGCAGCGGCGACCGGTTCTGCGCGCTGACGCGCACCACCATCGTGGAGGACTGACATGTACGTAGCCGTCAAAGGGGGCGAACGCGCCATCCTCAATTCTTACCGGATGCTCGACGCCTATCGCCGCGGCGACACCGCGGTGCCGGAACTGACGCTGGCACAGATCCGCGAGCAGATGCCGCTGGCGGTGTCGCGCGTGATGGCCGAGGGCTCGCTGTATGACCCGCACCTGGCGGCGCTGGCGCTCAAGCAGGCCGCCGGCGACCAGATCGAGGCCATCTTCCTGCTGCGCGCGTACCGCACCACGCTGGCGCGCTTCGGCTATACGCAGCCGCTCGATACCGGCGCGATGCGCCTGCAGCGCCGGATCTCGTCGACCTTCAAGGACGTGCCGGGCGGCCAGGTTCTCGGGCCCACCTACGACTACACGCAGCGGCTGCTGGATTTCTCGCTCGAAACCGGCCGCGCGCCGCAGCCTTTGCCCGCTGATCAGGAACCGCTCGCCGCCGCGATGCCGCGCGTGACCAGCCTGCTGGAAGCGGACGACCTGGTCGAAGCCGACGCGATTCCCGCCGGCGACCCCGCCCCGCCCGACCTGACGCGCGAGCCGCTGAGCTTCCCCGCCGGCCGCGCCGCGCGTCTGCAGAACCTGGCGCGCGCCGACGAGGGCTTCCTGCTGTCGATGGGCTACTCGACCCAGCGCGGCTACGGCAACTCGCACCCGTTCGCGGCCGAGATCCGCTACGGCACGGCCGAGGTGGAGCTGTTCGTCGAAGAGCTCGGCTTTGCCGTCACCATCGGCGCGATCGAGCTGACCGAATGCCAGATGGTGAGCCAGTTCGCCGGCAATGCCGACGAGGCGCCGCGCTTTACCCGCGGCTATGGGCTGGTGTTCGGCTACAACGAGCGCAAGGCCATGTCGATGGCACTGGCGGACCGCGCCATGCGCGCCGAAGCGCTCGGCGAGGCCGCCGACGCGCCGGCCAACGATATCGAATTCATGCTGTACCACAGCGACAACGTCGAGGCCTCGGGCTTTGTCCAGCACCTGAAGCTGCCGCACTACGTGGATTTCCAGGCCAACCTGGAGCTGCTGCGCCGGCTGCGTGCCGAGGGCGCCGACGTGCCGGACAGCGCCATGCCCGCGTCCGTGGCGGCGCCACCGCAGCCGCAGCCGCAGCCGCAGCCGCAAGAGGAGACGCTGGCATGAGCGCCGCCGACACCACCATGGCCGCGGGCATCGCCCGCGACGAGCACTACAACTTCGGCTATCTCGACGAGTCGACCAAGCGCATGCTGCGCCGCGCCTTGCTGAAGGCGGTGGCGATTCCTGGCTACCAGGTGCCGTTCGGCAGCCGCGAAATGCCCTTGCCGTATGGCTGGGGCACCGGCGGCATCCAGGTGACGGCCGCGATCATCGGCAAGGACGACGTGCTCAAGGTGATCGACCAGGGCTCGGACGACACCACCAACGCCATCAATATCCGCCGCTTCTTCGCCCGCGTCACCGGCGTGCCGACCACCGAGCGCACCACCGCGGCCAGCATCGTCCAGACCCGCCACCGGATTCCCGAAACGCCGCTGCGCGCGGGGCAGACCGTGGTGTTCCAGGTGCCGATCCCGGAGCCGCTGCGCTGGCTTGAGCCCAGCGAAGGCGAGACCCGCACCATGCATGCGCTGGCGGAATACGGCGCGATGCACGTCAAGCTGTACGAGGACATCGCGCACCACGGCCACATCGCCACCACCTACGACTACCCCGTGATCGTCAACCAGCGCTACATGATGCGGCCCTCGCCCATCCCCAAGTTCGACAACCCCAAGCTGGACCGCAGCCCGGCGCTGATGCTGTTCGGCGCGGGCCGCGAAAAGCGCGTCTATGCGGTGCCGCCCTACACCGCCGTCAAGAGCCTGGACTTTGCCGACCACCCCTTCACGGTGGAGTCGTGGTCCAACTGCTGCGCGCAGTGCGGCGCCACCGACAGCTACCTGGACGAGATCATCACCGACGACGCCGGCACGCGCCGGTTCGTGTGCTCGGATACCGAGTACTGCGCCGGCCGCCAGGCCGCGCAAGCCGTCGACACCGCTGCCGGAGGTGCGCAATGAGCGCCGCTCCGCTGTTGTCGGTGCGCAACCTGACGCGCACCTGGGATGGCCTGCATGGCTGCCATGACGTCAGCTTCGACCTCTATCCGGGCGAAGTGCTGTGCGTGGTGGGCGAGTCGGGCTCGGGCAAGAGCACGCTGCTGCAGGCGCTGTCGATGCAGGCGCCGGCGCAGCGCGGCACGGTCAGCTACGCCATGCGCGAATCCGGCCTGACCGACCTGGCCACCCTGTCCGGCGCGCGCCTGCGGCTGCTGGCGCGCACCGACTGGGGCTTCGTGCGCCAGCACGCGCGCGACGGCCTGCGCATGCAGGTCAGCGCCGGCGCCAATATCGCCGAACGGCTGATGGCCGTGGGCGAGCGCCACTACGGCAACCTGCGCGAAGTCGCCGGCAACTGGCTGGAAAAGATGGAGATCGACCTGGCGCGGCTGGACGACGTGCCCGGCACCTTTTCCGGCGGCATGCAGCAGCGGCTGCAGATCGCGCGCAACCTGGTCACGCATCCGCGCCTGGTGTTCATGGACGAGCCCACGGCGTCGCTCGACGTGTCGGTGCAGGCGCGGCTGCTGGACCTGCTACGCCGCCTGGTGGCGGACCTGGACCTGGCCGCGGTGCTGGTCACACACGACCTGGCGGTGGCCAGGCTGCTGGCGCACCGCACCCTGGTGATGCAGGGCGGGCGCGTGGTCGAGCAGGGCCTGACCGACCAGATCCTCGACGATCCCCAGCATCCGTACACGCAGTTGCTGGTTTCTTCCATCCTGCAGGGCTGAACACGATGCACGCAGAACAAGCACAGAAGCTGGTCGAGGTGCGCGGCCTCGGCAAGATGTTTACGTTGCATAACCAGGGCGGCATCCGCCTGCCGGTGTTGCGCGCGATCGATTTCGATGCCGCGCGCGGTGAATGCCTGGTCCTGTCCGGGCCGTCCGGCACCGGCAAGAGCACGCTGCTGCGCTGCCTGTACGGCAATTACCTTGCCACCGAAGGCAGCATCCGGCTGCGCGACACCAGCGCCGACGGCGCGCCGTGGGTCGAGCTGGGCCAGGCCAGCGAGCAGCGCGTGCTGCAGCTGCGCCGCGACGTAATCGGCTATGTCAGCCAGTTCCTGCGCGCGATCCCGCGCGTGGGCGCGCTCGACGTGGTGGCCGATCCGCTGCGGCAGCGCGGCGCCGGCGAGGATGAGGCGCGCGCGCGCGCGGCCGAACTGCTGGCGCGGCTGAACCTGCCACGCCGGCTGTGGGACCTGCCGCCCGCCACCTTCTCGGGCGGCGAGCAGCAGCGCGTCAATATCGCGCGCGGCCTGATCGGCGGCCATCCGATCCTGCTGCTGGACGAGCCCACCGCCTCGCTGGACGCCGACAACCGTGCCGTGGTGGTCGCGCTGATCCGCGCAGCCCTGGCCGAGGGCCGCGCGCTGATCGGCATTTTCCACGACGAAGCCGTGCGCGATGCCGTGGCCACGCGCCTGCTGCCGCTGCACCCCGCTACCGCTACCACCACCGCCCCCGCCTGAACCGAACCGCCCCGAACGGAGCCAGACATGCCTGCGACCTACCTGACCCACGCCACCCTGGTGCTGCCCGACCGCGTGCTGCACGACAGCGCGCTGCTGCTCGAGGATGGCCGCATCGCGGCGATCGAGCCGGCACCCGCGGCCGTGCCCGCGCACGCCACCGTGGTCGAACTGCATGGCCACACCGTGATGCCCGGCCTGGTGGACGTGCATTGCGACGCGATCGAGAAAGAGGTGGAGCCGCGCGCCAGCGTGCTGTTCCCGCTGGACTTCGCCGTGGCGCAGGTCGACCGCCGCAACGCCGCGGCCGGCATCACCACGCCCTATCACGCGCTGTCGTTCGCCGGCAACCAGTTCGGCGTGCGCAACGTCGACACCGCGGCCACGGTGGTGCGCACGATCGCCGCCTACCGGCAGCACAGCCTGGTCGACAACCGCGTCCATTGCCGCTACGAGGTCGCCGACGCCGGCGCCGTGCCGGTGTTGGAGGCGCTGATGGCCGAAGGCGTGGTCGACCTGCTCTCGGTGATGGACCACTCGCCCGGCCAGGGCCAGTTCAAGACCATGGACGCCTACCTGGCCTACATGATGGGCAACCACGGCATGAGCCGCGACGCCGCCACCGATGCAGCGCGCCAGAAAGCCGTGGCGATGGAGGGCGCGCACGAGCGCGTCGACCGGCTGGTTGCCGTGGCGCACGCGCTGGGCATTCCCACCGCCAGCCACGACGACGATTCGCCGCAGCGCATCGCCGCCATGCACGCGCTGGGCGTGCGCATGAGCGAGTTCCCGATCAACCTGGAGACCGCGCAGGCCGCCTGCGCCCGTGCGCTGCCGACCATCCTGGGCGCGCCCAACGTGCTGCGCGGCAAGAGCCAGAGCGGATCGATGCGCGCCATCGATGCGATCCGGGCGGGCGCCGGCACCATCCTGTGCTCGGACTACCAGCCCTCCACCCTGATCGCCGCCGCGTATGCCGCCGGACGCCAGGCCGGGCTGCCGCTGGACCAGGCGCTGGCGCTGGTCACCGCCCACCCCGCCGATGCCTGCCAGCTGGACGACCGCGGCCGCCTGGCGCCGGGCCTGCGCGCCGACGTGATCGCGGTTTCCGAGGTGGCGGGCCAGCCGATGGTCACGCACACCTGGTCGGGCGGGCGGCTGGTGTTTGCGGCGGGGTATCCGTCGCTGCGGCCCGCCGCCGATGCGGCCGTGCCGCGCCGGACGGCGCTGCGCGAGGTGGCGTGACCGGATCCCGCGCGGCCATCGAGCTTGGCTCGTATTGCGAATCATTATCATTTGAGAATACAATGCGAGGCTGTTTGTCCGTGCCCGAGTTTTCCGCGCCATGCCCGCCGCCGAGCCTACGCTCAACGATGAAGTCCGCACGCTCTACCTAGACCATCACGGCTGGCTCCATGGCTGGCTGCGCCGGCGCCTGGCGAACGCGGGGCAAGCGGGGCACGCGGCCGACCTGGCGCACGACACCTTCGTGCGGCTGCTGGCGCGCGAGGCGCCGATCGCCGCGCGCGAGCCGCGCGCTTTCCTGGCCACGGTGGCACGCGGGCTGGTGGCGAACTTTCATCGCCGCCAGGCGCTCGAGACGGCCTACCAGCAGGCGCTGGCAGCGCTGCCCGAAGCCGAGGCCCCGGATCCGGAAACGCGCGCGCTGCTGCTCGAGACCCTGGCCGAGCTCGACCGCCGCCTGAACACCCTGCCCGCGGCGGTGCGACGCGCCTTCCTGCTGTTCCAGCTCGACGGCATGCCGCAGGCGGCCATCGCCAGCGAGCTGCGCGTGTCGGTGGCCACGGTGCAGCGCTATATCGTCAGGGCGCTGCACCAGTGCTGTTTTCCTGCCTGAGCTGCGCCGCATGTCGTTACCGGGCGCACCGCAACCTCCCATCGATGCCGCGATCACGTTGCGCGCGACGCAGTGGTGGCTGACGCTGTTGTCGCCTGACGCTACGCCGGCGAGCCGCGAAGGCTGCGCGCGCTGGCGTGCCGAGCATCCCGACCATGAGCGCGCCTGGCAACACCTGCATGACTGCAGTGCCGCCATGGCAGTGATGCCGCGCGGCGTGGCGCGGGCCACGCTGGCAAGCCCGCCGCCACGCCGCGGCCGGCGCCGCGCCATCGCGCTGATGGCTGCCACCGTCGTGGCCGCGGGGTCGTGGCAATGGCAGCGCGGCGGTGCGCTGCTGGCATGGCGGGCCGACCATGCCACCGGCATCGGCGAACGCCGGCGCGTGACGCTGCAGGACGGCACCGGGATCGACCTGGATACCGACAGCGCCATCGCCGTGCACTACGGCGATGCCGAACGCCGGGTCACGCTGCTGCGCGGCGCCATCGCCGTGGCAACAGGGACGGACGTGCTGGCCAGGCCCTTCCGGGTCGGCACCGCGCAGGGAACGTTGCGCGCACTGGGCACCCGCTTCACCGTGCAACTGCACGACGAAGTGACGACCGCCGTGGCGGTGCAGGCGGGCGCCGTCGAAATTCGCCCGGCCGATCCGGCCGCGGTGCCGCGCGTGCTCCAGGCCGGCGAGCGCACGCGCTTCAGCCGCGCGCAGATCGATCCGCCCGAGGCCAGCGACGTTGCCGATACTGCCTGGACCCAAGGCATGCTGGCTGTGCACGACATGCGCCTGGACCGCTTCCTGGCGCAGCTGGCGCGCTACCGCCATGGCCGTCTCGGCTGCAGCGGCGATGCGGCCGGCCTGCGCGTGTCGGGCATCTTCCCGCTGGACGACACCGACCGGGTGCTCGATGCCCTGCCCCACCTGCTGCCCGTCAGCGTCGAGCGCTGGACGCGCTACTGGGTCAGCGTGCGGCGCAGGGCGTGAATTCAGTCCGGACATCTATCAGCCGGCATCGCCAATAGAGATTTTTGTTGCGCTTGACTGAGGGGTTTGCCTGCTTCAAGTGGCCTGACAGAGGAAAGGCTGATTTCCGGCCGCATTCTGAAAGGACTGTTTCATGGGCAAGCTTCATCTGCCAACCCTGCCCGCCGGCACGCGCCGGCCCGCTGCCCTGCGCATCCGGCGCAGCGTGCTCGCCGTTGGGCAGGCGCTGGCCTTGTCGGCCGCCACCTGGCCGCTCGCTGCAGTGGCCGCGGAACCCGTGCCGGCGCCCGGCGCCGCGGCGCGCGGCTATGCGATCCCGGCCGGCGCGCTGCAGCCCGCGCTGACGCGCTTCGGCCTGGAATCGGGCGTGCTGGTGTCCTACGACGCAGCCGACCTCGCCGAGCGCCGCACCGAGGGGCTGCAGGGCCGCTACGCGCCCGACGAGGCGCTGGCCGCGCTGCTGCGCAATACCGGCCTGCACGCGGTGCGCGTGCCCAACGGCTTTGCCGTCAAAGCCGTGCGCGCCGGCGCCCCGGAAGCCAACGGCGCCACCCTGCCCGCGGTGACCGTGAGCGCCGCCCGCCACGACGCCGAAGCGCTGACGCCCCCCTACGCGGGCGGCCAGGTGGCACGCGGCGCAAGGCTGGGGTTTCTGGGCAATGCCGATGCCATGGACTCGCCCTACAGCAGCGCCGCCTATACCGCGCAGGCCATCGCAGACCAGCAGGCCCACACCATCGGCGACGTGCTGGCCAACGACCCGACGGTGCGCTTCACCACCTCGGCCGGACACCTGTACGAGAACTACACCGTGCGCGGTTTCGATATTTCGTCCAGCGACCTCGCCCTGAACGGCATGTACGGGCTGGCGCCCTACGGGCATGCGCCCACGGAGTTCGTCGAGCGGGTCGAACTGCTGCGCGGCCCCACCGCCATGCTGACCGGCATGGCCCCGAGCGGTGCCGTCGGCGGCGTGATCAACCTGGTGCCCAAGCGCGCCGCGGACACGCCGCTGACGCGGCTGTCGGCCAACTACCTTTCCGAAGGCCATGCCGGCGCCAGCGTCGATATCGGGCGCCGCTTCGGTCCGGACCATGCGTTCGGCGTGCGCGTGAACGGCGCCTATGGCAATGGCCGCACCGGCATCGACGGGCAATCCAAACGCCGCGCCCTGGGTGCGGTGGCGCTGGACTATGCCGGCGAGCGCGTGCGCGCCTCGCTCGATGCCTACGCCGATGAAGCGGAGGTGCGCAACGGCAGCGCCTGGATGGCCTCGTTCGCCAGCACCGTGCCGGCGCCGCCCAGGGCCGGCACCAATATCCTGCCCGGCACGCATGGCCGGCTCGACAACAACGCCATCGTCGCGCGCGGCGAGGTCGACCTCGCGCGCGACTGGACCGCGTACGCCGGCCTGGGCTCGCTGCACTACAAGTACAGCGGCTTTATCAACGGCACGCGCGCCAACAATGTCCGGCCCAACGGCGACTACACCGGCATCACCTACAACCAGAAGGGCTACACCGATACGGTCTCGGCCGAGGCCGGCGTGCGCGGCACCGTGCGTACCGGCCCGGTGGAGCACCGCCTGGTGCTGGGCTACACCTACCTGGGCCTGCGCAGCGGCACGGTCAACGTGGCCAGCCGGTCGTTCCTGTCCAACATCTACGCACCGGTGACGCCGATCCTGGCGCCATCGCCGGGCAGCATGCCCAAGACCGCCGACACCACGCTGACCAGCCTGGCGCTGGCCGACACGCTCGCCTTCGCCGACGACAAGGTGCAGCTGACGCTGGGCCTGCGCCACCAGCGCGTGCAGGCGCAAAGCTTCAGCGCGACCACGGGCGCGCGCACCGCGGACTACGACGAAAGCGCGGTCACGCCCTCGGTGGGCCTGGTGCTCAAGCCATGGGGACCGCAGCTGGCGCTCTACGGCAACTACGTCGAAGGGCTGAGCCAGGGCGACACCGTGACCGACGTCACTGCCCGCAACTACCAGCAGGTGTTCGCGCCCTACAAGACCCGCCAGGGCGAGCTGGGCGTGAAGTGGGACAGCGGGCGGCTGACGCAGACCCTCAGCGTGTTCCAGATCACGCGCCCCACCCTGATCAAGGATGGCGCCACCAATACCTATGGCCCGGACGGCGAACGCCGGCACCGCGGCGTGGAATGGAACGTCTATGGCGAGGCCAGCCGCGGTGTACGTGTGCTGGGCGGCATTGCCTATACCCGCGCCGTGCTGACCCATACGGCCAGCGGCGCCTATGACGGCAACACCGCGTTCGGCAGTCCCACCTGGTCCGGCAACCTTGGCGCGGAGTGGGACCTGCCCTGGCTGCCGGGCCTGACCGTCAGCGGCCGCGTGACCTACACCGGCTCGCAGTACGTCAACACCGCCAACACGCAGAAGATCGACAGCTGGACCCGCTACGACATCGGCGCGCGCTACGTGACCAAGATCCAGGGCAAGCGCGTGGGCTTCTACGCCAGCGTCGAGAACCTGTTCAACCAGAGCTACTGGGCGGGCTCGTTCAACGACGGCTACGTCACGCAGAACGCGCCGCGCCTGTTCAGGTTCACAACCTCGGTGGATTTCTGATGCGCTTTCCTGTCCTGATCCGGCGCCGCGCCGCGTGGCTGTCGGCGTCCCTGATGCTGTCGCTTGCCGCCATCGCCACGCCGGCTGCCGCATCCGATCCAACCCTGGCCGTGGGCCAGCCAGCGCACGGCACCTGGCAACCCGGCGCGCCGCTGCGCTACACGCTGTCGCTGCAGGCCGGCGACGTGGTGCGCGGCGTGCTCGACGGACCGGCGGCGACGCTCGACCTTGCCGACTCCGGCGGCAAGCCGCTGCGCCGGCTGCTGGGGCCGACCACGCTGTCGCGCAGCTTCCTGTTCGTGGCCCCCGGCAGTGGTGCGTACCGGCTGACCGTCAGCGGCGACCAGGCCGACGTGCCCGGTGCGGTCGGCGGACGGCCCGTGCCCGGCGCGCGCTACGCGCTGCGCATCGACGAGATCGTACCGCGCGCCGCCCAGCACGCGCCCGCCGAACTGCCCGACAGCCCCACCCTGCGCGAGCTGGCGCAGACCCTTGCCAGCGGCGGCAGCACCGAGGCCTTCTGGGAGGACATGGCCCGGCGTGGCACGCCGCTGGTGGAGCCTTTGCCGCCGGCGCCGGGCAGCGCGCAGGAAGCGATGGTGCGCGTGACTTTCCTGTGGCGCGGCGCGCGCGACAACGTGCGCCTGCTCGGCAGTCCTGCCGGCGACCATGATGCGCTGCTGCGGCTGGGCGACAGCGACGTCTGGTACCGCAGCTACCGCGTGCCGGCCGCCACCCGCATGAGCTACCAGCTGGCGCCGGACGTGCCCGTGCTCGACCAGCCGGCGGCCCAGCGCCGGCGCGCCATCCTGGCCACGGTGCAGCGCGATCCGCTCAACCCGCGCACCTTCCCGGACCATGGCGCGGATCCGTTCCAGCTCAAGTCCGTGCTGGAGCTTGCGGCCGCGCCGCCACAGCCCTGGCTGGCGCCGCGCGCGGGGGTGCCCGCCGGCACGGTCACGCCCTACCGCATCGACAGCCGCATCCTGGGCGAGGCGCGCGACCTCTACGTCTACCGCCCGGCCCGTGCCAGGCCCACGGCCACGCTGGTGCTGTTCGACGCCCACGCCTACCTGTCGCTGGTGCCAACGCCGACCCTGCTCGACAACCTGATCGACGCCGGCCTGCTGCCGCCCGTCGCCGCGCTGATCGTGGCCAATCCGAGCGCCGCGGCGCGCGCCGCGCAACTGCCGCCCAACCCGGCCTTCGCCGACTTCCTCGCCAACGAGCTGATGCCCTGGGCCGCCACGCTTGGCCTGGATGCGCCGGCCGACCGCACCGTGGTCGCCGGTTCCAGCTATGGCGGGCTGGCGGCGGCCTATGCGGGCCTGCGGCATCCGCAGCGTTTTGGCCTGGTGCTGAGCCAGTCCGGCTCATTCTGGTGGGGTCCGGGCGGCGCGCCCGACCAGCCGCCACGGCAGCCGGAATGGCTGATCCGCGAGTACGCCGCCAGCCCGCGGCTGCCGCTGCGCTTCTACCTGGAGGCCGGGCGTTTCGAAGAGGGCCGCGGCGCCGTCAACATCCTGACCACCACCCGGCACATGCGCGATGTGCTGGCCGCCAAGGGCTACCCGGTGGTGCATGCCGAGCATGCCAGCGGGCACGACTACCTACAGTGGCGCGGCACGCTGGCATGCGGACTGATCGCGCTGCTGGGCCGGCCGGAACGCGTCGACGCGGAAGTGGCCAGCGCCTGCCCGGCGCTGCGCCCGGATGCGTCGGGCGCAGCGGTCACGCCGCGGGGTTGAACCCCAGCGCCGCGCTGACCGTGCGCGCCTCGCGCCGCACGGCGCTGCCGATGGGCCCGTCGATGGCGGGGTCGAAGCCGCCGGTGGCACCCAGCGCGGTCAGCACCGCGCACACGCGCCCGGTGTAGTCGCGCACCGGCGCCGCCACCGCGCTGATGCCGGTCAGGTTGGTGTCGCGCACCCAGGCGCAGTCGTCGGCCTGCACCGCGCGGCGCAACGCGCCGATCGGGTCGGCGGCATCGAGCTGCGCCAGCCGCGCCGGGCTGGCGGCCGCAAGCTCATCCCTGGCCTGCGCCTGTACGCCCTTCTCATCGAGCAACCCCAGGAACACGCGCCCGGTGGCGGACCACAGCAGCGGCATCACCGAGCCCGCGCGCACGTTCACCGTCACCGGCAGGCCCGGTTCCTCGAAGCGCATGATGGTCGGTCCCTTGTTGCCCATCACCGCGACGAAGCAGGTCACCTCCAGGGTTTCGCGCAGGCGCACCAGCGAGGCCTCGGCCAGCCGGATCGGGTCGGCCTGGCGCATCGCCGCCATGCCGATCTGCAGCGCCTCGAAGCCAAGGTGGTATTGCTGCGTGCCCGGCTCCTGCGCCACCAGGCCTTCTTCCACCAGGCTGACCAGGTAGCGGTGCACCTTGGCCGGGCTTTCGTCGATATGCGCGGCCAGCGCGGTCAGGCTGGCGCGCCCGCCGAGGCGCGCCAGGCCTTTCAGGACGGCCATGCCGGTGACGGCCGACTGCACGCGCTGGCGACGTTCGCGGGGGCGGGTCGTGGCGGTTTCGATGACGGGTTCAGGGGCTTTGGATCGGGGCATGGCGGGACGGAGCTACGCGACTTGTGCGGTGTTCACGGCGACAGCGGACGATGCCACACGGTGACATGCGGCCAGCTCAAGGTTAACCCGCATTCAATCATTACGCAATGCGTATATGATTTACGCAAAACAGAAATCGCCGGGCCAGGACCCGGCCCATCCTTCAGGAGACAAAAAACATGCCCCGCCCCCGCCTTGCCCCCACCGTGCGCCTCGTTATCGGCGCGCTGACCGTGCCGATGCTGTTCGCGAGCGCCACCCATGCCGCCGATCCCTATCCCGCCAAGCCGATCCGCTGGATCGTCCCGTACGCCGCCGGCGGTGGCTCCGACTTCCTGGCGCGCACCATCGGCCAGGGCCTGTCGGCCAAGGTCGGCCAACCGGTGGTGGTGGACAACAAGCCCGGCGGCAATACCGCCATCGGCGCGGCCGAGACCGCGCGCGCCGCTGCCGACGGCTATACCGTGCTGTCGGCCGACAACGGCACGCTGGTGTTCAATCCCGTGCTGTACAAGTCGCTGTCCTACCATCCCGCGAAGGACCTGGCGCCGGTGACGCTGCTGGGCCGGTTCCCGATGATCCTGGTGGTGGGCGCCGCCAGCCCCGCCAAGACGGCCAAGGATTTCATCGCACAGGCCAAGGCCACGCAGGGCGGCATCAACTATGGCTCGGCCGGCGCGGGCAGCCCGCACCACCTGGCGATGGAACTGCTGAAGGTGGAGGCCGGCCTGTCGATGACGCATGCCCCGTACCGCGGCGCCGCGCCGGCGCTGTCTGACGTGGCCGCCGGCCAGGTCGCCGCGATGATGGTGGACTACGCCGCCGGCGCCGGCTTCATCAAGGGCGGCAAGGTGCGCCCGCTGGCCGTGGCCAATGCCACCCGCCTGCCGCAACTGCCCGACGTGCCGACTTTTGCCGAGCTGGGCTACGCGCGCGTCGAAGCCGCCGCGCTGGTGGGCATGGTGGTGCCGGCCGGCACGCCGCCGGAGGTGATCAACACGCTCAACAAGGACGTGGTCGCGGCCATCCGCGAGCCGGCGGTCAACAAGCGGCTGGTGGACTTTGGCGTCGAGCCCGTCGGCAACACGCCGGCACAGTTCAGCGAATTGCTGCGCAGCGAATCCGGCCGCTGGACCAAGCTGATCCGCGACCTGAAGATCACGCTGGACAACTGAGTCCGGCCGCAACACCGCTGCCCGTCCGGCACGCCGGACGGCAGCGCTTTTTGCCAGGCATCGATGCCTGCCAGGAGTACCCAGCATGACCCTCCCCTCCCCCGGCGCCGCGCGCGGCTGCCCGATCGACCATAGCGCCTTCACCGCACCCAACGGCTGCCCGGTCAGCCACAACGCGGCGCAGTTCGACCCCTTCGGCGACGGCTACCAGCAGGACCCGCCCGAATACGTGCGCTGGTCGCGCGAGCAGGAGCCGGTGTTCTACAGCCCGCAGCTGGGCTACTGGGTGGTCACGCGCTACGACGACATCAAGGCGATCTTCCGCGACAACCTGACCTTCAGCCCGTCGATCGCGCTGGAAAAGATCACCCCCACCGGCGACGAGGCCAACGCGGTGCTGGCCAGCTACGGCTACGCCATGAACCGCACGCTGGTGAACGAGGACGAGCCCGCCCACATGCCGCGCCGGCGCGCGCTGATGGCGCCGTTCACGCCCGCCGAACTGGCGCACCACGAGCCGCTGGTGCGGCGCCTGACGCGCGAGTATGTCGACCGCTTTATCGACGACGGCCGCGCCGACCTGGTCGACCAGATGCTGTGGGAAGTGCCGCTGACGGTGGCGCTGCATTTCCTGGGCGTTCCCGAAGAGGACATGGACCTGCTGCGCCAATACTCCATCGCCCATACCGTCAACACCTGGGGCCGGCCGAAGCCGGAAGAACAGGTGGCGGTCGCGCACGCGGTCGGCAACTTCTGGCAGCTGGCCGGCCGCATCCTCGACAAGATGCGCGAAGACCCGTCCGGCCCCGGCTGGATGCAGTACGGCCTGCGCAAGCAGCGGGAACTGCCCGAGGTAGTGACCGACTCCTACCTGCATTCGATGATGATGGCCGGCATCGTCGCCGCGCACGAGACCACCGCCAACGCCTCGGCCAACGCCATCAAGCTGTTGCTGCAGCATCCGCACGCCTGGCGCGAGCTCTGCGAAGACCCGGCGCTGATTCCCAATGCGGTCGAAGAGTGCCTGCGCCACAACGGCTCGGTGGCGGCGTGGCGACGGCTGGTCACGCGCGACACCGAGGTTGGCGGCATCCGCCTGCCGGCGGGCAGCAAGCTGCTGATCGTAACCTCGTCGGCCAACCATGACGAGCGCCATTTCGCCGATGCCGACCTGTTCGACATCCGCCGCGACAACGCCAGCGAGCAGCTGACCTTCGGCTACGGGTCGCACCAGTGCATGGGCAAGAACCTGGCGCGCATGGAAATGCAGGTCTTCCTGGAAGAGCTGACGCGCCGGCTGCCGCATATGCGCCTGGCCGAGCAGACCTTCACCTATGTGCCCAACACTTCGTTCCGCGGCCCGGAGCACTTGCTGGTGGAATGGGATCCCGCGCATAACCCCGAGCGCCGCGACCCCGCCCTGCTGGCGGTGCGCCAGCCGGTGCGCATCGGCGAGCCGTCGGCGCATACCATCGCCCGCACGGTGGTGGTCGAGCGCGCCACGCCCGCCGCCGATGGCGTGCTGCGGCTGCGGCTGGTGGCGCCCGACGGCACGCCGCTGCCGCGCTGGGCGCCGGGCTCGCATATCGACGTGGAATGCGGCGACACCGGGCTGTCGCGCCAGTATTCGCTGTGCGGCGATCCGGACGACGCGGCGGCGCTCGAGATCGCGGTGCTGCGCGATCCCGCCAGCCGCGGCGGCTCTGCCTGGCTCCATGGCAGCGTCAGGGCCGGCGACCGCCTGCGCATCCGTGGGCCGCGCAACCATTTCCGCTTCGATGAACAGTGCCGGCGGGCCA
The DNA here is from genome assembly GCF_900250075.1 of Cupriavidus taiwanensis. Lineage (NCBI taxonomy): Bacteria > Pseudomonadati > Pseudomonadota > Betaproteobacteria > Burkholderiales > Burkholderiaceae > Cupriavidus > Cupriavidus taiwanensis. The sequence goes on from NZ_LT977071.1 coordinate 1,925,411, forward strand.
TCTTCATTGCCGGCGGCATCGGCGTCACGCCCGTGAGCGCGATGGCGCGGCGCGCCCGCGCGCTTGGCATCGACTACGACTTCCACTATTGCGGTCGCTCGCGCCGGGCCATGGCCATGCTGGACGAACTGCAGGCGCTGCACGGCGCGCGCCTGCACGTCCATGCCAGCGACGAAGGCGGGCGTGCCGACTTGGGCAAGCTGCTGGGGCAGCCTGACGCGCACACCCAGGTCTATGCCTGCGGCCCGCAGCGCCTGCTGGATGCGCTGGCCGAATGCTGCGCGGCGTGGCCGGCGGACGCGCTGCGCGTGGAGCATTTCGTCTCGCGGCTGGGCACGCTGGATGCGTCGAAGGAGCAGCCCTTTACCGTGGAGCTGAAGGACTCCGGCCTGGTGCTGGAAGTGCCGGCGGGGCAGACACTGCTGGGCGCGCTGCGCGGCGCCAATATCGACGTGCAGAGCGACTGCGAGGAAGGCCTGTGCGGCTCATGCGAGGTACGCGTGCTGGCCGGCCAGGTCGACCACCGCGACGTGGTGCTGACGCGCGCCGAGCGTGACGCCAACCAGCGCATGATGGCGTGCTGCTCGCGCGCCTGCGGTGGCGGCCGGCTGGTGCTGGAGCTCTGAGCGCGTGGGCACGGCAAGCGCGCTGTTGCAACGTAGGACAAAGCCTGACAACGGCCGCAAGGACACAGGTCTAAAGTAGCAGCGCAACCGCCGCCCCCGTTCTGTCTGCCTCATGCCCCCTGACCCCGCCGCCGTCCACGTCGTTCCCGATTCCGCTCTCTGCCGCTGGCGCCGCACCGCCGTCCACCTGTCGTTGCTGGCTGCGACACTTGCTCTTTCCGCCACACCAGCCGCCACGCCAGCCGCGACCGTGGCCGCGCCGCAGCTGTCGGAGCTCGCCACGCTGTTGCTTGGCACCGTGCGCGGCAAGCCGACCGGCATGCACGGGGTCACGCGCCTGACCACCGGCGATGCCGACCGGCAACTGCGCCTGGCCTGCCAGGAGCTGATGCGCGCGGGCCCGGTCGACCTCGACGACACCACGCGCTTCGACGGTTGCGTGGCGCGGCCCGGCAAGATCGTCGACTTTCACCTGAAAGTCTCCGGCATCGATGCCAGCCGCGACGACACCCGTGATTTCATGGCCACGGCCAAGCCGATCCTGGAGCGCGGCATCTGCCGCAACCCGGATGTGCCGGTGCTGGGCAAGCTGGGGATCCGGCTGCGCTATCACTATGCGGCCGGACAGAAACCGCTGGTGCTGCTCGACATCCCGCCCGAGCAGTGCCGCGGCAAGTGAGGCGACCGGCTCAGCCAGCCCGCCCGCTCCCCAGCACCTCTTCGCACACCGCCAGCCACGCCCGCGCCGCGTGCGACAGGTAGCGCCCCGGCGACCAGATATGGGCCATGGTCCAGTCCACCGCGGGTTCGGTCAGGCGCGCCATGGCCAGCGTGTCCTGCGCCTGCAGGCGCTCGGCCAGCGGCTGGGGCAGGAAGGTGGTGCCCAGCCCCGCCGCCGCCATCGACGCCAGGAAGTCCCAGTGCCCGCTGCGCGCCACCACGCGCGGCTCGATGCGGGCTTCGACAAAGGCCTGGCGCAGCTTGCGCGTCAGCGAGAAATCCTCGGTCAGCATCACCAGCGGCTCGTCGCGCAGCGCCGCCAGCGACACGGTGCGCCCGCGCGCCCAGGCCGCCTTGCGCGGCCCCACCGCCCAGATCGGATAGCGGCCGAACTGGCGCGTTTCCAGCGCCAGGCCGCTGTCGCCCGGCAGCACGGTGGCTCCCACCTCCAGCTCGCCGCTGGCCACCAGTTGCTCCACCACCTGCCCGCCGTGCTCGTCCAGCGTCAGTGACAGGTTGGGATAGCGCTGCCGGAACGCGCTGACCGCCGGCGAGAAGAACAGGTTGACCATCGGCGGGATGCCGACCGTCAGCTGCCCCCGCCCCAGCGAGGACAGGTCGGCGACCTCCAGCGTCAGCCGGTGCACTACGCCCAGCGCCTCCTGGCCGCGCTCGTAGACCACGCGGCCGACGTCGGTCAGGCGCACGCTCTTGCCTTCGCGGATCAGCAGCGGCTGGCCGACTTCATCCTCGAGCTGGCGGACCATCTTGCTGATGGTCGACTGGGTCACGAACAGCGACGAAGCGGCCTGGGTAAAGCTGCGCAGCCGCGCGGTCTCGACGAAATAGCGCAGCGCGCGGATATCGATGGGCATGTTGGCGTGGAGGGCGGACGCGCCGCTCCATGAAGAACGCGAATGGAAAAGCCAATATTAAATCATGAATGGAATGCGATAGGTGCAGCTACACTTCGCTCCCAACATGCCGTCCCTGCCCAAACCGCGCCCCCAATGAAGCGCGGAGCGGCAGGTGGCGGCAAGCGCCCCCAACCTTCCCTTCAAGACCCCGCTCCATGGCTAGCTGGCCGAATGCACGACAGTGGCTGTTCTCGCTGAAGGCATTCGCCGCCGCGATGCTCGCGCTCTACATCGCGCTGGCGCTGGGACTGGCGCGGCCGTACTGGGCCATGGCAACGGTGTACTTCGTCTCGCATCCGCTCACCGGCGCGACCCGCTCCAAGGCGGCGTATCGCGTTGCCGGCACGGTGCTGGGCGCCACCGCCGCGGTGGCGACGGTGCCGCAACTGGTCAACATGCCGATCGTGCTGATGGGCGCGATCGCGCTGTGGATCAGCGTGCTGGTGTACCTGTCGCTGCTGCAGCGCACGCCGCGCAGCTATGTGTGCCTGCTGGCGGCCTACACGTTGCCGATCGTGGCCTTGCCGGCGGTCAGCCAGCCGGCGCAGATCTTCGACATCGCCGTGGCACGGATCGAGGAGATCGTGATCGGCATCGTCTGCGCCGGGCTGGTGGGCTCGGTGGTGTTTCCGGCCAAGGTCGCGCCGGCGCTGCGCGCGCGTGCCGATACATGGCTGTCCGATGCCGCGGCCTGGGCCTCGGACATCCTTGCTGGCAGTCCGCGCGCCGACCACAGCCGCCACCGGCTGGCCGCCGACATCCTGCAGCTGGACCAGCTGATCAGCCAGCTCGCCTACGACACCGAAGGCAGCCACACGCTGCGCCATGCGCGCGCGCTGCGCCGGCGCATGACCATGCTGATGCCGCTGCTGTCGTCGCTGGACAGCGTGCTGCAAGCGCTGCGCTGCCATGCCGGCGGCATACCTGCTGACCTGCGCGAGGCGCTGGCGGCGACGGCTGCATGGCTTGCCGGCGATGCTGCCATGGCACCTGCCCCCGAAGGCTGGCGGATGCTGTCCGGACCAGACGCGGGCGGCTGGCATGATCGCCTTGCCGCCACGGCGGCCGACCAGCTGCAGCGCCTGTGCGCCCTGTACGGCGAATGCCGCGCGCTGCAGCAAGGCATCGGCGACCACCGCACCGGCATGCCGCTGCCACGCGGCGAACCCGCTGCGGAAGCTGCCGGCCATCACCATGACCACGGCATGCTGCTGTTCGGCGCGGTGTCGAGCGGGCTGGCGGTGTTCTGCGCCGGGCTGCTGTGGATCTTCTCTGGCTGGGAGGACGGCGCCGGCGCGGTGGTGGTGGCCTCGATCGCGAGCTGCTTCTTTGCCGCGGTCGACGAGCCGCGGCGCATGGCCGGCGCCTTCGTGCGCTGGAGCGCGATCTGCCTGCTGATTTCGTCCGGCTACCTGTTCCTGGTGGTGCCGCATGCGCACACCTTCGAAGCGCTGGCCGCGCTGCTGGCTCTGCCCTATCTGGGCATCGGCCTGCTGATTTCGCGGCCGGGGTTCCAGCTGATCGCGATGCTGCTGTCGGTCAACACCGCCGCGTTCGCCAACGTGCAGGCGGTGTTCGACGCGGATTTCCTCGCCCTCTTCAATACCTGCCTGGCCAGCGCCGCGGCCATGGTGTTCGCACCGCTGTGGTCGGTGGCGGCACGCCCCTTCGGCGCGCGCGCGGCGGCACGGCGGCTGGTGCGCGCCAGCTGGCACGACCTGGCGCGGGCCGCCACGCTGCGCGCCACCGACGGCGATGCGCGGCTTGGCGCGCGCATGCTGGACCGGCTGGGCCAACTGGTGCCGCGCCTGGGCGCGGCCGGCGATCCCTTGTCCGCGGACGGCTTTCATGCGCTGCAGGTCGGCTATTGCGCGCTGGCGCTGCACAAGGCGATGCCGGACTTGCCGCCACCGGCGCGCAAGCCGGTGCGCCGCGTGCTGGCCGCGGTGGCGCGGCATTTTCGCGCGCAACTGCGCGCGGGCCGGCGCGTACCGGTAGCGGCGGGCCTGCCCGCCACCGTGGCCGAGGCCATGGCCGCGGTGGCGGCCAGCGGCCGCGCCCAGCGCGGCACGCTGGGCGCGCTGGTGGTGCTGCAGGTCACGCTGCTGCCGGTGGCGGCCATGTCCCCCTCCCGCTGATCCCCGCCTCTGCGCTCCGCCTCATGCTTAGTGAAATCGACCTCTACGGCGTATTCGTGCCCGGCGTGCTGGTACTGGCCGTGCTGGCCTTTGCGGTGGCCACGGCGATCCGCATGACGCTGGCCGCGCTGGGCTGCTACCGCCATATCTGGCACCGCTCGCTGTTCAACCTTTCCCTCTATGTGATCGTCCTGGGCGCCGTTGCTGCCATTTTTGCCGCGGTGCCCGGACTGCCGTCATGACCTTCCGACTCCGCTCCCTGCTTCCCGTGCTGCCGACGCTGCTGGCCGCCATCGCCGCGCTGCTGGTGCTGCGCCACCTGTGGGACTACTACACCGCCGCGCCCTGGACCCGCGACGGCCACGTGCGTGCTGACATCGTCCAGGTGGCGCCCGACGTATCGGGGCTGGTCACGCGCGTGCTGGCGCGCGACAACCAGTATGTCCGGGCCGGCGAAGTCCTGTTCGAGATCGACCGCGACCGCTACGCGCTCGCCCTGGAACAGGCGCTGGCGACGCTGGCTACCCAGCGTGCCGCGCTCGCGCAGGCGCGGCGCGAAGCCGCGCGCAACCGCAGCCTGGACGGCGTGGTTGCCGCCGAAGTCGCCGAGCAAGGGCGCGCGCGCGTGGAGCAAGGCCAGGCCGCGCTGGCGCAGGCCGAAGCCGCGCTGCGGCTGGCCCGGCTGAACCTGCAACGCACCAGCGTGCGCAGCCCGGTGGCGGGTTACTTGAACGACCGGCTGCCGCGGCTGGGCGACTACGTGTCGACCGGGCGACCGGTGCTGTCGATGGTCGATGCCGGCTCCTTCCACGTGGAAGGCTATTTCGAGGAAACCAGGCTGCACCGCATCCACATCGGCAGCCCGGTCGACGTGCATATCATGGGCGAGCCCCGCCACCTGCACGGCCGCGTCCAGAGCATCGCCGCCGGCATCGAGGACCGCGACCGCAGCGCGGGTTCCAACCTGCTGCCCAACGTCAATCCCACCTTCAACTGGGTGCGGCTGGCGCAGCGCGTGCCGGTGCGCATCGTGCTGGAAGACGTGCCGGCCGACGTGCGCCTGGTCTCGGGGCGCACCGCCACCGTGGCGGTGCGCGAGCCAGCCGCAGACCAGGGCGCCGCGCGCCGCCCGGGGCCGCGATCATGAGGCCGCGCCGCGCCTGGGTGGCATGCCTGATTGCGTGCCTGAGTGCGTGCCTGATTGCGTGCCTGAGTGCCTGCACGACGGTGGGACCGGACTATCGCGTGCCCGATCGCGCGGCGGTACGCGCAGCCGCGGCCAATGGCCCGCTGCAAGGTGCACAAGCGCCGGACGTGGCGATCGCGCCCGTGCCCGACGACTGGTGGCGCCTCTATGACGACGAACGGCTCGACCGGCTGGTGACGAAGGCGCTGGCGGCAAACACCGACATCCGCGCCGCCGGCGCCAACCTGCGCCGCGCGCTGGCGCTGCTGCACGAAGTGGAAGCCGAAAACCTGCCCCAGGGCAGCGCCGGCGCCGGCGTGTCGCGCGCGCAGCTGTCGGGGGAAAGCTTTTTGCAGCAGGCCCAGCCGCCGGTGTTCAACCTGGGCGACGTGGGCCTGGGCGCGTCCTACCTGATCGACTTCTTCGGCCAGCTGGCGCGCGCCGACGAGGCTGCGCTTGCGGGCGCGCAGGCCAGCGAGGCGACGCTGGACATGGTGCGCGTCACCGTCGCTGCGCAGACCGTACGCGCCTACGTGCAAGGCTGCGCCGCCACGCATGACCTGCACGCCGCCACGCAGCAGCTGGCGGTGCAGCAGCGCACGCTGGGTGCCACCCGCCGCCTGCTCGCCGCGGGCCGCGCCGGGCCCGCCGAGGTGGCGCGCGAACTTGCCCGCAGCGAAGCACTGCGCGCGGCGCTGCCGCCGCTGCAGGCCGCTCGCAGCGCCGCGCGCTACCGGCTGGCGCTGCTGCTGGGCCAACCCCCAGGCGCGCTGCCGGAAGCCGAGGTCGCCTGCGATGCCGAGCCCGCGCTGCGCGCGCCGCTGCCGGTCGGCGATGGCGCCGCGCTGCTGCGACGGCGCCCCGACGTGCGCCAGGCCGAACGCGAACTCGCCGCCGCCACCGCGCGCATCGGCGTGGCCACGGCCGACCTGTATCCGTCGGTCCGCATCGGGGCCAGCGCCGGACTGACCGGCGTGCTGAGCCATCTTGGCAGCGGACCCACGGTGCGCTGGAGCGTGGGGCCGCTGCTGAGCTGGACCTGGCCCACCAATGGCGTGCGGCACCGCATCCACGGCCTGGAAGCCGCCGCGGATGCCGCGCTGGCGCGCTTCGACGGCGTGGTGCTGCGCGCGCTGCAGGAAACCGAGACCGCGCTGTCGGCCTACACGCGCGAACTGGAACGCCACGCGGCCCTGCATGCCGCCGGCGAGCACGCTGCGCAAGCCGCGCGGCAGCAGCGCCGGCTATGGGAGGCGGGGCGCCTGCCCTATCTTGCGCATCTCGATGCCGAGCGCGATCTCGCCGCCGCGCAGGCCGCGCTGGCGGCCTGCGCGGGCCAGGTAGCCGCGCGCCAGGTGGACCTGTTCCTGGCCCTCGGGGGCGGCTGGCAGAGCGCGCGCAAGCTGGCTGCCGTGCCCGCATCGATCGATGAAAAAAACGACTGAAATCCGGACTGTTAAATCATCACGGGAATAGCGCGGCGTGGCTACACTTCGTCCCGTGCCGGGCAAACAACCAGGCGCGGCACCGCCCACAAGGCGAATCCGGACGGCGCAGGCAGCAAACCCGCCAGCCTGCGCGGCCCCTCATGGGCCAGCCGTCCCCTTACCCCAAAAAACAGCAACATGCACAAAAACGCTCTCAAAGCCCTTCTTTCCACGACTCTCTGCCTCGCAGCAATCAGCGCCGCCACCCCCGCGATGGCACAAGGCCTGAACGATCGCGGCGTTGCCGGCGACCGCTACGGCTACGCCATGCACAACGGCCAGCGCGATCCGTTCACCGACGGCGCGCGTGTCAACGACCAGCGCGATCCCTTCACCGATGGCGCGCGCGTCAATGACAAGCGTGATCCGTTTGCCGACGGTGCCAACCGCGCCACCGGCCTGGAAGTTGCTGGCATGGATCGCAGCGGTGTGTCGGAGACCCCCTCTCATCGCGGCGCGCGCGCGTCCACCGCGGCCTGATCTGGCGGCGACACCACGCTGCGTGCTAGGGATGCGCGCGCTCCGGTGCTAGATTGAGAAGGCGTGCCGCCGCCCGGCGTCGGCGCGCCTGACAAGCCACCCCACCAGACGCGAGGAGCCGCGCATGTCCCTTCCCCATCTTGCTTCAGGACAGATCGCCAGCGTGCTGCCCCTGGGCGCGCGGCTGGACCAGACCGCCACCCAGGCCCTGTTCAAGGAAGGCCCCCTCGAAGTCATGCGGCTGGTGCTGAAGGCCGGCAAGCATGTGCCCCCGCATGCGGTCGACGGACCCATGACCGTGCAATGCCTCGAAGGCGAGGTCCGCGTGCGCGTGGATGGCTCCGAACGCCAGCTGCACCAGGGCGACCTGCTGTACCTCGGGCCTTGCGTGCGCTACGACGTGACGGCGGTGTCGGATGCCTCGGTACTGGTGACGATGGTGTTGCCGGGCAGCCTCTGAGCCCTCCCTAAGCCCTCCCTGCGCCCTCCCTAAGCCTCGATCGGCTGCCAGCGCGCGCTCGCCGCCACGAAGGCGTCGATCAGCGCCGCGACCGGCGCGCGGCGCAGCGCCGCTTCACGCACCAGCACACCCACCTCGCGATAGAGCGGCCCGCCCGGCAGTGGCACCTGCACCACGCCGGCCGCCTCGCGCAGCGGCACTAGTTCGGCCGGAATGATGGCGCAGCCCAGGCCCGCCGCCACCATCTGCAGGATCACCGCCGGCTCGTCCAGTTCCATCCCTTCCCTGACCCAGAGCCGCTGCCGTTTCAGGTAGCGGTCCACCAGCTGGCCGCCGGTGCTGTGGCGGTTGTAGCGGATAAACGGCAGCGCCTCCAGCAGCGCGCGCAGCTCCTGCGGCGAGCCCGCCGGCCCGATGCCGACGAAGCGCTCGCGCACCAGCGGCACCCACTTCAGGTCCGGCGGCAAACCCAGGCGCGGCCGGATCAGCACAGCCACGTCGAGCTCGCGCGCATCGACCTGCGTCAGCAGCTGGGTCGACATGCCGGGCACCACGTTGACGTGCGAGTCCGGGAAGCGCTGGCGGAAGTGCCGCATCGCCTCGGCCAGCAAGGTGGCCTGCACCGTCGACACCGCGCCCAGCTCGACCGGCGCGGCCTCGGCATGCGGCCCGGCGCGGTCTTTCATCGCGGCATAGAGCTCGACAAAGCGGCGCGCCTCCGGCAGCAACCGGTGCCCGGCTTCGCTGAGCGCGACCGACTTGCCGGTGCGCTCGAACAGGCGGCAGTCCAGTTCCTCTTCGAGGCGCCGGATCTGCGTGCTGACGGCCGACTGGGTCAGCGCCAGCCGCGCCGCCGCTGCGGAAAACGACCCGGTTTCGGCAGCCGTCAGGAAGGTCTGGAAGTAGCGGATCATCTATCGAAATTTTTGATGCTCAGGGCAAAAATGATTCGCTTCATATTACGGCTTGTGCTGACTACAATCAACGCGCGGGCCGATCCACCGCCCGGTCAAGACCTTCCCTCGATAACCAGCCCCATGAACACGACTTCCACGATCCCCTTGTTCCACCTGGCGTTTCCCGTGCGCGACCTGGCCGAGGCGCGCAGTTTCTATGGCGGGTTGCTGGGCTGCCCGGAAGGCCGCAGCTCCGAGGCGTGGGTGGATTTCAACTTCTATGGCCACCAGGTGGTGGCGCACCTGTCGCCCGAGGAATGCGGCCACCGTGCCACCAGCGCCGTAGATGGCGACGACGTGCCGGTGCGCCATTTCGGCGCGATCCTGCCGATGGACCAATGGGAGGCGCTGGCCGAACGCCTGCGCGCGGCCGGCACCCGGTTCGTGATCGAGCCGCACGTGCGCTTCAAGGGCCAGGTCGGCGAACAGGCCACCATGTTCTTCCTGGACCCGTCCGGCAACGCGCTCGAATTCAAGGCCTTTGGCGACCTGAGCCAGGTATTCGCGAAGTAAGCCGGCGCCAGCGCGCGGCGTTCAGGCAATGCGGCGCATCGCCTCGCGAATCGGCTCGGCCTCGGTCGGGCGGACCAGCCTGGCCACTTCCTGGCCGTCGCGCAGGAACACCAGCGTCGGCCACAGCTTGATGCGGAACGACCGGCCCAGCGGCCGTCCGCTGCCGTCTTCGATCTTCAGGTGGCGCAGGTCCGGATGCACGGAAAAGGCCTCGGCCAGCGCCGGCTGGGCCCGCTGGCAATAGCCGCACCACGGCGCGCCGAACTCCAGCACGGTGGCGCCGGACAGCGTGTCCACTTCGGTGCGGGTCGGCTCGGTGGCGGCATAGTGTTGAGTCATCGGCATGGTGTTTCCTTTCGGTTGGCGCGTGACGGTGTGCCTGCCAGATTCGTTCCAGGCCAGCGCGAGGCCAACCGGAGGCGGGGCTACGGCGCCAGCATGCCGCATCCGCGACGCCCGCGTGTAATTTCTACGCCGCCGGCGCGATTTCCCACCATGACGGCAGCAGCTCCCGCACCTCCGCCGCGGCAAAGCGGTCATCGATCAAATACAGCACGCCCTGGTCCTGCTGCGTGCGAATCACCCGGCCCGCGGCCTGCACTACCTTGCGCAGCCCGGGATACAGGTAGGCATAGGCATAGCCCCGGCCGAACGCCTGCTCCATGCGCGCGCGGAACTGCTCGTTGACGGCGTTGAACTGGGGCAGCCCCAGCGTGGCGACGAAGGCGCCGATCAGGCGCTCGCCCGGCAGGTCGACGCCCTCGGCAAAGGCGCCGCCGAGCACCGCAAAGCCAATGCCCTCGCCGCCTTCCGCAAAGGCCGCCAGGAACGCCGCCTGCGCGGCTTCGTCCATGCCGCGCGCCTGGACCCAATGCGGGATGTCCGGGTGCGACCCGGCGAAGCGGGCGACGGCCTGCTGCAGGTATTCGTGGCTGCTGAAGAAGGCCAGGTAGTTGCCTCGGCGCGCGCGGAACTGGTCCGCCATCAGCGCCACGATGGCCGGCAGCGACTGCCCGCGCCGCGCATAGCGGGTGGAGATGCGCGAGGCAATCCGCACCGACAGCTGCTCGGCGCGGAATGGCGATGGCACTTGCACGCGCGCGCAATCGGGCGGCAGGCCCAGCGTGTCGAGGTAATAGTCCGCGGGATCGAGGGTCGCTGAAAACAGCGTGACCGAATGCGCGGCGGCAAGGCGCGGGCGCAGGAACGGGGCCGGGATCACGTTGCGCAGGCAAAGCCGCGCATGATAGCCGCGGCCCCGCGACATGCGCTGGATATCGAACAGCGAATGCACATCGAGCTGTTCGGCCAGGCGGGCGAAATGCAGTGCGTCAAAGTAGAAGCGCTGCAGCGCCGGATCGTGCGCGCCTGGATGCTCGGTCATGTAGGCCAGCGCCGCCGCACAGCATTCTTCCAACGCGCGGCGAAAGGCCGCGGGCACTTCCGGCAGGACCTCGTAGGCATGGTCACCCTGGCGCGCGAGTATGCTCCACTGCCGCGCCAGCCGTGCCAGCGGCCGGGATAGCGGCGCCGGCGCGCCGCGGCGCAGCTCGCGCAGCGCTTGCGGGTCCAGCTCCGCCGTATACATCGCGCGGCCGCGCTCGACCAGGTTGTGGGCCTCGTCCACCAGTACGCTGGCGCGCCAGCCATTGGCCACGGTCAGCGCGTACAGCATCGCGCTGCGGTCGAAGTAGTAGTTGTAGTCGGCCACCACCACGTCGCTCCAGCGCACCAGTTCCTGCGCCAGGTAGTAAGGGCAGATGGCATGTTCGCGCGCCAGTTCGCGCACTGCGGCGCGGTCGCGCACCGGCATGGCGCGGGCCGCTTCGCGCGCGGCCGGCAGGCGGTCATAGAAGCCGCGCGCCAGCGGGCACGATTCGCCATGGCAGGCCAGCTCCGGATGCTCGCAAGCCTTGTCGCGCGCAGTCAGCTCGAGCACGCGCAGCGGTTGCGCTCCATGGCCGCGCAGGGCCGCGGCGGCATGCAGCGCCACCCCGCGCCCGGTGGAACGCGCCGACAGGAAGAATACCTTGTCGAGCCGCTGGCCCGGCATGGCCTTGAGCACCGGGAACAGCGTCCCGACCGACTTGCCGATGCCGGTGGGCGCCTGCGCCAGCAGGTGGCGGCCGGCGCGGTTGGCGTTGTAGACCGCCTGCGCCAGCTCGCGCTGGCCCGGGCGAAAGCCCTGGTGCGGAAACGCCAGCCGCGCCAGCGCGGCGTCGCGCGCCTGCCGGTGCGCCAGCTCGGCCTCGGCCCAGTGCAGGAAGCGCTCGCAGGACTGGACAAAGAACGCCTCGAGCGCCGGCGCGTCGAAATGCGCCACCACCGGGTGCTCGCGCTGGCTGATGATGTCGAAATAGACCAGCGCGATCTCCAGCCCGGGCAGCCCCAGCTTGCGGCACAGCAGGCAGCCATAGATCCTGGCCTGGGCCCAGTGCAGGTGGCGGTGGTTGTCCGGCACGGCGGCGTCGCCGCGTACCGTCTTGATTTCTTCCAGCCGGTTGGCAGCGGGATCGTAGCCGTCGGCACGGCCACGGACATGAAGCGGACCGAAATCCGCGGACAGCGCCACTTCCGCCTGATAGCCCGCGCCGCGACGGCCGGTCACCACGCCATGGCCCGCCACCCCCTCCTGCGCCGACGGCGTCGGCACGAAACGCAGGTCCAGGTCACCCGCCTTGGCGGTGAACTCGCACAGCGCGCGCACTGCGACGACGTACGCGGGCTGCGTCGGCACAGTGGACGCAGTGAGCGGTGCGGGCGTGACGGGAGGGGGCGCGGTGACGGCGGACACAGACAATGGGCACGGCGAAAACTGTACAAATATACAGTAGTGGCTGGCCGAGGAACGCCCTTACCGCTTAACTGGCATAAAGAAAGAGCAAATCGTTATTTCCATGTGCCCCACGCGCCGCTCTATATTGTCCGGCTCACAAGACATCAAGCGCCTGCCTGCCCGGCGGCGGACGACCGGAGACCAACCTTGACCCGCGGCATCACCCTTGGCGACACCCTGACCTGGCCCGCGCGCAACCTGCCCCACAAGACCGCGCTGGTCAGCGGCATCGGCGCCGGGCGGCGCGCGTGGACCTTTGCGCAGCTGGATGCCGAGGTCAACCGCCACGCGCATGCCTTGCAGTCGCTCGGCATCGGCAAGGGCGACGTGGTGGCGGCCTTCCTCTACAACACGCCCGCCTTTGTCTTTACGCTGCTGGCCACGGCCCGCCTAGGCGCCGTCTTCAACCCGGTCAACTACCGCCTGGCGGCGCAGGAGCTGGCCTACATCCTGAACGATGGCGGCGCCAGGGCGCTGCTGTTCGAACGCGAAGGCGCGGCCGTCGTGGAAAAAGCCGCCGAACTGGCGCCCGGCACCACGTTGCGCCTCTATGCCGACGCCGACCCGGCACCCGCCTTCGCCACGCACCGGCTCGACACGCTGGCGGCAGGCCAGCCCGACACGCCGCCGACGGTGACGGTCGACGAGAACGATTCCTGCATCCTGATGTACACCAGCGGCACCACGGGCCGGCCCAAGGGCGTCATGCACACCCATCGCAGCAAGCTGCAGCACAACGCGATGATGCACCAGGCCATGATGCTGTCGCGCGAGGACGTGGGCCTGTCGCTCGCGCCGCTGAACCACACCGCCGAGCTGCATACCAGCTTCCTGCCGCGCCTGCAGGTCGGCGCCACCCAGGTGCTGCAGCGCCGCTTCGATGCGGGCGAGGCGTGGCAGCTGGTCGAAGCCGAGGGCGTCACGCACTTCTTCGCGGCGCCGACCATGGTCGGCATGCTGCTAGACCATCCGGACGCCGCAACCCGCGACCTGTCCTCGCTGCGGCTGGTGGAGTACGGCGGCGCTTCGATGGCGCCGCACCTGATCCGCGAATGGGACCGCAAGGTCGGCGCGGGGCTGGTGCAGGTCTACGGCACCACGGAAATGGGACCATGCATGTCGGTGCTCTACCCGCACGAACAACTTAGCCGCGCCGGCTCTGCCGGCCTCCCCGCGCTGGGCCACGAGCTGGTGGTGGCAAGGCTGCGCGAGGACGGCGCACCGACCGACCCGTCGCAGCCGTGCGCGCCGGGCGAAGTCGGCGAAGTGCTGGTGCGCGGCCCATGCATGATGCAGGGCTACCTGAACCGCCCGGATGCCAACGCACGCGCGCTGGCGCATGGCTGGTACCACACCGGCGACCTCGGCAGCGTGGATGCCGACGGCTACCTGTGGATCCGCGACCGCATCGACTACATGATCAATTCCGGCGCCGAGAACGTCTATCCGCGCGAGGTGGAAGACGCCCTGATCGAGCATCCCGGCGTGCTCGAAGTCGCGGTGCTGGGGGAGCCCGATCCCACCTGGGGCCAGGTGGTCGGCGCCTACGTGGTGGCGCGCGGCGAGGCCGCGCCGAGCGCGGAACAGCTCGATGCCTTCCTGCTGCAAGGCGACCGGCTTGCCGCCTACAAGCGGCCGCGCCGCTATCATTTCGTCGAAGCGCTGCCCAAGACCACCAGCGGCAAGATCCAGAAGCACCTGCTGCGCGCCGGCGGCGCGGCGTGATCCTGCCTCAGGCCAGGCGTGCGTCGTACTGCCAGCGGCGCATCTTGGCATAGGCTAGCCGCCCGGCATCCGCGTGCAAGGGATTGACCAGCACGTTGAACTCTTCGGGAATCACGATGGAAGGCACCAGCAGCAAGGCGCTGGTGCCCGCGCGGACCCAGGCCTCGCCGGTGTCGAGGCTGGTCTTGCCGGCGGGAATGGCATCCCAGCCGACCGGCGCGCTGGCGGCCGTCAGTCGCTGTGCCGCGGCCCACAAGTCATCGGGGATATCGATGCGGACCAGGTAGCGGTTCAACGGCAGGCCGGCCGAGCCCAGGTGAACCAGGGTTTCCAGGCACGCCAGCGCGATGCTGGACGCCGCATAAATCAGCGGCGTGGCCTGCCGGTTCCAGCGCCCGCCGGTGGCCTTGGCACCGGCGCCGCTGGCATCGTCCGCGGTGTAGAGGGGCGTGTCGGTCGCGATGCGCCACGCCGGCCTCAAGCGTAGGCCCCGCTCTGCATCCTGGCCACGAGGTCGGAGACGATGCGCTGGCCCGCGACGGTATCCATCAGCGCGGCGGGGCGTTGGCCGCCCAGCGCCGGCGACGGCTGCTCCAGCCACTGCGCCACCCACTGCGCCGCATTGAAGCCGCGCGCATCGCCCGAGCTTTCCACCAGCGCCTGCACCTGGCCGACCAGCCGCACCATGCCCAGCACGCGCTCGCTCTGCTCGCTCGACAGGTTCTGGTGGGCGCGCGCCTTGCGGTCGACGGTGGCACGCGGCAAATCCAGCGTCCTGATCAGCTGTTCCTTGCTCGTGCCCATCGCTTCGGCCAGCCGGTTGAGATCGGAAGCCGGCACGCCCTCGCGGATGGCGTGGATTACCGACATGGCGCCTTCGGTCGACAGCGTGGCCTCGTAGACCGCAAGGTAGCTATTGACGCTGAGTTCGCGGGCGGCGCGGCGTTGGTGTGCGAGCGGATAATGGCCTTCAGGCGTGAGCATGCGCGGCATGGCAGATCTCATCAAATGAGCCTTCAATATAGCTCAATTGATTCCCCGCCAGCATGCCTTGCGCTGCGCTTCTTGCCGGAAGGCACGGTCGGCCTACAGCCCCCGGCCGCGCCGTCTTCCCTTGCCGACGGACAGCGCGAGACGGGCCGGACGGCTCCGCCGGGGCGGCGTTACCACAGCCGTGGCTTCGGCAGGCGCCGCGCCGGCCTGCTCGCGGTACTCCGCCAGCAAGCTTTCCCGCTGGCGCACCCGTTCTTCCAGTACCGCGATTGCCTGTGCGAGCCTGGTCATCTCGCTGCCCTGGCGCGATGCCGCCTCCGCGGCCCGGCTGAGTCGCTCGACCGCCGCCTTGCGTTCGGCCTCGAGCAGCTTTTGCGCTTCCCTGGCGGCCACCCGCGCCGCATCGAGTTCCAGCGCCATGCGCCGCTCGTTGGCGGCGGTGCGCTGCATCAGCGTTTCGCGCTCCTGGTCCCAGGCCGCGCGCTGGGCTTCAAAGTCGTTCTGCATCGCCTCGCGCGCGGCCAGCGCCGTGGCGTGCTCGGCGCGCAGCGCCTCGGCCTGCTGCTGCCATGCTGCCGCAGCGGTTTCGGCGCGGGCGGAACGCTCCGCCGCCTCGTCGCGTGCCCGCGTCAGTTCCGCCATGGCAGCCTCCGCGCCTTCGAGCCGCGCCTGCATGACCTGGCGTTCCTGCGCCAGCGCTTCGCGCTCCTGCTGCAGCGCCGCGTTCGCTTCCACCAGCGCGGCTTCCCGCTGCGCCAACGCGGTCTCGGCCGAGGCTCTGGCGCCTTGCAGCGCTGCCTCCCACAGGTATCGCGCGGCTTCCGTGACGGGCTCGGGACAGCCTGGCGCCGGCGCGAAGCCCTGCGGATCCTGGATCCGCCCGCCCAGCGCAGCAAACCAGGCATCCAGGTGCGGACTCACGGTGTTGGGCGAGCCTCGCCCCAGATGCAGGCGGATGCGTTCGATGGTCGGCCGCTGGCCGGCCTTGAGCAGGCTGTCGGCGGCTTGCCAGACGTCGTCGCGGGTGATGCCTCGGCTGCGGAGCGTTTCCATGATGGGATCCGTCGAATTACTGAAAAGCCACAAATAAGGTTCGATAATGGAGGATTATCGGCTTCTATTCGCCATTTACGTATGATATATTACAGCATACATCATATTTAATATGATCAAAATCCGAGACCCCCACGAGGCCTATTTCCCACCGATTCCCTCCGATGTCGACTTACCGGCTCCGCTCCGCACGTCCCAACTGGATCCTCTCGCCGAGCAGGCGGCCAACGCGCTGCGCCAGGAAGGCGAATCCCGCAACACGGTGGCAAGCTACCGCTCCGCATTGCGCTACTGGTCTGCCTGGTATGCCCTGCGCTACCGGCAGCCAGTACGGCTTCCGCTTGCGCCCGCCGTCGTTATCCAGTTCATCGTCGACCACGCCACGCGCCAGACGCCGCAGGGCCCTGTCTGCGAGATGCCGGCCGCGATCGACCAGGCGCTGGTCGCTGACGGATGCAAGGCACGACCCGGCCCGCCCGCGCTGTCCACGCTGACCCACCGGCTCGCGGTCATCGCCAAGGCCCACCAGCTGCAAGGCCTGCCCAACCCCTGCGCCGATGCCGGCGTGCGCGAGCTGATGGCCAGCACCCGGCGCGCCTATGCGCGCCGCGGCCACCGCCAGGCACGCAAGGCCGCCCTGACACGCGCGCCGCTGCTGCGCCTGCTCGATACCTGCGATGGCTCGCTGGCCGGGTTGCGCGACCGCGCGCTGCTGCTGTTCGCCTGGGCCAGCGGCGGGCGTCGCCGCTCCGAAGTCGCGCGCGCCACCATGGACAACCTTACGCGTGTGGGGCCCGGGGACTTTGTCTATGTGCTGGGCTGGTCGAAGACCAACCAGTCAGGCAGCGAGCACGCCGATACCGCCAAGCCCGTCACCGGCGCCGCCGGGCAGGCGCTCGAGGCGTGGCTGGCCGCGGCGGGGATCGAGCACGGCCCGCTGTTTCGCCGCATCCGGCGCGGTGGACATGTGGGAGAAGGCTTGTCGGATGCGGCGGTCAGCCGCATCGTCAAGGCCCGTTGCGCGCTGGCTGGGCTGGACGGCGACTATTCCGCGCATTCGCTGCGCTCGGGCTTTGTCACGGAAGCGGCGGCGCAGCAAGTGCCGCTGGCTGAAACCATGGCCATGACCGGCCATGCCAGCGTATCGACGGTGGTCCGCTATTTCCGCGCGGCCGATGCACGTCGCTCGCGCGCGGCCGATCTGCTGGCACCCGATGACAGCGACAGCCCCTGAGCGACTCGCCATGTCCGCCAACCATGCGCCGGGGCCGGCGCAAATACGGGTATTTCGCTAGCCGGCGCCTCTGGCTCGCCCCGCGGGGCCTGCCTATACTGGCAGGCGCGCGGGACAGTGCCGGCACAGGCCGGACGCCGCGCACGGAACATCCGGCAGACAGTCACCGCCGCGCAAGCGCTGGCGGTACAGGCGCGCGACGACGCGCCGCTGCCCGGACCCGATCAAGTGGAAACGCGGAGATGGGCATGCCCAACGAACAATTCCTCGCCACGCAGGAAACGCGCCGCTCGGGGCTGAAGGCCCTGCGCGCGGCCCTGCTGCAGGTTCACAAGGAAGTCATCGGCTATGACCGGGCCCAGTACGAACGCCTGAACGGTCCGATTCCGGCCGGCCTGTTTGTCCAGCTGGTGACTGAAGACAACTACTTCCGCTGGCTCGACCCGCTGTCGCGCCTGATCATCGAGATCGACGAAGAGCTCGAGGCCAAGGAACACCACGACGACACTTGCCGTGCCGTCGGTCGCGCCGCCGAAAAACTCTTCAGCGACGGTGCCGACCCCTCATTCCGCAAACGCTACCAGGAAGCGCTGCAGGATGAGTCCGGCGTCATCGTCGCGCACGGGCGGCTGATGTCCGTCATCGGGCAACTGCGCCAGCTGCCCTAGCGCGGCCGCGCGGCCGGACGCATTGGTCCGGACGCCTTGTTGCTCCGCGCTTTACTTGCCCGGCTTCGACTTGCCGGGCCGGCGCGGCACGTCGGTGTCGACCGCGACCGGGTCGCTGGCGGGGAAGGTATCCTTCAGCGCCTCATCGAGTTCGCGCTCGATCAGTTCGTCGCTGGATGGCTGCTGCGCTGGCTTCGTCGGTTGGGGCTGGTGCTTCTGTGCGGGCTTGCTCATGGCGATATGGCTCCGTTGGCGACCGTGAACCGATGGTAACCCTGGCGGCCCGGCATTGCCATGCGGACGCCCACCCGTCAGTGGCCTCTGCCGCCACCTCCTCTGCCGCCCCCGCGCCCGCCGCCATGCCAGCCACCCCGCCCGTGGTGGCCATGGCCATGCCAGTGATGGCCGCGTCCGCCGCCGCCATAGATGAAGGCGAAGCTGCCATAGGCCGGCCATGGACGGTAATACGGATAGCCGTATGCCGGATAGGCGGGATAGGCCGGGTAGGTCTGGTAGTACGGCGTCGACACCGAGTAGGCGGGATAGGCCGGATACGGGTCGCCGGCATACGGGTACGCCACGCACCCGGCCAGCGCGGTCGCGACGAGGATCACTCCGATTCCGTATTGCATGATGCTCCCCCACTGTCGGCGCTCAGCCTGCCAGACTTGGCAGGCACGCAAGTTAGACCGCGCGGCCGGCCCTGCATTCCGGTGAACCGCACCTGCCCGACGATCCCCGGCCAACCCATGTCCGTGCGGGTGCCTATATCGGGACAAAACAAAGACATATTTAAGAAGTGTCCGATATTCAGATGAGAATCAACGGAATACATTGTTCCTGCACCCGACCCTGGGTGCCCGACAGAGCCAGGTTGCCCCCCTTCCTGGCTCCTTACGTTGCCACGATGGTCCCCGCCATCGTGGCATTTTTTTGTGCCGCGATTTATGCCGCAATTTCGGGCTACAGGCCCTTCTCGACCATCTCGAGCACGCGCTGCCCCAGGATCTCCGCCTGCTCGCTGGCGCGGCTGCGCAGCGGGCCGTCGATCAGCAGAATCGCCAGCCCGTGCACGGCCGACCACGCCAGGTATTCGGCGCCCGGGCGGCGCTCGGCGGGCAGCACCCCCGCCTCCACCAGCTGGTCCAGCGCCGCGCCCAGCAGCTGGAAAGGGTTCAGGCCGCTGTTGCCGGCCTTGGCCGGGTCGGCGTCGTCTTCCACTTCATCCGGCACCGAGAACGCCGTGCGGAACAGGCCGGTTTCCGTGAGGGCAAAACGGAGGTAGCCCGTGCCGACCGCGCGCAGGCAGGCGCGCGCATGCGCGGCGGCGCCACGGCCCGGGCGCAGCCCGCCGATTTCGGCTTCCATGGCGATCGCCAGCGCAGACAGGGCCGACGCGCGCACCGCCTGCAGCAGGTCTTGCCGGCTGGCGAAATGGCGGTACGCGGCATTGGGCACCACGCCGGCGCGGCGCGTCGCTTCGCGCAGCACGATGGCGTCGGGGCCGCCCTCGCGTGCCAGGTCGATGCCGGCGTCGAGCAGCGCGCGGCGCAGGTCGCCATGGCGATAGGTCGCCCGTGCGGGCGGTGCGGAGGCTTCCCGGTTCATGCCGGCCTCCCGGAAAACGAATGACAGTTCATGATGTGCAGAGTCTTATAGTGAACAGTGTACACAATCAAACTGTCACAAGCTTGTTGCATCGACGTTGGCAGGGGCCGCGGCTCAGAGGATCGGCGCGAACAGCGAGGCGACGTGCATCGCCACCCGCAGTGGCGCCGGTGCGGAGAGGAACTCGTCCAGCCCGACCCGACGGGCCTGCGCGAAGTCGGCCTCGAGCATTGCCGCCACCTGCGCCGCAAAGCCCCGGTCGGCCGTCATCACCATCAGTTCGAAATTGAGCCGGAACGAGCGGTTGTCAAGGTTCGCGGTGCCGACGGCGGCGGCCTCGTCGTCGATCAGGATCACCTTCTGGTGCAGGAAGCCAGGCTGGTAGCGATAGATCTTGATGCCAGCGGCAATGGCCTTGTGGGCGTACAGCGTGGAGGCGGCATAGACCACCAGGTGGTCCGGCCGCGCCGGGATCAGGATGCGCACATCCACGCCGCGCAGCACCGCCAGCCGCAGCACTGCAAACACGGCCTCGTCCGGAACGAAATATGGCGACGTGATCCACAGCCGGTGGCGCGCCGACTGGATCGCCTCGACAAAGAACAGCGAGCAGGTTTCCTGCGCATCGGCCGGCCCCGACGGCACCACCTGGCAGGTCATGCTCCCGCCCGCCTCCGGCGGCGGCATCAGCAGATGCGGCACCTCGCGCGCGGCCCAGTACCAGTCTTCGGCAAACGCCATCTGCAAGTCCAGCACGGCGCTGCCGCGCAGCGCGATATGGGTGTCGCGCCAGGGCGCCAGCGGCGGACGCTGGCCCAGGTATTCGACCCCGACATTGTGGCCGCCGATGAATGCTTCGCAGCCGTCCACGACCACCAGCTTGCGGTGGTTGCGGAAATTGAGCTGGAACCGGTTGACGAAACCGCGATGCGTGGAGAACGCCCTCGCCTCGACCCCGGCATCGAGCAGCGTGCGCACGTAGCGGCGCGACATGGCGTGGCAGCCGATGCGGTCGAACAGGAAGTACACCTTGACGCCAGCCTGCGCGCGCTCGCACATCAGCGCCTGCAGGCGCCGCCCGAGCGCATCGTCGTGGACGATGAAGAACTGCACGATCAGCACCTGCCGGGCGCCCGCCATCGCCGCGAAGATCGCCTCGAAGGTCTGCTCGCCGTCGATGAGCAGGCGCACATCGTTGTTGGCCAGGCAGGGCATGCCGGTCAGGCGCGGCAGCGCGCGCATGCAGGCCTGCACCGGCGCGTGGACCACGCAGGCGCTGCGCGCCTCGCGCTCGCGCGGGGTCATGCCGTGGCGGATTTCGCGCAGCCGGTCGTCGTTGAAGCGGCGCGCGTCGACATAGCCGGCGAAGGTGCTGCGCCCGAAGATCAGGTAAGGCACCAGGGTGAAGTACGGCATCATCAGCAGCGAGCCGGCCCAGGCAATCGCCCCCGGCGCGGTGCGCACCGTCATGACGGCATGCAGCGCGGCCACCACGCCTACGACGTGAAAGGCCAGCACGATGATGGCGATGACACTCGGGCTCTGCAGCATCGGTGGGCTTGTGTCCGCTGACCGGGTCGCGATGCGCGCTATTTTGGCACAGCACGGTCCCGGATGTAGGCGCCCGGCCGTGCGCCGCCGGCCGGCGCTGCCTTCTTTTTTGGCACGCCGATGGCATCACGGTGCCAGGCCGCCGTCGGGGCAGCATACCCCTGTTTGTCCACAGGAACTGTGGACAACTTTCCGTAGCGCCCGGCAGTTGCCGCAGCTCCACCATCGACTGCGCTCCTGTCACGGCGGCGAATAACGAAAATCGGCAGATATTTCAGCAATGTCTGATTGTTTTTCGGACCGCACTTTCAATACGCTTTCTGGCTAGGCAACGCGATGCCATCGGGGCGTCGCGGCCAGGGCTGTCCGACCGCGGCCCGGGCGCTCCTTGCCGGCTTTCGCCTGACGGTTCGTATCCTGCCCTGTGGTCCGCCTCCGATGAACATTGCGCTGCTCATGGGCTTTTCGCCCCAACTCCGTACCGTGGCCGAACTGCTGGAGGGCGCCGGCTTTCGTTGCCGCGTGTTCGAGACCGGCCGCGAGCTGATCCACCGCGTCAGCCAGGAGCTGTACGACATGCTGCTGATCGACGATGCCCTGCCCGACCTGCCGGCGCTGGACGTGGTGCGCGCGGTGCGCAGCGCGCGCTCGCGCGATGTGCCGATCATCCTGCTGGCTGCCGACAACAGCGAAGACAAGCTGGTCGATGCGCTCGACGCGGGCGCCGACGACTACGTTTGCCGCCCGCTCAATGCGCGCGTGCTGATGGCGCGCATCACGGCATTACGCCGGCGCGTGACCGGCGAGCGCGTGCGCCAGGGCCTGGTGGTGCAGGCCGGCCCCTACCAGCTCAACAGCATGGGGCGCTTCGCCACGCTGCACGGCGAGCGCATCGCCATGACGCCGAAGGAATTCGACCTGGCCATGATGCTGTTCTCGAACGTCGGCCGCGTGCTGGCTGCCGAGCGCATCCAGCAGGCAATCTGGCGGCATGAACTGCCGCCGCTGTCGCGGGCGCTGGCGGGCCTGATCTCGCGGCTGCGCAAGACCCTGCGCATCGGCGTGGCCAACGGCATCGTGATCACGGTGGTCTACGCGCATGGCTACCGGCTTGACGTGCTCGAAGAGAGCATCGCGCCCAGGCTGCCGAAGGCCGGAACCCGGACCACCGTGCCCGGACGCTCGGGCAACTGAGCCGCGCTACGCCGGCAGCGTCGCCGACAGCGCCAGGAAGTCGAGCACGGCCATGCCGTCGGCGGAGCGCTTGGCCTCGCGCTTGGCCGCTGCCGCCGCGGCGCCGATCTGCTGGCTGCCCAGGCGCTGCAGGCCGGCGACACCCTCGCCGCTGACGCATACCACCCCCACCGCCATCGATACCGGAGGAAAGAACACCGGCCGCCCGTGCCGGTCTTCGCCATGCATGCCGCCGGCGGCGCGGTCGGGCGGCGCATACATGGCGCGCGCGGCATCGTTGAAGCGCAGGATCGCGGCCCGCATGCGCTCGGCCCAGTCGGCGCTCTGGTATAGCACCAGGAAATCGTCGCCGCCCACGTGGCCCAGGAAGTCGCGGGCCGGGTCGCAAGCCTCGGCCAGGATCGCGGCCGCGCCCTTGAGCATCTCGTCGCCTTTCCAGTAGCCGTATTTGTCGTTGAACGGCTTGAAGTGGTTCAGGTCGACATAGCAGGCATGGAACTCGCTGGCGGCCTCGATCAGGCGCTCGATATGCTGGTTCAGCGGGATATTGCCCGGCAGGAAGGTCAGCGGATTGGCGTAGCGCGCCGCTTCCATGCGCACCTCGGTGATGGCCCGGATCAGGTCGGCGCCGGTGCCCAGCCCGATATAGCGGCCCTGGTCGGTGATCACGAAGCCGTCGGCGAGCGAGCGCGTGTTCTCGCCCGACAGGATCTGCGCCATGTCCTCCAGGCTGGCACGCTGGTCGAAGCAGGCCGGATCGCGGTTGGCCATGGCGATGCAGGCCTTCTTGCCATAGAGCTCGCGATGGAACGGCGCCGCGTAGCGGTCGATAAAGGCCTGGCGGCCGATGATGGCCAGCGGCCGCCCTTCGTCATTGACCACGGCCACCGCCTGCAGCTCGGGCTGGTCCTGGAAGGTACGCAGCACCGCATCGTTGCTGGCCGACGGCGATACCGTCGGCGCCGGCCGCAGCAGCCGTCCCGCGGTGATGCCGGACCAGCCCGAGCGCACCATCTGCGGAAACACGGCAATGCGGCGCGACGCCAGCGCCTGCCGTACATGCAGCGCTGCCTGCGCCGCCGGTTGCGCCACCGGCCGTCCCACGTAATAGCCCTGGGCGCCGGTCACGCCCAGGTCGCGCACCACGGCGAGTTCATCTTCGTCTTCAATGCCTTCGGCGATCACGCGCCCGCCAAAGGCACTCATCATGCGCAGCAGCGCGCGCAAGATCTCCAGCCGGCGCGAGCACGACGCGATGCCGCGCACCAGCGACTTGTCGATCTTGACGAAGTGCGGCGACAGGTGGGCAAGCAAGTCCAGGTTGGCGTGCCCGGTGCCGAAATCGTCGAGCGCGTACTGCATGCCGAGTTCGCGCAGTACCGACATGGCCACGCCAAAGCTGGCGGCGTCGCCGATCGGAGTCTGTTCGGTGACCTCGATCACCAGCCGCGACGGTGCGATGCCGGCTTCCAGCAGCGCCGCCATCAGCCGCCCCCGGTCCGCCAGCAGGTGGCGCAAGGTCTGCGGGCTGAAATTGAGGAAGAGCTTGCCGGGCAGGTCGAAGCCGCGCCAGGCGACCAGCGCGGTGCGCGCCGCTTCGACCTCCAGCGCGATGGTGGCGGGAACCCCCTGCGCCAGCCGGAACAGCGCGTCCGGTGCCGCCCAAGTCGAGCCCACGGGCCCGCGGATCAGCGCTTCATAGCCGAGGATGGCGCCGCTGTCCGCCTGCACGATGGGCTGGAACACGGCGTGCAGCGGCGGCAGACGCGCCGGCGCAAGCGCGGACCCGCCCGGGACAACGCTGACAGCGTCGGGCGTGGGATCGTGCAGGGACGTGGCGACAGTCAGGCCATTCATAGGAAGCAAGCGGGGGATGGTGCGGCAGCGGTCAGGGCGCAGCGCGGCCCACATTGCATGACATCCACATGACAGCACGATGACAGTCCAATTGGAAGAATGTCACGTCGGCGTCACGTTGATCGACGACGATCCGTGCGCCGCGGCGACTGTCCCGTACAGAGGACGGCACCAGCGGCGAATCGGGTCAAGCCCGGGCTGCGCAGGCTGTTCACGCCGGCGCGCCCGTCTGGAGTCATCTCCGTGTTGCAAGTTTCCAAGACATCCCTGCCCGGCCAGCGTCGGGCAGCTGCCCACGCGCGCTGGCTGGCGCGGCTGGGCCGCCTGCCTCTGGTGGCGCGCCTGTGCGCCGCCTTTGCCCTGGTCTACCTGTTCGGCGCCGCGGTCGGCCTGACCGGCATCGCCAACCTGGTCTCGATCAAGGCGCGCACCGATACCCTGTACCAGCACGACATGCACGGCGCGATCTCGGCGGAGCGGGCGCAATCGGCACTGGCCGCGCTCGGGCGCGCCCAGCTGGCGCTGACCATGGCCACCAGCAGCACCGAGCGCGACGGCGCCGCCGACGAGATCGCGGCGGCGCTGTCGCAGCTCGATGCGGCACTGGCCGGCGTGCAGCGGGCTGCCCCCGCCCAGGCGGCGCCACTGCTGCGCGAACGCCAGCGCGCCAGCGAGCTGGCCCAGGCGTACGTGGCGTTGCTGCGCAAGCAGCCGCTGGATCCGCTGCAGTTCGACAGCGCGGTCTCGGTCGACGGCCATTTCGTCACCGGGCAGCTGCAGCGGCTCAGCAGCCAGGTCGAGGCCGTACGCCGCCAGCAAGAGCAGCGGGCCGCCGCCACCGTTGCCAGCGTCGCCGCCAGCCAGCTGCGCGCGCAGGCCTGGATGGCGACCCTGCTCGGCGCCAGCCTGCTCGCGGCCGTCGCGCTGGCGTGGATCGCCGCGCGCAGCCTGCACGCCGAACTGGGCGGCGAGCCGCGCGATGCCGCCGACATCGCCCGCCGCATTGCCGCCGGCGACCTGACCGCCCCGATCGCGCTGCGCCCGGCGGACCACAGCAGCATGCTGCACCATGTGGCCAGCATGCGCGACCAGCTGGCCGGCGTGCTGGCGCGGATCCAGGCCAGCGCCCACGAGATCACCGCGGCCAGCCAGCAGATCGCGGCTGGCAACCAGGCCCTGTCGGCACGCACCGAGCAGCAGGCCAGCGCGCTCGACGCCACTACCGACAGCATGCAGGCGCTGGCGGCGCACGTCGCCGCCGCGCATGCGCAGGCCACCGAATCGAGCGAGATGGCCAGCGCCGCCCGCGCCGCCACCGACGACGGCGCGGCCGTGGTGCAGCGCATGCGCGGCGCCATGGACGCCCTGCACGGCCATTCGCGCCATATTGCCGAGATTGTCGGCGTGATCGAAAGCATTGCGTTCCAGACCAATATCCTGGCGCTGAACGCCGCCGTGGAAGCGGCGCGTGCGGGCCCGGCGGGCCGCGGCTTTGCGGTGGTGGCGCAGGAAGTGCGCGCGCTGGCACAGCGCAGCGCCGAGGCGGCGCGCGAGATCGGCGGCATTGTCGGCAATGCCACGCACGAGATCCAGCAAGGCGCCAGCCTGAGCGGCTGCGTGGTGGCGGCGATGGACCGCATTGCCGCCACGGTGGGCCACAGCCATGCGCTGGCCGAGGGCTTGCGCGCGCTCGCGGACGAGCAGGCCGACAGCGTGCAGGGCGCCGGGCAGGCGGCGGCGCAACTGCGCCAGACCGCCCGGCAGAATGCTGCGCTGGTCGACGAACTGGCGGGCCAGGCGGCGCGGCTCGACCGGCAGGCCGCGGCGCTGGCCAGCGACGTGGCGCGCTTTCGGTTCCAGCAGCCGTGACCGGGCAATCGCGGCAAAGATGTGTCGGGTCGAAACATTTGTCATGACGACGTAACCGGCATTTACGTCTTCCCCGACGAAGTTACAGATATGTTGCATCTAAACCAGCCCCGGTAACGTGACAGCCCGGTTGCGGCGAGTAACCTTGCTTCACACCAACTGAACTGGCACCCGCACAGGAAACCATGGCTGAACGACTCATCATGCTGGACGTACCCGGCGTCCTGTACTCCGACCGCTCCCGCGCCCGCCTCGGCGGCATGCCGGATTCGGGCACGCCGCGCGACGTCAGGTTCTTCGACCCGGTCGCGCTCGGCTTCGTGCGCAGGCTGTTCGGCGTGGCGGGCGCCCGTGTGGTGGTCTCCGATGCATGGCGCCGGGGCACCCCCGCCGCCATCCTGCAGCAGCTGGACCTGCAGGTCGAAGCCATGACGCCGCCGGTCGCGGGCGGCCACGGTGCCGAGATCGAAGCGTTTTTCGCCCAGGGCGCTCGCCCGGTCCATTACGTGATCCTGTCGTGTGCCCCGGCCGAGTCGATGCCCGAGGCGCTGCGCGAGCAGCTGGTCACGGTCGACCCCGCCGTGGGCCTGACCCTGGAAAATTTCCGGCAGGCGCTGGATATCCTGGGCGTCGCCTGTCCGTCGACGGTCATGCCGACGCCCAAGCTCGATGCCGGCCTCAAGGCCAAGCTGGCGCAACTGCAGCAGCTGGCCCGGGACAACCCTGCCCGCTTCGGCAGCGCGCTGGCACCGGCGCGCGAAGTGACGGCCGTCCACGCCTGAGCCGACGCTGCCATGCAGTCCCCGCCGGGGCGCCCACGGGCGCCCCGTTTTGCGTCCGGCGATCCGGAATGGACCCTATCAAAGGCCCGGCCTCGGCGCTCTGGCGCATACCTGTCGCAGTGATCCCGTATCATGCTCGCTGTCGCCGGCCCCATGCCGGAGCTTTGTGCCAGGACCCGCCATGCCTCACCTCGTCATCGAACTGACCGAAAACACCCGCCTGAACTGCTCGCAGGAAGAACTGCTGGATGAGGCCAATGCCGCCCTGCTGGCTTCCGGCCAGTTCCAGGAGGCGGATATCAAGTCGCGCTGCATCACGCTGTCGACCTACCGCCAGGGCATCGATGCCGTCGAGCGGGCCTTTGTCCATGCGCGCCTGTCGATCCTGGACGGGCGCGATACCGCCGTGCGCCAGGCCCTGGCGCAGGCCGTCTGCGATGTGATTGCCGAAGCCGTGCGCTCGGGCGGCGGCACCGGCCAGAACGTGCAGGTGTCAGTGGAAGTCTGCGAGATGGCGCGCGCCACCTACGCCAAGCAATTGGTGGCCTGATCCGCCGCGCCGTCGGACGGCCGCCCAATAAAAAACCCGCGGCCGTTGCGGCCGCGGGCGGAAGCTTCAGGAGGACTCCGGAAGCTCTGTCATGGGAAGCGCCCCCGCACCCATGACGTAGTGGATTCTAGGTGGCGAACATGGCCACCGATTTGACCTGGATTAAACGCTGCCGGATTGGTGCCGGCGGCGATAAAAAAAGGAGCCGGCAAGCGGCTCCTTTTCTTTCTGGACAACTGGCGCAGATCAGGCTGCGGCGTCCTTCAGCTTCTTCAGCGGACGGACCTTGACCTTGACGCTGGCCGGCTTGGCCGGGAACCAGCGCTCTTCACCGGTGAACGGGTCCTTGCCGAAGCGCTTCTTCTTGGCCGGCACTTGCTGCGCCGTGACCTTCAGCAGGCCGGGCAGCGTGAACTCGCCAGCGCCCTTCTTGTTCAGCGCGCCGACGATGGTGTTTTCCAGGTGGGCCAGCACCGTCTTCACGGTCTTGGCTTCCAGTTCCGTCTGGGCTACCAGGTGAGCGACCAGGCTCGACTTGTTGAAGGTGTCCTTCAGCGGGCGCGCAACGGGCGCAGCGGCGGGAGCGGCCTTCTTGGCCGGCGTGGCCTTCTTGGCGGCAGCCTTCACGGGTGCCTTGGTTGCCGCAGCCTTCTTGGCGGCGGGCTTGGTTGCAGTCTTCGCGGTCGGTTTCGCTTTGGTCGCCATATCGATATTCGTAAGTTGAACAGATGGATGCCGGCAGGTGTTATGCATTGCTACTGAGCGTTGCGCAATCGCCTGATCGACGCCCACTGAATCATAGCGGAAAGTGCCGTAAGTCAAGGGGTTTTCATGCATGCGACACGCAAAACCCGCCGAAAACCCCGGGTTTTGTCGCGGCTTTGCCTCAGTGCAAGCGCGAAAGCGGCCTACGTCCCCCCGTTTTGGCGTGCGCGGCCGCGGCGCGCAGCCTCGCGCGCAATGCCGCGCGCGCGTCTGCACGCTACCGTTCGCGTTCGCGTGGAGCGTTCCGTTCAGCAGCAGTCCGGCGAAATTCTGCCGTTGTCTGCGGCTGCCGGCGGGGCAAGCCTGATCAGTGCGAGCGGGCGGCCATGGCATCGCGCGTGTCGCGCGCCAGGCCCAGCGCAAAGGCCGTCTCGGCAACCAGGAACAGCGGGCCGATCAGCAGCCCGACCAGGTCGTCGACGAAGGCCGGCTTGCGCCCTTCGTAATAGTGGCCGATGAACTGGATCACCCAACCCACCACGAACAGGCCGACGCCGAGCGCGAGCCACCAGCTCGTCGGCATCGCGGCGATATGCGCGCCAGCGTAGAGGAACACCGCGAGGATCAGCGCCATGGCCACGCCAAAGGCCAGCGACAGGCGCAGGTAGAACAGGCACGACAGGATATACAGCAGCATGGCCGGCGTCAGCACGGCGCTGCCATCGCCCAGTGCCAGCGCCGGCCGCGCCAGCAGCGTGGTCACGGCCAGCACGATCATCGGGATGCCGATGAAATGCGTGAAGACGTTGCGCGGATCGCGATGGTAGGCGGCGTAGTTGGCGAGATGTTCGATCAGGGTTTTCACGGGGCGTCTCCTGGACTGCGCTGTGGTGCGCGCGCGGCGGGCGCGAGGTGGATTTATAGTAATGGGCGCGCACCGGCCGGTCTGTCAGGTTTTTGACATTCCACCAGGTGCCCGGACATGGAGACCGGCATGCGGCTGGCGCGCCCGCCACACCCCGCACTGCTCGGCCCACACGACCTCAAGATGCAGCCTCCAGACACAATGTCGAGTCCGATGTTGCCATGCAGCGACCCGCTCGCCGCGGTGCGCGCGGGCGCGTGGTTCAGCCAGTTGCCGCCGGCGCTGCGGCAGGCGCTGCTGGACGACGGCAGCCTGCGCCGGCTGGTCGCCGGCGAGACCCTGTTTGCGCGCGGCGACCGCTTCGATGGCCTGTATTGTGTCGCCAGCGGCACCATGCAGATCCATGCCAGCGGGGAATCGGGCAAGGCCGCGGTGCTGGGCCTGCTCGAACCCGGCACCTGGTTCGGCGAGATCTGCCTGTTCGATGGCCTGCCGCGCACCCATGACGCGCGCGCGGCCTCCGTCGCCACGCTGTGGCATGTGCCGCGCGCCGCCCTGGCGCAGCGTCTGGCGCAGCAGCCGGCATGGTGGCAGGCATTCGGGCAGCTGCTGGCGGCCAAGACCCGCGAGGCCTTCCACTACGTCGAGGAAGCGCAGCTGCTGCCGCCGCCGGCACGCGTCGCGCGCCGGCTGGCGGCGATCGCGCATGGCTACGGCAACCTGCCGGACGGCAGTGCCACGCGGCGCGTGCGCATTGCGCAAGAACAGCTGGCGCAGATGCTGGGCCTGTCGCGCCAGACCGTGAACCACGCGCTGCGCGAACTGGAGGCGCACGGCCTGCTGCGCCTTCAATATGGCGGCATCGAACTGCTCGACCTGCCCGCGCTGGAAACGCTCAACTGACCGCACCGTACCGGAGCCCCATACACCATGACTATCCTGGACGCCGCCCAACTGGACGCCTGGCTGGCGCGCCTCGGCATCGCCGCGCCACCCTCGCCGACGCTGCAGGCGCTGGACGCGGTGCTGGCCGCGCACCTGGCCAGCATTCCGTTCGAGAACGTCGACCCGCTGCTGCGCCGCCCGGTGCGCATCGACCTCGACGCCGTATTCGACAAGCTGGTCACGCGCCGGCGCGGCGGCTACTGCTTTGAACTCAATACGCTGCTCAGCGCCGGACTTGGGGCGCTGGGCTACGAGGTCACGCCGCTGGCCGCGCGCGTGCGCTGGGGCGTGCCGGACGACGTGCCTACCATGACCTCGCACATGCTGCTGCGGGTGGAAGTGGCGCACCGCAGCTATCTGGTCGATGTGGGCTTCGGCGGCCCCACGCCGTTCCGTGCGATGCCGCTGTCCGAACCGGCCGACGATGGCTTTCCCTACCGGCTTGCGCCCTCGCCGGCGCAAGCCGGCACCAGCGCATTCCACAGCTACGACCTGCAGGCACGCGGCGATGCGGGCTGGATCCCGGTCTACCGGTTCGACCTGACGCCGCAGCTGCCGATCGATTTCGAGGCACGCAACTGGTATGTCTCGACGCACCCGGACAGCGTCTTCCTGCAGCGCCTGATGGCCGCGCGCACCGATGGCGGCACGCGCGTGACGCTGGCCAACGGCGAACTGGCCGAGCGCGCCCCGGACGGCGGCGTGCGCCGCATTCACCTCCAGCATGCCGACGCCGTGGTGCAAACCCTGTCCGAGCGCTTCGGCATCGAGCTGGACGACGCGCTGCGCCAGGGCCTGATGGCTGCGCTGCCTGGCTTGCTGGCGCCGGCGACGGCATCCGCCGGCGGCTGAATCGTAGCGGCTGCGCACTGCAGCACCGGGCTCCATGCACCGCGCGCATTGCCGGCAGAAAGAATGCTGATAAGGCCTGTAACCGCCACCCGGCGCTGTGGACGCGGCCATGGCCGCGCCACATAATGTCCCGGCGATGCTGCCTGCGGGCGCGTCCGCAGGACCACAGCGCGGCACCCCGCCGCCAGCACAAGCCGGCCAGCATCGCTGACGCCGGCGCAGCCATACAGGAGACTCCATGTCATTGTTCGATCTGACGGGCAAGGTTGCCATCGTCACGGGCTCTTCGCGCGGCATCGGCCGCGCCATCGCCGAGCAGATGGCCGTACAGGGCGCCAAGGTCGTGATTTCCTCGCGCAAGGCCGAGGCCTGCCAGGAAGTGGTGGATGCCATCAACGCCCGCCATGGCGCCGGCACCGCGATCGCAGTCCCGGCCAACATCTCTTCGAAGGACGACCTGCAGCACCTGGTCGACGAGACCAACCGCGCCTTCGGCAAGATCGACGTGCTGGTCTGCAATGCCGCCTCCAACCCGTACTACGGGCCGATGAGCGGCGTCTCCGACGACCAGTTCCGCAAGGTGCTGGACAACAACGTCATCTCCAACCACTGGCTGATCCAGATGGTGGCGCCGCAGATGATCGACCGCAAGGATGGCTCGATCATCATCGTGTCGTCGATCGGCGGCCTGCGCGGCTCGCCCACCATCGGCGTCTACAACATTTCCAAGGCCGCCGACTTCCAGCTGGCGCGCAACCTCGCGGTCGAGTTCGGGCCGCACAACGTGCGCGTGAACTGCATCGCGCCGGGGCTGATCAAGACCGACTTCGCGCGCGCGCTGTGGGAAGATCCCGAGCGCTACAAGCAGTCCACCCAGGGCGCCCCGCTGCGCCGCATCGGCGAGCCCATCGAGATCGCCGGCGCGGCCGTGTTCCTGGCCTCCGCGGCCAGCACCTTCATGACCGGCCAGGCCATGGTGGTGGACGGCGGCGTGACCATCTGAGCCTCAGACGCGAGCGTTGCCAGGCGGCCGGCGCCGATTGCGCTGGCCGC
The DNA here is from genome assembly GCF_900250075.1 of Cupriavidus taiwanensis. Lineage (NCBI taxonomy): Bacteria > Pseudomonadati > Pseudomonadota > Betaproteobacteria > Burkholderiales > Burkholderiaceae > Cupriavidus > Cupriavidus taiwanensis. The sequence goes on from NZ_LT977071.1 coordinate 1,957,234, forward strand.
TTTCCTGCATTTCCCTCAACCTGCTGTGCAGTTCCGGGAGGCAGTCCATGTCGAGCAATCCGCAGTCGGCCGGCACCTGGCCGGTCATGTCGCTGGCCGAGGCTCACGCCCGCCTGACCGCGCCGGGCGCGCCATTCGAAACCGAGACCCGCGTGATCCGCGGCATCCCCACCACGGTCTGGAAGAACGCGCCGCCCACGCTGCGCGAGCTGCTGCTGGCCACGCGCGCGTTTGCCGAACGCACCTTCGTGGTGTACGAGGACGAGCGCGTCTCCTACGATGCGTTCCTGCGCGCCGCCATCGCCATGGCCCACGCGCTGGTGCGCGACGGCGTGCGCAAGGGCGACCGCGTGGCGCTGGCCATGCGCAACCTGCCCGAATGGCCGGTGGCGTTCTACGGCGCGCTGCTGACCGGCGCCATCGTGACCCCGCTCAATGCGTGGTGGACCGGCCAGGAGCTGGAATATGGCCTGGCCGATTCCGGCAGCCGCATCGCCATCGTCGATGCCGAGCGGCTCGACCGCATCCTCGAACACCTGCCGGGCTGCCCGGCGCTGGAACGCATCTACGTCTCGCGCGCGGGCGCTGCGCCGGCCGAGCCGCGCGTGACGGCGCTGGAAAGCGTGATCGGCCCTTCGGCGAACTGGGCGACTCTGCCGGAGCAGACGCCGCCTGCGGTCGACATCGACCCCGACGACGACGCCACCATCTTCTACACTTCGGGCACCACCGGCAAGCCGAAGGGCGCGCTCGGCACGCATCGCAATTCCACCTCGGTGGCGGTGGCCGGCGGCTTCAGTCCGCTGCGCAACCTGCTGCGCCGCGGCGAGCCGATCCCGGCGCCGGATCCGGCCGCGCCGCAGAAATCGATGCTGCTGGCGGTGCCGTTCTTCCACGTCACCGGCTGCATGGCGGTGCTCAACGGCGCCATCGCCACCGGCGGCAAGATCGTGCTGCTGCACCGCTGGGACGCGCTGCGCGGCATGGAACTGATCGAGCGCGAGCGCTGCACCGCGGCCGGCGGCGTCCCCACCATCGCATGGCAGATCCTCGAGCATCCCGAGCGCGGCCGCTTCGACCTGTCGTCGCTGGAGAACATCAACTACGGCGGCGCGCCGGCCTCGCCCGAGCTGGTCCGGCGTATCCGCGAGGTCTTCCCCATGGCCGCGCCGGGCATAGGCTGGGGCATGACCGAAACCTCGTCGACCTTCACCAGCCACAGTGCCGAAGAGTACGTGATGCGCCCGGACAGCAGCGGCCCGGCGTTGCCGATCGGCGAGATGAAGGTGGTGGACGGCCGCGGCCAGGCGCTGCCGCCCGGCGAAACCGGCGAGCTGATGGCGCGCGGCGCCAATGTTGTGCGCGGCTACTGGAACAAGCCCGAGGCCACCGCCCAGACCTTTGTCGATGGCTGGCTGCGCACCGGCGACATTGCCCGGCTGGATGATGAGGGCTACGTCTACATCGTCGACCGGATGAAGGACATGCTGATCCGCGGCGGCGAGAACATCTACTGCATCGAAGTGGAAAGCGCGCTCTACGAGCATCCCGCGGTCATGGATGCGTCGGTGGTCGGGCTGCCGCACCGGACCCTGGGCGAGGAGCCGGCCGCGGTGGTCAGCCTGAAGCCGGGCATGCAGGCGAGCGAAGCCGAGCTGCAGGATTTCGTGCGCGCGCGGCTGGCAGCATTCAAGGTGCCGGTGCGTATCCTGATTTACCACGAGATGCTGCCACGCAATGCCAATGGCAAGATCATGAAATCGAACCTGCGCAAGCTGTTCGACGCCACCGCTTAAGCCAGGGCAGCGCGACCGCATCGATCCGATTCCTCACCAGGAAAACAAATTGACGGACCAAGCCAAGCCGGATTTCTCCCTCCCCCACCCAATGCGGATGCTTGGCGCGGCAGCGCTCGCCGCGCTGCTGGCCGGCTGCGCCGCCGGTGGCACCAACCTGGCCGCCGTGCCGGAGCTGCGTCCCGGCGTGCCGGCCGGCTACCTCGCCGCCGATGCGCGTCCCGACAGCCTGAAGCTGCTGCCCGCGCCGCCGGCGCAGGGTTCGGCCGCGCTGGCGCTGGACGAGGACGCCGCGCGCCAGGCTGGTCCGCTGCGCGGTTCGCCACGCTGGCAACTGGCGTCCGACGATGCCGTGCTGACGTTCCCGCAGGCCGCCAGCACCTTTTCATGCGCGCTGGGCGTGCCCGTCGGCGAGAAGGACACGCCTTACCTGAACATGCTGCTGCGCCGCAGCCTGGTCGATGCCGGCCTGTCCACGTACAAGGCCAAGGACCATTACAAGCGCACCCGCCCGTTCGTGGCCACCAGGACCCCGATGTGCACGCAGGCCGAAGCCTCCAAGCTGGAGAAGGATGGCTCCTACCCGTCCGGCCACAGCGCCATCGGCTGGGCCTGGGCGCTGATCCTGACCGAGATCGAGCCGGCGCGCGCCAATGAGCTCCTGGCGCGCGGCCAGGCCTTCGGGCAAAGCCGCGTGGTGTGCAACGTGCACTGGCAGAGCGATGTCAACGCTGGCCGCACCATGGCGGCGGCCACGGTGGCACGGCTGCATGCCGATCCCACCTTCCGTGCCGACCTCGAACGGGCACGCAGTGAAGTGGCTGCCGCACGCGCCGCGGGTGCGCGGCCATCGCGCGATTGCCAGGCGGAGACCGCGGCGCTGGCCCGTTGATGACGGGCGCCCCGGCCGGCGCTTATTTCACCGGAATCACCGTGCCGGCCGGAACCGGCACGGCGGTCACGCTGTTCTGCGGGCTGCCGCTGACGATGCGGTCCGAATACGTCAGGTAGACCAGCGTATTGCGCTTGCGGTCGACCGCGCGCACCACGTGCAGCGCCTTGAACAGGATCGACATGCGCTCGGAGAACACATTGTCCTGCTGCCTGATCGGCGCCTTGAAGCCGATCGGACCCACCTGGCGGCAGGCGATCGAGGCCTCGGGCGGGTCTTCGGCCATGCCGAGCTGGCCCTTGATGCCGCCGGTGCGGGCGCGCGACACGTAGCAGGTGACGCCGTCCACCTGCGGGTCGTCATAGGCTTCGATCACGACCTTGTCGGAGCCGGTCATGCGGAAATTGGTGCTGACGCTGCCGATCTCTTCGGCACTGGCCCCTGCGGCGGCGCCGGCGCAGGCGGCGGCGAGCAGCATGCGAACGAGTGGGTGGCAGGACTTCATGGCTGTATCGCGCATCGGCACTCAGTTCACCGACGACTTGATATCGCCGTGGCGCTTTTCCATTTCCTGGCGCAGCGCGCGGCGCTGCTGCGCGGCGGCAAAGCGCTGGCGCTCGACCTCGTCGCGCGGCTCCAGCGGCGGCACCTCGGCGGGGGTGCCGTTGTCGTCCACCGCCACCATGGTGAAATAGCAGCTGTTGGTATGGCGCACCAGCTTGCTGCGAATGTTCTCGGTCACCACCTTGATGCCGATCTCCATCGAGCTGCGGCCGGTGTAGTTGACCGATGCCAGGAAGGTCACCAGCTCGCCCACGTGGATGGGCTGGCGGAACACCACCTGGTCCACCGACAGCGTGACCACGTAGCGGCCGGCGTAGCGGCTGGCGCAGGCATACGCCACCATGTCCAGGTACTTGAGGATGGTGCCGCCGTGGACGTTGCCGGAGAAGTTGGCCATGTCCGGCGTCATCAGCACGGTCATGGAAAGCTGGTGGGACAGGTCATTCATGATGCGGGTTACGAAGATTGCGGGGCGGGATTGCCGGCTGCGGGCGCCGGCAGTTTAACCCGGATCGCCGCGCCGTTGCCCGCGGCATGGTGCCGAGTGCCGGCCGCTGCCCCGCCAGGCCCGGCGCACAAAAAAAGCGGCCTGCCAGGCCGCTTCTTTCGCTATGGACGCAAACTGCTTACTTTTTCTTGTTTACGGCGTCCTTGAAACCCTGGCCTGCCGAGAACTTGACCGTCTTGGCGGCCGGAATCTTGATGGTTTCGCCGGTGCGCGGATTGCGGCCGGTACGAGCAGCGCGCTTGCCGGCGCTGAAGCTGCCAAAACCCACCAGCGTTACAGAATCGCCCTTTGCCACTGCCTTCTTGATACTGTCCAGCGCTGCGTTGAGCGCACGCTCGGCGGCGGCATTGCTCAATTCTGCTTCCGCGGCGATGGCCGATACCAGTTCACCTTTATTCATGGCTGATTTCCCTTGTTGGTCGTCGTCACCGATGTGCGTGCCTCGCGGCAGGCCATCGATCGGCGCAGTCTAATCTGCCCTTCGCGCGTTGAGCAATCCCCAGTGGCACCAATGCGACAAAAAAACCCGCAAATCCTTGCTTGAGGCCAGTTAGCGGGCAATTTCCACTGCTGTTCGCGCTTGCCAGGTGCCGGTTTTTGCCGGGCCCGAGCGGCTGCCTGGAATTGCACCCCCAAAACCATCCAGCATAGGACAGATTCCCCTAAATGGGGCGACGCACCACAACGGGTCGCGCATTGCCCCCTTGGCCGCTCCATTCTGGCGCAGCCCGGTCCAGCCACTTGCAACAGGCCGGCGTCGCCTTGCCCACGGGATGGACCGCGTGCGGCATGCCGGTGCGGTTTCTTACCCTGCACGGTGCAAGCGGCACCAGGATGCAGCCGTCTCTGGAACGCTTTTTGCGTACTGGTGCGCCCATTTTGAGCATGAGGTCACTATGGACAACTGGAAGACCGGCACCGACGCGCTCTTCATCCTGCTGGGCGCCATCATGGTGCTGGCCATGCACGCCGGCTTTGCGTTCCTCGAACTGGGCACGGTACGCAAGAAAAACCAGGTCAATGCGCTGGTAAAGATCCTGGTGGATTTCGCGGTTTCCACCATCGCCTATTTCTTTATCGGCTACACCATTGCCTACGGGGTGCAGTTCTTTTCCGGCGCCGAAACCCTGGCCCAGAAAAATGGCTACGAACTGGTCAAGTTCTTTTTCCTGGCGACCTTTGCCGCCGCGATTCCGGCGATTATCTCCGGCGGCATTGCCGAACGCTCGCGTTTCAATCCGCAACTGGTCGCCACTTTCGTACTGGTGGGTTTTGTCTACCCGTTTTTCGAGGGCATGGTGTGGAACCAGCGCTACGGCGTGCAGGACTGGATCGCGCGCGTGGCCGGCGCACCCTTCCACGACTTTGCCGGTTCGGTGGTGGTGCATGCGCTGGGCGGCTGGATTGCGCTGCCGGCGGTGCTGCTGCTTGGCGCGCGTCGCGGCCGCTACCAGAAGGATGGCCGCATCAGCGCACATCCGCCCTCGAACATCCCGTTCCTGGCGCTGGGCGCATGGATTCTTGCGGTGGGCTGGTTCGGCTTCAACGTGATGAGCGCGCAGACTGTCGACAAGGTCAGCGGCCTGGTGGCGATCAACTCGCTGATGGCCATGGCCGGTGGCACGCTGGCCGCCTGGCTGGCCGGACGAAACGATCCGGGCTTCGTCTACAACGGGCCGCTGGCCGGCCTGGTGGCGGTCTGCGCGGGCTCGGACCTGATGCATCCGCTGGGCGCGCTGGTCACCGGTGCCGTGGCCGGCGCGCTGTTCGTCTATATGTTCACGCTGGCGCAAAACAGATGGCATATCGACGATGTGCTGGGCGTGTGGCCGCTGCACGGGCTGTGCGGCGCCTGGGGCGGCATCGCCGCGGGCATCTTCGGCGCGAAGGCGCTGGGCGGCCTTGGCGGGGTGGCGCTCGGCGCGCAGTTGCTCGGCACCTTGCTTGGCATCGTGGTGGCGCTGGCCGGCGGCACGCTGGTCTATGGCACGCTGAAGCGGCTGGTGGGCATCCGTCTCGACGCCGAGGGCGAGTTCAACGGCGCCGACCTGACGCTGCACCGGATTTCCGCCACCCCCGAGCGCGAAACCAACTGGTAGTACCCGCCAGCGCCTTTCCGATATAAACAGACGAGCCGCGCAACGCGCCTTGTCTTAACAATTATTTGCTTGCACTTCCGCGCACGGCCTCTCAATAATTGCCGTGCCCGCGAATTGCGCGCAACGCGCAGGGGCTCGCACGCCGCAGCCGGCTGGTTTGGGGGATGTTGGGCCGGCGGCTGGCCGGTTACACCAACACCAAAGGAATACGCCGATGGACGCCTCTACCTTCGACAATCTCAAGACCCTGGTGGTCTCCTACGCCACCGAATTCGGCGTCAAGATCCTGGCGGCCCTCGCCTTCTGGGTCATTGGCCGCTGGCTGATCCACTTTGTCGTGCGCCTGGTGCAGAACGCGCTCGGCAAGCAGAAGGTCGATCCGACGCTGCTGCGCTATGTCGGTTCCATCGTCACCGTAACGCTGAACGTGGTGCTGGTGATCGGCATCCTCGGCTACTTCGGCATCCAGACCACCACCTTTGCCGCGCTGATCGCGGCCGCCGGCGTGGCCATCGGCATGGCCTGGTCGGGGCTGATGGCAAACTTCGCCGCCGGCGCCTTCCTGGTGGTACTGCGGCCGTTCAAGGTGGGCGACTTCGTCACCATTGGCGGCGTGACCGGAACCGTGCGAGAAATCGGCCTGTTCGCCACCACGCTGGACACGCCGGACAATGTCCAGACCGTGATCGGCAACAACAAGATCTTCAGCGACACCATCCAGAACTTCACCGCCAATGCGTTCCGGCGCGTGGAACTGAAAGCGCAGCTGGCAGGCAGCACCGACGTGGCCGAGGCGGTGGCGCTGCTGAAGACCCGCATCGCCGAGATCCCCAACGTGCTGGCCGAACCGCCGGTCGACGTCGAAATCCTCGAGTTCACGCTGGTCGGCCCGGTGCTGGCGGTGCGGCCCTATTGCCATAACGACCATTACTGGCAAGTCTATTTCGACACCAACCGCGTCATCCGCGAATGCTTCGGCCAGGCCGGCTACGCCGCGCCGATGCCGGCGCACATGGTGGTGGTGCAACAGGCCGGGGTGCCGCACGCCGCCGCGGAGCAAGCCGCGGCACAGCAAGCGGCCTGAACCGACACGGCCGCGGATTCAGCGGATGCCCGGGCGCGCGCGTGCGCCCGAGCGCCCGTAATGGCGCATCAGCACCGCACCGGCGCCGCAGGCGGCCATCACCACGCCCAGCGGCAGCGCGCTGCCGTCGCGCCACACGCTGACCGCGGCGCCGCCGAGCGTGCCGAGCGAAAACTGCAGCGTGCCCATCAGCGCCGAAGCCGTGCCGGCGCGGTGCCCCTGGTGCGCCAGCGCCAGCGCCGAAGCGTTGGGCGAGACGCAGCCCAGCGCACCGATAAAGACGAAGAACCCGCCCAGCAGCACCGGCAGCACCGCCATCCCCGCCAGCGCTGCCAGCGCCAGCACCAGCCCCGCAGCCAGCGCCGCCAGCAGCGTGGCCCCCAGCACCTGGTCGAGCGAACGCCCGCGCACCAGCCGGGCATTGAGCTGCGACATCGTGATCAGCCCGAGCGCATTGGCGCCGAACACAAAGCCGTAGTGCGACGGCGCGATGCCGTGCAGTTCGATCAGCACGAAAGGCGAGCCCGAGATATACGCAAACATGCCCGCCGAGCCGAAGCCGGCCGACAGCGAATAGCCCAGGAATTCCCGATCGCGCAGCAGTTCCGCGTAGCTGCGGGCGACGGTGCCGAGCCGCAGCGGCGCTACATGGCCGCGGTCCAGCGATTCCTCCATGCGCAGGTGGACCAGCAGCAGGATCAGCAGGCCGGCCCCCGCCAGCACCCAGAAGATGGCGCGCCAGCCCGATACGGTCAGCACCGCGCCGCCGATGATCGGCGCCAGGATCGGCGCCACCCCCATCACCAGCATCAGCGAGGAAAACGCCCGCGCCGATTCATGCGCCTCGAGCCGGTCGCGGATCACCGCCCGGGCCATGACCATGCCGGCGCAGCCCCCCAGCGCCTGCAGGAAGCGCCATAGCATCAGCGCTTCCACGTTGCGCGCCAGCGCGCAGCCCACCGCGGCGATGATGTAAAGACATAGCCCGACATAGAGCGGCGGCTTGCGCCCGAAGCGGTCGCTGAAGGGGCCATAGAAGGCCTGTCCGAGCGCCAGCCCGACCAGGAAGGTGCCGAGCGTCAGCTGGACCTGCCCGATGTCGACGCCCAGGTCGCCCGCCAGTGTCGGGAAACTCGGCAGGTACATGTCGATCGACAGCGGCGCGATCGCCATCAGCGAGCCGCAGATCAGCAGCCAGGCAGGGAAACGCGGCGTCGGCGCGGCGCTTTGGGAAGGAGGCATGGAGGACAGTATCCGAGGGCGATGGCGCTGCCGTGCGCGGCCGTGCGGCACGGGCAGCCCCGTGGAAAGACCCAATTGTTGCACAACATAACCAATGCAGCCGCCCAGGCGGCGACGTTGGCATGCGTCCGGTTGGCGCAGAAAAACCGGCCTGCCAGATTCCATCGCCGGAGTCGGGTTCGGCAAAGCTGGCAAACCTGGCAGGATTGGTGAATAGTGGTGACAGCCCCTGGTGTTCATGGGGCATTGCATGGCGGCATCGCTACGACGCTGGCGGGGCGCGACTTTCATGCGCGCCGGGGTGGAGGGTACAATGCCAGCCTGTCGGCGTAAGACTCGCCGTCGGCCTCGCAGAGAGGGACGACAGTACAGGTCCCGGCAACATTAGCCTGCATGAGAATACGACAAACGCCGCTTTCCGCTTCGCTAGGCACCGCCGCTTTCGCGGCCGCGCTGCTGCTGCCGCTGCCCCAGACGGCCAAGGCGGCGCCGGCGCAGTTGCGCAATGCCAGCGTCCCGTTGCTGGTGCCCGCGGCCGATGAAGCCGACCCGGTCGCGCGCATGCTCAAGGGCGCGGCCACCGGGCAGAACACCGGCGCCGCCGGCGTGCCCGAACTGCTGCGCAACGCCACCCGCCCCGACAACGTGCTGGCGCGCGCCTGCCGCCAGCTCAACGATGCCCTGCCGATCGAGATCGACGGCGAGACCCGCCTGCGCCGCTGCCAGTCGGTTCCGGGCAAACACGTATTGTTCCAGCTGGAACTGACCAACTACCGCGGGCCGATGCTGGACCTGGCCAGCTTCGAGGTCAACTACGCCGCGCCGCTGCAGCGCAATATCTGCGCCAACCGCGATGTCGAGATCCTGACCAAGCTGGGCGTCAGCATGTTGTTCCGCTACATGACGCGCAAGGACCGCGGCGAGCGCCGCATCGGCGACGTCTATATCAACGGCCCGATCTGCAGCGCAGCGCTGCGCTGACAGCAACCTGCCGCAAGCAAAAAAAACGGCCCGCCGATGCGGGCCGTTTTAGTTTCAGGCAACTCGCTTCATGCCGCGCGCGGGCGCAGCGGCACCACGTTGGCGGCGCGCCGCACCAGCATGCGCGTGTCCTTCCAGCCGGCGTCGGCCAGCGGCGAGCCCCACACCAGTTCATGCAGGCGCGCCAGCGCGAACGGGTTGCCCAGCAGCACGTGCTTCTGCGCCGGCGTGAGCGCGCGCGGCCCGTGCGTCAGCGCATGCTCGACCAGGCTCTCGTGGCGCTTGCGGGCCGATTCCGGCTGCACCACGCGCGGCGTCGCGGTGGCGCACATCAGCGCGTTGGTGACCGGATCCACCACGGCGTCGACGAAGTTGGGCGTTTCGGCGGCATTTTCGACATGCTGCTGGGTTTCGACGATCTCGCGCGGCACCAGCGTTTCCTCCGGGATCATGAACAGCCCCGCGTTGCGCGAAGCGCGGCCCAGCGAGACCCGCGACAGCATCACCGACAGCGGGATCGACAGCGCCAGCGAGCCGACGATCGGCAACAGCCACAGCACATAAGACGGGTTCAGCCAGTACACCAGCCCGCCCCACGCCAGCCCCAGCGCGGTATGCCAGCCGTGGCGGCGGAACGCTTCGCCCCAGGTAGTCTCGGCGTCCTCGCGCGGCGGCGATTTCCACGAGATGCCCCAGCCGCTGTACGCCGCGACCACGAACTTGGTGTGGAACAGCATGCGCGTGGGCGCCAGCAGCGCGGACAGCAGCACCTCGATCAGCATGCTGGCAAACAGCTGCACTGCGCCGCCGTAGCGCCGCGCCTGCTTCATCAGCAGCGCCACGCTGGCGAGCTTGGGCAGGAACAGCAGCGTGGCCGTGGCCGAGAACAGCGCCAGCGCCTTTTCCGGATGCCATTCGGGCCAGGTCGGGAACAGCTGGTACTGCTGCGTGAAGTACTCCGGCGGCACCAGCGCGTGCTTGGCCAGCATCGCCGTCGACAGCAACAGGAACAGCAGCCACAGCGGCGCCGACAGGTACGCCATGATCCCGGTCAGGAACACCGCGCGGTGCACCACGTGGAAGCCCTGCTTGAGCCACAGCCGGAAGTTCATCAGGTTGCCCTGGCACCAGCGGCGGTCGCGCTTGACCTCGTCGAGCAGGTTGGGCGGCAGCTCTTCGTACGAGCCCTCGAGGTCGTAGGCAATCCACACGCCCCAGCCGGCACGGCGCATCAGCGCGGCCTCGACAAAGTCGTGCGACAGGATCTCGCCCGACAGCGGGCCGCGGCCCGGCAACGGCGCCAGCGCGCAGTGTTCGATGAACGGCTTGACGCGGATGATGGCGTTGTGGCCCCAGTAGTGCGATTCGCCCAGCTGCCAGTAGTGCAGACCGGCGGTGAACAGCGGCCCGTACACACGGGTGGCGAACTGCTGCACGCGCGCATACAGCGTCTCGCGGCCCACCGCCAGCGGCGCGGTCTGGATGATGCCGGCACCCGGGTTGGCTTCCATCAGCCGCACCAGCGTGGCCAGGCAGTCGCCGCTCATCACGCTGTCGGCGTCGAGCACCACCATGTAGCGGTACTTGCTGCCCCAGCGGCGGCAGAAATCGGCCACGTTGCCGGTCTTGCGCTTCACGCGGTGGCGGCGCCAGCGATAGAAGATGCGGCCGAAGCCGCCGACGGCGCGGCACAGTTCCATCCAGGCATCGTGCTCGGCGGTGCGCAGGTCCGGATTGCCGCTGTCCGACAGCACGATGAAATCGAAGTTGGCCAGGTGCGGCGTGCGCGACAGCGATTCATAGGTGGCGCGCAAGCCGGCGAAGACGCGCGTCACGTCTTCATTGCAGATCGGCATGATGATCGCGGTGCGGGCCTCGGGCGCGATCGGCGCGTCGGGCCGGTCCGGCACCGCCGAGCGCGAGATCAAATGCTTGTCGCCGCCCTTGGCCAGCACCAGGAAGCCCATCATCGCCGTCCAGAAACCGGCCGACACCCACGAGAACAGGATGGCGAACAGCACCAGGATGGCAATCTCGAGCGGATCGGCACCGTGGTACGGCAGCACGTTGGTCATGAAGTACGTGGCCAGCACGGTCTGGAGCGCCACCAGTGCCAGCAGCACCCAGCGCCGGTGCGAGCCGGCGGGGTGCCATTTGCCTTCGGCGTCGGGCCCGTCATGCAGGGTGTCCCAGGTTTCGGGCACCGGCGGGCGGCCCAGCATGCGGCGCCACGTGTTGCGCAGCCAGCCGGTGACGATATGCGGCGGCCACTGGCGCGGCACCATCGAGCTGCGCTCGGGCGCGGGGCCGGTGTCGGCCTTCACGGTGCCGTCTTCGCGCCGGCGCAGCAGCGGCGCGCCGCCGACCTGCGGATTGCCGTAGGCCATGGCGAAACGCCGCTGCACCGAGGCGTAGGCGCTGCTGCCGTGCGCCGGCGGCGCTTCCTTGCCGGCCAGGCGCGACTGCAGGCGCGTGATCGCTTCCTGCGCGTCGCGGCCATCGGCCGTGACCGGGATCACCGGCGTCACCGAAGCCAGCGGCGTGGCGGGTGCCGCCGCGGCGGCCATGCCGGCGCTGTCGGCCAGCAGTTCGCTGCGCACTTCAGGCGATACGGGCAGGCGGTCGAGATAGCGCTCGCATGCCGCCGCCTGGGCCGGTCGCTGCTTTAGGCGGGGGGTAAGATGTAGCTCCACGTCTCGGACAGGGTTGTATTGCCGTTGCGAAGATAGCCGCGCAACTCTACCGGCTTGGTTTCGTCCTTGCGGCGCATCAGCATGGTCATGCGCCAGCCGCCGGTCGCGTCATTGCGCTGCACCGACGTCTTCAACAGCTCGCCGTTGGCATCGGCCGAAACCACCGGGTCGATGCGAACGTCCGCCGGCAGCCTGCGGAAGGCCGGGCCTTCGAAGTCGACCACCAGCGAAAAGCTCGTGTCCTCCTTGCTGCGGGTCTGGCCCTGGCCCATGCGGGTCTGGGTCACCCACGACAGCGGCGGCTCTTGCTCGCCGTCCTTCTGCCACAGCAGGCGGTATTCATAGTCGAAGGCCTGCTTCGGCTTGGGCGGGTTGTCGGGCACCCAGTACGCGACGATGTTGTCGTTGGTCTCGTCCGGCGTCGGAATCTGCACCAGCTCGACGCGGCCCGAGCCCCAGTTGCCGCGCGGCTGCACCCAGCCGCTGGGCCGGCGCTCATACCACGCGCCGATCTCCTGGTAGCTGTTGAAGCTGCGGTCGCGCTGCATCAGCCCGAATCCCTGCGGATTGGTCGCCGCGAACGAAGTCACCAGCAGCCGCTTGGGATTGACCAGCGGACGCCAGACCCATTCGCCGGTGCCGAGGTGAATCGAGAGGCCGTCGGAGTCATGCACCTCCGGCCGGAAATCCTGCGCCGGCGCCGGCTGGTTCTCGCCGAACAGGTACATGCTGGTCAGCGGCGCCAGGCCAAGCTTGGTCACGTTCTCGCGCAGGTAGAGCCGCGACTTGACCTCCATCGCGGTCTCCGCGCCGGGCTTGATGGTGAAGCGGTACGCCCCGCTCATGCGGCGCGAATCCATCAGCGCATAGATGGTGATTTCCTTGGCATTGGCGCCCGGGCGCTCGATCCAGTATTCGACGAAGCGCGGGAACTCCTCGCCCGAGTTGAGCGCGGTATCCACCGCCAGGCCGCGCGCCGAGAGCCCGTACCACTGGTCCTTGCCGAGCGCGCGGAAGTAGCTGGCGCCGAGGAACGACGCCAGTTCGTCCTTGCGCTTGCCCTGGTTCAGCGGATACAGGATGCGGAAGCCGGCATAGCCCAGCCCTTTCAGCTTGGCGGCATCGACCTTGTGCGGGCCGTAGTTGAACGCGGAGGGGTCGAAGCGGAATTCGCGCACGCTGTTGCCCACCACTTCATGGATGCGCACGGGCTGGTCGAACACCATGCCCTCGTGGAAGAACGACAGCTCGAACGGCGAACGCGTGCCGCGCCAGGCGAAGCGCTCGGGCTTGTACTCGATCTCGCGGTAGCGCTCGTAGGTCAGCTCGCGCAACTCGCGCGGCAGGTTCTGGGCCGGCGCCTTGTAAGGCGACGCCGCCAGCTGGCGCGCGCGCGAGGCGACGGTGTCGAAGTCGAACGCATGGGCCGCCATCGCACACAGCGCCAGCGCACCGCCGCCGAGCCAGGCCGCGATCCGCGCTCCGGCGCGCGCGGCGCGACGGCGCGCCCCCGGCCCGGCAGCGGGCAAGGTAAACGGTACGGATATTCGTGGCGTGGCGATCTGTGACATGTATGCCAGGGTGAGCGGTTGAATCGGAGTGGCCGGCATCGGCGGCCCGAACGATGAAGGACACGGCAAGAGATGAGCCCGGCGCCGAGTGGCGAGGCCCTGACGCGGGGCAGGTTGCCCGCGGGGCACCGTGTCCGGGTTGTTGCGATGCGCAATAAACCATAGCAATTCGAGACGCGAAAGTCACGTTTCGATCACGCAAGGTTTGAAACAAAATGTTGGCCACGTAGCCCGAAAGCCGCTCCACGCATGGCTTTGCGGGCGATCAGGTCACATCGCCGCGAGCCTCGGCACGGTCAGCCTCGATCGGCCGCCCCGGTCGCGCACCGATGCGGGCCGGAACGCGCCCGGCCCGTTTAATACACTGTTACTTTTTGGCGCCTTCGCTGTAGGGATCGAACTTGCCGCTCTTGGCGCCTTCGGAATAGGGATCGAACTTGCCGCTGTTCATGCCGCCCTGGCTGAACGAGTCGTACGATTTTTGTGCGCCACCCTGGATCGGCTCCATCTGGTCGGGCCTGGCGCCCGGGTTCAGCGCGGTCACGTTGTCGCTTTTTGCGCCGTCGGTGTACGGGCTGAACTTGTCCTGCTTCGCCCCGTCGGTGTAGGGATTGAACTTGTCCTGCTTGGCACCGTCGGTGTACGGACTGAACTGGTCGGCCTTGCCCGCGGTCTGGGCGTGCACCGTGCCGAAGGCGCAGGCGACGGCCAGGCCGATTGTGAGATAGCGCAGCGTCATGGGATCTCCTTTCGCAGGAATGGACGCCCGTCGTGCAGCGGCACGATGGGACAGAAATCAACGCTAGGTCAGGGGCACGCAGGTGTCAACCGCGGCCCGGTGGCCGCAGTGGCCAGACACGTCGGCAACCGTCGTCCCCCGCACCGCATTGCGCTTACAATGCCACTCCAACGCCACCATGTAGCTACAAGGAACCGTCATGCTGACTCGGCAAACCTCATCCTCCGGCAGCCTCGCCCGCCCCGCCCTGCGTGCCGCAATCGCAGGCGCGCTGGGGGCCGTGCTGCTCTGCGCCGCGCCCGCGCAGGCGTACTTCGACAACTACCTGAGCGGCACCATCATCGGCACGCTCAACGACAAGGAAGGCGCGTCGCTGGCCAAGTCGGTGCGTACCGCGCTGAACGATACGGCCGATGGCCAATCGGTGGCATGGACCTATCCGGCCGCGGGACGGCGCCAGCAGATCGACGGCACCATCAGCCCGGTCGAGAGCAAGACCGACAAGGGCCAGCCGTGCCGGCGCCTGAAGTCAGAGCTCAAGCGCGGCAGTGCCGAAGAGCACTGGAGCGGCTGGTTCTGCAAGCAATCCAACGGGCAATGGAAGTCGCGCCACGTGGGCGATTAAGCTGGCTGGCAGCAGGCAGTGCCGCGCGGCCGCGCTTTAGCGGCACAGCTTGCGCAGCAACTCCCCGGCGATGGTGCCGGGGCCGGCCACCTGGAAGGTGCCGGACTGCGGCGCGCGGATGGTATAGAGCGATTCGCCGCGCGCAAAGCGCTTGCTGTAAAGGGTCTGCTCGACCACGGCAAACATCGACGTGGCACAGTTCAGCACCATGCGCTTGAGCGAGGAACGGATCGGTTCGCCGCTCGCGGTGCGGATCACGCCTGACGGCGAATTGCGCATCACCACCACGCCCACCTGCGTACCCTGGCGGCGCACCGCCGACTGATCGAAATAAGAAATCACGCCATTGGCGCCCATCAGCGGCAGCCAGCGCTGGGGGTCGGGGGCGCCGGGATCGGGCGCGGCCACCAAACGGCAACCTTCCCTGGGTGTGGAGCGGAACACGGTGCCGGAGCCAGCAACCTGGCACTCGTAAAGGCCGGCGGCGGCGGCCGGCCGGGATGCAGAGGCCGGCGCCACGTCGATGGCCGGCACAGCGCCGTCATCGGCGTGCGCGTGCGCCTGCGGCAGGGCCAGGCCGAACACGCAGCCGGCCAGCGCGGCTGCGTGTCGAAACATGCGGAACATCATGGAATTACCCTCATGTAGACGGGAAAAAGCGATCCGCATTGTCGCACACGATGCATGCATTGCGGCGCGCGGGCACGCCCCGATCCATGCATCGCGACGGCCTTCAGCCGTGCAGGCGCCGCCAGGCGACCAGGTCCTCGATGGTCAGCACCGGCAAGCGGTACATCCCGGCAAAGGCCAGCGCTTGCGCGCGCCGCGCCATGGTGCCATCCGGATTCATCAGTTCGCACAGCACCGCCGCGGGAGACAGCCCCGCCATGCGCGCGAGGTCGACTGAACCTTCGGTATGGCCGCGGCGCTCGAGTACGCCGCCGTCGCGCGCCACCAGCGGGAACACATGGCCGGGGCTGACCACGGCATCGGCGCCGGCGTCCTCGGCAATCGCCGCGCGGATGGTGGTGATCCGGTCGGCCGCGCTGACCCCGGTGCTGACGCCCTCGCGGGCCTCGATCGACACGGTGAAGGCGGTGCCGTACTGGCTGCGGTTGTGCTCGACCATCGGCCGCAGGCCCAGGCTGCGCACCTTGTCCGTCGGCAGGCACAGGCACACGATGCCGCTGCACTCGCGAATCATCATGGCCATGTTGGCCTGGGTCAGGCGCTCGGCGGCAAGGATCAGGTCGGCCTCGTTCTCGCGGTCGTCGTCATCGAGCAGCACTACGGGCCGGCCCTCGCGCATGGCCTCGAGGGCCTGTTCGATGCGCAACTCCAGCGCGCGCGGGTGGGCGCCAGCCATCGTATCGACAGTGGCACTGGGATTGGCCTCCGCGGACACCGCGGGGGCAATGGCTTCGGTGGAAAAGCTAGACATGAAACGCTCCTGGTTCAGCATCAATGGGCGTTCCAGGGGAAGGTTCAACGGAGCTGCAAGGCCCGCGCGCCATGCCGAGCGCACGCGCGCGAACCGCCGCGCCCTGCGCGCGCACAAGGCTCGGCAAACCACGGGCCAGGCAAGCGCCAGGCCAGCGGGCAAGCTCCGTCCATCTTCTTTCATCCGGACTATGACCGTCGGCCCTGGCTTCTCACCAGGTCTGCTGACCTCGCACGGGAATGCGAGCGCTCGCGGGCTCGCCGGACACGCGCTGCGCGTCGCGGCATACCGCCGGTGGGGACTTTCACCCCGCCCTGAAGACGTAACGTAACCGGGCCGGCCAGACGGCCGGCACCGGCCCGCGCATGTTAGCACGATTGTTCCTTGTCACTGCGCGCCGCGCGTCAAGACCGTATCCTGCTGCGGCCCGCGTCGTGGCGCCGGTCACGTTAGGTCTCGGCAACGTGCCTTCCCATGTACTACAAATAGGGTAAGGAGGCAGCGCCTGGGGGCTGCAAGCGCCGGTTTTTCCATGGCTTGCCTGACAACAACGCAGCATCTTTTCAGCGTGCTTCCCATGCGCCGACACGACCAAGAAGCCAGACAAGACAGCCATGCGAGTTGCATCCCCCTCCTTCCAACTTTCTCCGCGCGGCGGTGGCGGCGGCCGCGCCGCGCCGCCATGGCGGCGCTGCTTGCGCTGGCCGGGTGCCTGAGCACAGCCGCGCGCGCGGCGCCTGCTATCCAGCTTGGCTACGGCTTCGACGACCGCCATCACGTGCAAAAGGCGGAGCTCGCCATGCTGTGGGATTCGGGCCTGGCGTGGGGCAACCCGCAGGGCTGGCAGGTCGACCTGCAATGGGAGGTCAATGTTGCGCGCTGGCTCAGCGACAGCAACAACAATCCTAACGATCTGTGGGAGTTCGGCGCGTCGCCGGTGGTGCGGATCGCATGGTGGCGCCACAGCTGGGTGCCGTTCATGGAGCTCTCGGTGGGCGCGCGGCTGCTGAGCGGCACCCGCACCTCCGACGATCACGTCATCTCCAGCGCGTTCCAGTTCTCGGAATACGCCGGCCTTGGCGTGATGCTCGGCAAGGACCGCAACTTTGCCGCGGGCTACCGCATCCAGCATCTGTCCAATGGCGGCATCAAGGAGCCCAACCCTGGCACCACCTTCCACGTCATCTACCTGCGCTACCGCTTCTGACGGGCCCATCGTGCGCCGCGCCCTGCGTTTCAAACAGGACCCGCGTGGCGTCGTCGGCCGGGAAAAAGCATTCGATGCGCAGTTCCTGCAGCGTGACGTCCTGCGGAATGCCGAGCGTGGTCAGCGTCGAGAACAGCGACGCGCGGAACGTCCCCGCATGCAGCACCACCGGCAACAACGGCGGCGGCGGGCCGTCGCTGCCTTCATCCTCGGGCAGCAGCACGCCGCCCGGGCCGACCATGTCCGGATGCCAGTCGGCGATGCGCGCGAACAGCGCGCGCGCGGTCTGGTCGTGCGCCTGCACCTGCAGCTCCTGCCAGACGCGCCGCAACAGGTAACGGCCCACCTGCCGCGCATTCTCTATGACCGGCCACAGGCCGTCCGGATCGAACACCGTCAGCATCAGGTTGATCCGGTGCGGATCGTCGGCCAGCGATGCCGGCGGGCGGCCGCCAAGCAAGGTGTCGAACATGCGGCGGTAGGCGGCATTGGCATCGACCAGGTTCCAGAAGCGGTCCAGCACCACGGCCGGGTACGGCTCCTGCTTCGCCAGGATCAGGGCGATGGCCTGCTGCACCATTTGCAACGGCGGCGCGGTCAGCGCGTGTTCGCTGTAAGCCGGGGCGAAGCCGCTGGCGAGCAGCAGCCGGTTGCGCTGGCGCAGCGGCACGCCGAGGCGCTCGGCCAGCGCCAGCACCATCTCGCGGCTGGGGCGGGCGCGCCCGGATTCGAGGAAGGAGATGTGGCGCTGCGAGACCCCGGCGGCCAGCGACAATGCCAGCTGGCTGTAGCCGCGCTTGCCGCGCCAGTAGCGCAACAGTCCGGGGAAGTCGAGAGTGGCCTCGGAGGCAGGGGTAAGCGTTTCCATGCGGGCTATTACAGCATGGCGGCGGCCTCGGCGCGAATACCTGGCAGGTAATCGCAGTCATCCATTGAGGTGGCCGATGGCCGGAAACGCGCCACCGTTTGCGCGGGCGCATCACAGTGGCGAGGTCGTGTAACAGGCGAATGGTATGCTTGATCTTTTCAGACACCCGGCGCGCAGAGGGCGCGCACCCTGATGGAAATTGCCATATTACTGGCGCTGATCCTGCTGAACGGCCTGTTTGCGATGTCCGAGATTGCACTCGTTACAGCCCGCAAGGCACGCCTGCAACGCCAGATCGAGAACGGCGACCGCGGCGCCATTGCCGCGGCCAAGCTGGGCGAGGACCCCACCCGCTTCCTCTCGACCGTGCAGATCGGCATCACCTCGATCGGCGTGCTCAACGGCGTGGTCGGCGAATCGACGCTGGCGCAGCCGCTGGGCGTGTGGCTGCAGGGCTTCGGCATCTCGGAAAGCACCGCCGGCTATGTAGCCACCGCCATCGTGGTGGCCGGCCTGACCTATTTTTCCATCGTGCTGGGCGAACTGGTGCCCAAGCGCCTGGGCCAGATGGCGCCCGAGGCTATCGCGCGCCTGGTGGCGCGTCCGATCGGCTGGCTGGCGGTGGCCTCGACCCCCTTCGTCAAGCTGCTGTCGAGCTCCACGCGGCTGGTGCTGCGACTGCTCGGCACCCAGGTGGACCGGGGCCCCGGCGTGACCGAGGAAGAAATCCACGCCCTGCTGGTGGAGGGCTCCGAAGCCGGCGTGATCGAGCAGCACGAGCACACCATGGTGCGCAATGTGTTCAGGCTGGATGACCGCCAGCTGGCGTCATTGATGGTGCCGCGCGGCGACGTGGTCTACCTCGATGTCGAAGCGTCGATGGACGAGAACCTGCGCCGCATCGAGGAATCGGACCACTCGCGCTTCCCCGTGGTGCGTGGCGGCATGCACGACATCATCGGCGTGGTCAGCGCGCGCCAGCTGCTGGCGCGCCGGCTGCGCGGCGAGGAAGCGGACCTGCAGGCGGCGGTGCAGCCTGCGGTGTTCGTACCCGAAAGCGTGACCGGGATGGAGCTGCTGGAAAACTTCCGCGCCTCGGGCGGGCAGATCGCCTTTGTCATCGACGAATACGGCGAGGTGCTGGGCCTGGTGACGCTGCAGGACCTGATCGAGGCCATCACCGGCGAATTCAAGGCCGAGGCCGCCGGCGAGCAATGGGCGGTCCAGCGCGACGACGGCTCATGGCTGCTCGATGGCCTGATCCCGATCCCGGAGCTGAAAGACCGCATCGGCCTGCGCCAGGTGCCCGAAGAAGAAAAGGAGCGCTACCACACGCTGTCCGGCATGCTGCTGTTGCTGCTGGGGCGCCTGCCCCAGATTGCCGACACGGTGCAATGGGGCGACTGGCGCTTCGAGATCGTAGACATGGACGGCAAGCGCATCGACAAGGTGCTGGCCGAGCGCTTGCCGCCCCAGGACGGGCCCGAGGAAGAAACCACCGGCTGAGTAGCGGAGGCCGGCATCACCGTTACGCCGCGGCGTCAATCGCATCCTCCCTGGATGGATGGCGCCGCACTGATCCAAATCAAATGCAGTTGCGGCCAAATCACTTTGGCGCAATCGGCAACGCCCCTCCCCCTTCCCTTCGCTTATGATCGGGCTTCGCGGCCCCAGCCGGCCGCGGCACGCATGGCTGCACCCTGGCGACGACTGCGACCGCAGCGTGCCGGCGGCCTGCCGAAGAACCATTTCAGACACGGGGAGACGCGAGCGCCGCCAGCCATTGTCCGGCGGCCCGCAAGATCATGCATGGATCCTGATGCCGACGACCTCGTCGAAAGCGCTGCCAGCGGCGGCAGGGGCGCGATGCAACCGTCCGCGCTGGAAGGCGCGCTGAACGCGCGCCGCGGCCAGGCCGGTCCGCCGGCGGCGATCCTGGCGATCCGCCTGGACCGCTTTGCCAACGCTTGTGAAACCCTCGGGACTGGCCGCTGCGCCAGGCTGCGCGGCATCGTGCAGGCGCGCATTGCCTGCCTGCTGCCGCCGGGCGCGTTCATGCACTGGATGGCCGCGGCCGACCTGGTGGTCATCACCGCGCTGCCCGCGGGCGTGGCCGATCCTGGCCAGGTCGCCAGCCGCGTGGCCGACGACCTGTCCCGGCCTTTTGCGCTGGACGGCTTCGAGCTGCACCTGTCGTGCAGCATCGGCGTGGCCAACGACCATGCCGACATTCCGGCCGAGCGCAGCCTGCAGCAGGCATTCGACGCCATGCTGCGGGTCAACCGCCAGGGCGGCGCCGGCCTGGCGCGCGCAGACAAGCCGCTGTCCCCGCCCGCCGCGCCGGTGCTGGCGGCGCTGCCCGACGCACTCCAGCGCGGCGAGCTGAGCCTGCAACTGCAACCGCGCGCCGACCTTGCCGGCGCCGCCGTCAGCGGCTACACGGTGCGGCTGCGCTGGCAGCATCCGGTGCTCGGCCGCGTGGCGCCGCAGGACTTCCTGCCCGGCGTCGAAGCACTCGGACTGGTGGGCCGCATCGGCAACTGGCTGCTGGAGAGCGTGCTGCCGCTGGTCCGTGCCGCCGAGACCATTGCCCCGCTGCAGTTCACCCTGCTGGCCTCGAGCGCCCAACTGCATCGCCCGCAAATGGTCGAAGCCCTGGCGCAGGCGCTCGATGCGGGCGGCATCACGCCAGAGCACTTGTGCATCGAACTGCCGGCCAGCACCGTGCCGACCGACGCCGAACTGATCGATCGCTTTGCCGCGCTGCGCCGGCGCGGGCTGCAGCTGGCGCTGGGCGATTTCGACGACAGCCCGGCCTGCCGCGACGCCTTGGCGGCGCTGCATCCGGACGCCGTCACGCTGGACGCAAGGGGCCTGGGCCATGCGCGCGAGGCCCGCCGCCGTGCCGACAGCCTGCGCGAGGCCTGCCGCGCGGCGCGCCGCGCCGGCGCCTCGGTCTGCGCCAAGGGCATCGAAACCCGCCAGCAGCTGGAAGCGGTGCGCGCCTGGGGCTGCCACAGCGTGCAGGGCTACCTGCTGGCGCAGCCGTTTCCGGCCGTCTGGCTCATGCAGACCCATGCGGCGATCCAGCAGCGCGCCCGCGCCTTGCTGGCACCGCCGGCCTGACCAGCAGCCACGTGCGTGGGGTTGCACGATTTACAAATTGCGACATACCGGCTATCAAAGCCGCGCGCAGCAGCGGTAAAATCTGCGT
This sequence comes from Cupriavidus taiwanensis, assembly GCF_900250075.1. Lineage (NCBI taxonomy): Bacteria > Pseudomonadati > Pseudomonadota > Betaproteobacteria > Burkholderiales > Burkholderiaceae > Cupriavidus > Cupriavidus taiwanensis. Next base: position 1,978,758 of record NZ_LT977071.1, read on the forward strand.
CAATCCCAAAACTCGGAGAATCGCTCGATTCTCGACCCTATTGAAAGGAGCCCGGCGTGAAGAAAGGTTGGATCTGGTGCGTTTTGTTTGCCACTCTGTTGGCCGGTTGCAACACGATGGCGGGGCTCGGCCAGGACATTCAGCGTGGCGGCCAGAAGCTTGAAAGCTCGGCAGACCGCCACAAGTAAGCCGGCCAGGCTGCATCGACAGCAAAACGGCACGCCCGATGGCGTGCCGTTTTGCTTTGCAGTTTTGCTTTGCTGCGCGCCGCTCAGGGCTTGCCGCGCAGTGCCCTGGCCTGCTCGGCCAGCGCACGGATACGGCTCCAGTCGCCACCGGCGACGGCATCCTTGGGCACCACCCACGACCCGCCCACGCACACCACATTGGGCAGCGCCAGGTACGACGGCGCCAGCGCGGCATCGATGCCGCCGGTCGGGCAGAAGCGCAGCTGCGGCAGCGGCCCGCCCAGCGACTTCAGCATCGGCACCCCGCCCGCGGCCTGCGCCGGGAAGAACTTGAGGAAGGTGAAGCCGGCTTCCAGCGCCGCCATGGCCTCGCTGGCGGTGGCAACGCCCGGCAGCAGCGAGATCCCCGCGCCTCGCGCGCCCGCGGCCAGCGTCGGCGTCAGGCCGGGCGAGACCGCAAACTGGGCGCCCGCGTCGCGCACCGCGTGCAGTTGCTCCACGCTCAGCACCGTGCCGGCACCGACGCAGGCTTGCGGCAGCGCCGCCGCGACGGCACGGATCGCCTCCAGCGCCACCGGGGTGCGCAGCGTGATTTCCAGCAGCGGCAAGCCACCGGTCACCAGCGCCTCGCTGACATGCAGGGCCTCGTCGACCGAGTGGAATTCCAGCACCGGGATCACCGGCACATCGGCAAGGCGTTGAAGCAGCGGGGAAGTCTGGTCTGACATGTCGGTCTCGCGGTATGGGGGTTCAGGAAAACATCAGGGTCGGGCAGCGGCTCAGGCGATCACCGATACCGACTGCGCCAGCCGCGCCAGCACGGTCTGCGCATCGGGAATCGGCGCCACCGCGCCATAGCCGGTGGTCGACAGCGCTGCCGCCACGTTGGCATAGCGCGCGGCCTCGAACGGATCGGCGCCCGCCGCCAGCCGCGCGACGAAGCTGCCGCCGAAGCAGTCGCCCGCGCCGGTGGCATCGACCGGCTTGACCGGATAGGCCGGCACCAGGCTGCGGGACTCGGGCGTGGCGATGTACGAGCCCTCCTCCCCCAGCTTCAGCGCGACCAGGCCGATGCCGCAGCCGAGCAGGTAGTCGGCGATGGCATCGCGGTCGTCCAGCCCGGTCAGCACCGTGATGTCGTCCCAGCTGGGCAAGCATACGTCGGTCATCCGGAACGCTTCGCGCATGATGCCGCGCGCACGCGCCAGCGACCACAGGCGCAGCCGCAGGTTGGTGTCCAGCGTGACCCTGGTGCCGGCCTTGCGCGCGTGCTCCATCGCCTCCAGGCCGGCATCGCACGCGCTGGTGCTGATGGCGAGGCTGATGCCCGACAGGTGCAGGTAGCGCGCCGACGCGATCGCGCCGAGCGGCAGCTGTTCATGCTGGTAGCGGCTGGCAGCGGAACCCTCGCGCAGGTAGTCGAAGCGGTGGCCGTGGCTGTCGTGCGAGACAAAGTAGACGCCGGTGGGAGCGCTGGCGTCGACATGCACATGCCGCGTGTCGACCCGTTCCTGCGTCCACAGTGCGCGCAGGCGCTCGCCGAAGGTATCCGCACCGACCGCGCAGATATAGCCGGTGCTCGCGCCCTGGCGCGCCGCGGCAATGCAGAAGTTGGAGGTATCGCCGCCAAAGCCCTGCAGGTAGCGCGAGGGATCGTCCGGCTGCTGGTTGAACTCGACCAGCGGCTCGCCATAGGCCAGGATGTCGATGCTCATGGGGCTGCTTGCCTCAGAAGAAAGTTTGGACAATGTCGATCACGCGCAGGTCGCGATCCAGCACCGGGATATGGCGCCACTTGTCGAAGGTCAGGCACGGATGCGAGATATCGAAGGCGATCATGTCGCCGACCCGGATGTCGTCGCCCGGCCGGACCTGCAGGTAGGCGTGCTGGTCCATCATGCCCGTGACCTCCCAATACGCGGGCACGTCCACCGGCGCTTCTTCACCGGGACGGTAGCGGCGCGCGGGGATCGGCATGCCGGCGTCGAAGGCGGCATCGCGCTTGCCCATGCCGATGATGACGCGGTCGGGTTCCGGAATCGACTGGACGTAGGCCCACAGCTGCAGCGCCGGCAGCAAACCCTCGCGCATTTTCTGCGCGACCGGGTTGCTCGCCAGGATGCGCTGCTGCGCGGCGCGGTAGATGCCCACATCGTGCGTCAGGTAGCAGCCGGGACGCAACACGATGTCGATCGGCGCGCCGATGTCGGTGCGCGCGAATTCCTCGGCCACCACGTCGTACCAGGCCGAGCCCGCGCCCGACATCACCACCGGGCTGCGGCCGAAGCGGCCTTGCGCGGCGAGCTGCTTCGTCACCGCGACGGTGCGCTGCAGGAACTTGCGGATATCGGCTTCTTCCTTGAGCACGCCCTCGTAGATTTCCACGCCGGCCAGCGACAGCGCGCCGGGCCAGCGCGCCAGCGCGTCGAGCACGGCCTGCTGCTGCGCGTCGTCGCGCACGCCGGTGCGCCCGCCTTCGACGCCCAGCTCGAGCAGCACCTGCAGCGTCTGTCCGCGCTGACTGAAGAACTTGCCGAGCTGGTCGACCAGCTCGGCCGAATCCACCAGCGCGAAGAATTCAAAGTCGGGATCGCGCAGCAGGTCCGCGATGATTTCCATATTGCGGCGGCCGACCAGCTGGTTGGCCATCAGCACGCGCTTGACGCCGTGCGCATGCGCGGCCGCGGTCTGGTGCGCGGTGGCCAGGGTGATGCCCCAAGCGCCGGCGCCAAGCTGCCGGGCAAACAGCTTGGGCGCCATGGTGGTCTTGCCATGCGGCGCCAGCTGCACGCCGTACTCGTTCATGAAGCGGCGCATCCACTCCAGGTTGTGCGCGAGCCGGTCTTCATAGAGCACTGCGGCCGGCAGGCTCAGTTCTTCCTGCAACAGGTTCCAGCCGGTCTGGCCGGCCGCATCCGGGGCGATCGGTGCCTCCATCCGGCCCAGCGCCTTGTTGAGCGGATCGATCACGCCAGCCTGATACTTTATTTCACGCATGCCTGTCATCACCCTGAAAAAATCTGATTGACGTAATGATAGCCCTGAAAATAAGATATTTCATCCCTGTTATAAAGTAACACACGGCGCTGCGGCAGCAACCGCGCGGTATGAGCAAGGGCGCTCACCATCGGGTGCCAGTCACTGTTATAGCCCCTGCCCGCCGCGACTGCAGATTTCGTCACATTACCGCCTATTCCCTCTTCGCCGTTTCGCCGCTTCGCCACCTCGCCCCCATCACCGACCATGACCGCGCCCTTCGACATCCTGACCCGCATCGCCGAGCGCGGCCCCGCGCTGCGACTGGCCGAGCAGAAGGTGGCGCAGGTGGTGCTGGAAGACCTGGCCGGCGCGGCGGCGGCGAGCATCAATGAGCTCGCCCGCCAGGCCGGCGTCAGCGAAGCCAGCGTGACGCGCTTTGCCAAGGCGATCGGCTGCCGCGACGTGCGCGACCTGAAGCTGCGCCTGGCCCAGGCCGCGGCGGTGGGCGCGCGCTTCCTGCAGCCCGGCAACGTTCCCGCCGCTGAAGCCGCGCCAGCCACGCTTGCCGACAGCATCCACGCCGACATCCTCACCGCGCTGGAAGCCAACCGCGGGCTGCTGGACACCCAGCGCATCGAGCAGGCCGCGCGCCTGTTGCTGGGCGCACGCATGGTCTACGCTTTTGGCATGGGCGGCGGCTCGTCGTTCCTGGCCGATGAAGCGCGCCACCGCCTGGCGCGCCTGGGCCAGCCGGTGGCAAGCTACCAGGATGCCCTGCTGCAAAAGATGGTGGCGGCCACGCTGGGCCGCGACGACGTGGTGCTGGCCTTCTCGGCCAGCGGCCGCGTGCCGGAGATGCTGGCCAGCTGCGATATCGCGCGCGAGTACGGCGCCCGCCTGGTGGCCGTGACCGCGCTGGGATCGCCGCTGGCGGCGCGCGCCGACGTGCTGCTGCCGGTGCGCACGCTGGAGACGGATTTCATTTTCAAGCCATCGGCCTCGCGCTACGCCATGCTGATGGTGCTGGACGTGCTGGCCACGCAGTGCGCACTGTTGCAGCCGGACCAGAGCAAGGAGCGCCTGCGCCGGCTCAAGTACGTGCTCGACAGCCACCGCGGCGACAGCGGCCCCGGCAAGGGCCCCGACAGCCGCCAGCCGCTGGGAGACTGACCATGCCACACCTGTTCGATACCCTGATCCGCTGCGTTACGCTGATCGACGGCTCCGGCGCGGCCGCGCGCCTGGCCGACGTGGCCTTGCGCGATGGCCGCATCGCCCGCATCGATGCCCCCGGCGCGATCGACCCCGATGCGGCCGCGCACGTAGTCGAAGGCGATGGCCTGGTGCTCGCCCCCGGCTTTATCGACGTGCACACGCATGACGACACCAACGTGGTGCGCCAGCCGGAGATGACGCCCAAGCTGTCGCAGGGCGTGACCACGGTGGTGGTCGGCAACTGCGGCATCAGCGCCGCGCCGGTCACGCTGGCGGGCGATCCGCCCGATCCGATGAATTTGCTGGGCCATGCCGACGCCTTCCGCTATCCGGATTTCAAGGCCTATGTCGATGCGGTCGAGGCCGCGCAGCCCGCGGTCAATGTCGCCGCGCTGGTCGGCCATACCGCGCTGCGCAGCAACCATATGGACCGCTTCGACCGCGCCGCCACGCCGCAGGAAATCGAGGCGATGCGCGCGCAGCTGGAAGAAGCGCTGCAGCACGGCGCGCTGGGCCTGTCGACCGGCCTGGCCTATGCCAACGCCTTCAGCGCGCCGACCGAGGAAGTGCTGGCGCTGGCCGAGCCGCTGGCCAAGGCCGGCGCGCTCTACGCCACGCACCTGCGCAGTGAATTTGCCGAGATCCTGGATGCCATGGACGAGGCCTTCCGCATCGGCCGCCATGCGCGCGTACCGGTGGTGATCTCGCACCTGAAATGCGCCGGCGTGGCCAACTGGGGCCGCAGCACCGAAGTGCTGGACGCGCTCGACGGCGCGCAGCGCTGGCAGCCGGTGGGCTGCGATTGCTATCCCTACACTGCCAGCTCGTCCACGCTGGACATGAAGCAGGTTACCGGCGACTTCGACATCATGGTGACCTGGTCCGAAGGCGCGCCGGAGATGGGCGGCCGCCTGCTCGCCGACATCGCCGCCGAATGGCAGGTCGACCTGCACGAAGCCGCGCGCCGGCTGATGCCCGCCGGCGCGGTCTACCACTGCATGGAAGACGCCGACGTCGACCGCATCCTGAGCCATCCGGCCACGGTGGTCGGTTCGGACGGCTTGCCCAACGACCCGTTGCCGCACCCGCGCCTGTGGGGCGCGTTCCCGCGTGTGCTCGGCCACTACGCCCGCGACCGCGAACTGTTTCCGCTGACCGTGGCCGTCAACAAGATGACCGGCATGTCGGCCGAGCGCTTCGGCCTGCACCAGCGCGGCTTCGTGCGCGAAGGCTACTGGGCCGACCTGGTGCTGTTCGACGCCGCCACCATCCGCGACGCCGCCAGCTTTACCGATCCCATGCAACCGGCCGAGGGCATTGCCTCGGTCTGGGTCAACGGCGAGCTGTCATGGCAGCAACGCCAGAGCACCGGCGTGCGCGCCGGCCGGTTCCTGCCCCGCGGTGCGGACTGACCCGCACGCACCGCCGCTTCCCTCCCCTATCCAACTCATTCCAGGAGTACCCATGGACATCAAACGATTCGGCGTCGAAGGCGGCACCGGTACCGGCGGCCAGCACATGCCCTTTGCCCGCGCGGTCGCGGCCGATGGCTGGCTCTACGTCTCCGGCCAGGTGCCGATGGTCAACGGCGAGGTCATCGACGGCGGCATCGTGCCCCAGACCCACCAGGCCATCAAGAACGTGCTGGCGATTCTTGCCGAGGCCGGTTACGGCCCCGAGCATGTCGTGCGCTGCGGCGTGTGGCTGGACGACACGCGCGACTTCGCCTCGTTCAACAAGATCTTCAAGGAATACTTCGGCGCCAACCCGCCCGCGCGCGCCTGCGTGCAGTCGAGCATGGTGGTCGACTGCAAGGTCGAGGTCGACTGCATCGCCTACAAGAAGCCGGCAGCCTGAGCCGGCTGCCTGATTCACTGCTTCCCCACTGTTTGCTCCCCTCTCCCGCGCGCGGGAGAGGGGCCGGGGGAGAGGGCCTGGCGCCACCACAAGGTGAGTCGCCAAAGTGCTTGCCACGCATGTCCTCTCCCCCACCGACTCTCCCGCACTGGGAGAGAAACAAGAAAGCCAAACCTCTGCTGCCGCCACAAGCGGCTCTTTTCCACGCAAGGAGACAATATGGGTGCCGTCACCGGAACCACGCTCTTGGTGTATGCGCTGATCGCAGTGATCGCACTGGTGGTGCTGATCGCGCGCTACAAGCTCAACCCGTTCATTACCCTGGTCGTCGTCTCGGTGCTGCTCGGCTTTGCCGTGGGCATGCCGATGAGCGAGATCGTCAAGTCCTTCGAAGCCGGTGTCGGCGGCACCCTCGGCCATATCGCGCTGGTGGTGGGACTGGGCACCATGCTGGGCAAGATGATGGCCGAGTCCGGCGGCGCCGAGCGCATCGCCAACACTCTGATCGATTTCTTCGGGGCGAAGAACGTGCATTGGGCCATGGCCACCATCGCGTTTATCGTCGGCCTGCCGGTGTTCTTCGAAGTGGGTTTCGTGCTGCTGGTGCCGATCGCCTTCAACGTCGCCAAGCGCACCGGCACGTCGATGGTGCTGGTCGGCATCCCGATGGTGGCAGGACTGTCGGTGGTGCACGGCCTGATCCCGCCGCACCCCGCCGCGCTGCTGGCGGTGACCGCGTACGGCGCCGACATCGGCAAGACCATCATGTACGCGCTGATCGTGGGCATTCCCACCGCCGCGCTGGCAGGCCCGCTGTTCGCCCGGCTGATGGACCGCTACGTCAAGCTGCCCGAATACAATCCGCTGGCCGAGCAGTTCACCGAAGAGGATGAGCGCGTCAAGGAATCGCACGAGCTGCCGGGCTTCGGCATCACGGTGTTCACCATCCTGTTGCCGGTGGTGCTGATGCTGATCGGCAGCTGGGCCGACCTGTTCACCACGCCCAAGACCTTCGCCAACGATTTCCTGAAGCTGATCGGCAACTCGGTGATGGCGCTGCTGATCGCCGCGCTGGTGAGCTTCTACACCTTCGGCAAGGCGCGCGGCTTCAATCGCGAGACCATCCTCAAGTTCACCAACGAGTGCGTGGCGCCCACCGCCATCATCACGCTGGTGGTCGGTGCCGGCGGCGGCTTCGGCCGCATCCTGCGCGACTCGGGCATCTCCACCGCCATCGTCGACGTCGCCACCGGCGCCAATGTCTCGGTGCTGGTGCTGGGCTGGCTGGTCGCGGTGATGATCCGCATCGCCACCGGCTCGGCAACGGTTGCCATGACCACCGCAGCGGGCATCGTCGCGCCGATTGCCGCCAGCGTGCCCGGCACCCGCCCGGAACTGCTGGTGCTGACCACCGGCGCCGGCTCGCTGATCCTGTCGCACGTGAACGACGGCGGCTTCTGGCTGGTCAAGGAGTACTTCAACATGACCGTGGCCCAGACCTTCAAGACCTGGTCGGTCTGCGAAACCATCATCTCGGTGGTGGCGCTGCTGCTGACGCTCGGCCTGGCCACGGTGATCTGACGACGGACCGTGACCGGGGGCTACGCCGCGGCGGCTCCGGCACCAGGCCTGCCCGGCCCGGAATGCGACATCTCTCATCGACGCCCTGGTACCGGCAGCCAATACTGCAAGCGTGTCGGCAGCATCCGGTCCGCAAGCGATTGCGGCCTTGCCCTGATTCCGTTTTTGATGCATATTGTCATCAAACCTGATTCAAGGAGCCTGCGATGCGCACGACAGTCACGATCGATGACGCCCTGTATGAACAAGCACTGGAGATGGCGGACCCCGGCATGGACAAGGCAGACCTGTTTCGCGAGGCAATCAAGACATTCGTTCGGGTGCAGGCCGCCAAGCGCCTCGCGGCCCTCGGCGGCGCAGCGCCCGGCATGCAAGACGTACCGCGCCGCAATCCCGAACCCGACGTCAAATGAACGTGCTCGTCGACACCTCGGTGTGGGTGGGCCATTTCCGGCAGCGCAATGACGCCCTGATCCGCCTGATGGAGGCAGACCAGGTGCTGACCCATCCCCTGGTCGTGGCCGAACTGGCCTGCGGCACGCCACCGGCGCCGCGGGCGCAGACGCTCGGCGACATCGGGTTGCTGCAGGCCGCCAGGCAGGCAACGCTGGGAGAAATCATCTCGCTGGTGGAGCGCGAGCAACTGTATGGGCTGGGCTGCGGCCTGGTGGATGTCACCTTGCTGGCTTCGACCCTGATCACCCCCGGTGCCCGCCTCTGGACGCTGGACCAGCGGCTTAGCGCCTTGTCCGTCCGGTTTGGCGTGGGATATCGTCCTCGCCTGCACTAGGGGTTCCGTCGCGCACGCAACGGTTTACACGGCCTGGCTCAACGCCTAAGGTCAACCAGTCAGTGACTCGCCGGGAAACCCTCCCATGTCGATCGATCGTCGCTCATTCCTCGGCCTGGCCGCCGGACTGGCCGCCACCGGGATCGGGCCAGCGCCGCCGGCCCATGCCGTCACCGTTGCCGCGCCCCTGCGCCGCACCATTCCCGGCACCACCGAAGCCCTGCCCGTGATCGGCATGGGCACCGCCGACACCTTCGACGTCGGCTCCGGCCCCGACGAACGCAAGCCGCTGGCGGAGGTCATGGGGCTGTTGCTGCAGACCGAAGGCTCGGTGGTCGATACCGCGCCCAGCTACGGCAGCGCCGAAGCCGTGACCGGCGATCTGCTGCGCGCGGCCAATGCGCGCAACCGGGTCTTCCTCGCCACCAAGATCTCGGCCCGTTCCGGCGCGCCGGCGCAGGCGCAATGGGAACGGTCGCTGGCCGACCTGCACGTCGACAAGGTCGACCTGCTGCAGATACACAACCTGATCGACTGGCAGGGCAACCTGCGCTGGCTGCGCCAGCTGAAGGAACAGGGTCGCATCCGCTACCTGGGCATCACCCATTACCGCGACGACGCCCACGAGGCGCTGGAAAGAATCGTGCGCGCCGAGCGCGTGGATTTCGTCCAGATCAACTACTCCGTGGGCGAGCGCAATGCCGAGCGCACGCTGCTGCCGCTGTGCGAGGCGCGCGGCGTGGCGGTGCTGGTCAACCGGCCGTTCCAGGACGGGCGCCTGTTCCGCGTGGTCAAGGACCGCGCGCTGCCGCCATGGGCCGGCGACATTGACTGCGGCTCATGGGGCCAGCTGTTCCTGAAGTTCGTCGTCAGCCATCCGGCCGTGACCGCCGCGATCCCGGCCACCTCCAAGCCACGCAACATGGCCGACAACCTCGGCGCCGCGCTCGGCCGCATGCCCGATCCCGGCCAGCGCGAGCGCATCGCGGCGCTGCTGCGCTGAGCCGCCCCGCCGTGGACAAGCCCGCGCGCGACGCATCCACCCGTGGCCCGGCCCGCCTGTGGCGCGGCTTTGGCGTGCGCAGCGGCGAAGCCGGCGCCGTGGTGGCCGGCTTCCTGTTCTTCTTCTGCCTGTTCGCCAGCTACTTCATGCTGCGCCCGGTGCGCGAAACCATGGGCATCGCCGGCGGCGTGAAAAACCTGCAATGGCTGTTCACCGCCACCTTTGTCGTGATGCTGGCGGCGATCCCGCTCTACGGCGCGGTCTGCGCCTGGCTGCCGCGGCGCCGCTTCGTGCCATGGGTCTATGCCTTCTTCATTGCCAACCTGCTGGCCTTTGCGATGGCCACGCGCGTCCTGCCCGACAACGTCTGGCTGGCGCGCGTGTTCTACGTGTGGCTATCCGTGTTCAACCTGTTCGTGGTGTCGGTGGCCTGGAGCCTGATGGCCGATGTGTTCCGTCCCGAGCAGGCGCGCCGCCTGTTCGCGCTGCTGGCCGCCGGCGCCAGCGCGGGCGGACTGGCCGGGCCGATGCTGGGCGGCTGGCTGGTGCCCCACATCGGCCTGACCGGCCTGATGCTGCTGTCGGCCGCCCTGCTGGCCTCCACCTTGCCGGGGGTGGGCTGGCTGTTCGGCTGGCGTCGCCGTGCCGGCGCCGGCGTGGAGCCGCCGGACCAGGCTGTTGCCAGCGCGGCGCAGGATCCGGCCAATCCGATCGGCGGCGGGCTGCTGGCCGGGCTGTCGCTGCTGCTGCGCTCGCGCTACCTGCTCGGCATCGGCCTGTTCGTGATCCTGCTGGCCACCGCCAGCACCTTCCTCTACTTCGAGCAGGCCCGGCTGGTCGCCGAGGCGTTCCCCGAGCGCACCCGCCAGACCCAGGTGTTCAGCGCGCTGGATGCCGTGGTGCAGGCGCTGACCATCCTGGTACAGCTGTTCTTCACCGGCCGCATGGCGCGCCGCTATGGCGTCACGGTGCTGCTGACCGCGGTGCCGCTGGCCGTTGCCGCTGGCTTCGTCGTGCTGGCGCTGCTGCCCACCTTCGGCGTGCTGGCCGGCGTCATGATCCTGCGGCGCGTCGGTGAATACGCGCTGCTGCGCCCGGGCCGCGAGATGCTGTTCACCGTGGTCGATGCCGAAACCAAGTACAAGGCCAAGAACGTCATCGACACCGCCGTCTACCGCGCGGGCGATGCGGTCAGCGCCTGGGTCAAGACCGCGATCGATGCCCTGTCCGGCCATCCGGCGACGGTGGCCTTGGCGGGCGCGTTGCTCGCGGTAGGCTGGGCGGGCCTCGGCTGGTGGCTGGGGCGACGGCATGCGGGGCAGTTGGAAACAACGGCCGATGGAGTTGTTGGCCACGAAGCCGGCCATGCCGCTGAACTAGTGGCCCGCAGACGCTGACCGCTGATCGGCCAAAGCTGGCCTCATGCCACAGGAAGACCGTATAGTCATGCCTCTGACCCGGCTGCCTTCGGCATTCGCGCCGGCTTTTTGCCGCGCAACGCACAGGCCGCAAGCCGCCCCATATTCCTGATCCCGGAGGACCTCCCCATGAAAACCAAAGCCGCCATCGCCTGGAAAGCCGGCGCCCCGCTGACCATCGAAGACGTCGACCTCGACGGCCCGCGCGCCGGCGAAGTGCTGGTGGAGGTGAAGGCCACCGGCATCTGCCACACCGACTACTACACGCTGTCCGGCGCAGACCCGGAAGGCATTTTCCCGGCGATCCTGGGCCATGAGGGTGCGGGCATCGTCACCGATGTCGGCCCCGGCGTGACCTCGCTCAAGCCCGGCGACCACGTGATTCCGCTGTACACGCCGGAATGCCGCCAGTGCAAGTTCTGCCTGTCGCGCAAGACCAACCTGTGCCAGGCCATCCGCGCGACGCAAGGCAAGGGCCTGATGCCGGACGGCACCTCGCGCTTCTCGCTCGACGGCAAGCCCATCTTCCACTACATGGGCACCTCGACCTTCGCCAACCACATCGTGGTGCCGGAGATCGCGCTGGCGAAGATCCGCCCGGATGCGCCGTTCGACAAGGTCTGCTACATCGGCTGCGGCGTCACCACCGGCGTGGGCGCGGTGCTGTTCACCGCCAAGGTCGAGGCCGGCGCCAACGTGGTCGTGTTCGGCCTGGGCGGCATCGGCCTGAACGTGATCCAGGCGGCCAAGATGGTGGGCGCCGACAAGATCATCGGCGTCGACCTGAACCCGGCGCGCGAGGCGATGGCGCGCAAGTTCGGCATGACGCATTTCATCAACCCGAAGGAGGTCGACAACGTGGTCGACCACATCATCCAGCTCACCGACGGCGGCGCGGACTACTCGTTCGAATGCATCGGCAATACGCAGGTCATGCGCCAGGCGCTGGAGTGCTGCCACAAGGGCTGGGGCAAGTCGATCATCATCGGCGTGGCCGAGGCCGGCGCCGAGATCTCGACGCGTCCGTTCCAGCTGGTGACCGGTCGCGAGTGGAAAGGCTCCGCCTTCGGCGGCGCGCGCGGCCGCACCGACGTGCCGAAGATCGTCGACTGGTACATGGAAGGCAAGCTCAATATCGACGACCTGATCACGCACACGCTGCCGCTGGAGCGCATCAACGAAGGCTTCGACCTGATGAAGCGCGGCGAGTCGATCCGCTCGGTAGTGCTGTACTGAGGACGGCGCCGACATGGAACTGATCTCTCAACATGGCTGCCACGGCGGCGTGCAGCGCTTCTATCGCCATGACTCGGTGGCGATCGGGCTGCCGATGCGCTTCTCGGTCTACCTGCCGCCGCAGGCGCAGGCCGGCGCACGGGTGCCGGTGCTGTTCTACCTGGCGGGCCTCACCTGCACCGAAGAGACCTTCATGATCAAGGCCGGCGCGCAGCGTTTCGCCGCCGAGCACGGCCTGATGCTGGTGGCACCCGACACCAGCCCGCGCGGCGCGGGCCTGCCGGGCGAAGCGGATGCCTGGGACTTCGGCGTGGGGGCGGGTTTCTATGTCGATGCCACCGAGGCGCCATGGCACAAGCACTGGCGCATGGAGAGCTACGTCGCCGAAGAACTGTTCGACCTGGCAACCAGCGCATTGCCGGGCGATGCCGCGCGCGTCGGCATCTTCGGGCATTCGATGGGCGGGCACGGTGCGCTGGTGCTGGCGCAGCGCCATCCCCAGCGCTTCCGCTCGGTGTCGGCGTTCGCGCCGATCGCCGCGCCGTCGCGCTGCCCGTGGGGCGAGAAGGCCTTTACCGGCTACCTCGGCAGCGACCGCGCCGCCTGGGCGCAGTATGACGCGAGCGAGCTGATGGCACGCCAGCCGGGTGCGCCGTTCCCGGCCGGCATCCTGGTCGACCAGGGCCTGGACGACCAGTTCCTGCAGAGCCAGCTGCATCCGGACGCATTCGCCGCGGCCTGCCAGGCCGTGGGCCAGCCGCTGACGCTGCGCCGGCACAGCGGCTACGACCACGGCTACTACTTCATCACCAGCTTTATCGCCGACCACATCCGGCACCACGCCACGCAGCTGTAGCCCCGCACTCAGCCTTCCGCCACGCGGCGGTAGGCCCCCGGGCGCGATCCGGTCCAGCGCCGGAAGGCCCGGTGGAACGCGCCGGGCTCGGCAAAGCCGAGTTCGGCCGCGATATCGGCGACCGGGCGCCCGGAATGGCTGAGCGCCTCGATCGCCAGGTCGCGCCGCAGCGCATCCTTCAGGTCCTGGTAGCTCACGCCCTCCTCCATCAGCCGGCGCCGCAATGACGAGGCCGACAGGTTCAGGCTGACGGCCAGGTCTTCGAAGGTCGGCCATTGATCCGGACGCTGGTTGCGCAGCAGCCGGCGCACGCGCGCACCCATGCTGCTGCGGTCCGAATACTTGACCACCACGTTGTGCGGCGCGTCGCGCAGGAACGCCTTCAGGCTGCGCTCATCGTGGCGCACCGGCTGGTCCAGCAGGGCCGCGTCGAACACCAGCGCCGTGGCCGGCTGCGCGAAGGCCAGCTGGCGCGAATACATGACGCGATATTCGGCGCTATACGCGGGTTCGGCATAGGTGAACGCGGCCAGCCGCACCGGCACGCGCCGCCGCAGCAGCCAGCTCATCAGGCCATGCAGCATGATCAGCATGGTCTCCTGCGCAAACACGCCGGGCTGCCGCCCCAGGTGCGCGCTCGGCGCGGTCAGCACCAGCGCGGCCTCGTCGCCATGGCGCTCCAGCCGCACGCCGATATCGTCGAGCAGCAGCCGGAAGTACCGCGTGATGCGCTCCAGCGCCTGCGCCAGCGTGCGGCTGCCCGCCACCGCATGGCACAGCATGGCAAAGCTGCCGCACTTCATGCTGCGCGAATCCTGGCCGAAGAACTCGTCATCCAGCGCGGCCGCCACGGCCAGCCACAGCTCGCTGTAGCTGGCAGCCGAAACCCGCGCCTGCGGCACGGTCAGCAGCGCCGGCGCGATGCCGGCGCCGCGCAGCACCGGCTCCGGGTCGATGCCGCGCGCGCGCAGCCCCGCAATGGCGTGGTGGACGAAACAGATGGCGACACTGCCTTTTTCCATGGCGCTGGCGGGTGGCAAACGAGTTCACGAAGATTGGCGGATTTTGGCATAGGAGCCGGCCCCGGGCGTTCCTACACTGCCCGCAGGTCAAACGCCGAGCGCGCATTCTGCCTGAGTTGCAGCGCGGCTCCAAACGCCAACCCAATCTGCCATGCACAGCGACTACACCGAAGAGCAAATCATGATCCGCGACAGCGCGCGCGCCTTTGCCACCGAGCGGCTGGCCGGCGGCGCCGCGCAATGGGACCGCGACGGCCGCCTTCCCGACGAGGTCGTCGCCGAAATGGGCGCGCTGGGATTGCTGGGCATGATCGTGCCCGAAGAATGGGGCGGCACCTATACGGACTACGTCGCCTATGCGCTCGCCATCGAAGAGATTGCCGCCGGCTGCGCCGCCTGCGCGACGATGATGAGCGTGCACAACTCGGTCGGCTGCGGGCCGATCCTGCACTACGGCACCGACGCGCAGAAAGAGCGCTACCTGGCACGGCTGGCCAGCGGCGAGCTGATCGGCGCATTCTGCCTGACCGAACCGCAGGCCGGCTCCGAGGCGCACAACCTGCGCACCCGCGCCCGCTTCACCGACAACGGCTGGGTGCTTAACGGCAGCAAGCAGTTCGTCACCAACGGCAAGCGCGCGGGCGTGGCGGTGGTGTTTGCCGCGACCGAACCGGAGCGCGGCAAGAAAGGCATCTCGGCATTCCTGGTGCCTACCGACACGCCCGGCTTTATCGTCCACGCTCCGGAAAAGAAGCTGGGCATCCGCGCTTCGGACACCTGCGCCATCACGCTGGAAGACTGCGTGATCCCGCATGACGCGCTGCTGGGCGAGCCCGGCGAGGGCCTGCGCATCGCGCTGTCCAACCTGGAAGGCGGACGCATCGGCATCGCCGCGCAGGCGATCGGCATCGCCCGCTCGGCATTCGAGGCCGCATGCCGCTACGCGTCCGAGCGCATCCAGTTCGGCCGCGCGCTGCGCGAGCATCCTCCCATCGCCAACATGCTCGCCGACATGGCCACCGAACTGAATGCCGCGCGGCTGCTGGTGCATCGCGCCGCGCGCATGCGCAGCGACGGCGTGCCGTGCCTGTCCGAGGCCTCGCAGGCCAAGCTGTATGCGTCGGAACTGGCCGAGCGCGTGTGCTCCAAGGCGCTGCAGATCCACGGCGGCTATGGCTACCTTGAAGACTATCCGGTCGAGCGCCATTACCGCGACGCCCGCATTACCCAGATCTACGAAGGCACCAGCGAGATCCAGCGCATGCTGATCGCGCGCAGCCTCTGACCCCCTCTACTCCCCGCTTCCCCTGCACAACGACATCTTCCGGAGACAACCATGACTGCCGTGCCCAACACCGCCACCGCCGTGCCGACCGTACCGCTGCTGATCAATGGCGAATGGGTGGACTCGTCCGCCACTGAATTCCGCAACGTGGTCAACCCCGCGACGCAGCAGGTGCTGGCCCGCGTGCCGCTCGCCACGGCCAGCGAAGTCGCGGCGGCCGTGGGCGCCGCGCACCGCGCCTTTGCCACCTGGCGCCACACCCCGATCGGCGCGCGGCTGCGCGTCATGCTGCGCTTCCAGGCGCTGATCCGCGAACACAGCAAGCGCATCGCCGCGATCCTGACCGCCGAGCAGGGCAAGACCCTGGCCGATGCCGAAGGCGATATCTTCCGCGGGCTGGAGGTGGTCGAGCACGCCTGCTCCATCGGCACGCTGCAGCAAGGCGGCTTCGCCGAGAACGTCGCCGCCACCGTCGACACCTACACGCTGCAGCAGCCGATCGGCGTCTGCGCCGGCATTACCCCGTTCAACTTCCCGGCGATGATCCCGCTGTGGATGTTCCCGATGGCGATCGTGTGCGGCAATACCTTCGTGCTCAAGCCGTCCGAGCAGGATCCGCTGTCGACCATGGAGCTGGTCAAGCTGGCGCTGGAAGCCGGCGTGCCGCCGGGGGTGCTGAACGTGGTGCACGGCGCCAAGGACGTGGTCGACGCGCTGTGCACGCACCCGGACATCAAGGCGGTGTCGTTCGTCGGCTCCACCGCCGTCGGCACCCACGTCTACAACCTCGCCGGCGCGCACGGCAAGCGCGTGCAGTCGATGATGGGCGCCAAGAACCACGCGGTGGTGCTGCCCGACGCGCACAAGGAGCAGACCCTGAATGCGCTGGCGGGCGCCGGCTTCGGCGCGGCCGGCCAGCGCTGCATGGCCACGTCCGTGGTGGTGCTGGTGGGCGCGGCGCGTGACTGGGTGCCCGACCTGGTGGCGCGCGCCAAGACCCTGAAGGTCGGTGCCGGCGCCGAGCCGGGCACCGATGTCGGCCCGGTGGTTTCGGTCGCGGCCAAAGAGCGCATTCTCGGCCTGATCGCCGCCGGCGAGCGCGAAGGCGCCACGCTGGTGCTGGACGGTCGCGGCGTGGAAGTCCCGGGATATCCGCAGGGCAACTTCATCGGCCCGACCATCTTCACCGACGTGAAGACCGACATGTCGATCTACACGGAAGAGATCTTCGGGCCGGTGCTGGTGGTGATCGGCGTGGATACGCTGGACGACGCCATCGCGCTGGTCAACCGCAACCCGTTCGGCAACGGCACCGGCGTGTTCACGCAGAGCGGCGCCGCGGCGCGCAAGTTCCAGAGCGAGATCGATGTCGGGCAGGTCGGCATCAACATCCCCATCCCGGTGCCGGTGCCCTACTTCAGCTTCACCGGCTCGCGCGGCTCCAAGCTGGGCGACCTGGGGCCGTATGGCAAGCAGGTGGTGCAGTTCTATACGCAGACCAAGACGGTGACAGCGCGCTGGTTTGACGACGCCACGGTGAATGATGGGGTGAATACGACGATCAGCTTGAAGTAAGGGCTCATCGCCGCAACGCTCCCCATCCCGCCGGTTGGCTCCCCTCTCCCGCGAGCGGGAGAGGGGAGAAAACACGAGGGACGCGAACAACCGTAGCAAGGAGACACCCCATGCATATCGCCTTCATCGGCCTGGGCAACATGGGCGCGCCCATGGCGCGCAACCTGCTCAAGGCCGGTCACACGCTGACCGTATTCGACCTGAACGCCGCCGCGGTGGCATCGCTGTGCGCCGAGGGCGCCGGCAGCGCCGGCAGCGCCGACTCGGCCCGCAAGGCCGTGGCCGAGGCGGATTTCGTCATCACCATGCTGCCGGCGGCCGCGCACGTGCGCAGCGCCTACCTCGGCGAAGACGGCGTGCTGGCCGGGGTGCGGCCCGGCGTGCCGCTGGTGGACTCCAGCACCATCGACCCCGCCACCGTGCGTGAACTGGCCGCCGCGGCCGAGGCCCACGGCAATGCGCTGGCCGATGCTCCGGTGTCCGGCGGCACCGTCGGCGCGCAGGCCGGCACGCTGACCTTCATGGTCGGCGCCACCGAGGCGCTGTTCGCGCAGGTGCGCCCCGTGCTGGCCGGCATGGGCCGCAACCTGGTCCATTGCGGCGGCACCGGCACCGGCCAGGTCGCCAAGATCTGCAATAACCTGATCCTGGGCATCTCCATGATCGGCGTTTCCGAGGCCATGGCGCTGGGGGTAAAGCTGGGCATCGATGCCAACGTGCTGGCCGGCATCGTCAACACCTCCACCGGCCGCTGCTGGGCTTCCGATACCTGCAACCCATGGCCCGGCGTGATCGAAACCGCGCCGGCCGGCCGCGGCTACAGCGGCGGCTTTGGCGCCGACCTGATGCTCAAGGACCTCGGCCTGGCCAATGACGCCGCGCGCAGCGTGAAGCAGCCGCTGTTCCTGGGCGCGCTGGCGCAGCAGGTCTACCAGGCGGTAAGCCATGCCGGTGATGGCCATCTCGACTTTTCCGGCGTGATCCGCCAGTACCTGTCCGCCGCGGACAAGGAGAGCCAGCAATGATCGAGTTTGCCCTGCACGGTCATGTCGCCACGCTGACGCTGAGCCGCCCGCCCGCCAACGCGTTCACCGCCGAAGGCCTGCAACAGCTGCGCGAGCTGGTGGCAAAGATCGACGCCAACCCGGAAGTCCGCGCCGTGGTCATCACCGGAGCCGGCGAAAAATTCTTCAGCGCCGGCGCCGACCTGAACGGCTTTGCCGAGGGCGACCGCGCACACGCGCGCGTGATGGCGCAGCAGTTCGGCAGCGCCTTCGAAGCGCTGCAGAATGCGCGTCCGGTGGTGATTGCCGCGATCAACGGCTTTGCCATGGGCGGCGGGCTGGAATGCGCGCTGGCCTGCGATATCCGCATCGCCGAGGAGCAGGCGCAGATGGCACTGCCCGAAGCCGCCGTGGGGCTGCTGCCCTGCGGCTGCGGCACGCAGACACTGCCGTGGCTGGTGGGTGAAGGCTGGGCCAAGCGAATGATCCTGACGAACGAGCGCGTCGACGCGGCCACCGCGCTGCGCATCGGGCTGGTGGAGGAAGTCGTGCCGCGCGGCCAGGCCCTTGCCACGGCGCTGGCGATGGCCGAACGCGCCGGCCAGGTCAGCCCGCGTGCCGCCGCGCACAGCAAGCGGCTGGTGCACCTGGCGCGCCAGGGCGTGCCGCGCCAGGCCGCGCTGGCGCTGGAGCGCGAGCGCTTTGTCGACCTGTTCGACGATGCCGACCAGCGCGAAGGCGTCAACGCCTTCCTCGAGAAACGCGCGCCGCAATGGCGCAACGCCTAGGAGCGCGCCATGCGCCTGACCGAAGAAACCAAGACCGCCAACCTGGATGTGGCCGAGCCCGAGGTGCTGTTCCAGGTGGTCAACGGCGTCGGCATCGCCACGCTGAACCGGCCGCGCCAGCTCAATGCCTTGTCGTACCCGATGATCGTTGCGCTGGGCGCGCAGGTCGATGCCTGGGCCAACGACGATGCCATCCGCGCGGTGGTGCTGCGGGGCGCGGGTCCAAAGGCCTTCTGCGCCGGCGGCGATATCCGCGCACTGACCGACAGCTATCGCGACGGCACGCCGCTGCACCGGCGCTTCTTTATCGACGAATACACGCTGGACCACCGCCTGCACCGCTATCCCAAGCCGCTGGTGGCGCTGATGGACGGCATCGTCATGGGCGGCGGCATGGGCCTGGCACAGGCCGCGCACCTGCGCCTGGTGACCGAGCGCTCGCGCGTGGCCATGCCCGAGACCGGCATCGGCCTGGTGCCGGATGTGGGGGCCAGCCACTTCCTGTCGAAGCTGCCGCTGCCGCTGGCGCTCTACCTGGGCCTGACCGGCGTTAGCATCGGCGCGGCCGACGCCTTGCTGTGCGGACTGGCCGATGCGGCAGTGGACAGCGCCACGCTGGCCGGGCTGGAGCAAACTCTTGCCGGCATCGACTGGGGCCATGACACGCTCGCGGACCTGCGCCGTGCGCTGGTGCCCGAGTCCGTTGCCAGCGCCGCCGAAGCACCGCTGCTGCAAGTGCTGCCGGCCCTGCTGCAGCATTTCGCGGGGCACGCCACGCTGCCGGAGATTTTGGCCGGCCTGGCTTGCCAGGACGACCCCGCCTACACCGCATGGGCCACCCGTACCATCGACGTGCTGCGCACCCGTTCCCCGCTTTCCGCGTGCGCCACGCGCGAACTGCTGCTGCGCGGGCGCAGGATGGACCTGGCCGACTGCTTCCGCATGGAGCTGGCGGTGGTGGTCAACACCTTCGCGCAAGGCGATTTCGTCGAAGGCGTGCGCGCGCTGATCGTCGACAAGGACAACGCCCCGCGCTGGCGCGTCACCAGCTATGACGCGGTCGACGATGCCCAGGTCCAGGCGCTGTTCCGCCCGTGGTGGGCGCCGGGCGAGCAGCCGCTGGCCCTGCACCGCTGAGCGGATGCACTGCCGTGAGCCTCGACGCGCTGCTGGCGCGCAGCCCCTGGGCCGCGGCACTGACACCGGAGCAACGCGACCGCGTGCGCGCCGAGGTGCGCGAGCGCGCGGTGCCGCAAGGCGCTTATGTCATCCGCAAGGGCGACCGGGCCGACAGCTGGCTGGGCGTCGCCGAGGGCCTGGTCAAGGTGCATTGCGCCTCGCCCTCCGGCAAGCGTGCCACGTTGACCGGCGTGCCGGCGGGAGGCTGGCTGGGAGAAGGGTCGTTACTGAAGCGCGAGGCGCTGCGCTATGACGTGGTGGCGCTGCGCGATTCCCGCATCGCCTGCATGCCCGGTGCCACGTTCCGCTGGTTGCAGGAAACCAGCCTGCCCTTCAACCGCTACCTGCTCGACCAGCTCAACGAACGGCTCGGCCTGTTTATCGCCACCGTCGAGCATGAACGACTGCATGGCATCGAGGGCCGCGTGGCGCGGGCGCTGGCGACGTTGTTCAATCCGGTGCTGTGCCCGGGTCTGGGTCCGGCGCTGCATCTGACGCAGGAGGAGGTGGGCCTGCTCGCGGGGATTTCGCGCCAGCGGGCCAATGCCGCGCTCAAGGTGCTGGAGGGCGAAGGCTTGCTGGCGGTCGAGCACGGCGCCGTGCACGTGCTCGACCTGGACGCGCTGCGTCGCTACTGAAAGCCGCGCCGAATCACGGCTGTGCCGCCGTCGCCGGCTTTACCAGCCCGTCCGCGCGGAACATCGCCTTGATGCCACGCACCGCCTGCCGGATGCGCGATTCATTTTCGATCAGCGCAAAGCGCACGTACTCGTCGCCATAGTCGCCAAAACCGATGCCCGGCGACACCGATACCTTGGCCTTGGCCAGCAACTGCTTCGAGAACTCCAGCGAGCCCAGCGCGCGGTACGGCTCGGGAATCCGCGCCCAGATATACATCGAGGCCTTCGGAATCTCCACCGGCCAGCCGGCCTCGATCAACCCGCGCGCCAGCACGTCGCGGCGCGACTGGTATTGCGCGGCGATCTCGCTCACGCATTGCTGGTCGCCCTCGAGCGCGGCAATGGCCGCGATCTGCAGCGGCGTGAAGGTGCCGTAGTCGTGATAGCTCTTGATGCGCGTCAGCGCCGCCACCAGGTCCGGATTGCCGACCATGAAGCCCACGCGCCACCCCGCCATGTTGTAGCTCTTGGACAGCGTGAAGAACTCCACCGCAATGTCCTTGGCGCCCGGCACCTGCATGATCGACGGGGCCTTCCAGCCATCGAAGACAATGTCGGCGTAGGCCAGGTCGTGCACCACGAAGATATCGTGCTTGCGCGCCAGCGCGATCACCCGCTCGAAGAAGTCCAGCTCCACGCATTGCGCCGTCGGGTTGGACGGGAATCCCAGCACGATCATCTTGGGCTTGGGATAGCTGCCGCGGATGGCGCGTTCCAGCTCGGCAAAGAAGTCGATGCCCGGCACCAGCGGCACCGAGCGGATATCGGCCCCGGCAATCACCGCGCCATAGATGTGGATCGGATAGCTGGGATCGGGCACCAGCACGGTGTCGCCGCGATCCAGCGTGGCCAGCATCAGGTGCGCGAGGCCTTCCTTGGAGCCGATGGTGACGATGGCCTCGGTGTCCGCATCGATGTCGACGTCATAGCGCTGGCGATACCAGTGGGAGATCGCGCGGCGCAGCCGGGGAATGCCCTTGGATGCCGAATAGCCGTGCGTATCGGGTCGCTGCGCCGCTTCGGTGAGCTTGGCCACGATATGCGCCGGCGTGGCGCCATCGGGATTGCCCATGCTCATGTCGATGATGTCCTCGCCACGGCGGCGGGCGGCCATCTTCAGCTCGGCGGTGATATTGAAAACGTACGGGGGAAGGCGATCGATGCGCGCAAAGCGGCGCTTGCCGGAGGAAGCGGCAGTCATGAGGGGTCCTTTACGTAAGCGCCCGGAACCGTCCGAGCGACGTCGGCAGACTTTGTCTCGTCTGCCGGGGACTCATGTTAGCGGGGATGCAAAGATTGCACAACGGCCACGTGCAGATTGCCTAGAGCCTGCCGCCCGGCAGACCGGTCGGCCGGTTCGCGGGCAGATGGCGCACGATGCAGTCCAGCGCGGGGGAATCGGAGCGCCCACCCAGCGCCGCACTGACCGAATCGCGGTACTGTTGCGCGGAGATGCGCTGGTAGTACAGGCGCGAGGTCTGGTCCAGCCAGTAGACGTAGTCGTCGTCGCCGCGACTGCCGCTGGCGCGCAGCCACTCGCTGACATTGTTCGTCCCGACGATCATGTTCGGGCACGCGGTCTTCAGCGAATCGAGATAGGCATTGAAGTCGGTGGCCTGGCGGTTGCGCACGGCGTCCGGCGCACAGGCGGCGAGCAGCGCTATGGATGCCGCCGCGGCGCCAGCAGCGCGCAACGGTTTGGATGCAGTCAGCACGGCAGTCCCCTCAGGCAGTAGCGATGCCTGCCATCTTATGGCAACACATCGCCCGCGTACACCGTGCCGCCCGCGTTGCTCAGTCGTCCAGCGTCTCGTGCACCGCCGACGCCCCGCGCTTCCAGTAGGCCGACGCGCGGATGCGCTTCTTGTCGATGCCGCGGTCCGTGACCAGGTACTGGCGCACCGCCTTCATCGCCGCACCTTCACCGGCAGCCCACACATAGCCCTCGCCGCGCGGCAGAGACAGCTTGCGCAGCGCGCCTTCCAGGAGGCTGCCTTCCGGCGCATCGCCGCGATGCAGCCAGTGCAGGTCGACCTTCGCCGCGCTCGGCAGCGGGATCTGCGCGGAGGCATCGCCCACTTCCACCACCACGATGGCATGGGTGCCGGCGCCCAGTTCTTCCAGCCGGCGCGCAATCGCGGGCAGCGCCGTATCGTCGCCGACCAGCAGGTGCCAGTCGAACCCCGTCGGCACCACGAACGAGCCGCGCGGCCCGCCCACGCCCAGGTACTGGCCCGGCCGCGCCTGGGCCGCCCACGTCGACGCGGGGCCATCGCCATGCAGAACGAATTCGAGGTCCAGTTCCTGCTTCGCGGCGTCGTAGCGGCGCGGCGTATAGTCGCGTGCCGCCGGGCGCGGCTGGCCCTCGGGGAACACGATGCCGTCCGCGGTGACCTGCGGCAGCACCGGCTTGTCATCGCCGGCAGCCGGGAAAAACACCTTGACGTGATCGTCGAACGACGCCGAGACAAAGTCCTGCAGGTCGGCGCCGCCCAGCGTCACGCGCAGCAGTTGCGGCGAGACCTGCGTAGTGCGCACCACCTGCAGCAGGCGCATCTTCAGCGGATGGCGCACGCGCTCGACGGTCAGGTTGCGTGCGGGTTCAGTAGCGTTGGTCGTCATATCGGAATTCCTTGTCTGCGCGCCCTGCGCCTGCCGGGCACGATTGCCGAAGGCCGATGCCAGGGTCAGCGCCATGGTTCAGGCCTGCGGGCCCGCTTCGATCTCTGCCGCCGCGCGCGCCAGGATCGCGGCAATGCGGCGCTGCTCGTCGGCTCCCGCTTCACTGCGCATCACCAGCGCCTGCTTCAGCGCGGCGCGTGCCTGCATCAACTCGGGCAGCCAGCCGCCCTGCTCCGGCTCAGGCTGCTGCTCGCCCCGCATCGCCCGGCGCATCCACTCCATCTTGCGCGCCACATGGCGCAACCGCGCCACCATGACGTCGACCCGCTCGCGATTGGCCGCCAGATGCGCCTTGCCGGCCTCCGACAACTGGTAGCGCTTCTTGTTGCCTTCGGTGTCGACGGTGGCATAGCCGACTTCTTCCAGGTACGTCAGCGCGGGATAGACCACGCCGGGGCTCGGCTTGTAGAAGCCGTTGGTGCGCGTCTCCAGCGCCTTGATCAGTTCGTAGCCATGGCTGGGCTTTTCTTCCAGCAACGACAGCAGCAGCAATTGCAGGTCGTCGGCGCTGAACTTGCGGCCGCGGCGCCAGCCTTCCTCGTCGAAGCCGCCGGGGCCTCCAGGACCGAAGGCGTCATCGTCGCGACCGCCCCAGAAGCTGCCGTGGCCGCGGCCCATGGCGTGATGAGCTACGTGCGGGGCAAGGCGCATCATGAGATGACGAGCCCGGCCCAGGAAGTCCGGATAGGGACGGAAGCCGTGGTGATGCGGGGGATGGTGATGCATGAGGCTCTCCTGTATGTCGCTAGACATATCTTAAGATATATATCGTACGAGCTAAAGTCAAGGCTGGGCGGTTCCGGTCAAGCCCTGCCTCCCCGCAGCGGGTGCACAACGCTCGCAGCGAGTCCATGCCGTCGAGCGTATCGCTCAGGCGACCACCAGCATGGCCAGCACGTTCACGGCCGAGGCGATATCCCAGTTACGACCGCTAAAGGCATCCGCTGCTATCAGCCCCATGGCGATTAACAGTCGGATCAGTCTTTTCTTCGGCAGGTCTTTGCGACACTGCCCTGCTACCGGCACGAGCATGTCGTCCGCATAAAACGACGAGTTGATCTGGGACACACGCACCAAGTAGTTGCGAAAGCGCGTATAGACGCGCATGTCGACTGCGCCAGGATCGTTCCAGAAGGCATTCAGCGTCCCCTGGTAGGTCAGACCCGGCTTGGCATAGAAGCAGCGGCCGAGCGCAATGACCGGGACACGGTGGAACAAGGCCTGCAGACCTGTCGTCGAGTTCACCGTCACGACACCCATGCATCGGTGCAGCAGCGACGGCAGGTGGGCATCGTGGACATAGACAATACGGCTGCCCACACCAAAGCGTTCAGCGCATGTCGCAATCAGGGCGCTGTAGTCGGTATGTCCGCGATCCATCGGATGGTGCTTGAACACCAGCACGCTCTCCGCCGGCGCATGCTCGGCGAATGAATGCGCGGTCCATTCGATGAAGTCCTCGATCCGGCTCCAGGGGCTGTGCACCTGGATTTGGCTGTCGTTGTAGACCTGTAGCGGCACCAGGAAAAAATGCGGATGGTCGCTCGCCAGCAACTGTTTACGCAGCGAACGTTCGCCCCAGCGATAAACCTGCTTGCGGTATGCCGCGCGCACCCATGGCGCCAGCTCGCGCAGACTAAACGCCTTGTGATGCTGGTAATGCGGATAGCGACGCGTACCTGCGATACCCGCGGCAAAGTACCAGAACGAGTACAACGCCATCTTGTGAAACGAATGCCGGAACTTGCGAGGCTTTACCGGTACCTTGACCGGCGGGATTTCCGCAATGGCAAGCGGCGCCAGCGGGGAATCCGCATTCACACCGCCGCATTCCAGCGTGATGTAGTCGGGGCGCACGTAACCCTCCTCGAACGCCCAGAATGCAGTGCCCAGCGCCTCGGCCACCCTCGCAGCAATGCGGTGGTGGCGACGGTTCGTGCCGAATACCACGATGGCATCGACGTGGCGCTGCATGACCAGGCTTCGCAGCATGGATTCCCACCGCACCATCGGCTGCACGAACCGGACGATGTCTCCGCGGCGATAAAAAAAGTCGTCGCCTCCGTTGAAATTGACTTTGGCGACCTCGCAGCCCTTGGCTGTCAGCAGGTCGCGCAGGCGTGCGAAGAATGGGCCGTTCGGTCCTTGCAGCAACAGAATGCGGCGATGCTTGGCAATCTGGTCCAGGGATGCCGGTTCATTTGCGACTGGCGTGGCGGGATCCTGGGTGCCTGCACCGCTCCCCTGTGATAAGCCGGGCGGGCCGATGCTTTCCGATTGCTCCCTGAACGACAACATTGCGGTGACCCTTTTGCTGCTTTCGTATGCCGTGATTTCAGATTCTGTCTTTGTGGTGCAGTGGACTATTGTTCTGACGCAGCGCGCCTTCGATGCGCCCGGCGGCGGCGTCGCGCCAGCGTATCCACGGCCGCAGCAGCAACCGGAGCAAATGGCGACGGAACCCCGAGACGCGGGTCGGCGACTCCTCGCGCCACGACAGCATGTGGTCCACCACAATCTCGGGGCTCGCAAAGCCGTTCTTGCCATCGCGCAAGACATAGCGGGGATACAGAATCAGCGCGCCCGCGACCAGCATGTCGAGCGAAAGGCGGCGACGCCGGCGTGGAAGTTCGCAGCGATCGTCCGTGAGACCCCAGCCGGCATAGAACGGCGCACCATGTGCCGTGACCGGTTTGCCACGCAGCAGGGCCTCGAATCCAGCGAGGGACGTCAGCACATGGACGCCATCGACAGCGTCGATGACACGGTCCATCGGACAGTTCGGCACCACTTCGTCGCATAGGACGGCAAGCGCCCTCTCCTCGTCACGATTTCCACGCAAGCCACTCATGACATCGGGATGGGGCTTGTATATCAGGTACGCGTCCGGTTCCTCGGCACGCACCGCCGCAAGCAGCGCGCGATTTGTGCGGATGTCGGGTGCCCCCAAATGCAGCGAGGCATCAGCCTCCACCTGCCCAACCACTAGCATCACCCGGCCAACGCCTGCGGGCCGGCTCCAGTTGCCTGAGCCCACGTTGTACTTGGTCAGTCCGCCGTGAATGATCGATGCGCGCAATCGCGCCGCGCGCGCGAGCATTCCGGCATCGAAATCGAAATTGGCCAGCAATCGTTCGAGGTCGGACTCGCGTGTCGCGTCGTAATAGATGCCTGATCGGTCAAACACCCACGACAACGGGCGGGCCAGTTGCGCGCCAAGACCGACAGACCGCAGGAAGCCATCTTCCACTGTGATCACTGCGAGATCGCCGCGCACCGTCGCATCGACACACTGGCCCCAGCGCAGCAGCGTCGCACCTTGTGGCACCGTACGCAGATTGCGATGAAAGGTGACTGCGTGGCCTTGCAGGAAATTCTTCAGGATCTTGCGCTTCCACCTGGAAAAGCCTATCGCATGCAAGTACCGCGGAAACTGCTGGCACAGCCGACGCTGCAGCGCCAGGTATTCGATGGCGTCCTCCACCTCGCAGCGCTTGCCCGTATGCGGCTGGACATAGCGAGCGTATCGGACCAGCGCGGCAAATGCCAGTTGCTCCATAGAGACGGGATGGCGCCTGCCGGGAGCAGGCAACGCGTCAATCGTCAGACCCCAGCCGGCATAAAATGGCATGCCAAAGGTGTGAACCGTCTTGCCGTGCAGCAGCGCCTCGAAGCCGACCTGCGAGGTGACCACGAAGACCGCGAACGCGCTGCGGATCAGCGGCACCACGTGCACATCGCCCTGCAGCCGCTCCACCCGCGCCTCACGGCCGTGGTCCAGTATGTGGCCAAGATAGCCCCGCTTGCGTCCGAGCGCGACTTCGGGATGCTCCTTCACCACGATCCTGCAATTCGGGTAGGTTTTCAACGCAGACTCAAGCATGCGACGGAAACTTTCACTGTCTGCCTGGCCGAACTGTACCGAAGCATCGCTCTCGGTCTGGTCGACGACCAGCACGTAAGGCTGTGCCGGCAGCGATGACGGGGCCTGCGCATGGTTGTATTTGGAGATGCCGGCGCTGCGCCACCGTTCGATCAGTTGCCGCGCCCTTGGTTGCTCTGCCGGCAGCAGCGGCATGCCGATCATGGCCTCCAGCCCGGAAGGTTGCGAGGCGTCGTAATAGATGCCGCGGTCATCGACCACAAGCGAGCAGGTCGGGGAGGACGCTCCGGGCCAGAGCGAGCGCAGGAAGCCGTCCTCGAGACAGAGGAAGCGATCGATGCCGTGCGATTGCGCGAATGCCTGCGCCCTGCGGGCGCTGGGCCGCCGCCCCCAGCCGGCAACGCCGGACACGGCTACCGCGGCGCCTCGCCACGGATGCACCGGGGCCACTGGTGCGCCCAGGAAGGCGGCCAGGTGTTCAATACGGCGAATGCCGTGGGAAAGAACGCCGATCGCGCCCTCAGACGGCCGGCTCATCACTTCCCAGATCGTGGATTTGCAGAATGCCGACGACCCGGTCCGCATTATCCTTCACCACCAGTGCGCCAATCCTGGCGGCATGGATCCGCGCTTCCGCATCGGCGAAGCGCTCGCCCGGCGATACGGTTTTGGGATTGGTGGACATGATGTGCCTGGCCATGATCGCCTTGTAGTCGCGGTCGGAGTCGAACGCGCGGCGCACGTCGCCGTCTGTGATAACACCCTGCAGGTGCTCGCCTTCCATCACCAGCGCCATGCCAAGGCGGCCACGGTTGATCACATGC
Source organism: Cupriavidus taiwanensis (assembly GCF_900250075.1). Classification (NCBI taxonomy): domain Bacteria; kingdom Pseudomonadati; phylum Pseudomonadota; class Betaproteobacteria; order Burkholderiales; family Burkholderiaceae; genus Cupriavidus; species Cupriavidus taiwanensis. Next base: position 2,006,803 of record NZ_LT977071.1, read on the forward strand.
ACCACGTCTCGGAACGATGCGTCCGGGCGACACACTGGCAGGTGTTCCTTGTGCATGACATCCGCCACCCGGGTCAGCAGCTTCCGACCGAGGCTGCCGCCCGGATGGAACCGCGCGAAATCCTCAGGCTGGAAGTGCCGCTTGACCGAAAGCACCACGGCGAGGGCATCGCCCATTACCAGCGTCGCGGTGGTCGAACTGGTCGGTGCCAGGTTGTTGTTGCACGCCTCGCGCTCGACCGAAATGTCCAGGACCACGTCCGCGTGCCGCGCCAGCGTCGAATGCACTTTTCCTGTCATCGCGATCACAGGATTGTTCTGGTGGTCGAGAAACGGCAGGATGCGGATCAGTTCTTCCGTTTCACCACTGTTGGAAATCATCAGCACTACATCGATCGGTTTGATCATGCCGAGATCGCCATGGAAGGCTTCTCCCGGATGTACGAAAAATGCCGGCGTACCGGTCGACGCCATGGTCGCGGCAATCTTCTTGCCAATCAGTCCAGACTTCCCCATGCCGACCACCACCAACCGGCCGCGTGCCTGCAGGATGGTCTCGACTGCCTTCTCGAATCCCGCATCGAAGCGGCTGGACATTCGGTCCAACGCCTGGATCTCGGTGGCAACGACATTGCGTGCCAGGGCAATGACTTCAGTCATCGTTCTCTCGCGTTCCCACTTGTTATACGTGCCAGTACCGGGTCACCGCGCACATATTCTTCGCACGCACGAAGTGCCAGGTCCCGCGACTCCAGGACCTTGACGCCGCCGAACAGCAAAAAAGGAAGCGCATGACCGATGAGGAAAATATCAATCAATTTATCAACCTAACAATGGCCGACACCAGTTAATACCGGACCTCAATTTTCTAGCCGGCGCCCCGCCAATCACGAGTCCCGACTCGTGGAATTTTTCGGTCACCACTGACCGTATTGAGACAACGCTGTCGCGGCCGATATGGGCTCCCTTCAGGATCGTGGCATGCGCACCGATCCACACATGGTCCGCAATCACAATATCTGCGGCCGGATTTATTCTCCGGGCGGTCGTGACATCAATGATGGCATGGGAATCGGTGGTTCTGACCTCAAGATTCCAGGCCAGCATGCAATCGCGGCCGACTGATATGGCGGTACCTTCGCCACAGATGAAGTTGCAACCGCCAATGGTCGTGCCTGCGCCTATCACAAGGGAATTGTGGTCCACCAGTTTCATTATCACGGAAGCGGTGATCCTACAACTGTCCCCGATTTCCACAAAATTGCCATTGCTCAATAGCTGCATCCTGACGTTGACGAGTGCAGCACCCTTGCCAATGACGATTTTGTTGTTGTTTCCCGTGATCACAATTTCGCTATTCGTGCACGGCCCCGCCTCGGACAAGTCCACTACATTATCGGCACCGCCATCTTTCAGCTCTACTCCGTCCATGACGCACCCCGGGCTATTTGACGATCACGCGGTTGCCGATCGCCCTGAATACCGCGAGCCTGGAATCCCGAAAAAACATGACCGGATTACTCATCAGCTTCTTCGCTTTCCTTTGCCACGCCGGTTTCCGGGTCGCCGGCGCCAGCTTTGCATCAGCGCGGACTGGCTTGGGCGCCTGCGCCGGCGCTTGCTTCGGCGCCTCTGCTCGCACCGGCACAGGCTTCGCGCCCAGTTCCTTGTCCGCTTTGACTGCGGCAGGCGCCTTCACCGCAGTCGTGGCCCGAGCGGAGGCAGCGCGATAGCGATCAAACAAGACCGAGTCGGATGAGACCTCTACCGCTTCCCGCAGACTTCGGTTCATTTCGGGACGCCCAGGAAAACGAATCTTGTAAAAATCGATCGCGGTGGTAGCCGTCATGAACGAGCCGTCATGCCATTTCACCTTTCTGGTTTTGAATTTGCCAAATGAGTAAAAATCATTAATCAAATAGCCAAGGAACCGTAATGATTTCTCAAAATCCGGCCTGCAGCCATTCAATACAGCAACCACGTCGGATTCATCGCTGACTTGATAAGTGAGGCCGGGGATGCCATAGAACGCCTGACCACAATGGAGCACCAGCTTGCCAAACGCGAGTCCGAGCACCCCGACACCGGAGTTCACTGCAATCATCGCATCGCTCAAATCCAGCAGATCCTTAGTGTTGTATTGATCCACGTTGATGGCACCGGGAACGTCCACAACATCCGTCTCTAACGGGTGCTGCTTCACCAGCAATTCCCAATCCTGTCGCAAGGCAAAAGGCAGCCTCGCAAGCAAGCGAAGGAAATTCTCATAGCTCCCCATCGGACCCATGAAGTTTTCAATCACGGTGTCAGTTGGACGTTGAAGGAAAGCTACCAATACCCTCTTGCCGCGCCCGATATTCAGCTTCTTGCGCAGAGATCCGGCGCCTAGCCTGGGCGATTGAGCCTCGAGCGATTCGTCGTCGCTAATGGCACGTTGGATATACAGCAGGGTGGCGGCCCTTTTTTCATTGGAAAGCTCCTTGTCCCATCTTTCTGGCGCATAACTGGAACTGTCCGCATTGAACCCGCACGGGTCGAAGAATACTGAATCCGGCAACGCTCCGCGCTCAACCACCAGGAAAGGAAACCGGTTGGTTCGCACCAGGTCATAGAGAGCCCTCATCCGGGGATTGGCATACGGGTTGTGAAAGACCACGCGGTCAAACCCGGACTCCCTGAGGAACTCCATGAAGGTCTCGGCAGGCAGATGGTCCTCATCGACATGAACGATCTCGCCAAGAAATGGGGCAATCCAGCGATTGGTTACCCATGGATTGTTTCTCAGGACCAGCGATTTCCCGCTGCCATGCATGGGTAGCGGATCTGGCTCAAGTTCCTTGTCCCTGAAGTCCGCCAGCTTCTTCTCGAATAGTTGACGGTTCCTGGCTTTCGCGGCCATGTAGTCGCTTTTATGCTCCACCGGATGCCAAGCATGAAACAGGACCATTCCCTTCTGAAAGGTCATGTCGCCAAACAGCCGATAAATGCTCTTCCAACCTTTGTATTCGACGATGGACTGGAAATTGCGATAGTCGAGAGCGAACTCCGAAGGCAATGGGAACTTCTTTCTTCGCCGAATGGCCCGGCACGTGTACTCGAGATCCTCATAGCCCCAGCCATTGAAATCCGGGTCGTTGCCGCCGGTAGCGAGAAAGTAATCGCGTCGCCAAACGGTAACGGACGTTCCGGTCGAAAATTTTTCGATAGCCGCCTGGTCGTTCTGCAACAGCAGTTGAATATATTTCTGCCGCCGCAACGCGGGAGCCATGTGGCGGAAATCTTGGGTTGCAGCCTCGGTCAGGTAGATCACGCCGAACATCAGGAAGTTGTCGGCCGATTCATCCAGCCCGTTGACAACAGCTTCCCCCAATACATCGCGATAGAAGCCGACATACGGCATGAGATCCACATCCTGAAACATGATGTAGTCGGAGAGTCCGCACTGAGCCGCCGCGTTTCTCGCACGGCCTATCGAAAATTGGAGATGCTCTGTTTTCAACCGATGGTAGCCATAGCCAAGCTTTCTGCATTCAGCTTCGAGCCGACCGGCAAGATCCAGCGGGGAACCGTCGTCGACAACCAGAATCTCGACCCCATCGGGCAAATCGGCATCCATCCTCGCGAACGTCAGCCGATCGAGCAGATCTGAGCGTTCGCTTCCCCAGCGGACCGGAATGGCAACGGTGAGTTTCTTTTCACTGATATGCATTGTTATAGCCCCAGCACAACCTTCGCACTAATCGCAATCTGATAAAGAACCTGGAACACATCCTTGGCAAACTGCCGCGTCTTGAAATCAACCTTCGGCAGCACCATAATCTCGTCGCCTGCCTTCACCGCATCATCCTTCTTGCCATCCGAGAAGCTCCCATCCCGATGCGCAATGATTATTCGCGACGTATCCGCGTTCTGCGAGAAACCGCCGGCCTGCTGGATAAAGTCATCCAGATCCAGACTCTTGTCATAGGCAACGGCATTGGGGAACAGCACTTCCCCGCTGACCAGCACCAACCCGTCCTTGACCGGCACACGGAAGATGTCGCCGTTCTCCAGCAGCAAGTCATTGCGGGTGGTCGATTTCGCAATCAGCGTCTGCCCCGAGGGCTCGATCTTCTTGGCGCGTTCTACCCACTGCAGTACGAGCGCGGCTTCTTCCTTGCGCAACTGGGCTTCCTCGGCCGTACCGGAACGTGCCGTCAACACGCTCGATTCCAGGCTCTTGAGCGTGGTGCCCAGCAGCGTCTTCTGGCGCGCCTTCACGCTCTGCCGGAAGAGCTGGATGCTTTCGCTGTCAGACTCGTGTGTGAAATGCACCTGGCTGAGCAGCTGACCCATGCGGCTGCCATACGGCAGCACGTATTCCTGCGGGCCGGTGTGCTCGCCTTCGACGCGGACCGTGATGGTGCCGGGCCGCTTGTCGGCCGTGAATTCGATCTCGTCGCCGTTGCGCAGGTCGATCTGGTTGCCCTGCGAGATCGGGAAGTACTCGACATTGCGCACGGTGCCGGTATTGCGCACCACGCGGACGTTGGTGGCTTCGGGCAGCGGTTTGGCCAGGCGCACGATCTGGTCAAGCCTTGCCTGTTCACCGAGGAATTCGAAGCGCTTGGCGTTTTCGGCCAGGCCGCTGACCTTGACGGTCTTCTTGCGCGACTGGACGAAGATGACGTCGCCGTTGTTCAACTGCCGCGAGGTAAGGTCGCCCTTGAGCAGGAAGTCATAGAGATTGACGACTTCCAGCGTCTGGTTGCCGCGCTTGATCGCGACGTCCAGGAAGGAGCCGCGGTCGGGGTCGATGCCGCCGGCCTGGTCGAGGTAGCGCAGCACGCTGTCGCTGGAGGTGCCGTCGTACATGCCGGGGCGGCGCACCGCGCCAGTAACGTAGACGCGCACCGGCTGCGCGGCCAGCAGGCTGGCGTAGATCGACACCTTGCTGGCGAACACGCGTCGCAGTGCGTTGCCGACGGCGGTCTGCAGATTGCCGTTGGTGATGCCCTGCACGCGGAACGGGCCGATTTCCGGCAAAACAATGTTGCCGCCGGCGTCAACGGTCAGCACGGTATCGACGTTGTATCCGTTCCAGATGCGCAGCTGGATCCGGTCACCGACGGAGATGACATGGCTGGGATTGAAGACGGAAGCGCTGTCGCGGCTGAAGGCGCCGGTGAACAGCTGCGCGCCAAAGGCGTCGCTGGCCATGTTGGCGGTGTAGTCGTTGTTCTGCGGCGCGCTGTCTGGCAGCGGCGTGTCGGCAAGTGCCGGGATGGTGGCAATGCCGCCGATCGCGCCGGGATTGCCGACCACTGCACCACTGGGCGTGGTAGCGCCCTGCGCAGCCAGCGCGGCGTATTCCATCTGGCCGACGGCCGGCGACTGCGGCAGGCGCATGCCGCCCTGGGCATGCGCGCCGTGGGCGCCGGCCAGGCTGGCCGCCGCGACCGCGATAGCAAGGATTCTTCGAAGCATGGATTAGTCTCGGTGGTCGCGGATAATGGCGCTGAGCAGTTGCACGACGCCTGCCAGCATCAGCGTCATCAGGACGAACACCACGATGTTGTAGATTCGCCGGGGCTGGAGCGGGTACTCCGGCCAGGTCGGGCTTTGCACTACCGCTACGTTCTTGAGCTTGCGCGTGGCCTCGATGCGCGCCTTCTCCAGTGCGTTGATCGCGGTCTTGTAGATGTCGAAGGCAAACTCGGCGGCGGCCTGCAGGCGGTCGTGTTCTTCCACCACGCGGTTCAGGCCGCGGCCCTTGGTCGAGACCATGCGGCCGCGCTGCTCCGCCATCTGGCGCTCGACCGCGGCGATCTGCGCGTCGATCTGCTGGATTGCCGGCGACTGCGACGTGAAGACGTCCTTGAGCGAGTTGCGCTTGACGTGCAGTTCGGCGAGGGTGGCCTCGGCGTTGGCGACCACGGTGGACAGGCTTTCCACCTCGCCGCGCGGCGACACCAGGCCGTTGGCGTTCTGGTAGGCCACCAGCGCCTGGCGGGCTGCCTTCAGCCGCTCACCCTGGTCGTGTACCTGTTTCTCGATATAGACCACCTGCTCGCTGGCGATGCGATGCGTCATCTCGTTCATGAAGCGTTCGCCGTCGGCGACCAGCTCCTGCGCGATGGCATGCGCCATCTCGGAGGTGTAGCCCTGCACCCGGATCACGAGGACGCGCGCGAAGTCATCGTATTCGACGCTGACGCGTTTCAGGTAGTAATCATGAAAACGCTCCAGCGAAGCATCCTCGAACCACAAGCGCGACAGCGGATCCCGGCCGCTGTCGGCGTAGTGCTTGCGCAGCCCGAGCTTGGCGTCCAGCTTCTTGAGCATGTCGGCCGACAGCAGGTACTCGCGCAGCAATAGCAAGTCCTGTGGAGCGGTATTGCCGACCAGCAACGACGTGAAATCAGCCGCGCTGGCACCCACACCGTCGCTGCGCTCCACCACCACGCGGGCTTCGGACACATACAGGTCGGACGCGATCACGCTCCAGTACACAACGGCAAGCAGGCACGCGGCCACGGCCACTTGCCAGATCCGGTTCAGGGTATTCACTCGTGTCAGTCGCCCGATTTGCCCTGCGGCGCCCGACGTAATCGTCTTCATCATGCTGGAATGCTGTCCCTGTACGCGTGCAGGGCGTCTTCAACGGAATCGAACCAGTGCGCCTGGCCCTGATGCAGCCAGACTGCCGACTGGCAGAAATTTTTGAGGGTGGATTCGCTATGCGAGACCATCACCAGGCCTGCACGGCCTGCCAGGTCTTCGAAGGCTTTCTGCGACTTGCGCTTGAACGCTGCGTCGCCGACGGCCGTCAGTTCATCCACCAGGTAAGTATCGAAATCGAAGGCGAGCGACATGGCGAATGCCAGCCGCGAGCGCATGCCCGACGAATAGGTCTTGACCGGATCCTCGAAGGCGTCGTGCAACTCCGAGAACTCGCGCACAAATTCGAGCTTCTCGGCCAGCGCGCCGTGGATGCCGTGGATGCGGCAGACAAACTTGGTGTTCTGGCGACCGCTCAGCGAGCCCTGGAATCCGCCGCTCAGGCCCAGAGGCCACGACACGCGGCAGTTGCGGACGATGCTGCCACGGTTGGGCTGGTCGATGCCGCCCACCAGCCGCAGCAGGGTCGACTTGCCCGCGCCGTTCGCGCCGATCAGCGCCACCCGGCTCTTCTGCGGAATCCGGAGCGTCACGCCCTGCAGCACCCACTTCGAGCCGTGGGTGGTGCGGTAGCGTTTGTGGACATCGGTGATCTCGATCATTGCGCGGTCAGCCGGGTTGCGTACCGCATATGCATGGCCAGGCCAAGGAACACCGCGGCCAGCGCGCAGAAAGCCAGATAGCCCAGGCTGATATGCGCTTCGCCGTGATAGGCGGCAAACCAGCCGCTGCGCATCGCTTCCAGGCCATGCGTGATCGGGTTGACCAGCACCACCTCGCGCATCGCCCGCGGCATGCTCGAGACCGAATACATGACTGCGGAAAGAAAGTAGAGCGGCGTGAAGACGATGCGTATGAGCTTGCCCAGGCCCGGCAACAGCGTGCCGATGACGGAGAACATCAGGCCCAGGCCCAGCCCGAACGCCCACAGCAGGAAAGCCGACCACATGACGAGCAGCGGATCGGCGGGCCGCACGTCGATGTCGAGCAGCGCCAGGGCGGCCAGCAGCACGGCGCCGACAATGACATACAGGAAGGCCTCGACCGTGGCGCGTACCAGCACCGTGTCGACCGGCTGTACCTGGCGGTACGAGAACAAGGCCTGGTTGGCGTTGATGGCTTCCATGCCTCGTTGCGCAATATTCCGCACCAGGAAGAAGCCCCACACTCCGACAAGGATGAACATTTCGATGTTCGCGTCCTGCCGGACCTGGTGCCTGAGGACACCGAATACCACCATCAGGAAGATGATGTGTGTCGCTGGCTCAAGCAGGATCCAGATCCACGCGGCGCGCGTTCCCGCCAGACGGGCACTGGCCTCGCGGAGAAACAGTGCCTGCCATACGGACATGGCGATGGAGACGTCCGACCGGACTGGTGTCCGGTTCATTGCGGGACGTCATTACCCGATTGCGCTGCCAGGCGGCCTTGCGCCACGCGCGTTTCACTATTGCCGTCTATTGCGCTCATTGTTGGATTGTTGTGCCGGAGATTAAGGCCGCTCGCCATTTTCGCGAGGCATTGATATTAGCGCGCCATAGTAAGCGGCACGATCAACGCCAACAATATCCAACACAAAAATCAGAATTTCCTTAAAAATTCAGTTACATTCTCAGAACAATTCCTGCGTCGAACCTGAAACGGGACAGGAGTCTTGCTCACCAAAAGAAAAGATCAAATATTTAGAAATAACTCTTTTCTTTGAGCAATCTCAAGGTTTTCTCAAAAATACTGCATGCGCCGATAAGATTCCGGCCGCGGAATCCGTCGCTTTCACCAAGTGGCCGAGCGCCTCCATGCGGCCGGTTACCGCACAATCAATCGAATCGCGACTTGGACTGTGCCCACGCGTGGTGGGCAGGGTTCAGAATTGGCGAGTTAGCGGGCTCGCCGATATGGGGTCACCGCATCCGGTACCAATAGCAACCATCCGCCCCAACCTCCCGCACCGCCTCCCCCCGCGCCAGCAAGTAGTTCAAATGCGCAACACTCTCCCCCGTCGCCATCCCCAGCAGCCCGCCACTCCCCGTAATCGGCCGAGAGAACAATTCCCCAAACACATCCACCGCCCGCCGGGGTTCAGCCAGGGCCCCCCGCAGCCGGTCCAGCGCCTGCACCTGGCTGGCGCGCAGATAGTCGATCCGCGCATGCAGGCCGCGGAAGGGTTCGTTGTGCGCGGGCAGCACCAGCACGTCGTCCGGCACGGCGGCGCGGACTTTGTCGAGCGAGGCTAGCCAGTCGGCCATCGGGTCGGCGTCGGGTTCGGTGGGGAACACGGATACGTTGGACGAGATGCGCGGCAGCACCTGGTCGCCCGATACCAGCAGTTTCAGCGCCGGGCAGTACAGGCAGGCATGTTCGGGGGAATGGCCGGTGCCGACGATGACCTGCCAGTCGTGTGCGCCGATGCGGACGGTATCGCCGTCGGACAGCCGGCGGAAGCTTTCCGGCAAGGCGTGCACGTATTTGCCGAAGCCGCCGAAGCGGGTGCGGTACACCTCGATCGCCTCGTCGTCCCAGCCGGCCTTGCGATAGAACGCGATGGCGTCGTCAGGCGCGGCGCGGCCGGTATCGGCGGCGAGCACGCGGCACATCAGGTATTCGAGCCGCGTCATCCACAGCTGGCAGTCGAACTTGCCGGTCAGCCAGCCGGCCATGCCAATGTGGTCGGGATGCATATGGGTGACGAACAGGCGGGTCAACCCGCCGTCCAGCGCGCCGCCTTCGGCGAACAGCGCGCGCCAGGCCTGAGCGGTTTCCGGGGTCTGCAGGCCGGCATCGACCGCTGCCCAGCCGCTGCCGTCGCGGATCGCCCACAGGTTGATATGGTTCAGGCCGAGCGGCATCGGCATGCGCAGCCACAGTACGCCGGGGGCGACTTCGCGCGCACGGCCGGGTTCGGGGGCGTCACCGCAGGGGTAGTCGAGTTCGGGCTTTTCGAGGGAGATGGGGGCAGCTGCGAGCGCGATGTCGGGGGATTGGGCGGTCATCGGTATCTGGGCCGGTGGGCCGGCCGTGCTGTGCGCCGTGGCCGCGGGCGGCGATGCCCCGGCCCGGCTGCGTTCTGGATAGCTGACACCTTAGCCCAGATGGGCGATTCCTGCTACGCGCGCCCTGCCCCGCCTTGCGCCGCTTGCCACGCCACGAAGCTAGCGCCCCGGGGCCGGCAGCACCTTGCCCGGATTGAGCAGGTTCAGCGGATCCAGCGCCTGCTTCACCTGCCACATCAGTTCCAGTTCCACCTGCGACTTGTAGCGCATCAGGTCGTCGCGCTTGGCCACGCCGATGCCATGCTCGGCGGAGATCGAGCCGTTTTCCGCGTGGGCCATGCCGTCAACCAGCGCGGAGACCGGTTCATACCATTGCGCCAGGAAGTCCCGCGCGAGCTGGTTCTTGGGCCGCAGCGGGTTGAAGTGGACGTTGCCGTCGCCCATATGGCCGTAGATCACCATGCGCGCATCGGGCACCAGTTCCCGCACCCGTGCCGACGCCTCTTCCACGAACGCGGCGATGCGCGACAGCGGCACCGAGACATCGCACTTGATGCTGCCGCCGGTGCGGGTCTGGGCGTCGGAGATCTCTTCCCGGATGCGCCAGAAGGTCTGCGCGTCGGACAGGCTGGCGGCCACGGCGGCGTCCAGCACCAGGGCCTGGCTGAAGCCCGATTCGAGGATCTCCATCAGCGTGGCGTTGAGGCTTTCGGCGTCGCTGCCTGAGGTCAGCTCGACCAGCACCATCCAGTCGTGCCCGCCCTGCAGCGGCGAGGCGACGTTGCCGAGGTATTCCAGCACCAGGTCCAGCGCCGGGCGGGAGACCAGTTCGAACGCGGTCACGGCCTGGCCGGACAGGCGCTTGGCTTCACCGAGCAAGGCGACGGCAGCGGCGGGATCCGGCACCGCGACGAAGGCGACGGCGCTGCTGCGCGGCTGCGGCATCAGCTTGAGCACGGCGCCGGTAATGATGCCGAGCGTGCCTTCCGCGCCGACGAACAGCTGCTTCAGGTCGTAGCCGGTGTTGTCCTTGCGCAGGCCGCGCAGCGACGAATAGATGCGGCCATCGGGCAGCACCACCTCGAGGCCCAGCACCAGGTCGCGCATATTGCCGTAGCGCAGCACCGCGGTGCCGCCGGCATTGGTCGACAGGTTACCGCCGATGTGGCACGACCCTTCCGAGCCGATACGCAGCGGAAACAGGCGCTGCTCCGCTTCCGCGGCGCTGCGGGCCGCGCTCAGCGTGACGCCGGCCTGCACGGTCATGGTGTCGTTGACCGGGTCGATGCCCAGCACACGGTTCATGCGGCTCAGGTTGACGACCACGGCGGTGCCGCTGTCATCCGGCACGGCGCCGCCCATCAATGAGGTATTGCCGCCCTGCGGCACCACCGGCACGCGCTGCGCATGGCACCACTGCAGCACGCGACTGACTTCCTCCGTCGAAGCCGGCAGCACCACCACCTGGGCCTGGCCGCGATAGATGCCGCGATAGTCGGTGACGTAGGCTTGCGTATCGGCCTCGCCGCTGCGGCAGGCGTTGGCGCCGACAATGGCCTGCATCGCGCGCAAGGTGGTGTCTGGGGTCGGTAGCTCGGCGGTCATGGCGATAAGGCGAAGAAAAGTCGGGTCAGTACGCGGCGGAAGGCTTGCTGGCGGCAGCGTCTGCCAGCGGCTCGCGGAACGAAGCGGCAAGCTTGCGCGCGGCATTGGCGTACAACATCACGTCCACGCCCGTGGCCACGAAGGTGCAGCCCAGGTCGAGGTAGCGGCGCGCGAGCACCGGGTCTGACGTCAGCGTACCGGCGGCCTTGCCGCTGGCGATGATGGTGCGCATTGCGCCTTCGATGGCGGCCTGCACGTCGGGATGGCCGGGGCGGCCGCGGTGGCCCATCGAGGCAGCCAGGTCGGCCGGCCCGATGAAGACGCCGTCGACGCCGTCCACCGCGCAGATCGCTTCCAGGTTCTGCAGCGCGGTGACGGTTTCGGCCTGCACCAGCAGGCAGATTTCGTCGTCGGCCACATCGAGGTAGTCGGTGCGCGCGCTCCACTGCGATGCGCGCGCAATGGCGCTGCCCACGCCGCGGATGCCATTGGGCGGGTAGCGCGTGGCACTGACCAGCGCGCGCGCCTGCTCCGCGGTATCCACCATCGGCACCAGCAGGCTGCGCGCGCCGATATCGAGCAGCTGCTTGATCAGCGGCACTTCGCCGGCCACGGCGCGCACCACGGGCTGGACCGGATACGCCGCCACGGCCTGCAGCGCGTGCAGCGTCGAGCGCAGGTCGTTGGGCGCGTGCTCGCCGTCGATCAGCAGCCAGTCAAAGCCGGCGGTGGCCGAGACTTCGGCCAGGTACGGCGTCGCCATCGACAGCCACAGGCCGATCTGCGCCTGACGCGCGGCCAGTGCGGTCTTGAAAGGATTGTTTGCGGGCATGGGGATTTCCTGGTGCGAAGAGGATGCGCCGGGCGCTTCAGCCTAGCAGGCCCTGGCAAAGGTACTTGGTGTGCATGTAGTCGTCCAGGCCGTGGCGCGAGCCCTCGCGCCCGTAGCCGGATTCCTTGACGCCGCCGAAGGGCGCCGCCTCGGCCGCGATCGCGCCTTCGTTGATGCCCACCATGCCGGTCTCCAGCGCCTGCGCCACGCGCCAGATGCGGCGGATGTCGCTGGAGTAGAAATAGGCGGCCAGGCCGAACGGGGTGTCGTTGGCGTCGCGGATCACCTCGGCTTCGTCGCGGAAACGGAAGATCGGTGCGACCGGGCCGAAGGTCTCTTCGCACGACAGTTCCATCGCCGGCGTGGCATCGACCAGCACCGTCGGCGCGTAGTAGTGCGGGCCGTCGGCGCTGCGCACGCGCTTGCCGCCGGTGACCACGCGCGCGCCCCTGGCGACCGCGTCCTCGACATGGCGCGCAATCTTGTCGACGGCGCGCGCATTGATCATCGGGCCGATCTGTGCGGCGTCCTCGGTGGCGGGGCCGACATGGAGCGCGCCGACGCGCTGTGCCAGGCGTTCGACGAAGGCGTCGTGCACGGCATCATGCACGTAGACGCGGTTCGGGCACACGCAGGTCTGCCCGCCGTTGCGGAACTTGGATGCCATCAGGCCATCGACCGCGGCATCGAGGTCGGCATCGTCGAAGACGATGAACGGCGCGTTGCCGCCCAGTTCCAGCGAGAGCTTCTTCAGCGTCGCCGCGGATTCTCGCGCCAGGTGCTTGCCGACCGGCGTGGAGCCGGTGAATGTGACCTTGCGCACGCGGCTGTCTGCCAGCCAGGCGTCGACCACGCCGGGCGTGTGCTCGCGCGAGGCCGTGACGATATTGATCACGCCCGCCGGCACGCCGGCCTGCTGTGCCAGCCATGCCAGCGCCAGCGCCGTCAGCGGCGTGTCTTCCGCGGGCTTGGCCACCACCGTGCAGCCGGCTGCCAGCGCGGGCGCGATCTTGCGGGCGATCATCGCCAGCGGGAAGTTCCATGGCGTTATGGCCGCCACCACGCCCACTGGCTCCTTCAGCACCAGCAGCTTGCGGCCCGGCACGGCCTCGGCGACGATGTCGCCGCAGATGCGCGTGGCTTCCTCGGCAAACCACTCCACGTACGAGGCGCCGTACTGCACCTCGCCGCGCGCCTCCTTCAGCGGCTTGCCCTGTTCGGTGGAGATGATGCGCGCCAGGTCTTCCTGGTGGTCAAGGATCAGCGCGTGCCAGCGCTTGAGCAATTGCGCGCGTTCGCGCGCGGGCCGGCGGCTCCATGCCTGGAACGCCGCCGCCGCGGCGTCGGCGGCAAGGCGGGCGTCGCCGGCATCGCTGTCGGCCACGTTGGCAAAGGCCTCGGCGGTGGCCGGATCGGTCACGGCAAGGCGCGCACCCAGGCCGGCATCGCGCCACAGGCCGTCAATCAGGTTCTGGCTGCGCAGCAGCGTGGGCTCGGAAAGCGTCAGCATCGATGTGTTTGCAAAGGGATTGGTGAAACGCGGCTCAGCTGACTATGCCGAGATGCCACGGTACGAACTCGTTGTCGCCAAGCCCGAGGAGCTCGCTCTTGGTCGGCTCGCCCGAGGCAGCGCGCAGGATGTGTTCGAAGATCCGCTGGCCCATCTGCGGCACGCTCAGTTCGCCGTCGAGCACCAGGCCGCAGTTGATGTCCATGTCTTCTTCAAGCCGGCGGTACATCGCGGAATTCGAGGCCAGCTTGATCGTCGGCGCCGGCTTGGAGCCGAACATGGAGCCGCGCCCGGTGGTAAAGCAGATCAGGTTGGCGCCGCTGGCGATCTGGCCAGTGACGGCGACCGGGTCATAGCCGGGCGAATCCATGAATACAAAGCCGGCCCGGTCGATCGGCTCGGCATACTCATAGACCGCCTGCAGCGGCGTGGTGCCGCCCTTCATGGCCGAGCCCAGCGACTTCTCGAAGATGTTGGCCAGGCCGCCCTGCTGGTTGCCGTGGCCGACCACGCCGTTGAACTGCGCGTTATGGCCCGCCGTGTAGCGCTCCCACCAGGCAAGCCGGTCCAGCAGCTTCTGTCCGACTTCCGGCGTGACCGCGCGGCGCGTCAGCATGAATTCCACGCCGTGGATCTCCGGGGTTTCGGACAGGATCGCGGTGCCGCCATGGCGCACCAGGATATCCATGGCCGCACCCAGCGCGGGGTTGGCGCTGATCCCGGAAAAACCATCCGAACCGCCGCACTCCAGCCCGATCTTCAGGTGGCTGGCGGGCACGGGCTGGCGCACCGCGGCGTTGGCCGCCGGCAGCATCGATTCGATCGCGCGGATCCCCGCCGCGATGGTGGCGCGCGTGCCGCCGGTATCCTGCATCACCAGCGTATGCACCGCGGGCCCCGGCTCCAGGCCTTGCGATGCCACCAGCGAGTCCACCTGGTTGCGCTCGCAGCCCAGCCCCACGATCAGCACGCCGGCCAGGTTGGGATGGCGCGCATAGCCGGCCAGCGTGCGACGCAGCACGTCGAAATGCTCGCTGGGCGACGACATGCCGCAGCCGCTGGTCTGTGCAAAGGCGACCACGCCGTCGACATTCGGAAAATCGGCCAGCCGTTGCGGCGTGAAATGCGCCGCAATCTGGCGGATCACGGTGGACGAGCAATTGACCGACGACAGGATGCCGATGAAGTTGCGCGTGCCGACGCGGCCATCCGCGCGCACAAGGCCGTTGAAGGTGGCGCGCTGCGCCTGCGGCACGTAGTCGACCGGTCGCACGTCCTGGCAGAAAGCCGGATCGCGATAGAAGTCGACCAGCGTCAGGTTGTGCGCATGCACGTGGTCGCCCGGCGCGATATCGCGCGCGGCCACGCCAATGACGGTGTCGAACTTGCGCACCGGCGTGCCGGCCGCGATAGCGCAGGCAGCGATCTTGTGGCCGGCCGGCACCTGTGCGCGCACGCGCACCACGGGATCGGCCAGCTGCTGGCCCAGGCCGAGGTCGCTGCGTGCAACCAGCACGTTGTCGTTGGGGTGCAGCCGGATGACGGGATTGGATTTCACTGGGTCTTGGGCTTCTCGGGCCATCAGCTTTGCTGCAGCAGTTCTTTCAGCTTGAGGCGCTGGATCAGCTGGGTTTCCTGTTCATAGACGCTGGCGACGTACTTCTTGTAGTCGGGCCCGTCCAGGTACATCACGGGCGCGTCCAGGCGCGCCGCGACCTGCTTGAACTCATTGCTGGCGACCGCTGCGCGGAAGGCGTCGCGTAGCTTTTTCTCGACGGCAGGCGGCAGGCCCTTGGGCGCGCCGATGCCGTTGGGGGCTTCCACCACCACGTTGTAGCCCAACTCCTTGAGCGTGGGCGTGTCCTTGAAGCGGGTCGCGCGCTGTTCGCCCCAGGTCGCCAGCAGCCGCAGCTTTCCGGCTTCGACATGCGGCGCCCATGAGCTGGAATCGGCCAGCAGTTCCACCTGCCCGGCCAGCACGTCCTGCAACGCGGCCGCGCCGCCCTTGTAGGCGATGGCATTGAACTGGATGCCCGCGGCCAGCGCGAACTGCTCCATGCCGACATGGGTGGCGCCGCCGATGCCGGCGTGCGCATAGGTGATCTTGCCGGGGCTGGCCTTGGCGGCGGCCACCACATCCTGCAGCGTCTTGTAGCGCGAGTTGGCCGGCACCGCGATGCCGAAGGTCTGACCCGAGGTGCGGGCCAGGTAGGTCAGCTCGGTGCGGGGGTCCAGTTGCAGCATGCCGAGCTGCGCGAAGCGCGTCACCGAAATCGGAATCTGGCCGATGGTGTAGCCGTCGGGATTGGCGCGCGCCAGCGCCTTGGTGCCGATCATGCCGGACGCGCCGGCGCGGTTCTCCACCACGATCGACTGCTTGAGGATGCCGCCGGCCACCTGGCACAGCGCGCGCATCGACTGGTCGGCGGTGCCGCCGACCGGCCACGGGCAGATAAAGGTGATGGGACGCTGGGGGTACTGGTCGGCCAACGCGCGCGTGGCTGGCAACAGTACGCCGGCGGCACCCGCGGCGGCTCCGATGAGCAGGCGGCGGCGCTTGGCATCGATGGGGAATGCTTGAGTCATTTGCGGGTGTCTCCGATGTTTTGATTATCGGCGCGGCCGGCGCTGCCAGCCTCGTCATGCCTGCATTCTGTGGGCGCAGGTCATAACAATCCAATCGTAAATTGGCATTGCTTCATAACCTTCTGGTTAGCTAGACTGCGGGCATGGTACAGATCGACCGCGCGCTGCGCTCCAATATCAAGCTGCGCCACCTGCAACTGCTGGTGGCGCTCGACGAGTTCCGCCATATCGGGCGCACCGCGGAGTTTTTGTCGGTGAGCCAGCCGGCGGTGTCCAAGGTGCTGACCGAGGTCGAGAAAATGCTGGGGCTGACGCTGTTCACCCGCTCCACCCGCGGCACCGAGCCCACGCCCGCCGGCGAGTCGCTGGTTCGCTTTGCGCGCTCGGTGCTGGCGCAATACGAGCAGACCCGCGACGAGATTGCCGCGGTGCAGAGCGGCGCTTCCGGGCGCATCCGCGTGGGCTCGATGGGTGCGGCGCTGCCGGTGCTGCTGGCGCAGGCCGTGAGCGCGCTCAAGCAACGCCACGCGCACGCCACTGTGCTGGTGGAGGAAGGCGACCTGACCCACTTGCTGCCCAAGCTGCGCCTGCGCGAGCTGGACCTGATCGTGGGCCGGCTGGAGCCCGGCTATGCCGCGCCGGACCTGCTGACCGAAGCACTTTATGAAGAGCGCATGGTGGTCGTGGTGCGGCGCGGCCACAAGCTGGCACGCAAGACACGGCCAGGCTGGGCCGATCTCGCCGCGATGCCGTGCGTGCTGCCGCCGCCGTGGGCCTCGTTGCGGGTGAAGATCGAGCAAGCCTTCTTCCGCCACGGCTTGCATCCGCCGCAGGACGTGATTGAGACCTCCTCGTACCTGGCCCAGGCCACCTTCATCGACCAGCGCGGGGCCGCCGCCTTCATGGCCGCATCGGTCGCCATGGCGATGCAGCAGGAAGGCCGGCTGCAGGTACTGAAGATGGAGGTGCCGGTCGACCTGCCAGCGGTGGGCATCATCACGTTGCGCGAACGCGCGCCATCGATCGGCACCGACCAGTTGGTGGCGTGCCTGCGCCAGGCGGCTCCGGCGAAGCCCTAGCCCCCACCGCGCGCCACCAGCACCGGCACCGAAGTAACCAGCAGCGCCACGCCCGACACGGTCAGCAGCGACAGCACGATCTTGCGGAACGTGGCCTCGCTGATACCCAGGTAAAGCCGCGTGCCCAGCAGCGTGGGCACCAGCATCGCCGGCGCCACCACCAGGAACATCGGCAGCATCTCGCGCGTGACGATGCCCTTGCCGACATAGGCGGCCATGGTCATGGCCAGCGTGGCGAGGTTGAAGTTCTGGATCACGGCGCGCTGCTCGTCCTTGTCGAAGCCGCGCAGCGTGCACCACAGCGTGGGAATCACGCCGGTAAAGCCGCCGATGCCGCCCATCACGCCGCCAGCGGCGCCGGCCATGCCGTCGGCCACGCGCCCGCCCACGCCGATATGCGGCAGCCGCCGCGCCATCAGCATCACCGGGCACCACAGCGTCAGGAAGGCGCCCAGCACCGCCTTGAACCACTGCGCGTCGAGCAGCGGCAGCACCGCCACGCCCAGCGGGATACCGGCCACGCCGCCGGCAACGAATGGCCACAGGCGCCGCCACGACAGGCCGCGCCGCACCGACGCGGCCGCCAGCAACTGACCCGTGAGCGCACCGAACACCGTCATCGCCGCAGCGAGCCGCGGTTCGATCGCCCAGGCCCAGAACGACATCGCCACCATGCCGAAGGCAAAGCCGGACAGGCCCTGGACGAAACCGGCCACGGCGGCGCCGGCAATGACGATCAGCAAGGTGGAATCGAAGGGCACGGGGAAGGACGCTAGAGGCGGACGATGCAGGGCGCATAACTATGCACTTCCCTGCCCGCGTTGTCAGCCTTCAGCGCTGCTGCGATGCGGCAATCTGATACGGTGCTTTTGCGCGGACTTGATGCTGTTTCGTGTCGCGATGCTCCGCTACGATCTCCCTCATTGGCAACGGCCTGCGCGGCGTAACAAGGGTTGTGCGCGACCGAAGGTGCGGCGATTTGTCACCCGCCCGCTACTACCAGCGACGCTGCCCTTTGCCGCCCGCGCGGCGTACACTACGCTTACCGCACGCGCCTGCGCCCCCGCGCCCCCGGCGCGCTTCTGCCTACGTGTCGTGCCTGCCCGGTTTCCGGGGGCAGTCCGCAACGTCCAGGGCACGCGCCAGGCCAGCGCCACGGAGAACACGACATGTTTGGTTTGACCGCGCTCGACCTCGCCCGCATCCAGTTTGGCTTCACCATTTCCTTCCACATCGTCTTTCCCGCGATCACCATTGGCCTGGCCGCCTACCTGGCGGTGCTGGAAGGCTGCTGGCTGCGCACGCAGCGGCCGCTGTACCGCGACCTCTACCACTTCTGGTCCAAGATCTTTGCCGTCAACTTCGGCATGGGGGTGGTGTCGGGGCTGGTGATGGCCTACCAGTTCGGCACCAACTGGAGCTTCTTCTCCGAGTTTGCGGGCAGTATCACCGGACCGCTGCTGACCTATGAGGTGCTGACCGCCTTCTTCCTGGAAGCAGGCTTCCTCGGCGTGATGCTGTTTGGCTGGAACCGGGTCGGCCCGGGGCTGCATTTCTTTTCCACGGTGATGGTGGCGCTGGGCACGCTGATTTCGGCGACGTGGATCCTGGCCTCGAACAGCTGGATGCAGACGCCGGCGGGCTTCGAGATCATCGACGGCCGCGTGGTGCCCACCGACTGGTTCGCCGTTATCTTCAATCCGTCGTTCCCGTACCGCCTGGCGCATATGAGCGTGGCGGCGTTCCTTGCCACGGCGCTGTTTGTCGGCGCGTCCGCGGCCTGGCACCTGCTGCGCGGGCGGGACAATCCGGCCATCCGCAAGATGCTGTCGATGGCGATGTGGATGCTTCTGATCGTCGCACCGATCCAGGCGGTGATCGGCGACTTCCACGGCCTCAATACGCTCAAGCACCAGCCCGCCAAGATTGCCGCGCTGGAGGGGCATTGGGAAAACAAGGGCAACGAGGCCCTGCCGCTGCTGCTGTTCGGCTGGCCCGACATGGCGCGCGAGGAAACCCGCTTTGCGGTCGAAGTGCCGCACCTGGGCAGCCTGATCCTGACGCACAGCTGGGACGGGCAGATCCAGGGCCTGAAGGAGTTCGCGCCGGAGGATCGGCCCAATGCCACGATCCTGTTCTGGTCGTTCCGGGTGATGGTAGGCCTGGGGCTGCTGATGATCCTGCTGGGCGTGTGGAGCCTGATATTGCGGCGCCGCGACCGTATCTACCGCGTACGTCCGTTCCTGCATATGGCCTTGTGGATGGGACCTGCCGGCGTGATCGCCATCCTGGCCGGCTGGTACACCACCGAGATCGGCCGCCAGCCGTGGGTGGTGTACGGGCTGCAGCGCACCGCGGATGCGGTGTCGCCGCACGGCGTGCCGGAACTGGCGACCACGCTGGCGATCTTCGTGGTCGCGTATTGCTTCGTGTTCGGCGTCGGCATCGCCTACATGATGCGGCTGGTGCGCAAGGGCCCGCTGCTGGAAGAGCCCAAGCCGCATGGCGGCCCTGGCCGCGAGCATACGCCGGCACGCCCCCTGTCGGCCGTGGATGACGATGAAGTGCTCGCCCCCACCCCCACCGCACGCACCCGGAGCTGACACCATGGGCATCGATCTCTCGCTTCTCTGGATCGTCATCATCTTCTTCGGCGTGATGATGTACGTGGTGATGGACGGGTTCGACCTGGGCATCGGCATGCTGTACCCGTTCGTGCCGGACCGGCATGACCGCGACGTGATGATGAACACCGTCGCGCCGGTCTGGGACGGCAACGAAACCTGGCTGGTGCTGGGCGGCGCGGGGCTGCTGGCCGCGTTCCCGCTGGCGTATTCGGTGGTGCTGAGCGCGCTCTACCTGCCGCTGATGCTGATGCTGCTGGGCCTGATCTTCCGCGGCGTGGCGTTCGAGTTCCGCTTCAAGGCCAATGACCGCGAGCGCCCGGTGTGGGACGCCGCCTTCATCCTCGGCTCGGCCACCGCAACCTTCTTCCAGGGCGTGGCGCTGGGTGCCTATATCGACGGCATCAAGCTGGAAGGCCACCGTTTTGCCGGCGGCCCGCTGGACTGGCTGGCGCCGTTCCCGCTGTTCTGCGGCGTGGGGCTGATCGTGGCCTACGCCGTGCTGGGCAGCACCTGGCTGATCATGAAGACCGAGGGCGACCTGCAGCAGCGCATGATCCGCCTGACCGGCACGCTGGCGTGGCTGCTGCTGGCGGTGATCGCCGTGATCAGCCTGTGGACGCCGCTGACCCATCCCGAGATTGCGGAGCGCTGGTTCAGCCTGCCCAACCTGTTCTGGTTCTCGCCGGTGCCGATCCTGGTGGCGCTGTGCATGTTCATGCTGATGCGCGCGCTGCGGCGCGAGCCCGATATCTCGCCGTTCCTGTATGCGCTGGGCCTGGTGTTCCTGGGCTACAGCGGGCTGGCGATCAGCGTCTGGCCCAATATCATCCCGCCCGGGATCTCGATCTGGGAGGCCGCGGGCCCGCCGCAAAGCCAGGGCTTCGCGCTGGTGGGCGCGCTGTTCATCGTGCCCTTCATCCTGATGTACACGGTATGGGCCTACTACGTGTTCCGCGGCAAGGTCCGCCACGGCGAGGGCTATCACTGATGGGCGCGCCGGACACGGAAGCCGGCACCGGCACCTGGCTGCGCCGCGTCGGCTGGCTGGTGCTGATCTGGGCCGCGAGCGTGGCAGCGCTGGGCGTGGCCGCGTGGGTGCTGCGGCTGATCATGCGAGGCGTCGGCTTCCACAGCTGACGCCCCGCGCACCGCTGAATGGGCCTCAGAGCTGGACCGAAGCCTCGCCGATGCCATCGAACGCCACCGTCACCAGGTCGCCGGCAGCAGCATCGAGGATGCCGACCCAGGTGCCGGTAGTGACCACCGTGCCGGCCTCGACCCGTGCCCCGTCGCGCGTGGCATGGCGCAGCCACGCAACCAGCCCATAGGCCGGATCGCCGAGCGCATGGGTGCCGCGGCGCTCGAAAGACTGCGCGCCGATCTGCACCAGGCAGCGCTGGCTTGCCCAGTCGCGCGCAGCATAGTCGCGCCACGCACCCAACACCAGCGCCCCATGCGCCTGCAGATCCGCCAGCTTCAGCAAGGCGGGTGCGGCCACGTACTGCTGCCAGCGTGAATCGACGATCTCGATGGACACCGCCATCGCCTCGACCAGCGCAGCCGCGCCGGCATAGTCGAGGCTGGCGGCTTGCGCCGCATCCACGCCCTGCCCCAGCCGCAGCGCAATCTCCGCCTCGATGCCGCGCCATGTGAAGGGCCAGTCGCCGGCATGCGCAGGGCTGATCCAGACCCCGGCCGCCGGCAGACGCGCATGGGTCAGCGTGGCTTCGCGCGAGGGGCCGCCGGATTTCCAGTACGCGGCGCCGGGCGCTTGCCAGCCCAGTGACTGCGCGACGATGGCCTGCACCGCGTAGGCCTGCTCGGTGTTCGCGAGCGCCGTGGCGAATGCTTGCGCATCGGCGCAGCGGTGTTCGCGCCGCGCGCTGAGCAAGGCCTGGGCGACGCGGTCGATATCGGTGGTTGTCATGACTTGGGTGATTCCTTTTGGATCAAGAATATTGCCTGGCAAGCCGCGCCCGCACACTGGCGGGCGCAGCAGGCCTCAGGAAGCGCTGGCGTTGGCCGTCTCGGCGCGGACCTCGCGCTGGCCATCCGCGTCATCGTCGGTCTCGCCCATGGCGCGGCCGAAGGTTTCCGGCGCGAACTGCACCGCCAGCGCAAACACGCCATACATGGCCGCCAGCATGCTGAACATGCCGCCGACGCCGTAGGTCTCGAACACGCGCCCGCTGACCAGCGGCGTCAGCGCCCCCGCCAGCGTGCCAAGCGCCAGGATCAGCGAGGTGCCGAAGGCACGCACATGGGTAGGATACTGTTCCGGCGCGAAGATCCAGATCGAGGTATTCAGCAACACCACGCAGAACGTAAAGGCCGCGCCGAACAGCAGCACCAGCGCCACGTTATACGTCAGGAAACCGAAGCACAGCCCCGCGGCGCAGGCCAGGCCCGCACCGACGGTCAGCACCCGCTTGCGCGGAATGTGATAGCCGCAGTACGACGCCGCCAACGCACCGAACAGGCTGCCGCTCTGCATCACCATGGTGAAGAGAAAGCTCTTGGAGATGGTATAGCCCTGCGCCATCAAAATGGTCGGCATCAGCGTCAGCACCGAGATCTGCGCGCCGTACGTCATCGACACCGCAATGCCCAGCGCGATGGTGCGCCGCCCCAGCCGGCCCTTGAAGATATCGCTCAGCCGCACTTTGGCGCGCGGCGCTTCGTCCTGCACCGCCGCCTTGATGTACGGCGTCGGCTCGCCGTCGAGCTTGCCCAGCCGCCCCGATGCCAGTATCGACAGCACGCGGTTGGCCTCGTCCACGCGGCCCTTGGACAGCAGGAAGCGCGGGGTTTCCGGGATAAAGCGCCGGTAGAAGATGACGAAGAACGCCGGCAGCACCAGGCAGGCAAAGAGCCAGCGCCAGCTGTCCGGCCCCGGGAACATGGCGAAGACCGCCAGGCCGAAAGCCGGTGCCAGCATATTGCCCAGTCCGCCGCTGCCAACGCTGACCAGCCCCACCGCCGTGCCGCGGAAGCGGGTCGAGCACAGTTCGGCCAGCATGGTCACGGCAATCGAGATTTCCCCGCCCAGGCCGATGCCGACGATAAAGCGGCCCGCCGCGAGCACCCAGTAGTTCGGCGCCAGCGCGCAGATGATGGCGCCCAGCGTAAACAGCAGCAGGTTGGCGCTCAGCATCGCGCGCCGGCCGTAGCGGTCGGCGATATAGCCTGAGCCGATGCGTCCCAGCGCGGCGGCGCTGAACGTCAGCGTGTTGAGAAAGCCGATTTCCGCCACCGAAATCCCCCACTGCTCGCGCAGCATGGGACCGATCAGGCCGACGGCGTTCTGCTCGAACACATCGAACATCACGCCGAGCATGATCATGAAGATGATCTTCTTGTGCGAGGCGGTCACCCCGATGCCGTCCATGGCCCGGTCCAGCTCGTGCTGCTGGGGGGAATTCGGCGATTGAACTACAGTTTCTGCGCCCATCTTTTGTCTCCTCCTCGTCTAGAGGTCGCCGCGGTGTTTCCGCGAGCCTGGCGCCGCCGCGAGCGGCGGGCATTGGTCGAGCAGCGATAAAACTTCGTTCCGGCGCGCCGTTACTCCAGGGCCGGCGTCGAGTGCGGCGGCCGGCGGGCCTGCAAGGCCTGCTCGGCCGCGAACGCCAGGCGCAACAGCACGGGCTCCGTGAAAGGCAGGCCGAAAAGCTCAAGCCCCACCGGCACGCCTTGCGGCGCATTGCGCTCCGGCGCGGAGAACCCTGCCGGGATGACGATGGCGGGAAAACCGGTCGCCGACGCCAGCACGCCGTTGCGCTCGGCCTGCATCTCGCCGACCGGAACCACCAGCCGCCGCTGGTGCGGAAACACCAGCGCATCAAGCCGATGCCGCGCCATCAGGTCGCGCAGCCACTGGCGCAGCGTGTGCTGGCGTTGCATGCGCTCGCGGTATTCCGCCTGCTGGTCGCTCAGCCCGACCGCGGTGGCCAGCGTTCCGGCCACGCTGGGATGCACGCCGCCCGCGGCGATGATGTCCTGCATGGACCGCACCCGCACGCCGGGCGCCAGCTGCGACAGGTAGGCGTCGAGATCGCGCGCCATCTCGTAGTGGTGCACCAGCGTGGAAGCCAGCAGTTCGTCGGGGCTGATCGCGTCGTCGATGTTGACCAGCGCGGCGCCCTGTGCGGCGATGACGGCCAGCGCCTGCTGCATCACGGCGTTGACCGGTCGATGCACGTCCTGGCCGCCGAAGAAACTACGCAGCACGCCGATGCGCGCGCCCCTGAGTCCGTCGTGGTCGAGGCTGGCGGCATAGCTCGCCGGGAGATGGCTGGCGCCTTCGCTGGTGACCGGATCGGCCGGATCATGGCCGGCGATGACGTCGAGCATCAGCGCGGTATCGGCAACGGTGCGGGTGATCGGACCGATGGTGTCCTGCGTCAGCCCGCACGGGACCAGCCCGGCCCGGCTGATCAGCCCCATGGTTGGCCGGAGTCCGACCAGGCTGTTGGCCGACGCCGGCGAGCGGATCGAATTGACCCCGTCGGTGCCGATGCCAAGCACGCCGAAGCTCGCGGCGATGCCGGCGGCGGTGCCGCCGCTGGATCCGCCGGGCGTGCGTGCCAGGTCATAGGGATTCAGCGTCTGCCCGCCCAGCGTGCTGACGGTCTCGCCACCGGAGGCAAGCTCGTGCAGGTTGGTCTTGGCCAGCACCACGGCGCCCGCCTCGCGCAGCCGGCGGATGACGAAGGCATCGTTGATGGACAGGTTGCCGCGCAGGCAATCCGCGCCCGCCGTGGTGGCCGCGCCGGCGCATTCGACGTTGTCCTTGACCAGCACCGGCATGCCATGCAGCGGCGCCAGCGCCTGCGAGGGATTGCGCGCGGCGATGGCGTCGAGGCGGTCCGCTTCCTCCAGTGCCCGCGGATGAACCTGCAGGACGCTGCGCAGCGCGGGTCCGCGCTGGTCATAGGCGGCGATGCGGTCCAGGCAGCGGCTGGCCAGCTGGCGCGCCGTCAGCGTGCCGTCGCGCATCGCGGCATGCGCGCCGGCAACGGTGGCTTCCACCACGCTGAACGGCGCGTGCTGGCCCGGGCCGGGCGGCGCCGATTGGTATGAGGTTTTCATGAGGGGATTTCCATGCGCCGGCACGGGCGCGAAGGGTTGGTGGGAGTGCGGCGGGGCCGCGGCAAGGTAGCCGCGCCCCGGCTTGCCCGGCTACCGGTTGACCAGCCTGGCGGGAATGGTCCAGATCGCGAAGGCCCCAAGGACCAGCATGCCGGCGATCATGTAGTAGGCGCTGTTGCCGCTCTGGGTCACGTCGCGCAGATAGCCGATCATGTAGCCGCTGGTGAAGCCGGCCAGGTTGCCGATCGAATTGCTCATGGCAATGGCCGTGGCCGCCGCCGCGCCGCTGAGGAATGCCGTCGGCAGCGACCAGAACAGCGGCGTGCAGGTCAGGATGCCGGCAGCGGCGATCGACAGGAACACCAGCGACAGCGCGGTGTTGTGCATCACCCAGGGCAGCGCCAGGAAGCCGATCGCGCCCATCATGCAAGGGATGATCAGGTGCCAGCGCCGTTCGCGGTGCTTGTCGGCGCTACGGCCGAAGAAATACATCGCGACGATGGCTGCCATGTACGGGATCGCGCTCAGCAGGCCGATATGGAGCGGGTCGGCGACGCCGGTCGACTTGATGAAGGTCGGCAGCCACAGCGTGATGCCGTACTGCCCCGTGACATAGCAGAAGCAGATCAGGCTGATCAGCCAGACGCGCGGATCGGTGAATACCTTGCCGACGCGGGCCTGCGGGTCCGCTGCCTTGACGTCCTCCGCCTTGGCCTGCTCGAGCACGCGCTTCTCGTCGCTGGTGAGCCACTTGGCCTTGGCGATGGAGTTGTCGAGGTAGTAGAAGCAGAAGCAACCCAACAGCACCGCCGGCACCGCCTCGATGATGAACATCCATTGCCAGCCGCCCCAGCCGCCCACGCCGGCCATGCTGCCCATCAGGAAGCCGGACAGCGGATTGCCGATGATGCCGGACAGCGGCGAGCCCATGCAGTAGATGGCCATGATCTTGGCGCGCCGGTGCGACGGATACCAGCACGACAGGTAATACACGATGCCGGGCGTGAAGCCGGCCTCGGCCAGCCCCAGCAGGAAGCGCAGCGTGTAGAACTGGGCTGGCGTCTCGACGAAGGCAAAGCACGCGGACAGTATCCCCCACGTGATCATGATCCGGCCGATCCATACCTTGGCGCCGAACTTGTGCAATGCCAGGTTGCTCGGCACCTCGAACAGGAAGTAGCCGATAAAGAAAATCCCGGCGCCCAGCCCATAGACGGTTTCGCTGAAGCCCAGTTGCTGCGACATCTGGAGCTTGGCAAAACCTACGTTGACACGGTCGAGATAGGCGATCAGGAAGCACACCATCAGAAATGGCACCAGCCTCCAGCTCACCTTGCGATAGGTCGCATCCTCGAACGTCCTGATCCTTGTTCCCGCCTGCAGGGTCGTATCCACAGCGTCTCCTCTGTATTTTTGTCGGGTACGGCAGTGCTGCGCTGATCGGTTGCGATCAGTTTCCGGCCGGGACGGCATGCGCCCGTCCCGGTGCCGGATGGAAAGGGCTGCGTCAGGCGGCAGCCTTGAGCGACAGCGGCACGGTATGCGCGGCGAGGTAGTCCATGGCGGCAACGGTGCCGCTGGCGGCGACCGGCACGCCGGAGATCTTCAGCCCCATCTCGCAGCCGGCCAGCGTGGCCATCAGCGTGAGGTCGTTGCAGTCGCCCAGATGGCCGATGCGGAACATGCGGCCCTTGACCTTGCCCAGGCCGGCGCCCAGCGACATGTTGAAGCGCTCGTAGATGTGGCGGCGGACCACGTCCGCATCGACGCCGTCGGGCATCATCACGCCGGTCAGCACCGGGCTGTAGACCGACGGATCCGCGCACTGGATCTCCAGGCCCCAGGCCCTGACCGCGCGGCGGCAGGCCTCGGCCAGGCGCTGGTGGCGGGCAAAGACGTTGTCCAGTCCTTCCTCCAGGATCATGTCGAGCGCTTCCGACAACCCGTACAGCAGGTTGGTGCTGGGGGTGTAGGGCCAGTAGCCGGTCCGGTTCATCTCGATGATTTCATTCCAGCCCCAGAAGCTGCGCGGCAGCCGGGCCGAACGCGAGGCCTCGATGGCCTTGGGCGACACCGCGTTGAAGCTGATGCCCGGCGGCAACATCAGGCCCTTCTGCGAGCCGGACACGGTCACGTCGACGCCCCACTCGTCGTGGCGATAGTCGGCTGAGGCCAGTCCGGAAATGGTGTCGACCAGCAGCAGTGCCGGGTGCCCTGCCGCATCGATGGCGCGGCGCACCGCGGCGATATCGGAGGTCACGCCGGTCGAGGTTTCGTTGTGCACCACGCATACGGCCTTGATGGCATGCGCGGCATCGGCGCGCAGGCGGGCCTCGATCATGTCGGCCTGCACCCCGTTGCGCCAGCCTTCGATGCCGGGCAGGCCAAGGAACTCAGGGCGGATGCCCAGGTTCTCCGCCATCTTCTTCCACAGCGTGGCGAAGTGGCCGGTTTCGAACATCAGCACGGTGTCGCCGGGGCTCAGCGTGTTCGACAAGGCGGCTTCCCAAGCGCCGGTGCCCGAGGCCGGGTAGATCACCACCGGGTGTTCGGTCTTGAAGATCTTCTTGATCCCGTCCAGCACCTTCAGGCCCAGCGCGCCAAATTCAGGGCCGCGATGGTCGATGGTCGGGTAGCTGATGGCGCGCAGGATGCGGTCCGGCACCGGGCTGGGACCGGGGATTTGCAGGAAGTGACGGCCAGCGGGGTGAAAGTTGAGATTGAGCATGGAACTCCTCCGTTTGAGTTTTGAATGCAAAATACTCTATCAAAGGAGTGGTGAAAAAACAGGTGCTGCACCGACCTTTTTCGCTAGCGTTTACCCCATGAAATGCGCGTAGATTGGGGTTTACGATCAATCTGGCGCTACTCTTAAGCGGCTGCTAAACTTGCATTCAATCTGTCCACCGGACGAATTGAATGCAAATCCAAGCCGATTCCAACCCTGACCTGCCGCGCCAGCTCCCTCCGGTGGAACGTCAGCGCCTGCACGACACCGTGGTGACCCATCTGCGCACCTTGATCATCGAGGGCGCGCTGGAGCCGGGGCGCAAGCTCAATGAGCGCGAACTGTCGGAAACCCTGGGGATCTCGCGCACGCCACTGCGCGAAGCGCTGAAGGTGCTGGCGGCGGAAGGCCTGATCGAAATCTCGCCCAACCGCGGCGCCAGCGTGGCGCGCCTGTCCGCCACCGAAATCCGGGACACGTTCGAACTGCTGAGCAACCTGGAGGCGTTTTCCGGCGAACTGGCTTGCGAGCGAATTACCGCCGTGGAGTTGGCCGAACTCAAGGCCCTGCACTACGCAATGCTGGCGTGCCGCGCCCATGAAGACCTGCCCGGCTACTACCGCCTGAACCACCAGATCCATGACCGCATCAACCTGGCGGCGCGCAATGCGGCGCTGCGCCAGACCTACCTGTCGGTGAACCGGCGGCTGCAGGCGCTGCGCTTTCGCTCCAACTACCGCAAGCCCAAATGGGACAGCGCCATCCATGACCACGAAGAGATGCTGGCGGCACTCGAAGCCCGCGACGGCAAGCGCATGGCCGAGATCCTGCGCCAGCACCTGCTGGACAAGCGCGACGCCGTGCTGTTGATGCAGGCTGGCGTGGGCGACGAAGCCGGGGGCACGCCGCAGGCCTAGCCCGCGGTTGCCAGCACCGCCTCAAGAATCCGAATAGCCCCATCAGCATTCTTTGCCCCGCTGTCACCACGGTGACAACCCCGCTTCTTACTCTGCGAGCGCATTGCGGCACACGCAATTCGCCGCGCGGCCATTGCCGCCGGCGCACAACAACGCAGATGAACAGGGGAATGAACGATGGCAGGGAACCTTGCACCGGGCTGGCTGGCGGGAATGGGGCGCGCGCGTGCGCTGGCCGGCACCGTTGCAGTCATGCTGGCCGCGACGCTGGCAGGCTGCGGCGGCGGTGACAGCGCGCCGTCCGGCGCGCCCAACGATACCGACACCAGCAAGCCCGCTCCGGTGCCTGACCGCGCCAGCGGCCCGCGCGTGCTGCTGGTCGGCGTCGACGGCGCCACGTATGCGCAGGTGCAAGGCGCGGTATTGCGGCGCGAGCTGCCCAACCTGGCCAGCCTGAACCTGGTGCCGACCGCCACCGGCGGCATGCCCGGCACCATCACCGCCCAGCCCACGCTCGACGCGCCCAGCTGGGCCACCGTACTGACCGGCGCCTGGGCCAACCGCCACGGTATCGACGACGACACCGGCAGCACCGCGCTGCGCGCGCCGACCGTGTTCCACTACCTGCGCGCAGCCGGCAAAGCCGGCGGGCAGCAAGGCGCGGTGGTCAGTGCGCCGGCACTGCCGGTGCTGCTCAAGACCGACCAGGAAGCCGGCGTGCTCGATACGCTGGTCGATTGCGCGGGCGTCGACCGCTGCGTCACGCAGAATGCCGTGCGTCAGGTGCAATCCGGCTATGGCGTGGTGTTCGCGCAGTACAGCGCCCCGGCGCAGGCCGCGCAAGCCAGCGGCTTCGGCAACGGCGCCTATGCCACCGCGCTGGGCGAGACCGACCAGGCGCTGGGCGAACTGGTCGCCGCCGTGGCCGCGCGGCGCCAGGCGCAGCCGGGCGAGGACTGGCTGGTGCTGGTCACCACCAGCCACGGCCTGGATGCCACCGGCGCCACCACCACGGTGCCGACCGTGGAGAATCGCACCGCCTTCCTCGCCACCAACAAGAGCCTGAACCGCGCGCTGGCCCGGCCCGGCGCCCCGGCCCCCGACACCCCGGCGGACCTGTCCGCGCTGCCGACCGAGGCGGATATCGTACCGACCGTGCTGGCCCACGCCGGCGTCGCGCTCGACCCCGCGGCAGCGCGCCTTGACGGCTCTGCTCTGGCCACCGCCACCGCCGGTGTGCGCGCCATCGGCGCCAGCATCAGCCAGTACAACGACGCCATCACCCTGAGCTGGCAGAACCCGAGCACGGCTTACGGCATCACGCGGGTGCTGCGTGACGGCGTGCAGATCGCCGCGCTGGGACCCGAGGTGCGGACCTTCACCGACAAGGGCTTCGACATGCCCACGGGCCTGTACCAGTTCAACTACACGCTGGTGCGCAACGACGTGCCGGTGTCGTACCTGGCGCAGATCCACTACGTCAAACCCGTGACGCTGATGCCGTCGCTGCTCACTGCCCTGGCGTCGTATTTCAGCCTGGACAGCAAGCCGTTCGCCGACGCAAAGAACGCGGCGACTCTGGGCCCGTGGGTGGCAAGCCTTGACGGCGGCACGCTCGCCGCCGACAACTTCGGCCGCCAGTCGCTGCAGCTGGACTCGCGCATCGACAGCTACCTGCTGAAGCACAACGGGGCCGATATCGCGCAAAGCCCGCAATTCACCATCGGCCTCTGGTTCCGCACCGACTGCAGCCAGGGCAACAGCACTGGCGAGCCGATCCTGTCGAACAAGAACTACATCTCGGGCGGCAATGCCGGCATCGCCATCGCCCTGTTCGGCAGCTGCGAGATCCGCTTCAACCTGGGCAGCGGCAGCGGCAAGCGCGACGACATCAACGGCATGAAGGTATCGGCCAACCAGTGGGCCTACCTGGCGCTTTCGGTGGATGCGGCGGCGAAGCGCTTCAGCGCCTACGTGATCGACCCGGTGCTGGGCCTGCAGAAGACCGAGAACAAGGTGATCGCCAATACCGACGTGACCAAGCTGGTTGGCCTCGGCACCGGCTGGGGCGTCAACGACGATGCCACCCACAACTACGTCGGCAACAACCCGGGCGCGCTCAAGGGCGTGATGGGCCTGAACGACCTGGCGATGTGGACGCGCGTGCTGACGCTCGACGAGCTGAAGGCCATCACCGGCGCACGCCAGCCGCTGTCGACGCTGAACCCCTGAATCCCCGAATCCGGCAGCGCCCCGTTTCCCCGGCGGAAACGGGGTGCCGGCCGGCCTTGACCCTCTCCACACCCCGATCCCCCTGCAGGAGATTGACACCATGACCTTCCGACCTTCCATCCTGGCCCGGCCGCACTGGCTGGCCGCCTTGCTGCTGAGCGCGGCGCTCGCCGGCTGCGGCGGCGACTCCGGCGAGGGCACCAGCGGCACTCCGGCCGCGGCGCCGACCACCCCCGGCGCGCCCGGCACCGGCGGCAACCCCGGCCAGGGGAACGGCAGCGACCAGCCTGGCGAGACCCCGGCCGTCAAGCCGCAGCTGCGCTGCGCGCCCTGAATCCGGCCTGGCCTGTCTACCTCCCCGCAACCATCCGGCACGAATCCAATGAACCTCCAAAGCAGACGCAACTTCCTCAAGCTCGCCGGCGGCAGCGCCGCCGCCACCGCCGCGCTGGCGGCCTTCCCGCCATCGATCCGCCGCGCGCTGGCGATCCCGGCCAACAACGCCACCGGCACCATCCGCGACGTCGAGCACGTGGTCATCCTGATGCAGGAGAACCGCTCGTTCGACAACTACTTCGGCACGCTGCGCGGCGTGCGCGGCTTTGGCGACCGCTTCCCGATCCCGCTGGCGGGCGGCCTGAACGTCTGGCAGCAGACCTATACCAACGGCAGCACCACCCGCACCGTGCTGCCCTACCACCTGGACAGCAGCGCCGGCAATGCGCAGCGCGTCAGCGGCACCCCGCACTCCTATCCGGACGCGCAGAACGCGTGGGACCTCGGCCGCATGAACAAGTGGCCCACCTACAAGCAGACGCAGTCGATGGGCTACTACACCGAGGCCGAACTGGATTTCCAGGTGGCGCTGGCCAATGCCTTCACGCTGTGCGACGCCTATCATTGCAGCTTCCATGGCGGCACCAACCCCAACCGCCTGTTCCACTGGACCGGCACCAACGATGCGGCCGGTGACTTCGGCGGCCCGGTGATCGACAACAGCGGCGACTCGTTCACGGGCTCCAACACGCCCTACACCTGGAAGACCTACCCGGAGCGGCTGGAAACCGCCGGCGTGAGCTGGAAGGTCTACCAGAACATGCCGGACAACTTCACCGACAACCCGCTCGCGGGCTTCAAGCAATATCGCGACGCCAATGCCGCGCGCGGCAACCAGGCCAACGGCAGCCCGTATCCGCCGTACACCAGCGCCGATGACGCGGTCAGCCCGCTGCTCAAGGGCGTGGCCAACACCATGCCCGACGGCGGCTTCCTGCAGGCGCTGCGCGACGATATCGCCGCGGGCAAGCTGCCGCAGGTGTCGTGGATCGTGGCGCCGGCCACGTATTCGGAGCATCCCGGACCGTCCAGCCCGGTGCAGGGCGCCTGGTACACGCAGGAAGTGCTCGACGCCCTGACCGCCAATCCCGCGGTCTGGAGCAAGACCGTGCTGCTGATCAACTTCGACGAGAACGACGGCTATTTCGACCACCTGCCGCCGCCGTGCGCGCCGGCCTATGACGGCGACACGCTGGCCGGCGCCACCACCCTCGACCCGGCTCAGCTCAAGCCGGAGTACCACGTCGACAAGCGCCCCTACGGTCCCGGCCCGCGCGTGCCGATGTACGTGGTCTCGCCCTGGAGCCGCGGCGGCTGGGTCAACTCGCAGGTGTTCGACCACACCTCGGTGCTGCGCTTCCTGGAAGCGCGCTTCGGCGTGGCGGAGCCCAATATCAGCGGCTTCCGTCGCGCGGTGGCGGGCGACCTGACCTCGGCCTTCAATTTCGTCAGTCCCAACACCAACCCCCTGCCGGAGCTGCCCAGCCGCGACAAGGCCAGCGCCGACGCCATTCGCACCGCGCAAGGCGTGCTGCCGCAGGTGCCGCTGCCTCCGGCCGGCAGCCAGCAGATGCCCCAGCAGGACCCCGGCACGCGCCCGTCGCGCGCCCTGCCCTATGAATTGCACGTCAGCGCGCGCGAAGACGCCCGCGACCAGCGCGCGGTGTGGCTGCTGTTCAGCAACACCGGCACGGCGGCCGCGGTGTTCCACGTCTACGACCGGCTGCACCTGGACCGCGTGCCGCGCCGCTATATGGTCGAGCCCGGCAAGGAGCTGCATGGCAGCTGGGACGTCTTTGCCAGCGACGGCGGCAAGTACGACTTGTGGGTGCTGGGCCCGAACGGCTTCCACCGCGCCTTCCGCGGCGACGTGGCGGCGGTGACCGCGGCCGGAGCCAGCGCGCCGGAGATCCGGGTCTGCTATGACATCGCCAACGCCGCGGTGTACGTGGACATGATCAACACCGGCAGCGCTCCGTGCACCTTCACGGTCCAGGCCAACGCCTACCGCACGGACGGCCCGTGGACCTATGAGGTGCCGGCCGGCATGCAGCTGCAGCAGCACTGGCCGGTGGCGCGCCAGGGCAACTGGTACGACTTCACCGTCACCACCGCGCAAGGCGGCTTTACGCGCCGCTTTGCCGGGCGCATCGAAACCGGCAAGGACGGCGTGTCGGATCCGGCGATGGGCGCGGCCGGCTGACGCAACCCGTCGACCCGGCACAACACCAGGCCCCGCCCCGGCCGGTCCCAAGCGGACCGGCCCGGGCGGGCGTAGCCGTTTTGTCATATTGGGCCGCTAGACTGCGCGGTCGTCCGGCCCGGTCCGGACCCTTCCCCCCAACTCCGCGCGGATGATCATGCTAGGCGACCTGCTGATGACCTTTTTCGAAGTGGCGCGCCAGGGCAGCATCACCATGGCGGCGCGGCAGTTGCGCGTGAGCCAGCCCACGGTCACGGGACGCATCCGCCAGCTCGAGGAAAGCTACGGGGTGGAGCTGTTCCATCGCCGCGCCAGCCGCGTCGACCTGAGCGACGTGGGCGTGGCCCTGATGCCGGTGGTCGAGCAACTGATGCAGCAGGAAAGCAATGCCGACTACCTGTTGCGCAACGCGGGCAACCTGCGCTTTGGCAACCTGCGCATCGGCGCCACCGGGCCGTATTACATCCTGCGCGCGGTGGCGGCGTTCCGGCAGCGCTACCCGGCGATCGAAGTGAGCCTGGATATCGGCAACTCGCAACAGATGCTCGAAGCGCTGTTCGAGTACCGCATCGACGCGGCGGTGTCCTCGCATCCGGTCGACGATGACCGCCTGGCCTGCATCCGGCTGGCGAGCGACCCGATGGTGCTGGTGGTCCATCCCGACCATGCGCTGGCGCGGCTGGCGCAGATCGACCTGCCGCAGTTGCGCGGCTACCACCTGCTGGTGCGCGAGCACGGCTCGATGACCCGCAAGACGATCGAAACCGCGCTGGCGGCCTGCGGGCTGGAATTGCCGCCGCACACGGTGATCGGCAGCCGCGAGGCCATCTACGAGGCGATCCGCCAGGGCCTGGGCGCCAGCGTGGTGCCGCTGGGCGAGGTGCCGCGCGACCCGTTGCTGCGCGTGGTACCGTTTGCGTCGGGCGCGCCGGTGCTGCATGAATACCTGTACTGCCTGCAGAGCCGGCGGCAGACGCGGCTGGTCGGCGCCTTCCTGGATTGCGTGGCGCTGGACCAGCCGGCCGCCACGGTCCAGGCTGCCTGAAGCAACTGAAGCAACGCATGGTGGAAAAAGCGCCCAGGCCTGCCGCGTTGCAGCCGCCGATGCCGGCATCGGAAAACTTCGGTCCTTCATCACCGCGCGGTCACCGCGCCGCGCCAAGCTTGGCGGTTTCGCCTACGGAGCCCTCCCGCATGCCTGCCGCACCTCGCCTCGCCCTGTTCGACCTGGACCACACCCTGCTGCCGCTGGACAGCGAGTACGAATGGGCGCGCTACCTGGTCGCCGTCGGCGGCGCCGACGCGGCCGAGATCGACGCGCACAACGCGCGCTGGCTGGCCGCCTACCAGGCCGGGCGCCTCGATTTCGCCGCCCATGCGCGCTTTGCGCTGGGCCTGCTGG
Source organism: Cupriavidus taiwanensis (assembly GCF_900250075.1). NCBI lineage: Bacteria > Pseudomonadati > Pseudomonadota > Betaproteobacteria > Burkholderiales > Burkholderiaceae > Cupriavidus > Cupriavidus taiwanensis. The sequence continues at coordinate 2,041,597 of NZ_LT977071.1, forward strand.
CACGCCATCCGCGCCAGCGCCTGACGCAATGGCGCGCCGACTTCATGCGCGACGTGATCGTGCCAGCCATTCCGCCCGCCACGCGCGACCTGCTGGCCGGCCATCTCGGTGCCGGCGACCTGTGCTGCATCGTCACCGCCACCTGCCGCTTCATCACCGAGCCGATCGCGCGCGAGCTGGGCGTGCCGCACCTGCTGGCGGTAGAGGCCGAACACGACGTGCACGGCGAATTCACCGGCGCGCTGGCCGGGGTGCCTGCCTACGGGCCGGGCAAGGTGCTGCGCGTGCTGGCGTGGCTCGATACGCTTGGCCTTGCGCACGCGGAACTGGCCAACGCCACCTTCTACAGCGACTCGCGCAACGACCTGCCCCTGCTGGAAAGCGTCGGCCACCCGGTCGCGGTCAATCCCGACCCGACGCTGCGCGACGCAGCCGGGGCGCGTGGCTGGCCGGTCATGCAGCTGTTCGCGGCGGCAGGCGTGCCGGCCGCCTGACCCATGCACCCGCGCGCCGACTTCCCGGAATATGACCAGTTGCGGACTTTGCTGGATGCCGGGAGCCACGTGCTCGATACGCAGGTGGTGTGCGAAACCACCGTCCAGGGCCACCGCTTTGGCGTGCATGTCGCCACGCTCGGCAGCCGCGACCCGCTTGCGCCGGCCATCGGCATCTTCGGCGGCATTCACGGGCTGGAGCGCATCGGCACGCAGCTGGTGCTGGATTACCTGCGCTCGGTGCTGTCCCGCCTCGCCTGGGACGAACTGCTGCACCGCGAACTGCAATCGGTGCGGCTGGTGTTCATGCCCATCGTCAACCCCGGCGGCATGTGGGCCGGCACGCGCGCCAACCCCAACGGTGTAGACCTGATGCGCAACGGCCCGCAGGATGCCGACGCGCGCGTGCCCTTCCTGGCCGGCGGGCAGCGCATCGGCGCCTGGCTGCCGTGGTACCGGGGCGCCGCCGGCGCGCCGATGGAGCTCGAAAGCAGCGCCCTGCTGCGCGTGGTCCGGCAGGAACTGCTGCCGCGCCCGCTCAGCTTTGCGGTGGATTGCCATTCCGGCTACGGCTGGCGCGACAGCATCTGGTTTCCGTACGCGCGCACGCGCCGGCCGATGCCGCACCTGGCCGAGATGTACCTGCTCAAGACCCTGTTCGAGCAGGCCCACCCGCATCATGGCTATACCTTCGAGCCGCAGAGCCACCAGTACCTGCTGCACGGCGACCTGTGGGACCATGCCTATGACCTGGCCCCGCGCGGCAACCTGTTCCTGCCGATGACGCTGGAGCTGGGCTCGTGGCTGTGGATCAAGAAAAACCCGCGCCAGCTGTTCTCGCGCGAGGGCATCTTCAACCCGATCAAGGCGCACCGCACCGCGCGCGTGCTGCGCCGGCATGTCAGCCTGTTCGACTTTCTGGGCCGCATCGCCTTTGCGTCGGACCGCTGGCTGCCCCGCGGCGCGCAGCGCGACGAACTGCTGCGGCAGGCACGCGCGCACTGGCACACGGAGCCGCCATGAGCCGATGGGTATTCTTGCGGGGACTGACGCGCGAATCGCGTCACTGGGGAACGCTGCCGGCGCGCTGGGAGGCTGCCGGGCTGGGACGCCCGCTCTTGCCTGACCTGCCCGGCAATGGCGCGCTGTCGGCGCAGCCCGCGCCGTGGAGCGTGCGCGAGATGGTGACGGCGGTGCGGCGCCAGCTGACCGCCGCCGGCGCGCCAGGACCGTACCGCGTGCTGGCCATGTCGCTGGGGGCGATGGCTGCGACCGAGTGGGCGAGCGCGTATCCGGAGGAAGTGAGCGGCCTGGTGCTGGTCAACACCAGCATGCGGCCTTTCTGCACGCCGGTGCAACGCCTGCGTCCGCGCAATTGGGGCAGGCTGCTGCGCGTGGCGCAGCGCTGGCGGGATCGCGCGTATTGCGAGCGGACCATCCACGCCATCACCTGCGCGCGCACCGACACGCAGGCCGCCGATGTTGCGCAGTGGCAGGCCATCGCGGCGGATGCACCGGTCAGTCGGCAGGCCGCGCTGGCGCAATTGCTGGCCGCCGCGCGCTACTGCGCGCCGGCCGAGCCGCCGTGCTGTCCGGTACTGCTGCTGGCCTCGGCGGCAGACCGCCTGGTCAACCCGGCCTGTTCGGCGCGCATCGCGCAGGCCTGGGACGTGCCCTTGCTGACCCACCACTGGGCCGGCCACGACCTGCCGCACGACGACCCGCAATGGGTATGCGATGCGGTCGCACGCGCCGGATCACGCTTCGGCTAGCGCCTCTTCCACTGGCATGGCGCTGACCAGCAGCGCCGCCGCGGCATCTGCGCGATCCCACGTACCGAACAGCCGCGCGCTGATCAGCCCGTTCTGCAGGGCGCCGAATACCACCTGCGCCAACTGTTGCGGCGGCAGCGAGAACGGCGCCGCGCCCCGGGCGGCGGCCTGTTCAAGCAGGCGCGCCAGCCATTGCTCGTTAAGGCGGGTAAAGTCCTGCATCGCGGCGCGCACGGTGTCAGGCATGGCCAGCACGTCGGCCGACAGCATCCCCACCACGCAGGCCTGGTCGGTGCAGGCGCCGTCGCGCAGCGGCTGCAGGTATTGCCGCGCCTGCTCGGCGCACGGCAGGCTGGTATCGATGGCCTGCAGCCTTGCCCGCTTGCGCGCGCTGTATTCGCGCACCGCTTCGAGCACCAGGTCGTCCTTGGACGGAAAGTAATAGTGGATGCTCGAGGTTTTGACGCCGACCAGCTCGGCCAGGTCGCGGTAGCTGAAACCGTTGAACCCCCGGCGGCGGATCAGCACCAGCGCGTGTTCGACCAGTTGCTCGCGTACGGTTGGGGTAGTCATGGCATCGACTCCTCGGCTTGCCGCCGGGCCATTCAGGCCGGCAGCGTTTGTGCGATCAGCGTGATGAGGGACCCGCTTGCAAGGCAAAGTCCAACCCATCCGCCCAGGATCAGCGCAGTGTCACGCCAACGCATGATCTACTCCTGAAGCGGGGCCGCACCATGGCGGCCCGGTATTTGTCGATGGCCGGCGCCAGGCCGGCCGGCTCTCAGGCGATGGCGCCGTCGGTGTAGGGATCAGCCTTGCCCACGCGTGCACCGTCGGTGTACGGGTCGAAGCTGCGGGCCGGCTCGGCCGACACGTTGCTGCGATCCAGGCCGGCAACCGTGCGGGCGCCGTCGGTGTACGGGTCAGCCTTGCCCACGCGTGCACCGTCCGTGTACGGGTCGAAACTGCGGGCCGGCGCCGCCGACACGCCGCTGCGATCCAGGCCGGCTACCGTGCGGGCGCCGTCGGTGTACGGGTCGGGCTTGCCCACGCGGGCACCGTCGGTGAACGGGTCGGCCTTGCCGCTGCGGTAGTTGTAGCCATAGCTGTCGGCCGGCACCGCAGCCGCGACCGTGCGCGCGCCATCGGTGTACGGGTCGGTCTTGCCGACGCGTGCGCCTTCGGTGAACGGATCGAACTTGCCGCTGCGCGCGCCTTCCGTGAACGGGTCGAAGTTGCCGGTGCGGGCCCCGTCGGTAAAGGCATCGGCGTTGCCGACGCGATAGCTGTAACCGTACTTGTCGCCGGCGTTGGCGTTCACGCTGGCGGCCTGCGCCACACCGCCCGCGAGCGCGGCGACAAGGGTGGCGGCGGTGATCAGGGTCTTGGTGGTCTTGGTCATGATGGGCTCCTGGGTGCGATGATTCGGATCGCGTCAAATTCGGTATCAGTGGCTGTTGCAGTCCTTCTTCGATTCCGCATCTATCAGTAGATAGATAACCGGTCTCAAAAAAATGACCGCTTCCGGTCGTGCAATGGGACCCTGCGTTCCGCCTGGTCTTGCTTGTCGGTGGCGGTGCAGCGCTTCCATGGCCTTGATACTATCTACTACTAGGTAGAGAGTCAAGGAAAAACATTTCTATGACTGCGATAGCCACCATCCATGACGCCCTAAGCTCTTGATTATGAAGCGGTATTCCGAGTATCCGCCGGCGCGCGAGGGCAAACAAAAAAACCGCCATGCGGCTTGCACCCCATGACGGTTTCAGTCGCGCCACTGATATCGCGCGCAAAATCAACCCGATACGGCAGCCATCAGGGTGTCGGCGGCAGCCTCGACGCGGTCCGACGTGCCGAACAGGCGCGCCGCGATCAGCCCGCTCTGCAGTGAGCCGAATACCACCTGTGCCAGCCGCGCCGGCGGCACCGGGAACGGCGTGCTGCGATGGGGCTGGGCCCGCTCCAGCAGCCCGGCCAGCCATTGTTCGTTCAGCAGGAAGAAGCCCTGCAGCATCTTGTGCACGGATTCCGGCAGGCACAGCGTCTCGGTCGACAGCATGCCGCACAGGCAGATCTGGTCCGAGCCGCAGCTGGCGCGAAATGGCGCCAGGTAGATGGCCGCCTGCTCGGTGACCGGCAGCGTCGTATCGATGGCGTTGATGCGCTCGGCCAGGCGGGCGCTGTATTCCTTCACCGCTTCCTGGACCAGGTCTTCCTTGGTCGGAAAGTAATAGTGGATGCTGGAGGTCTTCACGCCCACCAGTTCCGCCAGGTCGCGGTAGCTGAAGCCATTGAAGCCGCGCCGCCGGATCAGGATCAGGGTGTGCTCGAGCAATTGCTCGCGTACGGATTGGGTTTTCATGCAAGCAGTTTATCTACGCGAAGATAGACGCTCAAGTTGAAATGCCCCGGGGCTGGGGTAATTCCCTAGCCTCGGGGCACAGTGCACTACATGGGCGTTAGCCAGGCAGGACCTGCGCGGCGAAGGTAATCATCGAGCCACTCGTCACGCAAAGTACCAGCCATCCGCCAAGCAACAGGATGCTGTCACGCAAACTCATGATGGACTCCATCGGACGGCGGCCACGGGCCGCCATCGTAAGTTGTGGGCCGCCGGCCGATGCCGGCGGCAATCAGGCCAGGGCGCCGTCAGTGTAGGGATCAGCCTTGCCGACGCGCGCACCGTCCGTGTACGGGTCGAAGCTGCGGGCCGGCTCGGCCGAGACGCCGATGCGGTCCAGGCCAGCCACGGTGCGGAAGCCGTCCGTGTACGGGTCGGTCTTGCCGACGCGGGCGCCTTCGGTGAACGGATCGAACTTGCCGCTGCGCGCGCCTTCCGTGAACGGGTCGAACTTGCCGGTGCGGGCACCGTCGGTAAAGGCATCGGCGTTGCCGACGCGGTAGCTGTAGCCGTACTTGTCGCCGGCGTTGGCGTTCACGCTGGCGGCCTGCGCCACACCGCCGACGAGCGCGGCGGCAAGGGTGGCGGCGGTGATCAGGGTCTTGGCGGTCTTGGTCATGATGGGCTCCTGGGGTGCGATGGTTCGGGATCGCGTCAAATTCGGTGTTGGTGGCGATTCAATGGGTCGCTTTCCAGGCTCGCATCTACTAGTAGATAGACTTCCGGGCCTGAAAAAATGACCGCTCGGGTCATGCAATGGAATCGCCACTTCCCGCGCCTTCTTGCTGTCTTTGGCGGTGCAGCGGTGCCATGGACTGAATGCTATCTACTGATAGGTAGATAGTCAAGGAAAAAGATTTCTATCGAAGGAATAGCCGCCCCGCACCCGTCACGGAAAAGCGCTTCTGAATGAACAATTCTTCACTTGCGGAGTCGGGCCTGCTAGCCTGAAGAAGATGAACCCTGACCCCCGCCCCCCGTCTCAAACCGCGCGGCACCGCTGGCTGGCCGCGGCAGCAGGCATGGCCGTGGCGGCCGGGGTCGCGCGGCATCTGCTGTTTCGTGCGCTGGAGCGCAAAGCCTTTGTCACGCCGACGGATGAGACAAGCCGCGCGGAGCCACCCGACAATTCAGCCCCTATGGTGCGGCACGCCACCTTCGCCAGCGGCGAACGCATCCTCCACGCGGCCTTCATGCCGGTGCCAGACCCCGAGGCACCGGCCCTGATGGTGTGCCATGGCGACAACGAATGCCTGCCGGACTGGGCGCCGGTGCAGGCCATGCTGGCCGATGCGGGCATCGCTTCCTATGTGTTCGACTACAGCGGCTATGGGCGCAGCACCGGGCGGCCAAGCGTGCGCCGGCTGCGGCAGGATGCACTGGTTGCCTATGGACAGTTCATCGCCGCCACGCCGCTATCAAAAAGGCGCGTGGTGCTGGGACATTCGCTGGGATCGGGCATCCTGCTCGATGTGGCGCGGCGTTTCGATCCGCAGCCGGATGGCTATGTGATAGCCGCTGGCTTCAGCTCGGCGCGGCTGGCCGCGGTGCAGACCGGGCGCATTCCCGCATGGGCTGCGTGGCTGCTGCCGGATCCGTGGAACAACGCGGCGCGTGCGAGCAAGCTGGAACGGCCGCTGCTGGTGGTGCACAGCCGTGACGACGTGGTCATCGTGCCGCCCCATGCGGAACGCGTGGCAAGCGCTGCCAGGCATCTGCATGCGCTGGTCATGCACGAGGCCATGCCGCACGATGCGGCCATATTGCCGCAGCATATCGACACCTTCTGGCCGCCGATCCTGCGCTTCATGCAGGCACAGGCAACCGGCTCCGAAGCGCCATTGCAGCAAGCGCGTGATGAGGGGCACATCATGGCCGATTAATCTAACGTAGAGTCCCGCAAGCGGCAATCATCCTTGTGGGCGAGGCGCCACGGCCAAGTGTCCGAGGGACGCTGTCGCGATTTCTTGTCTATATTTGTCCTCATGGCGAAAGCCCGCAAACTCGCTGTTGACAGCACTGGAGGTACTGCCATGCGTTGGCTTGCAAACTTGTTCAGTCCGCCGACCCCGGAAAAAATCGCCGAAAGGGAACTGCAAGACATGAGGCTGACGCTATTCCAGGCCGAACGGCGCATGCTCGAGGCACAGATGCAGGTCGCCTACTACCGCGACATGGTGGCGTTCCTGGAAGATGTCGCGGCCAAGGGCGTCGAAGACGTGGTCGACAAGCGCCGCGCCACACCGCCCGCCATGCCCGAGCTGCCGGCGCGCACGCCCGGCCTGACCACGGTGCCGATCGTTCCGTCCGCGGCCTGAAGCGGGCCCCATGCCGCGGCGCGTGTCAGGGCATGCGGCAAGGCAGGTCCGGACCTGTGCGATACTCGCGCTGCCTGACGCCCCCATGGCGCAGGCAGATCACCCACAGGAACTGGCCCCATGAGCGAACTGCTGCCCGCGATCGAAATTGAAACCGCGCCCAATCCCGGCTGCGCCGTCATCTGGATGCACGGACTGGGCGCCGATGGCAGCGACTTCGCCCCGGTGGTGCCCGAGTTGCGGCTGCCGGCCGCGCCGGGCGTACGCTTTATCTTCCCGCATGCGCCGGCAATACCGGTGACCTGCAATGGCGGCTATGTCATGCCGGCATGGTATGACATCGTTTCCCTGGACCAGGCCGGCCGCCGCGCCGACGAGGCCGGCATCCGCGCATCCTGCGAGGCCATCCGCGCGCTGATCGCACGAGAAAATGCGCGCGGCATCCCGACCGGGCGCATCGTGCTGGCCGGCTTCTCGCAAGGCGGCGCCATCGCCTACACCGCCGGACTGACCCACGCGGAGCCGCTTGCCGGCATCGTTGCGCTGTCCACCTACATCCCCGCACCGTCGACGCTCGCTGCCGAAGCCAACCCGGCCAACGCGGCCACGCCGGTGTTCGCCGCCCATGGCACGCAGGACGACGTGGTGCCTTTGGCCATGGGCGTGGCCGCGCGGGATTTCGTGCAGGCACGGCCGAATCCGGTGACTTGGCACACCTATCCGATGGGCCATGCGGTCTGCCTGGAAGAGATTGCCGAGATCGGCGCCTGGCTGGCTTCGCGCTTTGCGCAGGCCGGTGCCGCGCCCGCCTGACCGCCTTCGACATGACCACGGCCGGCCCGCCGAGCCGGTTCGCACCCAGCTGCAAGCATGACCCTCGCCCCACCCCGCCGGATCGATTTCAATACCCGCAAGGCGCTGCTGTTCGCGCTGGCCGCGGAACGCCTGTCGGCCTACTACGAACACCGCAAGTGGATGACCGATGCCCAGGGCGCCACGCTGGCCGGCGAATGGCTGTCGCGCTCCAAGCTGCAGTTGCCGCTGTCGGAACGGCGCCTGCTGTCCGAACTGAGCGACCAGTTTGCGCGGCAGCTCGCCGAGACCCTGTCGCGCGAAGCCGGCCTCTATGCCGCGCACGAGATGATGGAAGCGCTAGACCCCAACTATCAGTCCGCGTTCGCCTACGACATGCTCGAGGAATGCGAGCGGCTGCTGCACGAGCACGGCGTCACGGAATAAGGACGACGGCCGGAAGGCCTGCAAAGCGGCTGCGTTTGCAAAGGTTGACAATCGCCCGGCGTACGCGCGCTTAAACTTCGCGCACCAATGACGCCCCACTGTCCGCCACCATGGAACGCAAGCACTGCCTGGCCTGGATTGCGCTGAGCATGATCGCGGCAGCCTTGCTGACGCTGCTGTGCCTGATCCTGAACGACCACGCCGAGACCCAGGCGCAGAAGCGCGTCGAGCAAATGGCTGTCCGCATCAAGCCGGCCGGCGCTGGCCTGATCCAGGCCAATGCCCCCTCGCCTTCGCAACGACTCCAGCCGGCACGGCACGAATCACTGCAGCAGGCCAGCGCCCGCTGAGCCAAGCCAGGCGCGCCCCGGTCCGCAGCTTCAGAACGACGACCAGGTAGTTAAGAAGGATTGCGATGCAGGCCGGAGCGCGGGCTTGAGTGTAGACGCGCGCTTTCCCGGCAACTGCAAAGAATTGACAACGATTTGGTCCGTGCGGTCATGCACCCTGTGCAGGCCACTGCGACCCTGACAGCGTGGCCAGCGCCTGGTAAGACGTCGCCAGGTGATAGGGCGAGGTCGAGGGCATCTCCGCACGCACCACGTCGCCGGTCGGCGCCAGGCACTCATGCCAGCCTTGCGCGGACAGGAAACGGTTGCGGAACTGCGCGGCCCAGTCTGCCAGCGTAGCCAGCGACTGCGCCGAGCCTTCCACTGCCAGCGCGCGCGCGAACTCGGTCTGCGCCCAGATGCGCTCGGTGCCGTCGATCCGCGCGCCGCCCGCATCCAGCGCGGCGCAGACGCCCAGCGTGCCCGCCGCCACGCCATGCTGCTGCGCGAACGCGAAAGCGCGGCGCAGGGCATCGGATAGCGGCAGATCGCCAAACAGCGCGGGCCTTCCGGCCACCAGCGAAAACCATTCGAACTGGTGCCCCGGTTCGATGCGGTTATCCGCGCTGCCTTGCGGCAGCTCCGCCACGCAGCCGCTGGCGGTATCGACAAAACACTCGTGCACCGCCATCGCAATCTCGCGCAGCCGTTCCGCATACCACTCGTCGCCGGTAGCATCCAGCGCTGCCAGGTAGGCCTCGGTCAAGTGCATGACCGGGTTCTGCAGCACGCCCGCCCCCTTGGGCCGGAAGTGTTCGGTCAGTGCGGCGTGGTACAGGCCTTGTCCGTCGGCGAAGCGATCCTCGACGATATCGACGGTTTCATCGAGCACCTCCAGCGCATCCGCGTTGCCGAAGCGCGCGTAATACGCGGCGCAGGCAAAGATCACGAAGGCATGGGTATAGAGGTCGCGTGTGCTGTCGAGCGGCGCGCCGGCGGGGTCGACACTGTAGAGCCACGCGCCCTCTCCATTGCCGAAGTAGGCCTGCAACGAGCCGAACAGGGTATCGGCATGCCCCTGCTGGCCCGCCAGCGAGAACACGTACAGCTGGCGCGCACACGCCATGGCGCGATAGCGCGACGGCGGCAGCGGCGCGGCGCTGGCGCCGTCGAGCGCTTCATAGGGCAGCAGCAGGTCGGGATTCCAGCCGGAGGCGGTCCACAGCTGCAGCACGACGGCATCGTAATGTGCCGTCAGGGCGGCGATCCGTTGGTTGAGCTCGGGCGAGAGAGGCATGTTCAGGCGACAAGATCCGGCGCGGCGATTGCCGCAAAGGCCGTATCTTGCCATGGCGCGCCCGCAATGCCTCATGGCATTTGCGGCTGGCACTTGCTAGCATCAATGCGCCTACCTGCGAACGGGAGACACCCATGTCGACTTTGCCTCTCACGCTGACCGACAATCACCGCACCCTGGTGCTCCATGTCCTCGAGGACGCACCGGGCCAGTTCACCTGGCGCATCGTCATGGAAGAACGGTGCGGCGCCGCCGACGAGGACTGCACGGTCGCGGCACCGGGCACCTACCGGTCCTATGCGGAAGCCGAAGCCGCGTGCTGGGCCGCCGGCAACGGCATCCTGAACGGCCCACGCTCGGCAGGCGAACTGCGCATCACCTGATACCCGCAAAACTCCGCGATTCACTTGCACTACGCGCCGCGTGACCTAGTCTGGAAGCGTGGCAGTGGCAACGCGGGCGATGCATTGCCCGCGATTCTTCATTCCGGCCACGTCCCGGGCACGCGCTGCTGCCCGGTGCGCTTTTCTGCCACCTGCCTGTCATCTTCCTGGCCTTTACTGACCTGGTCGCCATGCCGCCCCAAGAAACGGGTACGGTGGCCAGGGCCGCAGGAGCATGCAATGGACAAGCCGGTCGTCACGCCCCAGCGCTTCGTTGAACTGATGAACGAACGCCTCACCAAGCACCCGCTGTTCCGCGAGGGCATGCGGGTCTACGCCATTCCGCAGCACAGCGACCATCCGCGCAGCCTGGTCTGCGTGGGACCGCGCGGCACCGAATGCGTATGCGCCACCATCGAGAGCATCGTGCGCGGCGAATGCGAGGTCTTCCCCGACATCGGCCCGGACTGGCATCAACCGCCCAGGACCGCAACGCCGCCCGAGGTGCGGGCGCGCTGAATGGACGCGGCGCCGTATGGCGCCGCCTGCGTTTCAGACGTCGATGGCCGAATCCGACTTCACCTTGCGGCGCAGCTCGAATTTCTGGATCTTGCCGGTGGAGGTCTTGGGCAACGGTCCGAAGTAAACCGCCTTGGGCACCTTGAAGCCCGCCAGCAGCGTGCGGCAATGCGCGATCAGTTCTTCTGCGCTGACGCTGGCCCCGTCCTTCAGTTCGACAAAGGCGCACGGCGTCTCGCCCCACTTGGCATCGGGCTGCGCCACCACCGCGGCGGCCAGCACGGCGGGATGCCGGTAGAGCGCGTCTTCCACTTCCACGCTCGAGATGTTCTCGCCGCCGGAAATGATGATGTCCTTGCTGCGGTCCTTGATCTTGATGTAGCCGTCGGGCATGCATACGCCCAGGTCGCCGGTATGGAACCAGCCGCCGGCGAAGGCTTCGCGCGTGGCCTTCTCGTTCTTCAGGTAGCCCTTCATGCAGATGTTGCCGCGGAACATGATCTCGCCGATGGTCTCGCCATCGGCCGGCACCGGCTGCATCGAATCGGCATCGAGCACGGCCACCTGCGACTGCAGGTGATAGCGCACCCCCTGGCGCGCCTTCCTGACCGCGCGGTCCTGCTCTGACAGCGTGCTCCAGTCGTCCTGCTCGGCGCAGACCGCGGCCGGGCCATAGACCTCGGTCAGGCCGTAGACATGGGTCAGCTCGAACCCCATCGCCTCCATCTGCGCCAGCACCGCGGCCGGCGGCGGCGCGCCGGCCACCATGCCGCGCACCGGCCCGCGCACGCCCTCGCGCCACGCAGCGGGCGCGTTGACCAGCGCGGTATGCACGATCGGCGCGGCACAATAGTGGGTCACGCCCTCGTCGCGCATCAGGTCGAACACCAGCTTGGGCTCGAACTTGCGCAGGCACACGTTGACGCCCGCGCGCGCCGCCACCGTCCACGGAAAACACCAGCCGTTGCAGTGGAACATCGGCAGCGTCCACAGGTAGACCGGGTGCTTGGGCAGGTCCCACTCAAGGATGTTCGAGATGGCATTGATGGCCGCGCCGCGGTGATGGTAGACCACGCCCTTGGGATCGCCGGTGGTGCCCGACGTATAGTTCAGCGCGATCGCATCCCACTCGTCAGCGGGCAGTTGCCAGGTGTACGACGGGTCGCCGCCGGCGAGAAAGGCTTCATAATCGGTATCGCCGAACGGCACCGCCTGCGGGCCCAGCACATCGTGCACGGCAATCACCTTCAGCCCCGGAAGCTCCAGCGCCATCTGCCGCGCCACGTCGGCAAACTCGGTATCGGCCAGCAGCACCCGCGCCTCGCCATGGCGCAGCATGAACAGCAGGTTGGCGGCGTCGAGGCGGATATTCAGGGCATTGAGCACGGCACCGGCCATCGGCACGCCGAAATGCGCTTCCACCATCGCCGGCGTATTGGGCAGCAGCGCGGCCACGGTATCGCCCTTGCCAATGCCCGCGCGTGCCAGCGCGCTGGCCAGCCGCCGCGCGCGCGCATAGGTGTCGCGCCAGTTCTGGCGCAGCGGGCCGTGCACGATGGCCAGGCGGTCGCCATACACCTCGGCGGCGCGGACCAGGAAATCAATGGGAGTCAGCGGCACGAAATTGGCCGCATTGCGGTCCAGGCCGCTGTCGAAATCGGTTGGCATTGCTGGTGTCTCCGCCTTGTCGGGGTCATTCCGAATCATTCGGGCGCTGTCATTCGGGCGCCTTGCGGCGCTGTCACTTTTTCCGGCACAAGGCTATCATCGCACACGCCTGCGCACTGTCGTCGAGACGACAAAGCTGCCGCAAACCCGCGCCAGGCAAGGCTTACACGATTCTTACAGGATGCGGCGCAGCCCGCCCGTCCGCGCCATGAGCGAACCCGCACACCCCACTTCCCTCCCCGCCCCGGCGCCCGCCGCGGTGCTCGCCGGCCATGCCTGGTTCGGCGAACTGGCCCCGGCACACCAAGCCCTTGCCGCGCGCGAAACCCTGCTGCAGTCCTTTGCCGCGGGCAGCCTCATCGCCCGGCGCGGCGAGCCTTCGCGCCACTGGATCGGCGTCGACAGCGGCCTGATCAAGCTGGCGGTGTACACGCCCGATGGCCGTGGCTGCACCTTCTCTGGCGTGCCGGCCGGCGGCTGGTGCGGCGAAGGCAGCGTGATCAAGCGCGAAGACCGCCGCTATGACGTGATCGCGATCCGCGACTCGCAGGTGCTGCTGGTGCCCGAGCCGGTCTTCAACACATTGCTGGCGCAGAGCCTGCCATTCGCCAGCTTTGTCGTGCGCCAGCTCAACGAACGCATGGGCCAGTTCATCGCCACCGTGCAGAACGACCGCCTGCTGGGGGCCGATGCGCGCGTGGCGCAGGCCATCGCCCAGCTGTTCCATCCGGACCTGTATCCGCGCACCAGCCCGGTTCTGGAGCTGTCGCAGGAAGAGATCGGCCTGCTCACCGGGCTCTCGCGCCAGCGCGTCAACCAGGCGCTGCGCCGGCTGGCGGATGCGGGCATGGTGCACCTGTCGTACCAAAGCATCCGCGTGACTGACCTGCCACGGCTGCGCCACTTCGGGATGTCTGACCTGTAACGCGGCCGCCAACCAGGGGCCGGGCCGGCCTTAAACCGCTGTCCGTGGCTTGCGCCGCCCGCCGAATCCTGCGACAGTTACCCGCCGCACCGCCGCCAGCTTCCGGGTCGTTTTCCGCATGCCGCTTGTCAGCCGTCACCACGTCCGCTTTGCCCGCCTGCGCTTTCCCTTTGCCGTCCATGTGCAAGCCCTGCACGGCACTGCCAGCTTGCGCGATGCCAACGCGCGGCGCGAAGTGCGGCCCGGCGATCCGTTCGTGGTGCACGCCTTCGCCCACTTCGATTGCGACCTGCCTGGCACCTGGCAGCAACCCTGCGCCATCGTCCTGACCGCCGTGCCGGACAGCGACTGTCCGCGCCTGGCCGGCAAGCCCGCCGAGCGCCCGTGGTCGCGCCAGTTCGCCGGCCTGGTCTTTTCCCGCCCCGACACCGACTGGAACGCCGAGCGCCTGGCGGCGCAATGGCAAGTGCCGGCGCGCCTGGTGCGCGCGCGCCTCTTTGCCGAAGGCGAGGCGCTGCATCCGCTGCTGCGCGAGCAACGCGCCGCGCATGCGCTGCACGCGCTGGCCAGCGCCGGCGGCCTGGTGCCCGCGCTGGACCAGCTGGCCACGCACGCGGGCCTGCGTTCAGCCAACGCGCTGGCGCGCGCCTGGCACGACTGGTTCGGCATCGACGCCATGCGGCTGCTCGAAGATTGCCGCGCTGGCGGCCGCACGCTCGCGCCGACGGCAACCTGGCCGGGGCTGGTACGGGCGGCTGCCTGATTGGTCCTTCCTTGGCGGCAAGCCACCCGCCACGCCGCGCGTGGTTTGTCAATCACCTCAACGCGGGTTGGCCGCCATCAGGCATCTCAAGGAAAATCGCGCCCGCGGGGCGGGTAAGCCGCCCCGTGGGCGGGGTCCAGCATGAGCCAGGTTCCATCACGCAGCGCCCTGCCACAACAAAAACCACAGAAATCAATACAGGGATGAAAACAAAACATCTGTTTTTGACGGGTCTGGCGGCGGCAGTACTGACGGCCTGCGGAGGCGGCGGAGGAGACTCCACGACCACGGCACCCGCCGCTACGAAGATCACCGGCACCGCAGCCGTGGGCGCGGCGTTGGCCGGCGCCACGGTCCAGGCCAAATGCGCAACCGGCAGCGGCACGGCCACTACCGCCGCGGACGGAACCTTCACGCTCAGCATCAACGGCGCCACGCGCCCATGCGTGCTCAGCGTCAAGACGCCTGACGGCAACACGCTGCATTCAGTGGTCGAGGCCGGCACCGGCACCACCGCCGTGGCCAACATCACCCCGCTGACCGAACTGGTCACCGCATCGCTGGCGCAGGGCAGCACCACGGCCTTCTTCGACCAGTTCGACGCCACCGCGCAGGCCAAGCTGACCTCCGGCAACCTGACCAGCGCCACAGAAGCGGTGCGCCTGGTGCTGACCGGCGTGGTGGACCTGACCAGCGTCGACCCGCTCAAGGATCCGCTGGTGGCCGCCAACGGCGCCAACGCTGGCAATGCCCAGGACAAGCTGCTGGACCAACTGGGCGATCGCCTGGAAGCGTCGCAGACCACGCTGGGTGAGTTGTCCTCCGCAGTGGCTGCCAATGCCGACGCCGCAGCGGTCCAGACCGCGCTGCAGCCGGCGGCGTCGAGCTGCGCCGGGCTGAAGACGGGCAAATACCATGTGATCGGACTGGGCTCCGCGGCAGCGGAAGCCGGCGACCTCGACGCGGCCGCGCTCAAGCTGCAGGTCGGCAACGAGACCGTCCCCTTCACCGCCGTTGCCAACGACAACTGCCGCTTCACCGTGCCGGGCACGAACGGGACCACCAATACCGTGATGGTGGCCAAGTCGGGCATCGCACTGGCCGTGCCGCCCGCGGGCCCGATGAGCGATCTGCCCACCCTGCTGCTGCCCGCACAGGCCGTTGCCCTGGCTGACCTGGCAGGCGACTGGAACGGTCTCGGCATGGAGCGGGACCACAGCGGGACCCCCTACGCATCGCGCCGCGTCACCTTCAGCATCGATGCCGCGGGCAAGCTGACCAAGGGTGCCGACTGCTCCGGCGTGAACACCTGCGAGGCATGGCTGCCGGAAGAACTGCCGACGCTCAGCGCCAACGCCGACGGCAGCTTCAGGATCACCGACAGCTTCGGCTCGCAGCTGGCCTATGCATTCAAGGGTACCGACGGCCAGGTGACGGTCGTCATCACCCACGACGATGGCTTCATGTTCGCCGCCAAGCAGGTGGTACGTCCCCTGCCGGTGGTGGGTGCGACCAATTCGTACTGGGACACGGTCATGTTTGGTGGCGTGGTGCCCACGCTGCAAAACGCCGGCACGTGGTCGACCGTCGTGACTGTGGTGGATGCGCAGACCGGCAGCTACACGCGCAAGCGCGTGGAAGACGGCCGCCTGGACAGCTGGAAGGCTAACAGCCCGGCCAACGGCCTGCGCTATCGTGCCGCCAGCAGCAACGCTGCCGAGATGATCTCTCTGGTTCCGGGCAATACCGGCCTGAGCTGGGGAATCGCCGTGAACGGAACGTTCTACGATATCTCTGTGAATCGCCCGTAACTTGCCTCGCGAGGCGCCGGCCCGGGCGTGTTGCGCCCGGGCCGGGTAAAGCCGGTGCCGCCATGCGGTGCCGGCTTTTTTCTTTTACACCGGCACCTGGCGTGGCGCGCTCAAAAAAATACCCACAGCCGGGTGGTAGTGGGTAGCAAAGTGGTGCGGGCACGTCGCGGAACTGCCCACGCTCGCATCTTTGCACCGGGTTTCCCGCGCGCCAATAATCTTTCCGGACTAGTTGCGCCCCCACACTGGTTGCATGGACAAGCGCCCGCGATTCTTGTTCAATGGATCGCCCCTCCGCCCCTTCCGTTCAATGCCCCACGCCCGCCTGCTGCTGATCGACGACCATACCTTGTTCCGCACCGGCCTGCGCCTGGTGCTGGCCGACAGCCCGAGCGTGGCGCATATCCTCGAGGCCGGTTCGGTCATGCAGGCGGTGCAGGACCACGACGGCGCGGCGCTCGACATCATGCTGCTCGATATCCAGATGCCGGGCCTGAACGGCATCGAGGGCGTCAAGGTGTTGCGCCGGCATTTCCCGGCGGCGCGCATCCTGATCGTGTCGGGCACTTCGGGGCTGGAAACCATCCCGCCGGAAGTACGGCGCGAGATTTCGGGGTTCCTGCCCAAGTCCGCCGACGCACGCGAGATCGAGGAGGCGATCGCGTGCTGCCTGGCCGGCGGCACCCATTTTTCCGGCGAGGCCGATGCCGCGGCACCGCCCCAGCAGTCCTACGCCGCGAGCACACTCACACCGCGCCAGCTGGAGGTGCTGCATCAACTGACGCTCGGCCGCTCGAACAAGGTCATTGCCTACCATATGGGCCTGTCCGAGAACACCGTGCGCGTCCATGTCGCGGCCATTCTCAATCATCTCGGCGTGGTCAGCCGCGTTGAAGCCATCCTTGAAGCCCAGCGGCGCGGCCTGGTACAGGCGGTGCGATGACGGTGGAGACAAACGACCCGGCCGCCCCCGCGCGCAGCCCGCTGCGCTGGCTGCCCGGCTACGATGCGCCGCGCCTGCTCGCCGCGCAGATGAACCTGATCGACCAGAGCTTCGGCTGCGCGATGGCAGGCTGTTCGCTGGCAGCCCTCATCCTGGCGATCGGCCTGACCCTGAACGGCGACCGCCCCGGTGCCCTGCCCTGGGCGGGCGCGATGGTACTGGTTTGCGCCGTGGCCTACTTTGGACGGCTGCGCTTGCCCGGGCGGCTGACCGAAGCCGGCGCCCCACGCTATGCGCGCGGCATGACCGCCATGCTGGTGCTGATCGGCGCGCTGTGGGGACTGGTGGCGTGGCTATACCTGGACGTGCGCATGCCGGCGGTGGTGATCTGCATCCTGTCGCTGATCGCCGGGATGAGCGCTGCCGCGCTCGCGGTATTCTCGGCATGCCTGCCGGTGGCGATCGGTTTCTTCGTGCCGGCGATCGTACCGGTATGGATCGCCTTCCTGGCCACCGGCGATATCGAATACTTGCCGATGTTCCTCGGCACGCCGCTGTACCTGTGCGTGCTGCTGGTCTTCGCGCGCAACTATGCGCGTGTGGCGCGGCAATCGATTGCGCTGCGCTTCGAGAACGTGGAACTGATCTCGCAGCTGCGCGAACAGACCGCGCGCGCCGAGGCCGCGCAGCACGCGGCCGAGGACGCCAGCCGCGCCAAATCGGTATTCCTGGCCTCCGCAAGCCATGACCTGCGCCAGCCGCTGCACGCGATGGGGCTATTCCTGGTATCGCTGGGCCGCACCTGGCTGGATGAACGCCAGCGCCAGTTGCTGGCGCATATCGAAGCGTCTTCCGGGGCCGCGCGCGAGATGCTGAACTCGCTGCTGGACTTCTCCAAGCTCGAGGCCGGCGTGATTACGCCGCGCGCGCGCGCGTTCCGCCTGCAGCCCCTGCTGCACAAGCTGGAGAACGAGTTCGCACCGCAGGCCGAGGCGCGCGGGCTGGTGTATCGCACGCGGGATACCACCGTCACACTGCATGGCGACCCCACGCTGGTCGAACTGGTGCTGCGCAACCTGATTGCCAATGCCATCCGCTACACGCAGCAAGGCGGCGTGCTGGTGGCTTGCCGCCAGCGCGGCGTGCTGGCCACCATCGAAGTCTGGGACACCGGCATCGGCATTCCCGCCGCACAGCACCGCGACATCTTTCGGGAATTCCATCAGCTGGGCAATCCCGAGCGTGACCAGCGCAAGGGGCTCGGGCTTGGGCTGGCCATTGTCGAGGGCCTGGCGCGGACGATGCAGACGCGCGTGACCCTCGCGTCCACCCCGGGGCGGGGGTCCGTGTTTCGCTTCAGCCTGCGGCAGGCATGGGAACCCCCGGAAGAGAGCCCGCTGGTGCCGGCAGCGCGCGCGCTCGATGGGCTCCGTGTGCTGGTGATCGATGATGACGAGGCCATCCGCAGCGCGATGTCCGAGCTGCTGTCGGCCTGGCGCTGCGAGTGCTGCACAGTCGAATCCGAAGAACAGGCGCTGGCCTCGCTGGCCGGGTTCACACCGGGGCTGGTTCTGGCCGACTACCGCCTGCGCGGACACCGTACCGGCCAGCAGGCGCTGGACGCGATCCGGCAGCGGCTGGGCCGGCACGTGCCGGCCATCATCATTACGGGGGATACTGCGGCCGACCGCCTGCGCACCGCGCACGCGACCGGCACAGCATTGCTGCACAAGCCAGTGGTGCCACAGGAATTGCAGGCGGCCATCGACACCCTGCTGCGGGAATTCCCGGCACAGGACAGAGGCGCGGCGGACCGCCAGGCGGCGGTGACGTAGTGAACGACGCCCCGGTCACGCCGGGGCCGGGGCCTTCAACCGCCCGAATGCAGCGGCGACAGCGAATAGGCCAGCACCAGTCCCGCCACGATCGCCGGCGAGCCGAGCCTGATCGCCGTGCTGCGGGACAGTATGCCCAGATACACGTACAAACACACCAGCACCATCGCAGTCACATACAGCAGGCTGTCATAGACTTGCATGGACGTCTCCCTTGCCATTGTTCTTATTGCTTTACTTCGGTGGGCTGCCAACGGGGCGGGATGCGTGGGGTGTTGCGGAACTGCGTGGGGGCGCTCCGTCGACAGCATGCTATGGCTGTCTGTTGCAAGGATAGTCCGCACTTCGGCGGCGCGTGGCAATTATGGAAATCCCTCTGCGGCGGCGCACCAGCAGCGGGCAGGTCGGCTCAATCGGCCGGCAGCATCTCGGGGTTCCATGCAATTTCCCACAGATGCCCGTCCGGATCCTGGAAGTAGCCGGCGTATCCGCCCCAGAAGGTGTCCTGTGCCGGCTTGACCACGCTGGCACCGGCGCCCAGTGCCTGCGCCATCACCGCATCGACTTCGGCCTTGTCGGCGACGTTATGGGCCAGCGAGACATCGGTCAGCGCGCGCGGCGTTACCTGCAGTCCGGCATCATGCGCCAGGCTGGCGCGCGGCCAGAGCGCCAGCTTGAGGCCGGCCTGCAGGTCAAAGAACGCCACCGCGCCGTGCTCGAACTGCTCGCCGACAATGCCCGCGGTAGGCAGGCCGAGCCCGTCGCGATAAAAGCTCACCGCACGCTGCAAGTCATCGACACCCAGCGTGATCAGCGTAATCCTCGGTTTCATGGCGGTCCTCCACTATCATCGATTGCCTAGCGCTGCCCAAACGCCGCGCCGGCGAACAGGTCTTTCAGTTCGCGCGGCTGCGAACGCCAGTATTGCTTCGGCGCCTGCACGCTCGCACCCAGCCGCGCGGCGGCATGCCAGGGCCAGCGGGGGTCATACAGCATGGCACGGGCCAGCGATACCGCGTCGGCTTCCTGATTGGCGATGATGGCTTCGGCCTGCTCCGGCTCGGTGATGAGCCCGACTGCAATGGTCGGCAGGCCCACCTCCGCCTTCACCCGCTGCGCGTAGGGCACCTGGTATCCGGGCCCGAGCTTGATCGCCTGCTGCGGTGAGACCCCGCCGGTGGTCACGTGGACCGCCGCGCAACCGCGCGCCTTCAGCGCTTTCGACAAGGCGACTGTGCCCTCGATATCCCATCCGCCCGGCACCCAGTCGGTTGCCGAGATGCGCATCCATACTGGCCGCTGCGCCGGAAACGCCTCGCGCACCGCGTCGAACACTTCAATCGGGAAGCGCATCCGGTTCTCCAGGCTGCCGCCGTATTCGTCGCCCCGGTGGTTGGCCAGCGGCGACAGGAACTGATGCAGCAGATAGCCATGCGCGGCGTGGATCTCGATGCCATCCAGCCCCAGCCGCGCTGCGCGCCTTGCCGCGGCGACAAAGTCATCGCGCACCTTGTCCATGCCCGCGCGGTCCAGCGCCACCGGCGCGGCTTCCGCTGCACCATGCGGCACCGCCGAAGGCGCCACCGCATGCCAGCCCAAGGGCGCGTCCGGGGCAATCTGCTGACCGCCGTCCCACGGCGCCTGGCTCGACGCCTTGCGGCCGGCATGCCCCAGCTGGATCGCGATGGCGATCGGAGAATGCGTGCGCATCGCGTTGACCACGCGGCCCAGTGCCGCCTCGTTGTCGTCCGAATACAGGCCCAGGTCATACGGCGTGATGCGCCCTTCCGCGGACACCGCCGTGGCCTCGACAATCAGCATGCCCGCGCCCGACAGCGCCAGCGAACCCAGGTGGATCATGTGCCAGTCGCCCGCATTGCCGTCGTGCGCGGAATACTGGCACATCGGCGCGATCGTGATGCGGTTGGCAAGGGTGAGGCCGCCGATGGCGAGCGGCTCGAACAGTTGGCTCATGCGTTGTGCTCCTAGCGGGAATCTTGTTGCCGTTGCGGACAGGAACTCTGATTCTAGGCCGATGCCGGCATTGCTGGCGACAGCGGCTCACGCTCGCCAACCGAGGCGACGGTATCGAATATGCCCAGGAAGCGCAAGTCGAGCGTGGCATCGCCAACCTTCATGCCGGTTGCCTTGCGTATCCACTGGCAAAAGGTGCGAGCTTCTGCGGCACCGCGTGAGAAGCCAAAAACTGAAAGTCGGACGGCACTGATCCTTGGCCGCCTGCCTTCGATCGCTTTCATTAGGCGCTTTTGAAGGTCGCTGAAGATTCCGATCATCTTGCCATCGCCCAGGCGCCAGGCGGTGCCAAGACCCGTGAATGGTGCTTGTCGAAAGGGTAAGCATCTCGTGCCTTTCGAGCAAGTCATGGTTTAACAATGATCGATGCAAGGCGTTGAAGACCTGCAACATTGCTGTTCCACCAGTCAGTCGTTGAAGCGGAAGCAAGCTGCCGATAATGCGGCAGCCAGATTGCAGGCCTGCCGAGCCCATTCAATCCTGCCGGATCTCGCCACACAAGGATTTGGTGCCCGCTACTCTCGACCAGGCATTCTGCTGTCAACGTCGTCGTGGTCTTGAAATATCCGCAGCGAACATCACGCGTAATAGCGTTAAAACTGAGTTCATACCAGCCCGGCTAAAAAGTGCTCATCTTCGTTCCTTCGGATACAGGGGCATTTGCTCTGGGGAAGCGATAGTGACTCGTCGGGGCTTACCTGAAGCACTCGGTGTGCCTCTTGAGAGCGAGCACGGGCCTCGGCTTCGCTCGCAGCACCACGCCATGGCTCAAATTGGAAGTCTGGTGGCTTTACAGGATAGTCTGGGCCGGGATAGTCGGGGTGGCCAGAACCCATACTTGAGATGATTATTCTCACCTTCCCATCAGGCAGGAAATGTACATTGACGTTTCCCGGCTTTTCGTATTTCTCAATTGGCACGATCGCTTCGTGCCACGTCTCTTCAGCCTCTGCGCCCGTCGCATTCGGATCTGAACTCGAGGTGGTCCACCGGACCTCGGCAGTCAAGCCTTCATGCCACTTCCCTGGGTAAGTCACACAACAAACGAAGCTGCCGCCTCCACCATAGGCTCGGGAATTACCACCCCATGCATCATTGACATAAAACTGGTGAATGTAGTCAGGGGTATGGTTGTAAGGAGTGATGCTAGAAGCAGCGGTATCGTCCGGTTGCTCGCCCCCTTTGCCGCACGCCGCGACCAGCATCGTCAACGCAGAGAAGATCATTACAGCCACTAATGCTCGCTTGTGCCTCATGGGTGTTCCTGTTCATCCCGCACGTGTCACATGACCCGAACCGCGGACGTCTAACACAAAATCTTGCTTATCAGAAAATCGGAAGTTCGCTCCTACCACACGCCGCAAGCCTCACAATAAATGCCGTCACGTCACCGCGTCAGGAATACTCGCACGTGCTCTGTTACGAACTCACCATGCCACCAGACTGATGGGAGCAACGATCGCCACCACTCCCTTCCAGCACGTTCCACAAAGTATCTGACCATTGCGTCATGCATTCCTGAAGGCTGTCACCACTAGCCACCTGTTTCCAGGTATCCGCCAACTCTGGCAATTGATAGAACGTCTCAGCACAGGTAAGGCTTAACACGATGAACTGCAACCGGTCCGCAGGCCGCTTTATGCCCAGCGTCGTCGCGCGATCGAGATAGCTCATTAGCGCTGCATGGAAATTCGCTCGCTGCTCGCCAGGAACCAACTCCGGCGTCGTGTCCAGAAGGAGGCTGAACATCGTATCGCCCTCGCTGGCATCCCAAGCAGCCCCAAGATGCAATGTTTTGCGTCACCCGGCGACGTTGTGAATCCGTCAGCACGCGCCACAACTCCGGCAGTATGCGCGTGCCGGCAAACCGGCAATGGAGCTCCATGTCGCCGTCAACCTGAACCATCGCCAGATAGGCCAGCGTCTGGCATACCTTCTCCATCGGCTGTGAGGAAGCCAACCAACTGAACGCCGGGGCGGCCGCCCCTGACGCTATGAGTTGCCGAATCTGCGTTTGCGCATGGGCATCCCCAGTGGGCAACCCAATCAAGTGCGGCGCCATATCACCAAAGGCCGCAAACCGCGAGTGCTCCAGCACATTGTGAATCGACCAGCCACGCTTTCGCATGGTCGCCTGGATTCTCGCAAAGTCCACAAGCATAGCGTCGACCAGCAGCCACTGTGAAAGGCCTTCTTGTTCGGACTGCCACTGGACAATTTGCGCGGCCACAGCTTCCGGTATCAGGACATCGACAGCAAACTCCACGACATTCCTCATTGCAGCATCGAAAATGGCACCCCCCGCTTGGCGGCTTCCAATGCGCACTCAACGCATACGCTGGATGGAAATAGCGGAATGCCATAGAGCTGGTTCACCGCTCCCTCAAACTTCCTCTGCGCCGCCTTGTAAGTAATCGCCCCCGGACATTCCACGGTAATATTTCCGCCCTCGATCAATATCGAAGCCCCACCCGCCGTGGCAATGCGGATCCGTTTCGCCGCCGCGAAATCCACGTTCATGTTGGCCGACACCACGGTCAAGTCATCCCGTGCCGCCAGCTTTAACAAATCGTGCTGCGCCTGGATATCGATATCATTCTGCCCCGCCGTCAGCTGCAGGCCGATGTTGTTGTCCCCGGCGCTTGAAAGTCCCGCCGCCACGCCGATCGCCTGCCCGGCATGGACGCGGGCCTGGCCATCGTAGTCTTGGAATCGCGTGCCTGACGGCTTTCCCGCACGCGACAATCATCACGGCCATGAGCAGTGTGAAGCCATAAAGCCATGCGCGCTTCGAACCCGATGCTAGAACCATTGAAAAGTCGGAAAAGCGCAGTCTGTCCACCTCGCTATTGGATGCCGGCCAACTCCGGCATTGGCGGAGTCGTGGGTCGCAGACGGATGCTCTTGAGCAAGCCATCCAGCCGTGGGCGGGCTTGCTCGTAAGGTGGTGCGTCCTTCGTCAGTTTGGGGTAGGAAGCTCGGGCTGCCGACTCCATCACCACCTCGATGGTCGGCAAGATTTGCGAACCCGCCCAGCCGGCGTATCCGGTGTACACATGATAGCCCTCCCGCGGTGGCTGGCCCGGACGCTTGGCTTCCACCACGATTCCTCCCTGCTCTGAGGTCAGTGCTCCAATCTTTGCGGGACGAGGACCCAGGCGCTGCTTCACTGTTGTATTTTCAGGCAACTGGCTGAGTAATCCGGTCGCCGAACGACCGGTCGCGTTCAATATCGTCGTCTCCGATGCTCCACCGCCAGGAATCGCGGCAACGCTGAGCGTGTAGATCACTGCGGGACTATCTGCTAGGCGAAAGGACGTGGATATCTTGTTGCCATAGGTGCCGTCGTCGCGCAGGAACGCATAGGGTAGGCACAAGCCCAGGTCCTTGGGGATCTCGTAAAGCTCCCGGGGTTGAAGTTTGCTAATCAGCTCGCGCAGAGCACTCTCGGCGATTTTCCATTGATCTTCAGTCGGCTCAACATAGTTCTCAAAGCCTCTCAACATCGATTGAAAGGCAACAATGTGCTTACCTAACACAATTGCGCCGCGGAAATAGGGCTTGGCCGCTTTTAGATCGGCCCGAAACGCTGCACTATTGGGCCGGCGTAAGTCGATTGCCTTTCGATGTTGGCCAGACTTGATATCCTCGAGTTCTTTTTCGAGCCTTGCTCTATCGTCAGCTACGTGCTCCTTGATTCCAGGCCCAAGGAGCTCCGGTCGCCTCATATACATGTCCTCCGTTTCCTTCTGCAGCTCCAGGGCACGTCCCAACCCGCTGAGTGCAGCGGCATTCATTTCCTCCCTGTAGTTTAAAAACTCATCACGCAACTTTGGAGTTAGGGGACCATACACCGCGAACACCGTATTTAATTGACTGGATTCGATTTGAATTCTTCCTTTACCCGTCCCGTCATCAAAGTGCTGGAAAAGTCCGTCGAAGGATCCATTCTTACTCGTCTCGGATGAAACCGCCCATTCCATTGGCATCTTCTCCGACGTGTCAAACATCAGTCTACCTAGGCATTCTGACTTATGGTCGGCAGGCTTGACATACGTCGGTGCCAGCGCCGCCAGCCGATCTTCACGGCTTGGGTTCGGTATTTCCACTCGTTTTCCAAAGCGATCTACACCTGATGTGGTCTTCGGCTCCTCGGCTTGTCCGCGCGGACCACAGGCAAACAATGTCATAACAGCACAAATGCTAGCTATTCGCCTCAATAATTGCTGTGGTCTTCTGGACATTAATGAATTCCCTTGCTCCAACTTACGTATTAGCTCGATCCGATTTACCAAAAGCAGCCGCTGCGGTCCGCTGCGCACGGTCCGCCTCTTCGTCAAAATCCACATTTGCCAACGTAGTTAGGTTCATCTTTGAATCATTGTTTTCACCAAGCGTCCATTGGAGCGGCAACGCAACGATAAAGCCTCGAATTTCAGCAGGTCTTTTCTCTGGCAAACGCTGCTTGGCATCCCAAGTGAAGCACTCATCTCGCGGTTGATCTGGCCGCCAGAACCGCTCATTGAATGGCATGTAACCTTTGAGGACGCTTTCGTTATCATCCCACGTCGCCCATATTGAACTGCGATTTCGGGGTTTAGCTAGATGTGGGAAGGCGTTTGCATATGCCTCAGCATTTGCGGAGGCTAAAGTTTTGATGGCTTGCCAAGTGTCTCGATTAGCAGGCGCGTCAAGTATGGTCGGCGCTCCAAGTCTTCCAGCTGGCGCAGCCCCCCCCATCAGCCCAAAGTGTTTCCTCCACAACCCCTTACGCAAATCTTGCACGAGCGATCCGACCCCTTGCAAATCGTTTCCGTCTAGTTTTGCCACTGCAGGCTTGTCATCATGAATGATGACAGCCAATTCCGAGTCTCTGTCTCCGAGTTGGCTTCGATCATTGATATTTGCACTGCCAAGAACCACCACGCGATCATCGGCAATCAATAACTTGCTGTGGACATATATCTGCTCGGTGACAGGCCGATTTTTCAGTACGTCCCAATTGCGTAAGTTGAGTAGTGTCAGGTATTGCTCCCACTCTACCTGTCGAACCTTCTCATCCAGCACATTAGGCTTTACCTCATTTGCTAATTCCCTCGCCCTCTTCACCTCCATCTTCCGCTCACGCACATACATCATCGCCAGCAACGCGCGCCGAATCCGATTCACCAGACTGTGGCTCCCAAACACCAGCGACTGCATCGTCAGATGCTGTTGCGTCATGATGTTGATCGTGTCAAGTGTCCCCTCGGGATGTACAGGCAACACCATGTAGACATGGAACGGCTTGCCGTCGTAGATGGCCCGTGTAATCCGATCACCCAACGCCTTGCAAATCGGATTCTTCAGGGACTTTTGAGACGGTCCCAGGGCACTGAAGCCAGCGATTTGGGCTTGCGTGGCCATGACCCGCTTCAGGTCATTGACAAAGTCGGCGCCGCCTCCCCTGATGTCCCGCTGCACGTCGTCGATCTGGCTCCATTTGAGGGACTTATAGATCTGTCCGGGCGGCACACCAAGTATGCCGAGTTGCGCGGCATATTTTTGATATCCCGGCGACCCTTTGACGTCCATCAACGCATGCATCGGTCCTGAGGCCGGGGCACCGCCGCCCGCTTCCTCGTTTCCGATCATGGTGCTCCCATAATCGGACTGAAAAAACTGACCCTCGATGTAAATAAAATGCGACGCGCCCTCGATGTTCTTCAGCATTGCGCTCAGGCAGCTGCTTTCCGCAACGCTCGGCGTAGTCTTTTCCGCCTCTCCGGCAGCCTCGGCCACCCGCATCTTCTTCGGGGCGCTTCGGAGGACCTGGACCCAGCATGACCCTGGCTGGGTCTTGGATCGGACAGGACGGTGTGCAGCCCCGATGCGGGGTGCCTTGAGACGAGCCGCGATACCGAGTTGCCGCAGCAGCGCGTCGACCGTCCTGCCATCGCTGCGCTCGTACTGCAGAGCCACGCCATTCCAGCGCCGTACGAAATTGCGACTCAGGTCATAAACCGACGGCCCTTCGATTCGGCAATGCACGTCATGCCAGGGCATGCGCGGCTGTACGCTGCTGTCAGGGCACTTTCCGCCGGCAGGCAAGAGTTTCCCCAGCTTCTCCAGGTTTGCATAGCACTGCTTGCGCTGGCTGCCTTCTGCTTGCAGGGCCAGCACCAGGCGCATGACAAAGGCCTGGATCGTATCGGCTGTATTTTGCAGGAGGCTGGGCGGCAAGCTGTCCAGCGTGGCGCCGTTCAGCCACGCCATCAGCGCGGTGGTGGCGTCGGCTACATGCGCGCCGCCGTACTCGCGCAGTTTTTCGACCTTAGTCTGAAGGGTCGTTCCCAGCTGCTGGTAGGCCCACTTGCTTGCACTGGCTGCGGATTCCTGTGCGGCGTCGATGACTTTGTCCTGGGCCTTTCGCACGAATTCCGGCACGACGTCGCTGGTCACCCACCAGTCGGAGATCTGCTTGTTGACGTCCTTGACTTTGTCGCTCGCCGCGGAATACGCGTCCATCGCACCCGCCAGCGGCTTCATTGGTGCGGATAGAAAGAATTGCGCCGCACGACCCGCCTTGTTATCGAAACAAGCCGCCACCAGTTCGGCGCGTGTCAGGTATGCCGTTTGTTCTACGCTGCTGAGGCTATGAATCGGTGGTACGCAACTGTTATAGAACTCGCTGCCCTGCCGCCCGTCTGCCTTAAGCGAATACTTGCCATCATCCCGCCTGCCGTAAGCAAGGTCGATGCCGCCCACGTACGCAGACTTGTTATCGATGACCACCAGCTTCTGGTGATGCGAGAAGGCAATGCCCAATGCACCGGATTGATCGCATTGCGATACAGCCGGCAGGACGAAGGCTCGCGGAGCGGGCAGCCCGGCGTTGAGCTGAATCACCGTTAGCGCGGTCTCCAGGTCTCCTGTGTCGACGCCGACCTTGGGAGACATCCAGGGCATGACATAAACGCTGGCCCCGTTTCGGACGGCGGTACGAAGGCATGTCCAGAGCGTCTTCTTGCCGGTCAGCACGACATCGAAATTCACTTGCCAGCCGGTGATAAACACGCTCGACTGCGCGCCTTCTATCGCCTTGGCAACGTTGTCGAAGTACTCTGTCCCCGTGACAAAGAACTGCACCGCGTTGCCCTTCACGGGCTCGGAGAATACGTCCTTGCCGTGCACGAAGCAGCCGGGCGCAGACGTCGCCGTCTTTGCGGCCTTCTGGTCTTCACCAAGGATCTGATACACCTGCTTGTCTGGCGCACCCATAGCTTCTTATTTACTGAGTTTTTTTGTAGATCTGATTGGGCGACCCCGCAGTCAGCGCATCGCGCGCATAGCGCAGGCGTTGCTGGGTATTGTCGTCCGACATGGATTGCGGCAAGCCACCGCTGAAATCACCGGCATTGAGCGCGTGGCGTGCTGCCTCCTCGTCCGTCCACGACGGATCCTGCTCGGCGACGTGCACGCGTACGGTCTGGCCGGGATATACCAGCCAGGTGTTGGCTGGACTGGCGCAATAGGCCCGCGCCAGGGCTTCCTGCTGGGCCTGGCTGAGGACCACGTTGCCATCCGCGTCGGTAACGCCATGTGCCACCAGTTCGTCGTCAGCCACCATGCCGAGTCCCAGCGGCGCTTCGCCAACAGCGATCTTCCAGGGCGCGTGAGCCAGCGCGTGCCCGCCTTCGCCCGGGGTATTTGCCAGTCGCATGCGGAATTCCATGGGCTTGTAAGGCATCGGGGCTTGCGGAAATTCCGGGAGCGGGTAGGCACTATTCACCGCCCCCTCGAACTTCCTCTGCGCCGCCTTATAAGTAATCGCCCCCGGACACTCCACCGTAATATTCCCGCCCTCGATCAATATCGACGCCCCGCCCGCCGTGGCAATGCGGATCCGTTTCGCCGCGGCGAAATCCACGTTCATGTTGGCCGACACCACGGTCAGGTCATCCCGTGCCGCCAGCTTCAGCAGATCGTGCTGCGCCTGGATATCGATATCATCCTGCCCCGCCGTCAACTGAAGGCCGATGTTGTGGTCCCCCGCGCCCGACAGTCCTGCCGCCACGCCGATGGCCTGCCCGGCGTGCACGCGGCCTTGGCCGGCTACCGCGATGTTGCTGTCCTGGCCGCTGGCCAGTGCCACGCTTTCGCCGTTGGCGATCTGCAGGTCCTGGCCTGCAACCAGCGTCAGCCCGGCGCGGCCGTTGAGGTGGACCATGGCGGCGGCCTGGTGCGGGACCTTGCCGGGGGTCGTGGTGTTGCCGCTGGACGCATCGTCCTTGGCCGCTTCCAGCGCTTGACCATCGACCATGCCGGACGCAGCCTGGGTCTGCTCCGACAACGGGGCGTCGTCATCCTTGCCGGTCGACAGCGCCTGCGTCTGGTGCGTGGTCGCGCCCTGGCTCAGGGTTTTGACGAGATCGCGCGCCTGGCGCAGCAACGCGATGCCGGCGGCGTTGTCGCCGGTGGGCAGCGCACGGCCGGTGACGGCGTCACGGTAAGTGGTCAGCAATAGGCCGGCCTGGCCGCGCACGGCGGCGTGGCCGTCGGTGCGCAGCTCAAAGCCCTGGCCGCGGAAGCTGCCGCGCCGGTTGTCCTGCTGGTGGATCAGGTGGCCAAGGTTGAGCTGGGTCGATTGCAGCGTGGTGGCCAGTTGCGTGCGCAGTTGGCTGTCGCTGTCGTCCAGCACCAGCTGGT
Organism: Cupriavidus taiwanensis; assembly: GCF_900250075.1. Classification (NCBI taxonomy): domain Bacteria; kingdom Pseudomonadati; phylum Pseudomonadota; class Betaproteobacteria; order Burkholderiales; family Burkholderiaceae; genus Cupriavidus; species Cupriavidus taiwanensis. Next base: position 2,071,016 of record NZ_LT977071.1, read on the forward strand.
TGTAGCCTTTGCCGCCGTGCTCCTGGCTCTTGAAACCCGTCAGCGCGGCGGCATTGCGGTGGCCGTCGGGCTGCGCGCCCAGGCCATGCCAGGCGGGACTGTTGCCACCGGCGAGGTTGCCTTGCGCGCTGGCTGCGCTGTCCGTGCCCTGCGTGTACAGGGACTGCCTGTCACCGCCTGCCGCTGCGGTCTTGCCGCCTGGCGTGGGCGCGTGGCCCGCTTCACCCTGGCCGTTGTACAGCGCGCCGATGACGAATGGCTGGTCGATGTCGTCGTCGGCGAATTTGACCAGCACTTCCTGGCCGATGCGCGGCAGCCACTGCCAGCCCATGCCGGCGCCGGCCTGGCGCTGTGCGACGCGGATCCAGCGGCTGCTGCGGTCGTCTGCGCGCTCGCCGCGCTGCCAGTGGAAGCGCACGCGGATTTCGCCGGCTGGGCTGGCGTGGTGTTCGGCGTTGCCATCCGCCTGGGACTGGCCGTCAGGACCGACGACGATCGCGCTATGCACCCCCAGCGAACTGGACCGGCTGTACAGACGCGGACAATCGACGTCGAGTACGCAGGCGCGCCAGGGACGGCGGGCGTCGATGGCGCGGAACATGGCCGCGTAGCCCTGTTCGCGTGCTGCCGTCTGCAGCGCTTGCGTGGGAGCCAGGCGCACGGGCTCTTGATCTGGCAACACGCCCAGCAAGCCGGGCGTTGCCTCTGCGGCGTCCGGTGCGGCCGGGGGTGTGTCGAAACACAAGGCCGCCTCGAGCGGCCCCATGCGATCGGCCAGTGCGGCGCGCGTGTCGGCGGCCAGGTTGTTGATGCCGCACTGCTCCACCGCATCGAGCAGCAGCGGGTAGCCTGCCGCATCGTCTTGCTGCGGCGGCAGGTGTGGGCAGCCATTGACGGTCAGCCGCGTGCCGCTGCGCAGCGTGCGCACGGAGGCCCGGCCGGTGAACAGCAGCGCGCGGGCTTCGACGGCTTCGATCACCTGCTCGGCAACGCGCTGCGCGCTCGCCGCGTCCGGCGCCAATGACAGGCTGACGGACAGGTACGGATCCGGGCTGACCGCCCGGCCCGCATTGCCAACATAGCGTGCCGGGGCGTGGCCGCGGATGGCCCGCTTGGCCTCCGGATCCCATGCCGTCACCGCCACGCCGCCCACGGTCGCGCGGGTCTCGCACGCGAGCTGCTGGATGGCATCGGCCGATTCCTGGCTGTGCGCGCGATGGAAGCGGATGCCGCCACCCGCCGCAGATTCTTCATCTTCCGGCAATTGCGCGCTGTCGGCAAAGATCACCACGGCATGCCCGCCAGGGGCTTCCTCGTCTTCCACGACGGTATAGCCCAGCCCGGCCTCGGCCAGCAGACGCGACAGGAAGTGGTAATCGGTTTCGCGGAACTGCGCGACATGGGTACGCTCGCCGATGGCGGCGATGCGCGCTTCGGCGCCGGCTGCATAGCGCCATTGCGCATGCGGCGCATAGGGTTGCAGCACGCTTTCGATGATGCTGTCGAGCTTGCGGTTCTGGAACACCTGGCTGTTGCGCTGCTGCGTGGTCAGCCACAGCCACGGCACCACCGTCAGGCGATAGCGCGCCAGGCTGCCGTCGGCGCCGAGCTTCTCGGCCTGACGGATCAGGCCGGTGCGGCGCGACTGGCCGCCGCCGGCGAGCGTGGTCAGCAACGTGACCCGCTGGCCAAGCAGGCTGTCCAATGAGATATCGGCATTGGCACTGACCGCGACGATGCGCGACTCGGCCAGCGCGGACACGCCTTCGCGGCCGATCCAGGCTTCGACGGCTAGCTCGCCAAGCGCGCCTTCACCTTCCAGCGCATACAGGCGGTGTGCCGCGCTGAAAAGATGTTGGTAAAGAGTGGTTACATCCATTCGCTGTCCGTTCGTGCAGCTGCAACTGCTTAGGGGCCAACATGCCCGCGGGGACTACCGTTGCCGGCGCCCGCCTTGGATTGCAAGCACGGTGTGGCGCATGCCCGGCCGCCACACCGATTCTCTGTAATGCGATCGAACCGTGGCGGGTTTCAGTTGCGCGCCTTGGTGGTAGAGCGCGTGCTCGCCGTCGCCGTGCTGATCGGCTTGCCCTCGGGTTGGGACAGCAGCGCCGCCAGGACTTCGGCATCGGGGTCAGACGCCGTGCCCGTGGATTTGCGACGTGTTGTTTTCGACTTGGCCGAGGTGCTGGCCTTGGCGACGGTCTTCTTATCCTTGCTGTTCGCAGCGGTACTGGTGGTGCCCTTCTCCACCGGCGTCGTCGTCTTCGACGGTGTTGTCTTTTTGGTATTTTTGCTGACTTCAGTAGTCTTTGGCCGTGCCCCGGCTGGCTGGGCACCGAGAGACGTCAGCGCGGCCAGCGTGGTCGCACCCGCGACGGCTCCTGCGGCAACCGCCGCGCCATCGACCTTGCCGAGCCGATCCAGCGCGGGGTCGCTGTTATCGGCATCGACGATGGTTGCGGCTTGCGGCTGAGAATTCTCGGCAACTGATTGGGCGGATTCCGCCGATGCGGCGGAAGTGACCGGCGCCGATGCGGGCGCATTGTCGGCCAGCGACTGCCCGCCGGGCGCAGCTACACCGGCGGAAGGCTGTGCCGGGGCCGCCGGATTGCTCGCCTGGATTGATACGGGCGTATCGGCGACCCAGTCCAGCCAAAGCCAGCCTGCCACAGCCGTTGCGGCAACAGCGACCAGGCCCGCTCCCAGGTAGCGCCCAGCGGGCTTCCTGGCCGGAGCCTTGGCCGCCATCGGCACGCGGCCTTCCAGGCTGGCCAGGATGCGGGTCTGCCCGGCGGCGTCGGCGTCAGGCTCGCTGCCGAAGAGCGTTGGTGGCGCTGACGGCTTCACATCGTCGCTATTGCTCATCTGTCATCAAGAAATTTGAAATAAAATGCGCGGCGGACGCTACTGGCCGGATTTACAATTACCGGCCCGTTGTGTCATATATGGCAGATTCGATCATTTTGGCCTTAGACTCCCGGATTCTACGGCTGGCATCGTCGAAAGACAAACCCGATACGCGGGAACACCACCCCGGATTGAGATCAAATCGAATACAGATGTAAAAAATACTGAATATGCTCGGCACCCTTGCGGAGGCTTCGCCGCCGGGGCGCAGCCCAGCCCCGGTCAAGCAGGTAAGCATGGTCTTTGTCGCACTGGTCCTCTATTTCGTGTTGATGGTTGCCGCGGCTGCCGTGCTGCTTCTTCCTGCAGTACGGCAGCGCTGCTTGGCGGTAGCGCGCTCGCAGTGGCGCCGCCTGAGCACCAGCGCGGCGTCGGCGGGTTCGCAATCGGCCAGTTCGATCCGCCACTCCGTGGGCAGCGCCACCACGACACTGGCTTCAGCCCGTGACTTCCTGGCCAAGCGCCGCGCGCTGGTGCTGGCTGCCGCCGGGGTGGTGACGCTACCGCCGGTGCTGGCGCTGGCGCTGCGCCACCGGCAGGTCTTTCAGTTCGAGGACGATGACGGTGTGCGCGAGCCGGATCCGCAGATCGCCGCGCTGCTCGATGGCGAGCGGCTGGTGCCGCCGCCACCGCTGCCGCCAGAGGTGTTCACCACGCGCGAAGTGGAGCTGATCCGCCCGGCGATCCGCGAGGCCAGCCGGGACTGGGAGCAACTGGATGCCGAATTCAGGCAGCGGCTGCTGCTGGTCTACAAGATCATGCGCGACGAGCATGGCTATGAAATGGCGCTGCTGGAGGGCTACCGCAGTCCGGAACGGCAGGCCAAGCTGGCGGCGATGGGCAGTCATGTGACGCAGGCCGGCGCCTACCACAGCTATCACCAGTTCGGGCTGGCCGCGGACAGTGCCTTCTACCGCGACGGCAAGCTGGTGATCAGCGAGAAGGACCCGTGGGCCATGCGCGGCTACGAACTGTATGGCCGTGCCGCCGAGTCGGCCGGCCTGGTGTGGGGCGGCCGCTGGAAGATGATGGATCTCGGGCACGTCGAGCTGCGTCGTCCGGGTGTGCTGGGCAAACGGCCGGCACAGCAATAACGGCACGATCGCCCCCGCATGGCGGGGCTGGCGGGAACATGGATACAGGACCGGCAGCGGTGAGCCGGCGCAATTTGGGGAGAGCGTAGTGGCACGTCCTTTCATTCTGCTGGGCGACAAGACCGACCACGGCGGCGTGGTGATCACCGCCTCGGGCAACACCAGCACCAACGGCAAGGGCATTGCGTGCGTGGGGGACCGTGTCACCTGCCCTCGCTCGGGCCATGGCGGCACCACCGTCATCGTCACCGGCGACCCCAACGTGATCATCGACGGCCGTGCCGCCGCGCGGCACGGCGACAAGACCGCTTGCGGCGCAACCTTGCTGTCCAGCCAGGGCGTGACCGGCAGCGCATGAAGTCCCGGCAGCGAACGGCCGTTTCAAACGCACTTGCGCCGCTACTCGACACGAAACCATGTTTCCAAGACTGATCAAGTCCACGCTGATCCTGTTCGCGGTGTTCGCCGTGGTGTGGGTCGCGACCATTGCCTGGTGGCAGTCGATCAACCGGATGCCGACCACCACGGACATCGTCACGCACCTGGCGCTGATGCCGGCGGGCATGGTGGCTGCCTACCTGGTCATCAAGCGGGCCCTGGACGGGATCCGTACCAATGTCGCGGCCGCCAGCCAAACACCCGCCGCTGCGGCGTCCGGAGAAGCCGGCAATGCCGTGGAGGGGGTGCAGGCGGAGCCCAACGATCCCACCCGTACCTGGCGTGCGGCGCTGCTTGCCACCGCCGTGCGCACGCCTGCGGGCAATGCGCCCGATGCGCTGGCGGAGGCCGCCAAGGCCGGCAACCGGCCTGGCCTGGTTGCGCTGGATGGCTTGCCTGCGCCTGTCTTTGCTGCCCAGGTGGAGTCGCTCGATATCGAAAGCCTGCGCACGGAATTCGCCGCGCGCACGCCTGATCTGGCCTGGGACGACGAGGCCCTGCGCGCGCTCGCGCTCGCGGCCGAGGTCACCGACGAGCTCGCCATGCAGGCGGCGGTCTACGCGCCAGCCGGCCACGACATGGCCGTGCCGGATAGCACCGCCCCGCTGGTGGCCACCCTGCTGCTGCCACGCGGCTGGCCGGAACCGCGCCAGGCCGCGGCAGGCGACTGGTTGCGCGAGCGCTTGTCCCAATACTGGCCAGCCACGCGACTCACGCTCGAAGCCACGGCCGCGCGCGGCGACGGCGATGCCCTGCTGTTGCTGGATCGCGCCACCCAGGCCGTGAACCGCCCGGTCGACGGCCAGCCGGCGCTGCGCATGCTGGTGGCCGCCGATTCACTGATCGGCGCCAATACCGTCGAAGCGTTGGAACAGGAAGATCAGTTGTTCAGTGCGCGCTGCCCGCATGGCCGGACCCCGGGCGAGGCCGCCGCCGGCGTGCTGCTGGGCGCGCACCAGCCTGCCGCCGGCGCGGCCAAGGCCGGCACGGACGAGGATGCCGACGTCCAAGCCGATAGCGCACCGATCCTCATCACGCGCACGGCAATGGCCCGCCTGGAAGCGCCTACGGCAGACCGCGGCCAGCCACAGCTCGAGGCGCTGGCTCACGCTGTCACCCAGGCGCTCGAGACCATTGCCGGCAAGGCCGAAGCGGCGCCCCAGGATGCAGCAGACACCGCGCCGCCGTCCGAAGAAGCCCCGGCGGCAGTGGCAACCATCGTCACAGACACCGGCGTCCACCCCGTGCGCACGGTCGAGATCGCCCAGGTCGTCAGCACCCGTTTCCCGACGCTGGACCCCGTGGCCGACCTGCTGGCGCTGGGCCTGCCGTGCGGCTACGCCGGCGCCGCCGGTGCGCTGCTGCCAGTGGTCGTGGCCCATCAGCTGGCGCTCGATGGCGGCCGGCCCGTGCTGGCACTGAGCGCCGGCGACGCGCAGCAGCGTGGCGCCGTCGCGATCCTGCCGGCGTGATCCATCGCCTGACCCGAACCACGCCCCCGAATCCCGTATTGCTCCCGAGCCAAAGGCAACATGCATCGCATCCTTAACTTCCTGACCCACACACGCACGCTGTCGGTATTCGGCGTGGTCGTGCTGACCGTCTTCCTGTTGCTGATGGCGCAGACTTTAGAAATCGGGCTGGCCTGGGTCGCCATCGTCCTGGGTGTGTTGTTGCTGGCGTGGCTGGCCACCTACCTGTGGAAGCGCTGGCGCGCACGCCGGGCCAGCGGCAAGCTCGAAGGCATCCTCGAGCAGCAGGCCGACATGGCCGCCAAGGCCGCGCCACCCGACAAGCGCGACGAGGTCGAGGCGCTGCGCACGCGCCTGGCCAGCGCCGTAAAGACCATCAAGAGCTCGAAGCTGGGCCAGATGTCGGGGAGCGAGGCGCTCTACGAGCTGCCCTGGTACATCGTGATCGGCAACCCCGCGGCGGGCAAGAGCACGGCCGTGCTGAACTCCGGCCTGCAGTTTCCGTTCGCCGACAAGAACAGCGCCGTGATCCACGGCATTGGCGGCACGCGCAACTGCGACTGGTTCTTCACCACCGAAGGCATCCTGCTCGATACCGCGGGCCGCTATGCCGTGCATGAGGAAGACCGGCGCGAATGGCTGGGCTTCCTCGACCTGCTCAAGCGCTATCGGCCCAAGGCGCCGATCAACGGCATCGTGGTCACGGTCAGCATTCCGGAACTGACGCAGAACCGGCCCGAGTTCGCCATCAACCTGGCCAAGAACCTGCGCCAGCGCGTGCAGGAACTGACCGAGCGGCTTGAAGTATTCGCGCCGGTCTACGTGATGTTCACCAAGGCCGACCTGATCACCGGCTTTACCGAATTCTTTGGCGACAACGAGAAGCAGGAGCGCGACCGCGTCTGGGGCGCCACCCTGCCCTTCGCTCCCGAAGAGCGCCGCGATGTCGCCTCTGTATTCGACCAGCGCTTCGACGAACTGTGCGACGGCCTGAAGGAGATCAGCGTGGCGCAGATCGCGCAGCACCGCAACGGCAAGCTGTCGCCGGGGCTGCTGAGCTTTCCGCTGGAGTTCGCCTCGGTCAAGCCCACGCTGCGCGCCTTCCTGGTCACGCTGTTCGATGAGAACCCGTTCCAGTACAGGCCCGTGTTCCGCGGCTTCTACTTCACCAGCGCGGTACAGGAGGCCAGCACCACCAGCGTCTCGGCCGAGCGCATCGCGCGCCGTTTCGGGCTGAAGCTGGAAGGCGTGGCCGGCAATCGCGAGGTGTTCTCGAAGAACGGCTTCTTCCTGCGGGACCTGTTCTCGAAGGTGATCTTCGCCGACCGCCGCACCGTGCGCCAGTTCGCCAGCCCCGCCAAGACGCGGCTGCGCTTCGCCACGTTCTTCGGGCTGGTGCTGGTGCTGGGCCTGCTGCTGGGCGGCTGGACCTGGTCGTTCCTCGGCAACCGGCAGCTCACCGCCAACGTGCAGGCGGACCTGGACAAGATCGTCAAGATGCAGCAAAACCGCGTCGACCTGCAGGCGCGGCTAGAAGCGCTGGACATCCTGCAGGACCGCATCGAGCAGTTGGAACGTTTCCGCGCCGACCATCCACTGGCGCTGTCGCTGGGCCTGTACCAGGGCGACACGCTGCAGCACAAGCTGCTGGACGAGTACTACAACGGCCTGCGCCAGGTGATGCTGAAACCGGTCGGCGGCGCCATCGAGACCTTCCTGGCGGAAGTCAACGCGCATCCCGAGCAGCTTGCGCCGATGGTGCGCCCGCCAGAAACCGGCGCAGTCGTCGCGACGTCGCTGCCCTCCGCAGCACCGGCTTCCGCCCCCGCTGCCACGGCGGCGGCAACCGCCGCCGCGCCCGCCGCTGGCAAGCGCTACACCGACGCCTCCCCCACCAACGTGGAAGACGCGTACAACGCGCTCAAGACCTACCTGATGCTGGCCGACAAGCGCCACGTCGAGGTCGCGCACCTGACGGACCAGATGACCCGCTTCTGGCGCGGCTGGCTCGAAGACAACCGCGGCAACATGCCGCGCGAGCAGCTGATCCGTTCCGCGGAGCGCAACCTGTCATTCTTCCTTGCCCGCGTCAATGACGACAACTGGCCGCTGCTCGAAGGCAACCTGTCGCTGATCGACCAGTCCCGCGAGAACCTGCGCCGCGTGGTGCGCGGCATGCCCGCGCGCGAGCGCGCCTACGCCGAGATCAAGGCCCGCGCCTCCACCCGCTTTGCCCCGATGACCGTGGCCCGCATCGTGGGCGACACCGGCGCCTCCGTGGTCGCCGGCAGCTACGCCGTGCCCGGCACCTTCACGCGCGAGGCCTGGCTCGGCTACGTGCAGCCCGCCATCCGCGAGGCCGCCAGCAAGGAACTGCAGAGCAAGGACTGGGTGCTCAACGTTGCCGCGCGCGACGACCTGACCCTGGAAGGCAGTCCCGAGCAGATCCAGAAGACGCTGGTCACGATGTACAAGACCGAGTACGCACGGGAATGGCAGCGCTTCATGCAGGGGGTGACGATCCAGGACTTCGGCAGCTTCGAACAAGCCGTGGCCAGCATGAACCTGCTGGGCGACCCGGCCAACTCGCCGATCCGCAAGGTGCTGGACACCGCTTATGAGCAGACCTCGTGGGACAACCCGTCGCTGCTCAATGCCGGCCTGAAGCAGGCCAAGTTCGGCATGCTCGACTGGTTCAAGCGCCTGATCTCGCGCGGCACGCCCTCGCAAGTCAGCGTCAATGTCGATGTCAGCGGCGCCAATAGCGCGGCGGGCACCATCCCGATGGGCCCGGTCGGCAAGGAGTTCTCGGGCCTGGCGCGCATCGTTGTCATGCATGACAACAACTCGATGCTGCGTGGCTATATGGAGTCGCTGTCGAAGGTGCGCACGCGCTTCAACCAGCTCAAGAACCAGGGCGACCCCGGCCCTGGCGCACGCCAGCTGATGCAGCAGACGCTGGATGGCAATGGTTCGGAGTTGTCCGACGCCCTGAAGTATGTCGACGAGCAGATGATGACCGGCCTCACCGACAGCCAGCGCCAGGCACTGCGGCCGCTGCTGGTGCGCCCGCTGCTGCAGTCTTACGCCGTGGTGATCCGCCCGGCCAGCGTCGAGATCAACAAGGTCTGGAACGCACAGGTGTACCAGCCGTTCAGCCAGACCCTGGCGACCAAGTACCCGTTTGCCTCGGATGCCAAGATCGAAGCCAGCGCGGCGGAGATCGGCCAGATCTTCGGGCCGGAGGGCGCGATCGCGAAGTTCACCACCGCCACCATCGGCCCGCTGTCGGTGCGCCGCGGCGACATGCTGGCCGCGCGCACCTGGGGCGACCTGGGCCTGACGCTGGCGCCGGAGTTCACTACCAACTTCACGCGCTGGGTGGCGCCTCTGACCGGCGGCGCGGCGGGCGGCAATGGCGGCGCCACGGCCGCGGCGGCCCAGCAGACCGTGTTCCAGATCCTGCCGACGCCCGCGACCGGCACCACCGAGTACACCATCGAGATCGACGGCCAGCAGCTGCGCTATCGCAATACGCCGGCACAGTGGGCCAACTTTGTCTGGCCCAATCCGCAGGGTTCGCCGGGCGCGAAGATCACGGCCACGACCTTCGATGGACGCTCCGTCGAGCTGCTTAACGAGCCCGGCCGCTTTGGCCTCGAGCGCCTGATTGCGACCGCTGCGCGCAAGCGCCGCCCGGATGGCGCCTTCGACCTGACCTGGAGCCGCGACAACATCGCGGTCAGCGTGGCGCTGCGCATCATCAGCAGCCCGCAGACCGCCGGAAACGCCAGCGCATCCGACTCGCCGCAGAGCCAGGGCCTGCGCGGCCTGCGCCTGCCGACCGCGATTGCGGACGCCAATGCGCCGCTCAATACCGCGACGCCGCCAGCCACTTCGCCGTCGACTTCCCCCGCGGCGCCTCCGTCCGCCTCCCCTGCCCCGAACCCGCAGGCCAGCGCGCAGGGCAACGCGCAGGCCACGGCCCAAGTCAACCAAGGAGGTACGGCGCAATGAGCCAGCCGACCCAACTGCAGCTGTCCTATTTCGGCAAGATCCCGTCCCGGGGCGACTTCGTCAAGAGTGCCAATAACACCCAGCTGCTCGATACGCTGGACCGCTGGCTTGCGCAAGGCATGGAACTGCTGGCCGAAGACCCGGCCTGGAAGGCTTGCTATGACGCATGGAAGCCGATGCACTTCGCCTTCCTGGGCTCGCAAAGCAAGCTCGCCATCGCGGGTGTGCTGATGGCCAGCAGCGACCTGTCGTCGCGACGCTTCCCGTTCCTGACGGCAGCGGCGATGGAGGTGGAGCGCCCCTTGCAATTCATCGCCCGCAGCCCGCTGGCGCTGGCCCGCCTGTGGACGCGCGCCGGGCAGCAAATGCATGCGCTCGCACAGGCCTCCGATGCCACCGAAGGCCTGCAGCAACTGGCCCAGTCCCAGCTGGGCGTGGAAACCGGTGCCGGCGCCCAGACCCACGACGCCAGCTTTGCCGACTTCATCGACTTCCAGACCGTGGCCGGCCTGGAACACATGCTGGCCGGCCAGGGCCAGCATGTACGCTTGCGCCGCACGCTGCTGGCGCTCGGCATCCTGCTGCAGCCGCTGATGTCGTCCGGCTCCTCGCACCTGGAGAAAGGCCTGACCCTGCCGCTGCCCGCCGACCCGCTCTACCGCAGCCTGGTCGCTAGCTTCTGGCTGGAACTGGTATCGCGCTTCCTGCACCGGGCCGATTTCGAACTGTCGATCTTCCTCGGGCAGATCGGCGGCAACGAGCGGCTGGTGATCGGCTTCAACGGCGCCTCGTCACGCACACTGCATGGCGTGATCTCGCCGCTGGCCTATGCCGAGCAGAACATCAATATCGATGACCCGGAATGGGTCGAGCAACACGTCAACGGAGACTACGGCATGGCCAAGTTCGTCAGCTACATGGACCAGCCGCAGCTGTCGCTGCGCCTGGCGCTCGACACCTTCCGTGAAGTCTTTGCCGGGGAATGAGCATGGGTGTCAATGCAGTACGCAACCGGGTGGCCCACTTCAAGGCTGCCTCCGCTGTGGTTGGAACACGCACGCCTGCACTGGCCGCGGGCCTGCTGGCCGCGCTGGTCATGCTGCCCGGCCATGCCGCGCCCGGCGATCCCGGCACAACCGCCACGCCTGCCGCGTCCGCAGCGGCCCCTTCAGGCCGCGTCGTCGCAGGTGGCGCGGTCCCTGACGAAGCTACCAAAGCCAGCGTGCTGGCGCGCCTGCGCGAGCTGTATGGCAGCGCCAACGTGGTGGACCAGATCGAAGTCGGCAACGTGGTCTCGCCCCCGAACTGGTCGGCCAATGTGCAGAAGATCCTCTCGCCGCAGATCAAGCAGGTCAGCCGCGGCCAGCTGAGCATCGATGGCACGCAGGTATCCGTGCACGGCGACGTGCGCAACGAGGCCCAGCGCCAGCAGATCGCCAGCGACATGGCCACCGGCCTGGGCCAGAGCTATACGGTGAAGAACGGCCTGCGCGTGCCGGCCTCCGAACAGAACCTGCTTGACCAGACCCTGGCCAACCGGATCATCGAATTCGAGACGGGCGCCGCCACGCTGACGCCCAAGGGCCGCGCCATCCTCGATGAAATGGCTGCGGTGCTGCCGCGCCTGAGCGGGCGCAAGATCGAGATTGTCGGCCACACCGACAACTCCGGCAGCCGCGCGCTGAACCTGACGCTAAGCCAGGCACGCGCGGAGACGGTGAAGAACTACCTGATCGGCAAGGGCGGCGAGCCCGGCATGCTGACGGCGGTGGGTGTGGGTCCGGACCAGCCGGTGGCGCCGAATGACAAAGAGGAAGGCCGGGCGAAGAACCGGAGGATCGAGTTCCGGGCAGGGCAGTAATCCAGCATTGCTGCGATCCACGCCGGCGCATCGATACTGCCGGCGTGGCCTGGAATTACGCGTCGTGATCAGCCGAAGGGTCCGAGGTAACGCCGAGCAGCTCCTCGATCTGCGACAGCGTGGCATCGTCCTTGACCACCGTGCGCAGCCACGCGTGCAGCGGCATGTCCCCCCACTTCGCAGCGCGTGCGGCCAGATAAGCCACCGGACTGTGCGGTTCCGTGCGACGGAAAAACTCCGCGACCTCACGCAATTGCGCCAGTGCCTGGGCGCGCGTGCGAATGGGACCGGAGTGCATGGCATCGGCAGCGTCAGCCGACACGCTTGCATGCCCGCTATGCGCAGGCGAGGACGATGCCTGGTTTGCCTCTGCGCCGGCGGGACGCTCCACCGGCTTGCCGACGAAGCGCTCCACCAGCATACGCACTGCCTCCAGCGCCTCGCGCGCCTGGCGGAAACTTGGCGCATGTTCGCCGGCCCGCTCGTCCAGTACATCGCCCAATAGCTTCAGGGCTGCCTCGCAGGACACCAGGTCCGCATGCAGCGCCGTATAGAATGCCGCCGGCGTCTTCTTCCGCGCCGCCTCGAACTGCTCCTGGCTGACCTTGCCCTGTGCCAGTTCATCCGCCTGCTCCGGATCGCGACGAATCGCTTCCGCGAGGTGCGTCGCCACCTCCCAATCGACGTATGTATAGCCACCCGCCGATTCGTCGACCAGTGGAATCTCGCGGATCAACTGGCTCGACCGCCCCGCCAGCCACGTGACGCTGCCGGTACGGTAATCGACATCGTCGGCTTCCATCACGGGGTGCAGATGATCCCAGTATTGCCCGCAAAGCTCGGCCGTCAGCTGGTATCCGTCTCGCAGCCCGGCAAAACCCCTCTCCTTGGAAAGCGCCTCGGTCAACCACACCGCCAGGCGAAGGTCCTTGGTGCGATCCTGCAACAGCGAAGTGGCAATGCCGATCACCTCGCGCCAGTCCGCTTCCTTGATATCCGTTACCCAATCGCCCTGGTCCAGCGACGGATCGTCAGCGCGGCGCGCTTCCTGGATGCGGTCGAATTCAGCGGAAAACAGGAGGTCTTCGCCGCAGGGCTGGTTGCCAGGAAGCGGGGCAAGCAGGCGGTCGAACTGTAGGGATGCCATGGTGGTCAGTCAGCCTTGGGAACAAGAGGTAAGTGTACCGTTGGAGGTGCGGTAAGGCCATGGGCGTGGTGCCCAGAGCAGGCATTTGCGACGTACACTCTGCTGGATTCAATATTCCGCCTTGTGCGGTCCAGATCCGCGAATCACCATTGCCGATTGTCCGCGCTTCCGCCAATGAAAAGTCTGCTTAGAAACCTGTCACTACATGCCACGCTCGTCCTGATCGTCTTACTCGTTCCCGTGGCAGTGTATGAACTAGTTTCAGAATCCAGGTTTCGAAATGTGGAACTGTTGGCGTTTGGCGGCGCCCTGACCTACCCAGCATACATTGGACTGCGGATCCGGAAGCTTCGAAGTGAGCGGGCCAGGTTCATTCTGTTTCATTTGCTGCTGGTACTGGTGACTGCATTCGTTGCGCTTATCGTTGGAGGAAATCAGCCTTCACTGGCCAGGATCGTGACTCCCGCTGCGGTGGGTGCCGCAACGCTGCCCGTTGCATCTATTGCAGCGCTGCGCGGAAACCGGTGGCTCGCCGTTACGAGCCTCGGCAGTGCCGCCATATCGCTGCCTGTCGGCGCCGCCCTGTCGTGGGTCGTATTTGTTGGTGCCGCGCTATCGGGTATGCGCGGGGGTATGTAGGCTGCTCTGGCACCAAATGATTGTGCGGATAAGCATAAGCTCAGGCGGTGGCCCCGTCTGGCCCCCCGGGCCCTGCACCTCCCGGCGCCCGGCATCGTATGCAAGGGCCAATCTTCACACGGCTACCGACTCGCCCTGCCCCTTCCTAGCGGTTTCTCGAACAGCCTTCCATCGTAACGGCTCCTCCGGCCCAATCCCGTTCTCCCGCCGCTTTTGGCCGCAGTCGCTGTTCCACTCCTCAGGGAAGGTAGGCCACTTGCACAGGCGTTCAGCCAAGCAATGCAACGGCGCCCAGATTGCTGTCATCATAAAAGCGATCTGGGTCTGAGCCGAGTTACTGCCTCGTCCACCAATCTCGTCCAGCGCTCGGGATGGGCCTAGCTCGGTTTCCTCGATATGTTGCGAAGGGGTATGAAACCCCTTACGAAGCCATTCGTGCTTATTGGGTGGCGGAACCTTGTCGATGCCTTCTTCCATGAAGGTACGTATGTATTGCCAAAGATTTTCTCCCGCTAGTTTGGGGCCAACCCATAGAACGTCCTCGCCCTTCCGTTCCGGATCTTCTTGATTCAACGGCGGCCAATACAGCACAAGGCCTCGCATCCGAAATTCCCCCCCGGCATTGTCTTGTCTGCGCTGGCGTGCGATCTTGTCATCGATTTCGTGGGGCTCCATCTCACGGGGCGCGCACCAACTTGGATGAGCCTGCACGCGATCCCAGTCAAGGACCACGTTACCACCATAACGACCTGGCCGAAGAACATAGACCTTACGCGTCGTGCGATTGAAGCGATAACGAGCACGAAGGTTAGTGAAAAAATTCGGCGTTATCTGTATTGGCCAAAAATATACGCCAAAGCCAATCGCACAACCAACGATCGCAGCCAAACAGAAAAATGCCACATCAAATGGCCCACCCTCTATGAGGTCCATCAACATAAAAGCTGTTGGAACCAATGAAACGGCGAGGTAAACGATCGATAGCAGAAACTCCAAAGAACGGTCCTCTTCACCAAGATTGGAAAGCTCTATAAAATGCTCGTTATAATCAAATATTGCCCTAGCAAAATTCAAGCTAGGATTTGCCCGAAGACGAACCACACTATCTCTTCCACTGGGAAAGTGAAATTGGGTATACTCATTTACATCGGCCACATATTCGACAGCCTCCTTCCTACCATGCCTTTTTTGATGGAGCCAAAAAGCTGATTCACAATCGAACACTTTGCGGCCTTCAAATCAATTTTCTCGCACGACAAATGAAACACCCCTGCCAGCTAGACTACCTCAATAGACATTAAAATGTGCAAAAGCCTAGTTAGCTCGTCACTTTCTCGCTTTGCTGACTACTCCGGCATTGGCAAAAGGTTTCCACCGCAACGGCTCCTCTGGTCCAATTCCATCCTCCCGTCGCCTCATCCCGCAATCACTGTTCCACTCGGTCGGAAACGTGAGCCATTTGCACAACCGTTCAGCCAAGCAATGCAATGGGGCCCAGATCACCGCCCCTACAAAGAGAGCTGTGTTTGTATCGAATCCTTGCCTCGTCCGCCTAGGTCGTCCAATGCTCTAGAGGGACCCAACGCGGCCTCCTCGACGTGCTGCGATGGGGAATGAAAGCCCTTGCGCAGCCATTCATGCTCATTGGGAGCCGGAACCTTATCGATGCCATCCTCCATGAATGTACGGATATACTGCCAGAGATTTTCCCCCGGTCGCTTCGGCCCAACCCAGAGCACGTCCTCGCCCAACCTGGCTCCAGAAAGAAGCGGTCCATATACTCGACGAAGGTCGAGTTGACCCTCAGTACACCATGCTCGTTCGGCGATCCGTGATCGGCAGTCTCGGATCCAAGTACTCTTCATCTTCGTAGGCATGTAGTGGAGGGTTTAGTTTGTATCGCGTCAGCCATCCGACGTACTGTCCCTCTTTCATATAGATCCTTACCACGACCCGCACCGCGTGTGTAGATCCCACATCGCCACCATAGGGCTTGCCATAATTAGCCAGAGACCACCCCACAGCAATGTTGATAAAACACCAACAACTGCCCACCTAATTCTCAGGTGGGGCAGATCTCCCTCGAAGGCCGCTTTTTCAACCGTGGATAACGGCTCTCTTCGATATGAATTAGGCCCATTGAAGGTCATTGCATCGCGCATTGCGAATGAATATTCAGGATATTTTCCACGACATTGCAACCACGCCGCCGCTCGCAGCCACCAATAACTCACAATTCCGTGAAAGCAAAAATAGCACCACGCGAACAAACCCCTCTTTAATCGAAAATCTCGATTGACAAGCCCACTCGATCCGACCCGGTCCTGCCAACATTGCTCGCATCTCATTAACTGGAGGTTGCGCAAGGACTGCCGGAACCCTATCCGCTCCAAAATCCATGTAGCGACGAATGAATTCCCATTGCCGTCCGCATTCATCTGGCAAACGTGAAAATGGAGCCAGGAGCGCGGATTCAACAATGGTTCGATTTGAATCGAGCTCTGCGAGCTGCAGCGTGTAAATGGTGGTCACACCCGCAGTCGAAAAGAGTTTTGCACGAAATATGAATGGGTACGACGAATCAAATTTCAGTGTACGCCGACCGATTTTCTTCCCACGCCAAACATAAACCTTACGAGCCTTGCGGCTGATGATCACCGGTGGCTTTATAGGGCTATTCACTACTCGATAAACGAGAATAGCGGGCCCGACTATAGTCGACAGCAAAACACTTATGACAACTGCTAGCACGCCAAACGGTGTCTCATCCGCAACAAGAGGCGGCAGAAACGTCACCGCTCCCAACACCATATAGCTGGATATGAAGATACCGATTGTCAGCCACATGCCCCCATCAAGGTTCATCTCACTATCGACGAAAGTCAGGTAAGCGGGGTTTATATCCTGAACTTGCTCATAAGCATCGGCTTCATGAGTCGCTTGGTCTTTCCCGCGGGGCAGTAGAAAACCCCACGCGCCGCTTTCAGGCGGGAGGCATTTCAATCCCTGCAGCTGTGCCTTTATATGGTCTCCGGACGCCCTCATATCCCCCTCATTCGCAAGTTTTCGAAGATCCGGCAAAAGCCTCATGCCAATTCAGAAGGTTTATCGCGTCATCGCCGCGTTCAAACCTTCAGCGTTACTCCAGCGCTTCGTGAAGTCCACCTCATCTGCCTTAGCCAGTTTGCCCTTGGCGTGATACACCATTGCAGTCATCACAGCGCCTGCCTGCACCGGCCGTCGCTCCGGCTCTCCAATGCCGGAATCGCTCTTCCAGGACTTGGGAAAGCGCGGCCAAGAGCAAGTGGATTGCGCCAGACCATGTCCGCCGATCATCAGCGGAGCATCGCCGATTCATGGGGTTCTTTCCAACTGAGAAAAACACACCCTCCCAAACAGCAGCAGATGGAGCGTCAGGCCATACCAGACCCAAACCGTGAGCAAGCAACTAAGTAGTATTAGCAACGCCACGGACGTCATCATGCTTTGCACGCCGAATCCAGGGTTGGCAAGTTCCAGGTAAGGCATCGTCAGCGCATAGACGCATCGGCCGGGAATAAATATACCTCGGCGGCACCTGTCTTATCTACGTGCCAGCGAAGTTGGCCCTCGATGTTCAACAGTTCGCAGGCCTTGGCAATGGCTCGGCGCCTGGCGCGTGCCCATTCGTACTCGCGACCGAACATGAAGCTCCTTGCCTGTTTCTGTCTCTCCGTGGCAATTTGGATCGAACAACATGCGAAGCGGTCGTCAAATCGGCCAACGCCCAAACCGCCAGCGTCAACGGTAAGATTCACGGACGCGGATCCACTTTAAGCAGCTGTCCCATCCGGCCCGAGACGATTTCTCCGCTCGGCATCGTACTCCAGAGCCATCCTCAGCGCACGTTCGCGGTAGGCAAGCAACTCATCCTCGCCTGCAGGCCCCCTCGCCTTAAGGTCGCCCGCATAGCGAGGCTCATATTGGACAAAAGGATCATCCGGATCGATAGCGCAGGCTGCCTCTACCTCTGCCGGCCAGACAGGGCGTTTGCATGTTTTCATGGCCAGATAGCGGAATAGCGCCCAAGGTAGCGTAATGAACAGCATCAGGATTCGCCAGATACCGGAAAACTGGCCGCTCACCTGCGTTATTACTGCATTCCGAAATGTCGGTTCTGTGCTGACCGTCATTGCCAGTGGTGGAAACGGTAGCGATTGCGGCCCATCCTCCATATACCTTCGAACCATTTCCCAATGTTCCAGGACCGCACCGCGACTGTTACTGCCGTCCATCCCGACCGCGAATGTATCGCGGACCATTCTTTGATCATCGAGGACGTGACAACGCAAATCGAACGTGAAATAAGTCTGTCCGCCCATAGCTGGCCCGGAACGCCCGATGAAGAAATAGGCGTCGTCCCAAGGCACGGTCAGAACACCTCCCGGACCATTGTGCCGAAAAACGTAGACTACTCTGTTCCTGCGATTGAAACGAATCGGGTAGTGCGTATAGCGGAAAAAATCTTTCAGCCAGATGACCTTTACAACGAATATTGCACACGAGATGCATATTATGGTGACGATCCAACTGAACGCAACCATTGCATCGCTGGGGTCCGATCCATCGTCACGCGGTGAATATATAGTGAATCCAAACAAACCAGCAAAGAACAGGGCCAAAAAAAAGAATGGAGTCCCGCCCATTGCAGCCCACCCGCGGCGCAAAAAAAACCTATCCATGTATTCGCAAAAAGTCGAATTCAAGCGGAGGAGTCCATGATCATTTGGAGGTAATTCCGCGGCGGGAGCTTTAGGATTCAAATGCTCCTCCTCCTCATAGTGATACAGCGGCCTATTTGATTTATACCGTGTGATCCAGCCTGCATATTCACCATCTCTCATTTACCTACTCCAATCAGGCTTTCATCATCGCCTCATAGGCGGACTCTTGTTCCTTCAAGTGCTTGAATCGTCCATGCCCATGGCGACCAAATGGCGACTTATCGAGCCAGATCTCTACCTTGTTGTCACGTATAACATTGATTAACCACTCACCCAACATGGAAAGCAGTGCAAGAGCAAGCAAGAGCAAGAATCCTAAGCCGGCACTTAGCAGCCCAAAAAGCATTAGACCGGCGATGATGCCTCCGGCGAGCGCTGAACTGATATAAAGTACCGCCATAGGAACGTCTCCGCGCATCACCGCCTGCCAACCCTTCCAAGCATCCAGCGCAGCGCCTAGGAAGCTGCCGACTGTGCCAATACATTTGCCAAAAAAAGCGACCAACGCGCCGCGCGTAGGAACCTGTGTCAGAAACACCCGAAACGGGCTAACAAGTGCGGTCTTTCCCCATCTAGTTCGCTCTAGCGCTTTTCCAAATAGTTCCACACCGCTCCCGGCCAAGCTGGTCAACGCACCGACGAGTTGAAGCTGCCTCTGCCCCATCGTTCCCTTCTTGGCATCAGGCATATCCGCGAACGCCTGCCAGACGTTCCAACCATCCAGAATCATCCCAGCCGCACCCAGGCCGATATCTAACTTGATCCCGTTTGCGGTCCGGCTGCGCAGCACAGATCTTAGCTGATCCTCTTTCAATAGCACGTTATCCAGCTCATCCAAGCTGGTACCGTTGAATATGCGTTTACTCTCTTCATCCCAGAAGACTGTCCAGTAGAACACGCGCCTGCCCCTAGCATTCCTCGCACCGGGGGCACGAGCTCGAGCGCCGGATCGCTCAGACAGTTCCACCCTAACGTGACGGTCCACCTGCCTCCGTAAGGCCTCACGGTCGACATTTGGACTCACTCGCGCCAACTCGTCAACGATGATGTGGGCAAGCTCTGCCTCCGATGCCCGAATCTTTAGTCGGTTTAGCGGTTTATTGGCGAGCAAACCGAGAAACGCCATCTGGCGATAGCGAACCGCAAGACTAACCGCTGCATCTCCAGCTTTTCCAGCGACTGCCCGACCGGAGCGCCCAAGCAAGGTGACGATAGGCCCTGCCACGCTGTAAGCCAAGCGCGCGACGCTTGTAAAGGCCCCCGCCAATTCATTCGCATGCCCCTTTTCCAGGACGTGGGCAAAGGCCTTGAATACATTGCTCCAAGCTCCAGGATTGCCAACTTCTAACTCTGCAGTCGCCGCCTTCTCCAATTTCTTAGCCGCCTCGGAGTTGTCAAGCACAAGTGCCCTCAGAACCGTGTTCTTGCGCTCCGTAAAGGCACCCTGCAGTTCCTTGAGAAGGATGTCAGATACCGGCTCAAGTCCAACAATGTCGTACAAGCAAGCCATGACCAGGCTGGTCATGGCTTCGCCACTCTTGATATCGGTATCATCGTGGTTGCAGGCCATTGCCTCACGATATGGTGTTCCTCCGTACCATGTCACAAAGCTCCGCGCGAGCGGCGCCAGTGTGTTCTTGGCGTACGCGTTCATATCGCGCTCGAGCTCCTTATCGAAGGCTTCCCGGTTAGGCTCGCTGTAATCGTTCAGATACTCCTTCCAAGCATTTCTGCGAGCGCGCCTCTCTTCATCCGGCGTCAGTGCCATCAGTCCATTCTGCGCCCATACCTTTTCCTCCAGGTCTGGGTCATAGGGAGTCGCAACCGGCATTCCATCGGCGTACGTGTAGACGGCAACGCTAGAAGTGTTTCGTTTGACTTGGAGCGCTTCCTGCACGGCCTGCTCTTCAATGGCATGGCGCATGCCCACGATGGTCGTGGATGTGGCGTGTTTCCAGTCTCGGCCCTTGTCGCGTTCGAATATTTCGACGCGCAAGCGCAGCAATTGAGCGGCCTCCAAAGCCAATCCGACTGGGTCGTCAACTGCCAACATTGGGGCAACCATTCCCATGCGCTTTGCTTGCGAGTTTGCCCAGTTGACAAGACCGGGCAGCTGTTCGCTCAAACCGTAAAATGCCTGTGGCGAGTGAGAAAATGCGGATGGTTGTCCCGCCATTTCGCTTGGATATGTGCCGCGCTTGCCTGCTTCGGGACGGGTCTCCTTGATCGTATAGCCTCCCTCGGACAAATGGCCACCTAGCTTTTCCAACGAATCGACGTGGCGGTGGCGTCCTCCTTTCCAAAGATCCAAACGGAGCTCGCGCATATGGCGCGCTCGCTCCCTGGCATCGGTATGCGCCTTCCATACACGTTTTGTCCACGGTGTATCTGAGAATCCGATCCAGATTCTTTCTGCGGAACTGGCATCGGGAACCATGATGCAACGAGCCAGATAGGGATGATCGGGTTCCCTCTGGCAACTGAATTCGATGGCTTCCTTGGGCGGCTGCAGCAACGCGTCAATGGTCTGCACCTTGTTGGTGTCCATCTTTTCCAGGACACTGTGCTTGATCTCGGTTGCAAAGGGGTACAGGTACCCTTTTTCCGTGACCACATAGGCATCCCAGCTGCCACGCTTTTCATTGCACACATAGAGGTAGCCGGGCCGCATGAGACGCAACGTATAGTGTTGCCCTGCCGGCAGTTCATTCTCTTGGACGCCGTGACCAAAGGGACCAGCAAGGCGTGGCGCCGGTTTGCCCTTGCCTATGTCATCGCGGGCGATCGCATACCGGACAGGCAAGATCGGCAGCCCTTTCTTTAGGCAGAATGGGCAACCGGCTTTGTTGTTCTTCGGAGTCGTACCAGATTGGGTCATGGTTGTCTCATTACGCTGTCGGCATTCGGCTGTTCAGCTCTTCCACCATACTGAGCCAAGCGGAATCGTCGAGGTCCGCACATGCGGCAGCATAGCTTCCCCTTTTGGTAGCTGCTTGCCCAAGACGTTCCAATAGCTGCGGATGATGGTGGATCTGCGGATGAAAGCGGACGGATTGAATGGCGCAAAACAGCCAATCCTCGCTATCGGTGAGCGCGAGGTCAGTACTGGCCTGGAGCAGCGCCGCATCGAGCCACTGAAACAACGCGTCGTTCTGCGATAGATCAGGCGCCAAAATCTCAAGTTCCGTCAGTGCCCGGTTCATTAGGGCCAGGCGCTCGAGCGTCGCCCACTGGTGCGGACGCAGGACCAATCGCTGGCCGGGACTGTATTGCGCGAGACGGCGACCGGTAATCCAGCCGCTGGATGCGGGCCACGACCAGACGCTGATCGGCCCGCAAAATTCCACATGCTGCTTGTCCGTCAATAACCATTGCAAGTGACGCATGACACGTGGGTCGTAATAGCGAAGCAGGTAACGCTGTCCATTGTCCTGTCGTGTCATCACCAGAAGGCGGCTGAGATGGGCGCTCAGCACTGATTTCTCGGCGTCGCTGTTGAGGAGACCGCAAAGATATGAGTCCCCCTGCTGTTCCCTCGCTTCTATACGACCCAGCAGGATAGCGCGTTGCGGCGCGGTCAGATCATTGAAACTTAATAGCAACGGCATGAACTCCGCCTGCACTTTCAATTCTGGAGGTGCCAGCCTGGTAACCGGAAGGTCTTCCCATTCCTCACGATCAAGGCGCAGCGGATTCAGCAGCCCGTAGGCGAAATCTGATAGCCACCGGTGAGAAAAGGCGGAGTGGCCAGCAGGCGTGTCAGCGGCGCCCTGCGCATTCCAGGACTCAGCGTGATTCATCAGGTGGCGATCTTGCACGGGCATAACTAGCGAGTCAGGACTGAATTGGAACGATGCCGGCACCGGTCGATTCAGCCCCCATCGTCTGATACTCGCACAAGGGTAGCTCGCCCTTGGGCAGGCTCGTATGTGGTTCACGCCCCCCAGGCCCCACAAACAAATGCTGCGCCCCCTTAAACGTAGTCATCCCCGGCGCATGCACCTCAATCGTGTTCCCGAGCACCCGGATCTGCGCCCCTGCCGCATTCAACAGCACATGCTCCTTCGCTTGGACATTGACCGCGCCCTGAGACGAGGACACCGTCACCAGCTTTTCCGCGGCAATACGACCCTGGCCCTGCAAGCTGGCAACACCCACCTTCCCGCTCGCCGCATGCATGGCAATCCCCGCCGCGGACTCACCCCCACCTTTGCCATGCGTAAACAAGCTCAGCCCATCAGCCACCGCCACCGACAGATTCCCACCCGCGGCCACATTGGCATCCTTCTGCGCCGCCACCGTCAGCTGCGTACCCGCAACCAGCACTGCATCGGCGGGCGTGGTTGCGGCGATGCCCTTGGGTGCTGACACCTGCAGGTGGGGCTCGTTATAGGCAGTGGCGCTGGCCTTGCCATCGGTTCCTGTTTCCGTATGGCGCAGCACTTCGGTGGTGTGCTTCAGCTTGGCGATGGCGGGCAGTTCGGCGGGAGCCGGTTCGTCCGGCAAGTCTGCCTTCTGCTTGCGCGCGACATCGGCCAGCGAGGTCAGCAGTTCGGCACTGGCTTCCACCTGCGTTGCAGCGCCCTCGCTGTCGAGCAAGGGCACATTGGTGCCGGCGCCGTGCGCGGTCAGCAGCATGCCTGCGCCGCCTCGCAAGGCGCCGCTGTCTGCGGTTTCCAGCACGGCGCCGTGACCGAGTGCTGCCTGGCGGGCATTGTCGCGTTGTTCAAGGTGGTGGCCCAGCGTCAGGGCTGAGGCCGCTTGCGTGGTGGATAGCAGTGTGCGGCTTTGTCCCGAGGTATCGTCGAAGACCAGCTGGTTGTAGCCGCCGGTACCGTCCTGGCTGTGGCCGAGGGCCTGGGTCTTGATGCCGGACAGGACCGCATTGTGGGCGTGGCCTTGCTGGCCGTCGGGCTTGCCGTTGCCGTCCTGCTTGCCATCGGCGGCCTCGTTGCTGCCGGCGAACCACGCCGGTGCGTTGCCGGTGGCGTTGGCAGCGCCGGTCTGGTCGATGGCGGTCTGTGCGCCGGTGACGGTGGGTCGCGGGTGTAGTTGCCGGCCTTGTCCGTCAAGCTGCTGCGGGCGGTATGGAAGCGTTGCCGGCACTACCGTAAATTGGTTGCGGTAGAACGGCACGTCCGCGGCGGACGACGTACTTTCGGCTGGCGCCGCAGTAGGCTGGCCTGTCCCGAGCAATTGATCGATGACGCCCCGGAAGCGCTCGTTCAGGTTGTTGCGGGCGGCATGCGTCACCGCCAGGACGACAAAGCGGCGCTCGTCGTCTCCTTGCACGCGCTCGTAGTCATAGTGGCCGGTCAGCACGAAGCGGCTGGCGGGCGCCAGCGTGCGCACGCTGCCCTCGCCAGAGAACGACAGGCGCCGGACTTCCAGCGCCTCCACCAGCTGCCGTGCATGGCGCTGCGCCTGGTCGCCGTCTTCGAACCAGTATTGGCCGGGATAGTCGGTGTCCTGCAGGGCCGGGGCAGCGGAATTGCCCTCGGCCGGCGCACCGGCCTCGGCGCTGCGCACCGCCTTGGCGCGGTAGTCCCAGCTGGCCACGGCGACGGCATTGGTCTGCAGCCTGCGCGCGCCTTGCCAGCGGTCGATCACGTCTTCGGCAGCGGTGGCATCGGCGCGGCCGAAGCGGATGCTGGCCTGTTCATTGTCCTGGAATACATCGTTGGCATCGGCGATCACCATGCGGTGCGTGCCGAGCGCCTCGCCGTCGCCGGCTTCATGTTCGAAGTAATAGAACAAGCCTTCTTCGGCGAGCAGGCGCGTCACGAAGTCGAAGTCGCTCTCTTCGTACTGCGTGACGATGCTGCGGCGCGGATAGGCCGAGGCGTCGCGCAGCGCCCAGCGCCACGCCGGCACCAGCTTGCCCTGGCCGTTGTAGTCGCCGAACACGCTGTCCACCACGTCGACCACCGACATGTCCTGGAACAGGAAGCTGTCGCGGCGGTGGCGCAGGAATGCCAGCCAGGGTTCCACCACCATCCGGTAGCGCGCCAGCCCACCATTGGCGCCCACGCGCTCGAAGCGCGTGACGTGGCCATGGAAGGGCCGCAGCGTGGTGCGGCTGCGCTGGGTCAGCAGGTCGATGCGCACGGCCTGGCCCAGCAGGCTTTGCGCCTCGATGCCGGCGTTATCCGATACCGCCGTCAGGTCGATGCGGAACCCGCCGCCGTCCCTGCAGCCGTCATGTGGCCCAGCAGATGCCCGTACATGCCGATACGATCTTGGAAGCTACGTGGCCGCTCAGTTGCAACGGCATCATCGGCGCTTCAAATTGGAGCGCACGAAGTTTGGCTAGCAGCCAGTCGCGCTCGTCGGGTTCCGCAGTCGCAGCGGCTACCTTGCCTTGCACTGCGTTGCGCTGCATTGCCACCACATCGCTGTTGGCCGCCAGGGCCGGCTCGGCACTCATGCCCGCTCCCGTGCAGTGCGAAGCGCCCCCGGATGCGCCACCAGTTCATGCTCCTGCGCCAAGCGCGCATCGGCCGTGACCAAGCGTTCGTCGAGTTCAGACCGCTGTGCCTCCAGCGCAGCCAGCCGCACTGCGGCCCGGCCCCCGGCGCGTTGGTCGCGCTGGAGCGCCGTTCAGTCAAACAGCCACCGACTCCCCTTGCGCTTTTCTACCGGTTTCACGAACAGCCTTCCATCGTAATGGCTCCTCCGGCCCAATCCCGTTCTCTCGTCGCTTTTGGCCGCAGTCGCTGTTCCATTCCTCCGGGAAGGTTGGCCACTTGCACAGGCGTTCAGCCAAGCAATGCAATGGGGCCCAGATTGCTGTCATCAAAAAAGTGATCTGCGTCTGAGCCGAGTTACTGCCTCGCCCTCCAATCTCGTCCAGCACTCGGGATGGGCCTAACTCGGTTTCCTCGATATGTTGCGACGGGGTATGAAACCCCTTACGAAGCCATTCGTGCTTATTGGGTGCTGGAACCTTTTCGATGCCCTCTTCCATGAAGGTACGTATATATTGCCAAAGATTTTCTCCCGCAAGTTTGGGGCCGACCCATAGCACATCCTCACCCTTCCGTTCCGGATCTTCGTGATTCAACGGCGGCCAATATAGCACAAGGCCTCGCATCCGAAATTCCCCCCCGGCATTGTCTTGTCGGCGCTGACGCGCATTCTTATCGTGGATTTCGTGAGGCTCCATCTCACGGGGCGCACACCAATTTGGATGAGCCTGCACGCGATCCCAGTCAAGGACCACGTTACCACCATAACGACCTGGCCGAAGAACATAGACCTTACGCGTCGTGCGATTGAAGCGATAACGAGCACGAAGGTTAGTGAAAAAATTCGGCGTGATCTGTATGGGCCAAAAATATACGCCAAAGCCAATCGCACAACCAACGATCGCAGCCAAACAAAAAAATGCCACATCAAATGTCCCGCCCTCTATGATGTCCATCAACATAAAAGCCGCCGGAATCAATGAAACGGCAAGGTAAAGAATCGATAGCAAAAACTCCAAAGATCTGTCCTCTTCACCGAAATTTGAAAGCTCTATAAAATGCTCGTTATAATCGAATATTGTTCTAACAAAATTCAACCCAGGTCTTACCAAAGATTTCGACTTATTGCTTTCATTCGGGAAATGCAACTCGGTACACTTATTTACATCAGCCACATATTCAACAGCCTCTTTCCTACCATTCCTATTTTGATACAGCCAAAAAGCTGACTCACAATCGAACACTTTTCGGCCTCCAAATTAATTCGCTCGCACGACAAATGAACGCTTCCGCTAGCTAGACTAATAGACATTAACACTATCCCAGCATGCAGAAGCTAGTTAGCTCATCACTGGCTCACTTTTCTGGCTACTTCCGGCATTGGCAACAGGTTTCCATCGTAACGGCTCCTCCGGCCCAATTCCATCCTCCCGCCGCCTCATCCCGCAATCACTGTTCCACTCGGTCGGAAACGTGGGCCATTTGCACAACCGCTCAGCCAAGCAATGCAATGGGGCCCAGATCATCGACCCTACAAAGAGAGTCTGTGTTTGTATCGAGTCCTTGCCTCGTCCGCCGAGGTCGTCCAATGCTCGAGAGGGGCCCAATTCGGTCTCCTCAACGTGCTGCGATGGAGAATGAAAACCTTTACGCAGCCACTCATACTCATTGGGAACCGGAACCTTATCGATGCCATCCTCCATGAATGTGCGGATATACTGCCAGAGATTTTCTCCCGATCGCTTCGGCCCCACCCAGAGCACGTCCTCGCCTTTTCGCTCGGGATCGCTAGGATCGAACGGTGGCCAATACAGCACCAGGCCACAAATGCGAAGTGTGCCTCCTGCATTTTCCTGACGACGCTGACGCGCGCACTTGTCATCGATCTCGTCGGGCTCCATCTCGCGCGGCGCACACCAGTTCGGGTGAGCCTGCACACGACTCCAATCGAGCACGACGTTGCCGCCGTAGCGGTCGGGGCGCAGAACATATACCTTACGGGTTGTTCGATTGAATCGGTAACGGGCACGAAGATGGGTAAAAAAATTCGGCCCAATCTGATGTGGCCACATCGCCCAACCAAACAAGAATGCCCCCAGAGGGGCAAACCAGACCACAACCGTCAAAATATCGAAGCTGAACTCAAAAGAGATATATGCAGCGCCACCAATACCCATCAAAACTGCAAACAATATGACGCACGCAAGCATAAACACAGTACCCCTATTCTCCTCCCCCATATTACTTAATTCGATGAAATGCTCATTATAATCCAGTAGCGTTCTACGCCAATTCAACATCGGCTTCTCAAAGCCCTTACCAGCTTGAGCAGGGGAAAACAATTTAGTATGCCGATTTATGTCGGCAACAAATTCAATCGCCCTTTTTGCACCGATCTTTTTTTTATAATTATGCAATCCCGCCTCAACATCAAACATAACTATCACCCAATCTATTAAATCTCTGATATCGCCTCTGCGAGCCCCTGCATCATCTTCTCTTCACTGACAAACGGAAGCTTCTTGCTACTTGCATGCCGAAATGGCTGTGCATTTAGCCAGTTGATCCATGCCTTTCCCTTTAAACCAGCTATTATCGCGGTTAGTGCGACGGAAACAATGGCGGTGATAAGGTTTACACGCGTCAACCAGATTGGCACTTTGTGAAACCCCGCACTCCAAAGAGTCCCGCCTATAGACACCACTCCCGACATTGCTCTGCCCACATAAGCCGCGGCAAGCTCCTTATTCCGCTCCTTAATAGCAACCACGCAGTCAACCGCATCCCAGACGACCACGACCACAGCTCCCGCTGCAACATATCTTGCAGCGACTCCTTTCAGACGAAGGAGTTCGTCTCCCGTTACAGCCGCAACGCCCGCACGATGAGTCTTATATGCCCAATCAGGCACTGTTTTAAAGAATGCCTTCTCATAGAAGTCCGTTCGAACTTCCTTAAGCGTACCAACGACGGATGCCAATGCTCCCGCTAGCTCCGTCATTGTCCGCATGTCGCGACGCGCATCAGCTCGACCAATCGCCGGAAAAATAGACAGCGCCGCAATTGCACAGACGGCATGCTTGATTCGCAATTCTTGCATGGCGCTATTTGCCCCACCTTCGCGAATTCTCGCCTCTATCCGACGCTGGATCGAATTGGCTTGCCTCAGCAGAGGTCGCTCAAGTGCCGCAGCTTGCTCTTGCTTAAGGAACGCCATCGCTTGAATGCCGAGTCCCCTCGCCAGTATCAGTGCCTGCCCCTGCGCGACAGCGTTTTCCATGCGGCTAGGCGCAAGCGCCTTTATCTTTCCCACAACTGCCGCAAACAATACCGCCGCCATGCTATCTTTAGCCGCCTTGCCAACTTTCACCAGCGCCTCTATACGCTGTCCAGGCTTCGCAGTGCCATCGGCTACAGTCTGCCATTCCTTCTCGATCTTCTCGGCGCTAGATAACGTTTTGCTCATGGACCCCAAGGCCGCCACCATGTCGGCATATGCCTTTTGAGTGCGGGCATTGTCCTTCGCTTCTTCAATAGCTTGACCGGGAACAGGCAAAGGATCGGCCAGTCGCTGCAACGCAGCGACCAACTCCTGGCTTACCTGAGCATTGTTCAGGCTCAGCATTCGCCAAACCAGATTCTTCTTACCGGGTGTAAAGGTGTCCAGGGCAGCATACCAGTCCCGCCCCCGGCTACTGTTGTCAAGCTGAAGCAGGATGGCGCACAACTGGCCGGCACAGCGCATACCGTCCCCCGATTCGATCGGAGCCGTCTCACTGTATCGTGCCAATGCATTGTCGATAAAGCTGTCGGCCTTTAGCCAGACGATCAGGTCGTCGGCAAGACGGTCCAGCAACTTATCGCGCTTCTCGATCTGTTTCTGGTGCAGTGCGTCGAATGCGTGCACGGCAGCCATGTCACAGTTCGCGGCAATCTTAGCGAGCGCGTCCTCGTTTGCCTTCTTTTCGATCTCGCCCCGTTCCGCGACGCGCGTGTCTATGTCCTTTTGGATCGCCTCTCGCCTGCGCCGATTTAGCTCCTGTACAGAGATCAACTCGTAGGTGCCGTCAGGCCGCGGCAGTCTTACGGGCATCGGACTGTCAGAACCGGGATAGTGTTCGCCCATCCGTTCATGCACGTCACGAAGGTTTTCGGTCTGACCGTCGTACGTCGAGATTACCTGTTTCTCCAGGGCCGCCCTGATCGTCTGTATACTGCGGCTTGCACTATCTTTCCATTCATTGCTGACCTTGTTGCTATCCGTCTCCTTCAACCAATCCATATAGGGAATGGCAGCGCTCAGGTGATGGAGGCTCAATTCCTGTGCAATGCCTATCGCATCCTCGCATGCTACGACGGCGCCGTTGTTGTCTAGCAGGAACTTACGAATTCCCTCAAGACGCGGCCCATGAGCCTCTGCGTAAGCAGGTTGTTTGACGTGGACGGTATGCGGTCCTATTGCCATCCCAACCACCGCTCCCGCGGCATTCTCTACGAAATGCTTGCCGTTGCGCAGTTCGTCGTAGCTGCCCCAACTGCGCTCACGTGGCGTAGCGCCCATTAGACCGAAGCACTGCTCATTTCCGAGGCGCTGCAATGACTCACTGCGAAGCGCGGCGTACTCAAGCACTTGCTTGTCAAGTGACAACGGCTCACAGGAATCCTTCTGCTGGGTGTTGCCACCCAGCCATGCTGCGACGTTGAGGCGCTGCATGTACTTTGCACGATTCGGCTCGAGCTCCTGCTTCAAATGGCGGGCGTCAACAGGATCGGGATGGAACATATACCACAATGCCGTCACCTTCTTGGCATCTTCCAGCCACACCAGGCTGTTGTTGGCCTGGCGCGCATCCCGTGCGCAGGCAACTTTTGGCGCAGCATTCTCCGGCAACATCACCGGAAATTCATTCAGATAACCATGTGGGTGAACTGCATAGCCTTTCCATTCCAGTTCACCCACGCGTTCAATGCACAAGTACAGAAAACCGGTGCGCAGCATGCGCACGACGTAACGGCCTGTCTTCAGCGGAACTCCGCCGGGGTTGGTTTGAAACTGCCCGCCGGGCGTATGGGCAGCAAGCAGTTCCATTCCCTCGGCTCTAGGACTGTATGCCGCTGCGTAGCGCGTAAACAGGATAGGCAGACCTTTGCGGTTGCATTGCTCGCACGGTGTAGCACACGTCATGGGCTTCTCGCTGTTCAATCGGACAGTTGCGCATTCAGCGCTTCAGCAAATCCTGTATCCGGGTCATTTCTGATTGTTGCAAGCACTCCGTCCAAGATGGACTTCCATCTTTCGTTGCGCCAGTCTACTGCGGGCGCTTCGCCCCGATAGCGCCAACTACACCAGACAAAGTCCTTCAAATCACGGCCCGCCAGGCCTAGGGTGTTTCCCATATCAAGTAGTGAGTTCATTTGCCTGCCGTCAAGCTGATCTTCAAGTCTGATGGCATCCATAGCAAGCCTTTGCCACACGAGATTGCCAGCCGACGCCCCGTGAGCGCATTGCCATTGTTCCTTCTGGAAAAGCTGATGAATCTCGTGGCCGCTCGTCGGTTTGGCTCCGGTATCTGAGCCATGTGCACACAACCAATGCGGATCAGCTGAATTCGTTAAGTCATCACCGATCAGTTGACCCAGGTCCATGGCCCCCCATGGCTGGACGATAGCCCACCACTGCCTGACTGGCCCCAGCCATCGCATTTGCTGATCGTGGGACAACCGGGGCCACACCCTTTGCATTACGCGAGGATCCTGATATCGAAAGAGTCTGGACGGCCCGCCGCCAGGTGGCATCTGCACCCCCAAAAGGGCAAAATGGTCGGCGACTGTTGTAATGGGCTGATCAGAGAAAAGAATGGCGCAGAGCGATATGCTCACCAGCCGCTTTTGGGACTGTTGCCACGTCAGTTCCAGCCACCGTGCAAGTTGCTCTTGAGCCTTGGCTTCTGCAAGCGACCCCGTACCTGACGGGGCAGGAAACATAGCGCTAGGCATGGGAACTAGACAAGGCGCGGAATCTTCACGCCCCTTGAAGTGACTGTCAGGAACAGCAATTCGCTGGCTTGCTTCAATGGGAAAGTGCGAAGTAAAGTCCTCGGCCAGCTCTGCTTCATTCCATCGATCAAGCAACAAGTATGCGCAGATAGATTCTCTGGGGCCTGCCTTGGAGGCCAGGTCGGCATAGGCTTTCGACAGCGACTTGCACAGCGCAATAAACTGGAACCGACGGGGACTCTCGGATTCCCCAAGATAGGACATCGGTGTTGACGGGAGGGGTTCTTGCATTTGGACCATATGACGTGCTAACGGGAAACAGAAGCTTCGCCGGCAGCGGCGCTATACGCCTCTTGTACATCGCAGCCTTTTAGGGTCCCATTCGGCATGGCATTACTATTGCCACTACCCCCCGGCCCCACAAACAAGTGCTGCGCCCCCTTAAACGTAGTCATCCCCCGCGCATGGACCTCAATCGTGTTCCCCAGCACCCGGATCTGCGCCCCCGCCGCATTCAACAGCACATGCTCCTTCGCCTGCACATTGACCGCTCCCTGGGACGAGGACACCGTCACCAGTTTTTCGGCGGCAATGCGGCTCTGTCCCTGCAAGCTGGCAACGCCCACCTTCCCGCTCGCCGCATGCATGGCAATCCCAGCCGCGGACTCACCCCCACCTTTGCCATGCGTAAACAAGCTCAGCCCATCCGCCACCGCCACCGACAGATTCCCACCCGCCGCCACATTGGCATCCTTTTGCGCCGCCACCGTCAGCTGCGTACCAGCGACCAGCACCGCATCGGCGGGCGTGGTTGCGGCGATGCCCTTGGGTGCTGACACCTGCAGGTGGGGCTCGTTATAGGCAGTGGCGCTGGCCTTGCCATCGGTTCCTGTTTCCGTATGGCGCAGCACTTCGGTGGTGTGCTTCAGCTTGGCGATGGCGGGCAGTTCGGCGGGAGCCGGTTCGTCCGGCAAGTCCGCCTTCTGTTTGCGCGCGACATCGGCCAGCGAGGTCAGCAGTTCGGCACTGGCTTCCACCTGCGTTGCAGCGCCCTCGCTGTCGAGCAAGGGCACATTGCTGCCGGCGCCGTGCGCGGTCAGCAGCATGCCTGCGCCGCCTCGCAAGGCGCCGCTGTCTGCGGTTTCCAGCGCGGCGCCGTGACCGAGTGCTGCCTGGCGGGCATTGTCGCGCTGCTCAAGGTGGTGGCCCAGCGTCAGGGCCGAAGCCGCTTGTGTGGTGGATAGCAGGGTGCGGCTTTGTCCCGAGGTATCGTCGAAGACCAGCTGGTTGTAGCCGCCGGTACCGTCCTGGCTGTGGCCGAGGGCCTGGGTCTTGATGCCGGACAGCACCGCATTGTGGGCGTGGCCTTGCTGGCCGTCGGGCTTGCCGTTGCCGTCCTGCTTGCCATCGGCGGCCTCGTTGCTGCCGGCGAACCACGCCGGTGCGTTGCCGGTGGCGTTGGCAGCGCCGGTCTGGTTCTGGTTGTACTGGGCGCTGGCCTGGCCGCGGCCGTTGTAGGCGGCGCCGATCACCACCGGGCGGTCGATGTCGCCATGCTGGAACTCCACCACCACTTCCTGGCCGACGCGCGGCAATGCCACGCCGCCCCAGTTCGCGCCGGCAACCGGGGTCGCTACACGCACCCAGGTGCCCAAACCGGCTTCGGCACGGGCGTTGTCGTCGCCCGCGGGATGAGCCAGCCGGCTGGCCGAGCGGGCGCCGCGTTGCCAGTGGAACTGGACCTTTACCCGATGGTCGCGGTCGGTATGCACGGGACCGTCGGTGCCGATGACGATGGCGGTCTGTGCGCCGGTGACGGTGGGTCGCGGGTGTAGTTGCCGGCCTTGTCCGTCAAGCTGCTGCGGGCGGTATGGAAGCTTTGCCGGCACTACCGTAAATTGGTTGCGGTAGAACGGCACGTCCGCGGCGGACGACGTACTTTCGGCTGGCGTCGCAGTAGGCTGGCCTGTCCCGAGCAATTGATCGATGACGTCCCTGAAGCGCTCGTTCAGGTTGTTGCGAGCCGCATGCGCCACCGCCAGGACGACAAAGCGGCGCTCGTCGTCTCCTTGGACGCGCTCGTAGTCATAATGGCCGGTCAGCACGAAGCGGCTGGCGGGCGCCAGCGTGCGCACGCTGCCCTCGCCAGAGAACGACAGGCGCCGGACTTCCAGCGCCTCCACCAGCTGCCGTGCATGGCGCTGCGCCTGGTCGCCGTCCTCGAACCAGTATTGGCCGGGATAGTCGGTGTCCTGCAGGGCCGGGGCAGCGGAATTGCCCTCGGCCGGCGCACCGGCTTCGGCGCTGCGCACCGCCTTGGCGCGATAGTCCCAGCTGGCCACGGCCACGGCATTGGTCTGCAGCCTGCGCGCGCCTTGCCAGCGGTCGATCACGTCTTCGGCAGCGGTGGCATCGGCGCGGCCGAAGCGGATGCTGGCCTGCTCATTGTCCTGGAAGACATCGTTGGCATCGGCGATCACCATGCGGTGCGTGCCGAGCGCCTCGCCGTCGCCGGCTTCATGTTCGAAGTAATAGAACAAGCCTTCTTCGGCGAGCAGGCGCGTCACGAAATCGAAGTCGCTCTCTTCGTACTGCGTGACGATGCTGCGGCGCGGATAGGACGAGGCGTCGCGCAGCGCCCAGCGCCACGCCGGCACCAGCTTGCCCTGGCCGTTGTAGTCGCCAAACACGCTGTCCACCACGTCGACCACCGACATGTCCTGGAACAGGAAGCTGTCGCGGCGGTGGCGCAGGAAGGCCAGCCAGGGCTCCACCACCATCCGGTAGCGCGCCAGCCCGCCGTTGGCGCCCACCCGCTCAAAGCGGGTAACGTGGCCATGGAAGGGCCGCAGCGTGGTGCGGCTGCGCTGGGTCAGCAGGTCGATGCGCACGGCCTGGCCAAGCAGGCTTTGCGCCTCGATGCCGGCGTTATCCGACACCGCCGTCAGTTCGATGCGGAACCCGCCGCCGTCCAGCTGCTCTGCCGCCTGCAGCTGCTCCGGCATCAGCGCGTCTTGCCCAAGGGGCGTCTGCAGGCGCAGCAAGCGGTTGGCCTGCGAGAAAGCGGCGCCAAGCAGTTTGGCCAGGTCGGTCGCTGAAACCATGAATTACTCCCGCGATGTCACGAGTCCGCGCATGCCGATATCAGCTGATGCGGTACTTGAACTCACCGTTCTTGCCCGTGGTGACCTTGATCTTGTCGACGCCGCCGCCCTCTGCCATGCGCACCAGCACGGTTTGCGCGATCTCCGGAAGCAGCGTCCCGTTCAGGATATGGTCGACCGCACGCGCACCGGCATCGACTTCGGTGCAGCGCGCCAGCACCGCCTCGACCAGCGCGTTGTCCCACTGGAATTCCGCCTGGTGGTTGGTGGCCACACGGTCGCGGATGCGGCCCAGCTTGAGCGTGATGATCTCCGCCAGCACGTCGTCCGGAATCGGGTAGTACGGCACTACCTTGGTACGTCCCAGGAAGGCCGGCTTGAAGGCCTTGTACAGCGTCGGTCGCAGCATCTCGGCCAGGGCGTCGGCGTCAGGCAGTTCCTCCGCGGGCTTGTTCAGGCAGGCCTGCATGATGGCCGACGAGCCGACATTCGACGTCAGGATGATGATGGTGTTGCGGAAGTCGATGGGCCGCCCCTCGGCATCGTCCATCTCGCCCTTGTCGAACACCTGGAAGAACATCTCCAGCACATCCGGGTGGGCCTTCTCGATCTCGTCCAGCAACACCACGCTGTAGGGATTGCGGCGCACGGCCTCGGTCAGCACGCCGCCCTCGCCATAACCGACATAGCCCGGCGGCGATCCCTTCAGCCCCGACACGCTGTGCGCTTCCTGGTACTCGCTCATGTTGATGGTGATGAGCTTGCGTTCGCCACCGTAGAGGATGTCTGCCAGCGCCAGCGCGGTTTCGGTCTTGCCCACGCCGGACGGGCCTGCGAACAGGAATACGCCGCGCGGCTTGTTGGGATCTTCCAGGTTCGCGGTGGCGGTGCGCACGCGCTGGGCGATTGCATCCAGCGCATGGTCCTGGCCGATCACGCGCGCGGCAAGCAAGGGCTTCAGGTTCAGCACCGTGCGCAGCTCGTCCTTGACCATGCGGCCGAGCGGAATCCCAGTCCATGCCGATACGATTTCGGAAACCACGTGCCCGTCTACCTGCAACGGCACCATCGGCGCTTCACCCTGGAGCGCACGAAGCTCGGCCAGCAGCCGGTCGAGTTCGTCGGGTTCCACAGCCGCCGCGGCTGCCTTGCGGTTGCCCTTGCGCGGCATTGCCACCACATCGCTGTTGGCGGCCATGGCCGGGGCGGCGGCTTCCGTCTCCGCATCGTTGCCCTGCTCTCGTGCCGTACGCAGTGCCTGGATGCGCGCCACCAGCTCGCGCTCCTGCGCCAGGCGCGCATCGGCGGCGGCCACGCGCTGCTCCAGTTCGGTACGCTGTGCTTCCAGCGTTGCCAGACGCTCCGCGTGCGCGGCGCCGACGCGTTGCTCGCGCTGCAGCGCGGCCAGTTCCACGGCCAGGCGCTCAAGTGCCTTGCGATCGTCCTCGATCGCACCTGGCGTGGCGTTCTGCCCCAGCGCCACCTTGGCGCAAGCGGTATCGAGCACGCTGACCGCCTTGTCCGGCAGTTGGCGGCCGCTGATGTAGCGATGCGACAGGCGCACCGCCTCGGTGATGGCTTCGTCCAGCACGCGCACGCCGAAATGGCGCTCCATCAGCGGAACCATGCCGCGCAGCATCGCTGCGGCCAGCGTCTCGCTGGGCTCGTCGACCTTGACCACCTGGAAGCGCCGCGCCAGGGCGGCGTCCTTCTCGAAGTACTTCTTGTACTCGCTCCAGGTGGTCGCGGCGATGGTCCGCAGCTCGCCGCGCGCCAGCGCCGGCTTGAGCAGGTTGGCGGCATCGTTCTGCCCGGCCTGACCGCCCGCGCCGATGATGGTATGGGCTTCGTCGATAAACAGGATGATGGGCTGCGGGCTCTTGCGGACTTCCTCGATCACGTTCTTCAGGCGATTCTCGAATTCGCCTTTCACGCTGGCACCGGCCTGCAGCAGCCCCATGTCGAGCGTACGCACGGTCACGCCTTGCAGCGGCGGCGGCACGTCGCCCACCGCAATACGCTGCGCAAGGCCTTCGACCACCGCGGTCTTGCCGACACCCGCCTCGCCGGTCAGGATCGGGTTGTTCTGCCGGCGCCGCATCAGGATGTCGATGACCTGGCGGATTTCGGCATCGCGCCCGATCACCGGGTCGATACGGCCATCGCGGGCGGACTGGGTCAGGTCGACGGTGAACTGGTCGAGCGCCGGCGTCGCGGTCAGCGCGGGCGCCGCCGTGGCACCGCTGGCGCTTGCCGTGGTCCCGCTGCCATCGGCGATGTCCACCGCCTGCTCCCGCTCTTCGGAACCGGCGGTCAGCTTGTCGAAATCATGCTTGAGGCGGTCCGCATCAAACTCCGCAAAGCGATGCGAGCCGCGTACTGCCAGCGGCGCCAGCGCCGGCTCTGTCAGCAAGGCCAGCAGCAGGTGGCCGGATCGGATGCGGGTCGTCTGGGAGTCGAGCGACGCGATCAGCCACGCATGTTCGAACAGCTTCGGCAGATAAGGCGAAAAAGCCGGCGTGCGCGTGTTGCCGTCCTTGAAGCGCGCGATTTCCGCTTCCAGGTCGCGCTGCAGCGCCGAGGCATCGATGCCACTGGCACGCACGGCCACCGAGAAATCGCTGCGCGCGTTTTCCAGCAACGCCAGGAACAGGTGCTCCAGGTCGACCTCATAGTTGCCGCGCGCCATGCACAGCGACGCGGCGCGCTCTGCGGCCTGCCGGCAGCTTGCATTCAGTTTGGCGATCAACGTCTTGAGGGGAATGGCCATGGCGGCTTGGGCTCCGGTAGGTGTGAATCGCGTTGGTGGCGCGCGTTAGTGGCGAAATCGGGACGAAAGCAAGGCTGTACTTAATGCACGGGCGCAAGCGTGTAGCGCGCATCGCTGCGGTGCTGGCGCGCGGGCCTGGTGCTGAGGAAGGTATCCCAGCCAAGCCTGCCGCTGCCCTCGGCGCCGAGCGCGCAGCCGGATACGTCGCTGGCGCGCAAGATCAGGCCGACTTCGTACTCCAGCGTCGCGCCGCACAGCACCGTCACCATCTTGCGCAAGGCCAGGGCGCCTTCGGCGCCGGGCAGGAAATTGCGATACTGTTCGCGGCCCAGCGGCCCCATCCAGATCCGCACGCGCAGGTCCCGCTGCCAGACGCGGGCCCCGGCAAGTGCGGTGGCACCCAGCAGGTTGTTGGTGCCGCCAAGCCGCGAATATTGTGATGGCGGCACCTGGTACCAGCCGCCGACGAACTGCTCCACGCGTACTTCAGCCTGGAAGTAGTCGGACAGCACCTGCTGCAAATAGGCGGCCGATACCGGCCGGTGGCGCGCGGCGGTGGCATACCCGGCCAGCGCTTCGTCATGCACGACCCCCGCCGTGGCTGACAGGCTACGCCGCATGGACTTGTCCGCCATGCCGGCCAGCGACAGCAGCAGTGGCAGGTAGTGCCGGTTGCGGTCGACTTCGTGCTGGAACGGCAGCCGGTACTTTTTCCACGCCTGGTAGAACAGCGCCGTCGCGCGATTGGAAAAGATATCGAAGAAGGCGCGTGCGGCGCGGTCGCGGCGCAGGGTTTCGCGCTCCGCCACGATCTCGGTGTAGTGCAGCGGCAGTGCGCCCTGCGCGCCCAGCATCCCGAAGAAGGTGGGAGTGATCGACACCTGGTCCAGCGCACCATCGGCCAGGGCCTGCGCAAAGGCCGCATCGCTTTCCAGTTCCCCATTCAGCGCCGTGGCGGCCTCGATGGACTGCAGCTCGCTCGGCGGGAATGACAGCGACAGTGTGTTGCGGAAGGCGACGCGCGTGGCCAGCACCTGCTCAGGTGTGCCGGCACCTTCGCGCGCATAGTGGAGCTCGAGCAACCGCACCGCCTGGAAGAACTCGTAGCGGTAGGGTTGCCGCAGCAGCGTGCGGATTACACCAGGATCGATTCGCCGCTGCGGGGTGCGCATCTTGCCAGTTCCTTGCCGCCGCGGCGCGATACCGCGACCAGCTGCACAAAGCTGTTCAGGTGGACATACAGGCCAAAGAAATGATCCATGACCCGGATAAAGCGATGCAGGCCGGTGCCGACGAAGGCATCCTCGTCCAGCGTCAGCTGGATCTCGAGCCCGCGCACAAAGGTGGCGAACGGCTTGCCGGCCAGCCACTGCGTCGTCGGCTTGTAGTCCAGGCCGACGATGCCTTCGATCTGCCGCGCCGAGATCGCGCTGCGCGGCAGGTCATGCAGGCGCAGCATCTCCTTGAGCGTGGCCAGGCCGTTCTGCACCAGGGACAGGTGATTCAGCGCCAGCAGCGAAACCAGCCGCCACTGCGACGAGCGCCCGCTGCTCAGCCGCATCGACGGCGTCGGCTTGCGCAGGAAGCTGATGCGGCGAGCGATCGAGCTGCCCTCCATGGTCAGGTCGCCATCGGGCTGCCCGAACGCCAGCAGCGCGGGCAGGTCGCGGTTGGTGCAGGTCACGCTCAGGCTCAGCGTTTCCGTGCGTGGGCTGGCGGGATCGAAGTCCGAGTCGACGATGGAGATTTCGGTCTCGAAGCCCGGGCTGCGTTCTGCTACCAGAGCATTGCGGCGGGCGATCCAGTAGTGTCCGGCGCTGCCCGGATCTTCGCCGTGGTGCAGAGAGTAGAACGGCCGGAACTCCACCACGTCATGACTGGCTGCGGTTTCGCGCACCAGTTGCACCTGGTCGATCGAATAGATCTCGAATCCGTGTGCGCGGCGGCTGTCGGCCACCACCGGATAAGCAGTGGCGGTATGTTCGATGCGGATCGGGTCGGCCTTTTGCCGGAACAGGTTGACCACCGGCGTGCAGTGCAGGCGCAGGTGAGCCGCGCCAAGCCCTTCAAGCAGACGCGCGGTGTTGCTGTCGCTGCGCACCTCGGTCAGTACCAGGTGCAGGGTCACGCGGCGCACAGCGCCACCGGGCAACAGCGCCCGCTGCACCGGATCCAGGTCAAGATCGAAGAAGTTGAATTTCTCGGCGAAGCCGAAATGCTCGCTCAGCAGGCGGTATGCGGGATGCGAGCGAGCGGGGGTGTCGATCAGCGCCTCTTCTGCGCCGAAACCCACTTCGCGCAGCGGCACCTGCTGCAGGCGCTTCCACACACCGGGGCGCTCTTCCACATACGCCGCGGCCACGTGCAGGAATAGCGCGTCCCCCAGGGCAGCAACGAATGACGGCTCGCCGTCCAGGTACACGCGCACCGCCTGGCGGCCCAGTGCATCGAAGCCGCCCTGCTCGCCCAGGTACTCCAGCTCGATCGAGATCGCGCCCGTTGCCCCCTTCGGCAAGTTCACCGTCGACGGCGCGGACACCGCCCGCTCAAAGCCGGCGGCAGCGACGCGCAACGGCAGGAAGGTCACGTCATAGGCTGTGCGGAAACGGCACTCCACCTTGCGAACCGGGCGCGTGGTCAGCAACGTGCCGCGCGGCACCGTGACCGGCGCGCTCAACTGCGCGGCCATGCCGACCACGTCGAAATGCGCAATCGAACAGGACGGAAACGGGCTCAGGTAGTGCGGATACAGCACCTCCAGCAGCGCTTCGGTGAATTCGGGATACTCGTCGTCGAGCTTCTTGCTGATGCGGGCGGACAGGAAGGCGAACGATTCGATCATCCGCTCGACGTGGGGATCGTCGCAGCCATCGGCCGACATTGCCAGGCGCGCCGCAATCTTGGGATAGCGCTCGGCAAAGTCGCGCGAATACCGGCGCAGGAAGGCCAGTTCGCGTTCGTAATATGGCAGCAAGTCTTCCATTCTGTGTGGCCGGTGGTGACACTAGTAAGGCGGATACGCAGCGATGAGTTCTGTGGCTCCGACGGCCAACCTGACCCGCCGCCGCGCTTCAGCCCCGCCCTCGCGTGACCGAATACTGCAGCGTCGATGGCTGCAGCATGGCATCGAAGCTGACCGGCTCGCGCGCGGGCCCCACCAGCAGCACCGCGCTGATGCCAAAGCACAGCACGCTGGTAGCCCGCTCGTTGACCGACAGCGCGACGTTGACGTTCTGCAAGCGCGGCTCATGGCGCTCGATTGCATTGCGCAACGACTGGCAGATGTACTGACGGTCATCGAAGCTGGCCAGGCTCAGCCCCGCGAAATCATTCAGCCCATAGGTCAGCAGCGACCGCCGGCATTCGGGCAAGCCGTTGAAATCGGCGTCCTCGTGGACGATGCGCGTATTCAGCAGCGACTCGATGTCGCGGGCAACCGTTGCCTTCAGCTCCTCCAGCGACAATTGCCGCAGCGCGCTAGGCAGCGGCGCGTGCGGCTCGTCGTCGAAGAGCTTGTCGAGCAGGCTGGGCTCAAAGCCTTTCATGGGCGTGAACAAGCAAAATGCCGCGGCAACGCTGCCGCGGCGAGGCTTGACTGCAGGAACGTCAGACCGAGTAGGTCTTGTCGTTCTTGGTCAGGCTCCAGGCGCCCTGCGAGTTGCCGCCCTGGTTGCCGCCGATCTTCTGCTGCGTGTACTTCCACTGCACGGCAGCGTACTTCAGCGTGAAGCTGTCGCTGGGGATGCCTTCGGCAACGACGTTGGCCGACACCGCGCCCAGGATGGCGTTCTTCAGCTTGATTTCCAGGTACTTGACCCGCTTGCCTTCACCATCGGCACGCAGGAAGTCGATGGTGACTTCGTCGAACGTGGTGCCGCCCGATACGTGCTGGTACAGCAGCGGGCTGACCACGTCCAGATCCTTGGTGAACACCATCTCGCCGTGCTCGCAACGCTCGGCCGTGTGGCCGCCCGCGGTCGACGCGGTTGCCGAACGCGGCTGCGTGATGCTGTGCTTCCAGGTGTTGACCTCGATCCAGTCCTTGTGGTCCTTGTCTTGCGATTCGCCCTTGATTGCCGGGCTGCCGAACTTGACGTAGATATCCTTCATGGAAAGACCCTCGATGAAAATCGCTATTTAGGCTTCTTGCCAGTTTCCTGGCATTGCTAGGTACTGCGCCCGCATTCCCCCGCAGGGATCGCGGTCAGGAGTTTGCCGCTTTCGGCAAATCCGCAACCAGCCGCAGCGAGATCGAAAGTTCATCAAGCTGGAAGTGCGGGCGCAGGAAGGCGACGGAGCGGTAGGTGCCCGGCTTGCCGGGTACCTCCGACACCTGGATCGAGGCTTCCCGCAGGGGGAACTGCGCCTTCTGCTCCTGGCTGGCGTTGTCGTCCAGCAGAACGTATTGGGAGATCCAGCGGTTCAGGAAGCTCTCCACGTTCTGCGCTGAAGCGAAGCTGCCGATCTTGTCCCGCATCATGGCCTTCAGGTAATGCGCCACGCGCGACACGGAGAAGATGTACTGCAGCTGAGCCGACAGCACGGCATTGGCATTGGCGCTGTCGGTGTTGTACTTCTTGGGCTTCTGCACCGACTGGGCAGCGAAGAACGCGGCATAGTCCGAGTTCTTGCAGTGCACCAGCGGGATGAAGCCGAGGTCGCTCAACTCCTTCTCACGGCGATCGGTGATGGCGATCTCGGTCGGGCACTTCAGTGCGATCTCGCCATCGTCGGTCTTGAAGGTATGCGTCGGCAGGTCCTCGACCAGGCCGCCGCCTTCGACGCCGCGGATGGCTGCGCACCAGCCAAAATCCTCAAAGGCCGCGGTCAGACGCGCGCCGAAAGCCCAGGCGGCGTTGCACCACAGGTACTTGCCATGATCGGTGCCGTCCACGTCCTCGACAAAATTGAAGCCCTCGACCGTGGTGCCGTCCTTCGGGTTGTACGGCAGGCGCCCCAGGAAGCGAGGCATGGTCAGGCCGACGTAGCGCGAATCCTCGGATTCGCGGAACGACTTCCACTTGGCGTATTCGACGGTATCGAACACCTTGGCCAGGTCGCGCGGCTTGCCGAGATCGGCGAACGTCTCCAGGCCGAGCAACTCGGGCGACGCCGACGCGATGAACGGTGCGTGCGAGGCCGAGGCGACGTGCGACATCTGCTCGATGAAATAGACGTCCTCGGGCTGGCGCGTGATTTCGTAGTCGCCGATCAGCGCGCCGAACGGTGCGCCGCCAAAGGTGCCGAACTCTTCTTCGTAGACCTTCTTGAACAGCGCGCTCTGGTCGAAGTCGATGGCGGTCTTGAAGTCACGCACCAGGTCGCGCTTGGTCGCGTTCAAGGCCTTGATCTTGATCATCGTGCCGGTCTGCGTTTCCTTGACCAGGTATGACAGACCGCGCCACGTGCTCTCCAGCTTCTGGAACTCCGGCGCATGCATCACGGCGCTCAGCTGGGCCGAGATCAGGCGATCCAGCTCGGCCACGCGCGCATCCAGCGTCGCCGACAGGTTGTCGGACACCACCACGGTGCCATCCAGCACCTGGCTGACCAGCTCGCCGATGATGTCCTTGGCGCGCGCATGCTCGGAATCCGACTTCGCCACCTTGCTTTGCTCGACGATCTCGTCGAGGAGGTTCAACGTGCCGACAGCCGCACCGGGCTGGGCAACTGCAGCGGACTGGTTATCAAGCATCGTCGCCACCGTTCCTGGCATTGGCACCGAGCTTTTGCAGCGACTCGGTATTGGTCAGCACTTCCGAAAGCAGGTCTTCCAGCTTGTCGTTGCCTGCCAGCTTGTTGCGCAGGTCGGCCAGCTTGGAACGGGCTTCGAGCAGCTTGCGCAGCGGCTCGATCTGCTCGACCACGGCTTCCGGATTGAAGTCTTCGAGGGAATGGAACTTCAGGTCCACGCCGAACTTGCCGCCTTCCTCGGAAAGCGTGTTGGGCACCTGGAACGCCGCGCGCGGCTCGATGCCCGCCATGACGTCGTCGAAGTTGTCGCGATCGATGTTGACGAACTTGCGGTCGCGCAGCTTGG
Organism: Cupriavidus taiwanensis; assembly: GCF_900250075.1. NCBI lineage: Bacteria > Pseudomonadati > Pseudomonadota > Betaproteobacteria > Burkholderiales > Burkholderiaceae > Cupriavidus > Cupriavidus taiwanensis. The sequence continues at coordinate 2,113,735 of NZ_LT977071.1, forward strand.
GCTGCGCCACTTCCGACTGGCCCGACAGGTCAGCCACCACGCCCACGACAAAGGGCAGCTCCTTCTGCTCGATGGCATCGCCTTTCTCGACGTCGTACGTCAGTTGCACACGCGGGGGACGCACCTTCTGCAGGCGCTTCTGGACACTTTCTTTCTTGGCCATCACTACTCTCCGATCTGGCGGAATCCGGTCTGATAATCAGCGCAGGGCGCCGAACGGGTCTGCGCTGCCGCCGCCCGAAGCCGCAGGTTGCGCCGGCTGTGCCGGCGCCGCGGCGGCCGTCGGCTTGGCGGGCGCAGCACGACGGCGCGGCACCGGCTTGGCCACGGGCGCGGCATTTTTGTCGCGGGGGAACAGCACTTGCTCGCCCAGCGTGTCGCGCAGCATCTGCGCCAGCAACTGGGCGTCGGAACGGACGTCGCCAGCCAGGGCGCTGTCGGCGCGCAGTTCCTGCAGCGAGCGGCGCGCCACGCGCAGGCCGCTGACCGCCAGCACGCTCTTGGCCTTGCGATCGGTCGCGTCGCGCTGCAGCGCTTCTTCGGCCGCGACGATCGCCTGCGGATAGTGCTCGGCGCCAAACTCGATCTGCGCCATGCGCGACCAAGGTTCTTCCCGCGTCGGATTGTTCTTGGCGATCTGCTCGAACAGGCTGATGGCCTGCTCGCGCTGTCCGCTTGCCAGGGCCGCTTCGGCCTCGGACATGCTTTGCTTGAACGACTCATCGCTCTGCGGCCCCGGATTGGAGGTTGCGCAACCGGCGAGCAGCACGGCGGTGCTGGCCAGCATCACCAGGGTGCGATGGATTCCTGACTTGGGCTTGTAGTCGTTCACGTCGAGTCTCTGTGAAAGTTCAAGATTGCGGCGGGGCGATTCGGGCCTGGCCCTGGCAAGATCCGTCTGGGAAAAGTGCCAAATGCCAATAATGTCAGAACTGTGTTGAACCCGAATTGGCCGGAATAGTACACTCTGCCGCTTACGGCTGACAACAGATCGGTGGATATTGTCAGCATTAGTACTTTTTGGTAGTTCTCTACCATTTTGTTGGATAGGGCTCCAACTGCTGAATTAGATATTCCTAACTTCTGTCATGCGACAAATTGAACTCAGTCGGGCGCCGGACAGCAAGCCAACCGGGCACGCCCCGCGCCGCGCCGCCGCAGGCCATCGGGCGAGCTTGGCGGCGGGCCTGGCTGCGGCTGTCTGCGTTGCGGCGCTGACAGGCTGCGCGGTTGGCGGCACGCTGCTGGCGGGGGCGGCCAGCGGCGCGCTGGAAGCAGTTGGCCTCAAACCGTCCAACCTGCCGGAATCACAGAAGCCGCCGCGCGAAGTCCCGCTGAAGCTGTACGCCGGCAACAACCTCAATGCAGCAGCCGATAACCGGCCGGCCGCCATCGTGGTGCGGCTCTACAAGCTGAAGGACCCCACCAGCTTCTTGCAGGCGCCGTTCGATACCTTCATCGACCCGCAACGAGAACAGAAGACACTCGGCGCTGACCTGGTACAAGTTAGAGAGATGACTCTAATTCCCGGCCAGCGCTATGAAATCGTGGAAAAGATCACGCGCGAGGCAGGCACCTTCGGCGTGGTGGCGCTGTTTCGCAGCCCTGCCCCGCAGCGCTGGAAATTCGCCTTCGACAGCGCCAGGAGCGAAAAGTCCGGCGTGACCATCGGCCTGCATGCCTGCGCCATGACGCTGACCGTGGGCGATGCCATCACGCCGGCGGGCGCCGCGGCCAGCAGCAATCTGAACCTGGTCTCGGCAGCCGGCTGCCGTACCTGATGTAGCCGACAGGCACCAACAAGGACAACAAAGGCAAACGTGAGTTATTCCGCCAAGATTCTGTGGGGCGAAGGCCTGTTCCTGCGGCCCCAGCATTTCCAGCGGCAGGACGCATACCATGAGTCGCGCCTGCACGCCACCGCGCAAGTAATCCAGCCCTACGGCTGGGGCGTGCGCAATGCCAGTTTTGACACCGATGCGCTCGCCAGCGGGGTGCTGCGCGTGACGGAGCTGTCGCTGTTCTTCCCCGACGGCGAACTGTATTCCGCGCCCCAGGCCGATGAGCTGCCACCGCCGGTGGTGCTTGACGCGATTCCCGCCGGCACTTCGGAACTGACCTTCTACCTGGCGCTGCAGCCGCTGCACGACGCCGGCGGCAACTACCGCGACGACGCGGAAGGATCGCTGTCGTCCCGCTATGTCGGCCTGCAGACCGAAACATCGGACCTGTTCACCGAAGCCGAGCCGGCCGCCATCACTTACCTGAAAAAGGCGGTGCGGCTGGTGGCCGAAACCGAGCCGCGCGACCAGTTCATCTCGTTGCCGGTCGTGCGCATCCGGCGTACCGCGACCGGCGGCTTTGAACTGGACGAGACCTTTGTCGCTCCGAGCCTGTCGATCAATGCCTCGGCCGTGCTGTACCTGCGCCTTCGCCGGCTGATCGATGCGCTGCAGGCCAAGGTCAACGCGCTGTACGGCTTTCATCGCGAACCCACCAAGAACATCATCGAGTTCCGCTCGGGCGATATCGCGTCGTTCTGGCTGCTGCACACTGCCAACGCCTCTTTCGCTGCGCTGGCGCACCTGTTCCACCATCCCGAACTGCATCCCGAGCGGCTGTTCCAGGAAATGCTGCGCCTGGCCGGCGCGCTGATGACCTTTTCGAAGAGCCACACGCTGGCCGATCTTCCGGTCTATGACCACGACAGTCCGGGCCCGGTCTTTGCGCGGCTGGACAGCATCATCCGCGACCTGCTCGATACCGTCATCTCCACGCGCTACTTCTCGATCGCGCTGGACGAGACCCGTCCCTCGTTCCATCTGGGGCGGCTGGATTCCGGCAAGATCGACGACAAGACCAGCTTCTACCTGTCGGTCAGCGCGGACATGCCCGTGGCCGAGCTGGTCGAGGCCATTCCCAGCCGCTTCAAGGTCGGCGCCCCGGACGACGTGGACAAGCTGGTGCTGTCGTCGATGCCGGGCGTGCCGTTGACCTACACCCCGCAGGTGCCGCCCGCGATCCCGGTGCGTCCGGGCGCGTGCTATTTCGCGATCGAAGCGCGCGGCGCGCTTTACGACCGCATGCTGCAGGCGCAGACCATCACCATCTACACCCCGGCCGGCATCCGGGAACTCAAACTTGAACTGATTGCGGTGACTTCATGAGCGCTACCTCCACGCCTTCGCTGTTCGGCGCCTCGCCGGCCGGCCAGCCCTCTCCCGCCGCCGCAGGCTCGGTCGACGGCGCCATGCACGCCCGCACGCTGCTGGACCTGCTCTACGATGGCTTTTTCATGCTGTTCCTGCTGCGCAACGGCCAGCAGCCGGGGAGCGCCGAAGAGTTCCTGCAGAAGGTGCGCGACTTCCTCGATGATTTCGAGCGCGGCGCCAAGCGGCTCAACGTGGCGGCCGAAGACATCTTCGACGCCAAGTACGCTTTCTGCGCCGCCATCGACGAGACCATCCTGGCGTCGAACTTCAGCATCCGCAGCACGTGGGAGCGGCGGCCGCTGCAACTGGTGCTGTTCGGCGAGCAACTGGCCGGCGAAGGCTTCTTCACCAAGCTGGAAGAACTGCGCGCGCACGGCGCGCCGCGCCTGCAGGCGCTGGAAGTCTTCCACATGTGCCTGCTGCTGGGGTTCCGCGGCAAGTACATCCTGGAAGGGCCCGAGAAACTGGCCTACCTGACCGCACGGCTGGGCGACGAGATCTCGGCGATCAAGGGCAAGCGCGCCGCCTTTGCACCGCAATGGCCGATCCCGGACAAGATCTCGCACGCGCTCAAGCGCGAAACCCCGCTGTGGATCTTCGGCGCGGTCTTTGCACTGATCGCACTGCTGGCCTTCCTGGGGCTGTCGACCACGCTGCGCTCGCAGACCAGCGACACGCTGCAGGGCTACTCGCAGGTGATCAAGCTGGGGCCGCGTTATTCGCACCTGACCATCTCGCTGCCCTGATGCCGCGTTGATGCCATCGAAGGCGGTCCTGCCGTATCCAGGCCCGCATGCCGAACCCTCTAGCGCGACCCTGCTCCGATGAAGCCCTTGTCCTCTTACCCGTCATCCGTGATGGCCGCCCTGTCCGGGCTGCTGGGCCAGCGCACGCGCCAGATCACGCTGGAGACGGCGCTTACCGCCGACGACCTGGTAGTGGAGCGCTTCGTCGCGCACGAGGGTGTCTGCGCGCCCTTCCAGCTCCATATCGATTGCCTTAGCCCGTCAGCACACCTGGACACCGCGCGCCTGGCCACCGAGGAAATCACGCTACGGCTGATGCTGGCCGACGGCACGCGCCGCGCTTGGCACGGCTATGTGCAGAGCTGCGCGGCCATCGGCGGCGACGGCGGCCTGGCCCGCTACCGGCTGACGGTGGGGACCTGGTTCGATCACCTGCGCGCGCGCACAGATTGCTATGTCTACCAGGACAAGACCGCGCTGGAGATCGTCGAAGACGTGCTGGCCGACTACCCGCTGGCCCAATATCGCATGGCGGTGAGCCAGCCGCTGCGCAAGCGCTCGGTCTGCTGCCAGTACCGCGAAACCGATCTTGCCTTTGTCACGCGGCTGCTGGCGGAAGAAGGTCTGTCTTATCGCTTCGAGCATCAGCAGGACCACGCCGAACAATCCAGCCAGGATGACAAGGCCCAGTCCCGCCATTGCCTGGTGATCTTCGACAACCAGGCCGAACGCCCCGCCTGCGCGCAGCCCAGCATCCGCTTCCACCGCAGCGACGCCACCGAGCGCGAAGATGCCATCGACCATTGGTCGCTGCAGGCGGCCGCGGGAACCAACGCCGTTACCGTCGCTTCATGGGACTACAAGTCCCTGGCCGCCACCGCCGCCGACGCCGGCATCGAAAGCCTGGGCGAATGGCCCACGCTGGAGTCCTTCGAAACGCGCGGCACGTACCGCTTCCCCGACGCCGATGCCGCCCGCCGCGCCGCGCAGCTGCGCGCGCAAGCGCATGAAAGCCGCTACCTGCGCTACGCGGGCGAAGGCAGCGTCCGCGCCCTGGGCGCCGGCGAACGCTTTACGCTGACCGGGCACTTCGACACCGCCGCGAACGAGTTCGTCACGCTGGCCGTGCGCCATGAAGCGGCCAACAACCTGGGGGCCGAGGTGGCGTTGCTGCTGGGCCTGTCCGACATCGAGGCCGGCAGCTACCGCAACCGCTTCGAAGCCGTGCGCGCCGATGCCCCGATCGTGCCGGTGTACTCGCCCAAGCCCACCGCACCGGAAGGACAGCCTGCCGTCGTCATCGCCGAAGGCGGCGCCCCGCTGACCACCGAGCGCGATCACCGCGTGCGCGTGCGCCTGCCCTGGCTGCGCACGCCGATGGCGGACCCAAGAGCCGACACCGCCGCCGACCCGGCCCAGGACGACCTGACCCAGGTCACCGCCTGGGTGCGCGTGGCCACGGCCGCGGCCGGCCCCAACTGGGGCGCGCATCACCTGCCCCGCGCCGGCACCGAGGTCATGCTGACCTACCTCGATGGCGACATCGATCGCCCGATGGTGGTGGCGCAACTGCACAACGAGCAGGACGCCCTGCCCTGGCCCGCCACCGAGGCCCCGCTGAACACAGCGTTGTCCGGCTGGCATTCACAGAACCTTGGCGACGGCGGCTACAACCAGTGGGTGGTCGACGACAACACGGGGCAGCTGCGCATGCGCCTGGCCAGCTCGGCCGCCGACACCCAGCTCAACCTTGGCTACGTGATCGCTCAGGCTCCCGCCAGCGGTGAACGCGGCGCCTGGCGTGGCACCGGCGCCGAACTGCGCACCGACGCGTGGGCCATCGTGCGCGCCGGCAACGGCTTGCTGCTGTCGACCACGGTCCAGGCCAGGGCCGCCGGCACCATGCTCGACATCCGCGAAGCCCGCGGACAAATCACCGCCGCGGAACGTACCGCCCAGCGCCTGTCCGATGCCGCCACCTCGCAGCAGGCGCTGCCGCTGGGAGCCGTCGCCGCTTTCGAACCGCTGACCAAGGCCCTCGACCCCCAGCAGGACGGCAGCTATCCGGACCGCGTCAACGAGCAGGACGCCAAGCGCCCGGATACCGGCACCGCTGCCGAGCACTTCGGGCAACCGTGGCTCGTCGCGGAATCGCCCAGCTCGATTGCGCTGGCCACGCAGGCCACCACCAGCATCTTTGCCGGACGCCACCTGCTGGGACTGGCACAGGCCGACTGGCATGTCGGCGCCGGCAACACCGTCGCCGCAGCCGCGGCCAAGGGCGTGAGCCTGTTCAGCCAGAACAACGGAATTCGCGCCATTGCGGCCGGCGGACCGGTTTCCATCCAGGCCCATACCGATGCGCTGGCGGTGATGGCGGACAAGGCGGTGACGGTGACTTCATCGACCGACGGCATCGAGGTGCTGGCGCAGAAGAAAGTGGTGCTGCACGGTGGCTCGTCGCGGATCGTGCTGGACGGGAATGCGATTACGTTTGAGACACCGGGGTTGTTGTCGGTGAAGGGGGCTGGGCATCCCATGGTGGGGGCTGGGGGGAGTCCGGCGGAGTTGGCGGCGCTGCCGGTACCCGCACAGAACGCGAGCTGGCTCGAACTAAATTATCGCGACGCCTACGCACTTCCGATGAGCGGAGCCCCTTACACCATAACGTTTGCTGACGGCACTTCGCGAAAGGGAAACCTAGACGGCATGGGTCACGCTCGCTTGGAAGGCGTACCTGTTGGCACCTATACCGTAAGCTACGGCGAAGCTCAATTCCCCGCCGAGCCGCGACATATCGCTCCCGCCAATCCATACTTTGGTACCGGCGCACCTCCCACCCTTGAAGAAGCAGGCAAACGCTTGCAGGATTTCATGGCTCAGGAGGATGCCTATCTCAATGACAACTACTTCCCCGACGAAATTGAAGCCATGCAAGCCTCATTGACAGAAGGAGAAGGAAGCATCGAAATCGAAGTCGAGGCGCATTATTCCGATTACCTTGCCGCCAGCGAAGCTGATTCAATGCGAGCTCTGTCGGGCTATCGGTCAGTCCATCCTGAGGGTCAGGAGGTGCAATCTTGAGCTCACAAAGTATTGCACTCAGAGGCGCGCTCAAAGCGGCGGATGACGATCTCGGAACTTGGCTGAAAGGACTGGTCACTGGCGAAGGAAGCTCGCCTTCGCAGATTATTGTGTCTGGGGTTCTCAGCGTGATTCCGGGCCTTGGGCAAGCAATGGATGTACGCGACATTATTGTCGGCGTCATCGTCATTAGCAGGAATCCTACGAGTCCGGCAGGCTGGCTAGATATGTCCATTACCCTAATAGGCTGCGTTCCGGCACTCGGTGATGCACTGAAAACGTCGTTTCGCATGTTGAAGTCAGGTCATGCGTTGCCTCGGATCTTGGATGCGGTGTCTCCAAAGCTGAAGGGGAATATCGAAAAATGGTTTCGGACAGTCAACTGGGACTCATTGGCCAAGACACTTAAACGGAATTTCGATGACGTAATGGGTGCATTCATTGACGGCTTGGACAGTTGGGTAGCTCGGTCGGTGATCGGTAAGCAAGAAGTCGCATATCTGATTAGCCAAATTAAGGACTTGAGACAGCGTGCCCCAAGGATGCTCGATGCAGCCATCTTCGAGTTACAAACCTTATGGAAGAAAAGCCTCGGAGACGCCAAGCCGCGCAGTACCTCAGCACATGGCACCGCACATAGCGGCGGTACTGGGCCAACCGGCACTGCAGCAACAGCCAAACGCCCTTCTGGAAGTACGCCATCCAACCAAGGGCAAGCAGTCAAACGGGACAAAACAGGGACCGAGGCCACAACGACCAATGGATCACGGACAGATCAACGACGTGCGGGGAAGAAGAAACAGAGTTGGCAATCCGGAGTTCCGGCTGAACACATCACGGACTATTGGTGCGCTCGCAATAAGCGCAACCTCAAGAAGGCTAATAACGTAGGGCAATTGTGGGAAGAGTGGAGTCCGGCCGGGCGTCAGGGCATTGATCACGTATGGGTACAGTCCTCCAATCATGTCCGTCCCGGTGTGATCGGTGAAACAAAGAGCAGTCTATTTGGTGCTTTCAGGTTCATTGCAGCCCTTCCTCCTGATATCCGACAGGAGTTGCAAGCACTAGGTAAGGCTGAGGCCGAGAACCCTACATCCACTAATGGGAAGCCGAACATCTTTCAAAGTGAAGGGCGCGATTTAGTGTCCTCTCCGAAAGTAAGCGCCAGTGGTAGCGGAGCTGAAACCGAACTTAAAAAGGGACTGGGTAACACAAAAACAAAAGGCGTCCAGATGAGTCATCTTTGGATTAGCCAATCCATCCCTGGAGAAGCTTTAACCCCGGCTGGGCGAACACTTTCGCGTCAGATAAAATCCTTTTATCGCGAATATACTATTGATAGGAAAGCGAACCCACCATACACTCGCTGGATTATCATGGTCACAGGCCGACAAAAAGAATTACACAAAAAGTCACAACACGAAATTCAAAAGCCCGTTATTAGCATTCCCGACGGCATCCTTCAAGAATAGCAAATGGCAACCCTTAATATCATCTCCGAGTCTGCCTTCAAAAATCGCCGCGACTTGATGCTTGACATCGATGCCTACATCGATCTGATGGACGATGCAAAAGAAAGCCAAAGATTGATAACAGACGATAATATTTCCAAACGGATAAGAGAAAGCCCAGACCAGAATGAGGCCATTACTGCCGTAATGGGCGGAACAAGACAAAAAGCTTGGGACTACCTGACGGCACTGCATGCGCAGTATAGTGCGGGAGGATCACTTGATAGTCTGCGCGCTTTCTTTCCCGAAGTGGTAGGAAGTTGGAAAACTTATGCAGAATATCATACCATGTTTCATCGCACGCCTAATGCCGGCGGACGGAAAGTCCCTCATCTGGATCTTTATGACAAAGATTATTGGTTTGCGATCCGCCTGACAAGTTTTGCTATCTTATTGGGCCATTCCACTCTACTTCCCAGCATCGCAGCGTTATGGGACTATGAGAACGAGGATATGGATGGCCTACTGGAGCGCTTGGTGGCACCGTACTTGCCAAATCGCGGTACGCCGCCGGACACATGCACTCGGCATCTTCCCTATTTCAAGACCCTGAAAATCTTCGATGCGTCGGTAGATGAGCGGGCCGCATTGATGAGCAGCTATCTTGACGAATGGTACAAGGCCAGCCGGCGCGAACCTTATTATGACTCGCACACAAAAGGACGTAACCACAATTACCTCGGTTACTGGAGTTTTGAGGCAGCTGCCATTTCAGTTATCCTAGATATAGATGATGAGGGCTTCCGCAAAAAACCGTTCTATCCAGCGGATCTTGCCCAGTTTGGACGGCAACAAAAATCGGTTGCATTGGAAGCAATCACGGATTCTTCGATGGCTCACCTACACTCCGTAGCAAACAGCCCATGTCCAAAAGCTGGTTATTGGATGACACCCGCGAAGGCAGGGTCTCGCCGCTACTTCCGGCAGGGCGAAACAATGCCAGTTGTTGCCACAGACTACGGGACGACTATTTGGCAGTGGGACATCGATCAATCTGATCCCGGACTGTAACTGCACATACCTATGGTGATGGGTTGAAAGAAATTTCTGTAGCCAATCTTGTCAGCTCACATAAGGCTACATACGACCGAAGACTTGTTACGGTGGGTGGACTCAATAACAATAAGCATAAACAAGCATCCGGAGTTCTTTCAACGCGATGCTGCTAGCCACGGCAACCCATCACATTGCCACCGACCTTGTGCTTTCCCATGACATACAGCGCGGAAAACAGAGGAATGAATACTGCAACCGCTATTCACTGGGAACGCTGGTTATCATGGAAGATCTCCTCGGAGAGCTTTCATCTTCGGGATCAACAAGGGAGAAACTGAACGATTTTCTGGATTTCCTTGCCAAAAACAAGCAAAAAATGGCAAATGGGTTGGAGCAGTTCACAAGCCCGGTTCGCACAATTTTGAAGATTACAGCGAAACGGCTAGACAGCCTCAAGAATCGTGCGGATTGGCGAAAGCGATTGGCAGTCAAGCCGGATTGGAACCAGAATGGTCAATATGTTGTATATGAGGTCTCGGCTGGCGAAGCGCTCCCGGTATGGAAAGGCCCAGCAGCCTCACAGGAGCTTGATGGAACGCCCTATCACCTGCCTGGTGGTGCCGATCAGCTTGTGTTCTTTCCAACTGCCGATACGCTCGCACCAACTCGGCCACGCATCGATCCCGGCACTGGCAAGGCGTTGCCTGGCCGTAAGCCGGACCAGATAGATAGCCGCATTGACTGGGAGGACGTAAGCGGACGTACGGCGCCGGCTGTGTTACGTGGAAAGGTCAATGATAAACATGTGCGCGGCCCTTTTGAAACGGGTTGGGGGTTCTCTGACTGGAATCACTCCGAAGCAAAAGGCATCATGCTCGCATTACCAGACACCCAAAGATGAGCACAACAAATCTTCGCCCCTACAACCTCCCCCGCAACCTGGATCAGGATGCGTGGTTTCTTTATCAGACCACGTCTTTCCGCTTTTACGAATTGTGTGCAACGCTATGCGAAGATTTTGCCAACCTGTACAACAGTTTCATCACCGGCCATGGATTCCATCGCCAAGCTCGGCTGGATTACTGGGTTTCGCGCTACCTACAGCATGCCGACAATATTCGCCGCGGAATTAAGTTCATTAAGGATGAAGGCGACTATATGCCCATGATTGGCTTTCTTAACTCGCCCACCACCGACTATCGCGGCCTCATCGAACAACCACTCGGCTGGATGACCGATGAACAATCCAAACAGTGGAAAAAATCGCACGAAAGGCTTAGTGCTGCTTGTGGAACAGGTCATGTCACACTGAACAACCTCCGATCGGGAGGTTTGGAATGGCTCAAGCGTAGTGCAGATGCGATCGAATCGCCCTTTTGACCGGGACGATAGCCATGTCGGCGACATGGCCCAGTCAATAAGGTTTCTGGAAACATATGGCCTAGTCAATTCACTAGATACCTATCCAAGGCACAGGATCAGAGACGATTTTTCAGTATCCCCAGGACAGATATGCCCCCGCACCGGCGTTTGGGTGCCATCCCAATGGATTGAAGGCGCCACGGATTTTAGCTTGGCTTTCTGTGTTGAAGGCCTATCAATGCAGCCTGCCTACCAAATTATTGGGCTTGATATGTGGTATCTCGATGATGAGGAGGGGAGTGCACTTGAGCCAAATTTGGAACTCGAAGGTGAACCCGTAACTAAAGCCGTGAATACCACCTGGCATTTTGTGGAAAGCGGTTCGATGGACCGAAGCCCGCCCCTTGAGGACTATCGCCTACGTTGCGAAGGCGGGGAACTTTGCCCCAAGAGCGGCTACTGGATAACACCGGCCAAAAGCCTGTCCCGGCGGTATTTCAAGCATGGCGCCCCCATGCCCGAAGACTACTATCTGGCAATGGGACATTAACCAGTCGGATCCGAAACTTTGAAAGACGCCTCATCGTGAATGTGCACATTGCCACCGCATTTACAAATTGCAAGACGCCAAACGAAATCCTCGCCAACAACTTCTGAAGCAGTCGCAGTATATTAATACACGTATGCGACTGATTGAAGGCGTTGAAGCCTCAAAGGACAACGTTCTCTTGAAACACTCGCATCCGCACCCAGGCTATCTTCGGGATGCGCAAGGCGGTCTCTACGAGGAGATGTTTTGGCTATGGATGCTTGACTACACTGCCGGAGCCGATCTCGACCACCTTGCAAGGGAATTCGCCTCTATTGTTGAAGAGTTTTGCCGATGGAACGAACTCAACATCCCGTACCGCCTTTATCTGAAAGAAAAGTTCAAGAACCGCGGTGACACTGAACTGACAATTTGCTCGGTTGACTTTTTCAATCAGATCGAATACGAAAACGCATTACAACTCTTAAGCATTGCCATCCTCATCCGTGACGGGCGCTCTATCAAGAGAATCATTGCAGCGATGGCAAGCAACCGCTATCGCGATGCCTTGTACGAGCAGTTGATCGTCGACTTCGTCCCGGATCCACAGAACGACATGGACGAAGTGATCTTCGCGGAGCCGTATGCGACCCTCGTCGAAGCATACTTTCAACAAGATCCTACGGAATCAATTCGACTAATAAGACATTACCTGAAGGCTTGGTACCGATACCAGGACGGCGCTCGATGGTACGATGGACACAAGAAAATCCAAAATGACGAATCGTTTTATTATGGATATTGGGCTTTCGAAGCTGGCGCGACGATCTATCTGTTAGATATTGGTGACAGCGGCATCGATCATATGGTGTACCCCAAGGATCTCGTAGCCTACGGCAGGCAGCTTCGCGAGACAAATATTGTCACCAGCGATTTCAGTACACCCCTTGATGCAAACGATTACCCTCTTAGTCGGCTGCGCTGCGATTCGGGCCAGCCGTGTCCACAAGCGGGGTGGTGGATGACACCGGCAAAAATAAAGAGTCGGCGTTGGTTTGCGAAGAACGAGATGATGCCGGACATCAAGGATAGCGACTTCGGTGCAACAATATGGCAATGGGATATGGACCAGTCCGACCGAAGCTAATCAGGCAACAAGCTCTTTTTCTTTACGTCAAAAATTGCGTACCATGCCGACGCCGTGCGAGCAGTAAGACTGGGACGGTAGCCATCTTATGACTGGTACCGGTGGCTACTACGGCTATTGGTCCTTTGAAGCGGCGGCAGCGGTACTCTTGCTCGGTATTGAGGACGACAGTAGTCTCCACCCTTATCTTTACTACCCAAAGGAATTGGTCGCCTGGGCGAAGGCACAGTGAGACCGGGAAAAGTTGCTCTGGATGCTGTTGCGGAACGCTACCGAAGCGATGATGACTTGATCGGGCTTAGATCATATCCAGGTTCCCCAGGAGGGCCAATCAACATGGCAGGAAAAAATCCACCATTGCTGCTCGCTGAAATATCAGATCTGCCTGGCGAACCGCGCCAGCAGTTCCTCTACTCCGAACTGTACAAAAACGTACGCAAAGATCTGGTGGAGAGTATTGCAATTTGCCTCGACAGCATTCAGCATGAAAAACTCTCACCTCGCTATCGCGTTAGCGCTCAAGCGAGCGTCTACCTCAACACCTTCTGGCTTTGGATGTTGGAGTACACCGCGGGCCGAGATCTTGATGAATTGGCAAGATCCTTCTCGGGCGTAGTAAGAGAATTCGTTATCTGGAATGAAGTGAATATTCCCTATAGACGCTTTCTTAGTGAGCGGTTCAAGAATAGAGGCGAAACTGACCTGACGATCTGCGCCGTTGATTTCGACAACAGAATAGAGTACCAAAATGCGCTTCAACTGGTCAGCGTCGGCATACTTTTACGCGACGAAGTCTCGGTTGGTCAGATTATTTCTGCCATGGAGAGCAATCGGCATGCCGATGCATTATATGAACAACTGATTGTTGACTACCTCAAGCATCCGCGCGATGACATGGACGAGGTTATATTTGTGAAGCCTTACGGCATCTTAGCCAGCGCCTATTTTCAGGAAAATTCAACTTCATCGCTCGATGCTGTTCAAAGCTATTTGAGGAATTGGTACCGATATCAGGCTGGTGCCCGTTGGTATGATGCACATAAAAGGATCCAGGAACACTGCGCCTTCTACTATGGATACTGGGCGTTCGAGGCCGGTGCCACAACTTACTTGCTCGGTCTTGACGACAGTGGCATCAACCACAGGATGTATCCCAAAGACCTCGTTGCCTACGCCAAACGCTTGCGTGACGCGAACCTCGTCACCAGCAGCTTGGACGCGCCAATTGGCGAAAACGAATGAGTGTCAGCAAGAATGAATAGCACCATGAAGCGCCTACTAACTCCGGTCCTCTCCGCACTCCTCGGAGCCATAGCAGGGGCAATCGTGGTACACCAACTCGCGCACGAAGAATCGCCGAAGGTGCACAAGCTGCAGTATCCGTTGATGCTTACCGGCGGAAATTCGGATAGCCCTGCCGCAATGCTGCCCCGAGGGACGTCTCTATATTTCGATCGCGCCTTCCCGGAGGGCTTTGTCCGATACAAGGTCTACATCAATGTGGAGGGCACAAAGCTTGAGCCTCGGGACGCAACGGAAGAATTCTGGCTAGACCCGCTGACTGCAAGGCCCTTCGACAAGAACAGCCTGCATGCGCTGCTCACGCGCTTTCCACTAGGGAAGGATGATTTTTCCGCTGTGCTCGGCTCGGGCCAATTGACCAAGGAAGAGATACGCGACCTGCTCCGCGCGTACAGCGAATAGTCCGCCTGCACCTATCGCGCGCAGCTATTCCTCGAGCATTTCACCGCCCCCTCTCCCGCTCCATCTTCTCAATCACTCCCACCCTCTGCCCACAATCCCCCTCCACCGCCTTGCACAGCGTCTTGTCATCCACCCCCAGCTTGCGCTGCAGCGCCCGAAATTCCCGCAGATAGACCCGCGCCACCGCCTCGGCCCCCGGCAACGATAAACGCGCCGAACTATTGGCCCCGACCCACGCATAGTAGTAATGCCCCAGCAACCGCGCCGTCGTATCCTTGCGCCCCCGCGGAATCTCGCGGGCGACGGCGTCGATGCAGGAACGGTACTCGTCGGCGTCGTCATGCATGTATTCCTGGCAAGCCGCCATGGCATGCCGGCTTGCCTGCGCCACGGCCGGCGGCAGTTCCGTGGTGGCGGCTTGGGTAATGCCCGCGCACACGGCCAGTGCGCAGGCGATCAGGTAGGGATGCATTGGCGTTCGGTGCATGGCATTGATGGCGTTTCAGGTTAGCGCCATGGCATGACATCCCCGCGTCATGAAGCAGTCACGATGGGCCCATAGAGTGGCTGCCTGCAGCCGCTTCCCACAGGATTGGCCACATGACACGCAAACGGTATCTCGTCGCGAGCCTGGGTGCGCTCGCTCTTGCAGGCATCGTTGCCGCCTGCGGTTCCGGGAATGATGAGGGCGGTTCAGCGCCGTCAAGTCCCGCTCCGGTGGCGGATGCTCCGGTATCGGTCAAGATCATCGGTCTTAATGATTTCCACGGCAACCTGGAAGCGCCGGGCGGCAGCGTGGTGGTGCAGGATGCCGCCGATACCCGGCTGGTACCCGGGTATCGGCGGGCGGTGCCGCGTACCTGGCCGCGCTGATCCAGACCCTGAAGGCGAAGAATCCGAACAACGTGGTGGTGGCTGCCGGCGACATGGTCGGCGCTTCGCCGCTGGTTTCCGGGGCGTTCCATGAGGAGCCGGCCATCGACGTGCTGGGCCAGATGGGCCTGGAGATCTCGTCGGTGGGCAATCATGAGTTCGACAAGGGCCGCGATGAGCTGCTGCGGCTGCAGAACGGGGGCTGCTTTCCGCGGTCGGCCGACGGCCGGCGCGGCATTGTCGGCGTGGATACGTGCATGACCAACGGCGCCTACGCCGGGGCGAAGTTCCAGTACCTGGCCGCCAATGTCATCGACCAGGCGACCGGCAAGCCGCTGCTGCCGGCATACCAGATCAAGACCTTCGACTGGGCCAAGGTGGCGTTTATCGGCATGACGCTGAAGGACACGCCGTCGGTGGTGACACCCGCGGGCACGGCGGGCCTGACGTTCGAGTCCGAGGCCGATACGGTCAACAAGCTGATTCCGGAACTGCGCCAGCAGAACGTCAATGCGATCGTGGTGTTGCTGCATGAAGGCGGATCGACCACGGCGGGCACGGTGAATGACAAGAGCTGCCCGGGGCTGAACGGTGCCATCGTGTCGATCGTCGACAAGCTCGATCCCGCCGTGGATATCGTGGTCAGCGGCCACACCCATCAGGACTATGTCTGCACCCGACCGGATGGCAAGCTGCTGACGCAGACCGGCTTCTACGGCCGGCTGGCCACGGAAATCGATATCACCATCGATCCGGCCACGCGCCGGGTCTCCTCCAAGCTGGCGAACAACCGCGTGGCGGTCAACGATCTGGTGATCAAGGACAGCCAGGGCAAGCCGATCCCGCTGCCTGCCGGCTATACGGCGCTGCCGAAGGACAGCGCGGTCGACGCGATGGTCAGCCGTTACGTGGAACTGACCGCGCCGATCAAGAACGCGGTGGTGGGCGCCATTACCGCGAGCATCGATCGCACCCAGACTGCGGCGGGCGAGTCGGCACTGGGCGACTTGGTGGCGGACGCCTACCTGGCCGGCACGTCCGATGCGTTGTTCGGGCCGGCGGTGATCGCCTTCACCAATCCGGGCGGGCTGCGCCAGAACCTGACGTACGACGCGGCCACCAATGGCCAGACCACGTTCGGGCAGCTCTATGCGGTGATGCCTTTCGGCAACAGCATGGTGACGATGGACCTGACCGGCGCGCAGATCCTGCGCCTGCTGGAACAGCAATGGGAAGCGCCGCAACCTGCGGGCGGTCGCGTGCTGCAGGTTTCCAGCGGCTTTAGCTATACCTGGGACGCGAGCAAGCCGGCAGGCGCCGCCGCGGGACAGGGCAATCGCGTCGACCCGGCATCGCTACGGCTCAACGGCGTCGCCATCGACCTGGCCAAGACCTACCGCGTCACGGTGAACAACTTCATGGCCTCCGGCGGCGACAATTTCACAGTACTGAAGCAGGGCACGAACCAGCAGGCCGGCCCCGTGGATATCGATGTCTTCGAAGCTTATTTCAGGGCGAAATCTCCGGTCAGTCCCGGCACACCGAACCGGATCACGCGCCTGAACTGAAGGAGCGAACGGCGGCCCGCGCCGCTACGGCCGCGGCGTTGCCGTGGCCAGCCGCATCCAGCTGGCCACGGCACCGGCGCCGGCAAACGCCGCGCCCAACGCCAGCGCCAGACCCGGCCCGTGGTCGCCGCCGATGCCGAAGCACAATGCCACCAGTGCCGCCCCCGTGGCCTGCCCAAGCAGCCGGGCCGTGGCCACCACGCCGCTGGCGCCGCCGCTGCGTTCGCGCGGGGCGCTGGTCATCAAGGCCTTGAGATTGGGCGACTGGAAAAAGCCAAACCCGGCGCCGCACAGGCACATGCGCATGCCGATATCGAGCGCGCTGGGGTTGGCTGGCAGCATCGCCAGCGACAGCATGCCGGCACTGAGCACGGCCAGGCCCACGCCGCCGAGCACGGCCGGCGGATAGCGGTCGGACAGGCGCCCGGCTAGCGGCCCGATCAGCGCCACCACCACGGACCATGGCGTCAGCAGGAAGCCGGTCTCCACCTGCCCTCGCCCCAGCACGTGCTGGAAATAGAACGGCAGCGACACAAAGGCCAGGCCCTGCGCCGCGAACGAACACACCGCGGTCAGCGTCGACAGCGCGAACATCGGCCGCCGGAACAGATCCACCGGCAGCATCGGCGCCGGATGGCCGCGCTCGCGCCACAGCAGCAGCCCGAACGCCACCACGAAGACGCCGGCCGCGGCCAGCGACACGTGCAGCGGCGCGCGCTGCCCGCCCTCGCCCAGCGCGAGGACCAGCGCGGCAAAGGCAATCACGCTGAGCACCGCGGCCACGCGATCGAAACCGTGCGTGCTGCGCGCCGTCTGCGGCAGCGAACCGCGCCCGATCGCCAGCGCCAGCAGGCCGATCGGCAGGTTGACGGCAAACAGCCACGGCCACGTGCCGAACGACAGGATCACCGACGCCACCGTCGGCCCCACCGCGAACGAAACGCCGACCACCAGCGCATTCAGCCCCAGCCCGCGGCCAAGCCGGTGCGTCGGAAAGATCGCGCTGATCAGCGCCGTATTGACGCTCATGATCGCAGCCGCGCCGATGCCCTGCAGCACCCGCGCCGCCGCCAGCGTCGGCAGCGACCACGCCAGCGCGCATACCACCGACGCGGCCGTGAACAGCAGCACGCCGCCCAGGTAGATGCGCCGGTGGCCAACCACGCCGCCCAGCGCCGCAAACGGCAGCAGGGTTGCCACCATCGCCAGCTGGTAGGCGTTGATCACCCACACCGAGGCCGCCGGGGTGGCGCGCAGGTCCGCCGCAATCGATGGCAATGCCGTATTGGCAATGGCGGTATCGAGCGTGGCAAGGGCGACAGCAATCAGGATGGCGGCCATGCCGCGCCGCTCGCGCGAGGTCATGGCGTCCGCCGCTGAGGTGGTCTGGAGGGGGGCTGTACTGGACACTGTCTTTACCGGGTTTCCGCCGGGGCCGGTTTCGGCGGTGCGGGGGCGCACCGCGGGCCGTGGCGATCATCAGCCAAGACGATACGGGAAAACCCTTCACCTTGCTGAAGAGGCATTCATATGTATGCACATTACCGTGCGGCAAGACAGATTAGATGATGCTCAACATCTATTGAATAAATGACGCGCATCATCTAAGCTTTGCGAAAGCCCAATCCAGCGAGGTCTACAGATGGCACGCGCATCACGCGAGCAAACCGACAAGAATCGCGAGGCGATCGAACAAGCGTCGTCGCGGCTGTTCCGCGAGCGCGGGCTCAACGGCGTCAGCGTGGCGGAGGTGATGGCCGGCGCCGGCCTGACCCATGGCGGCTTCTATGGCCACTTTGCCTCGAAGGACGCGCTCGCGGCGCAGGCCTGCAAGCGCGCGTTCGAGGAATCGACCGCGCGCTGGGAGCGCCGCCTCGCGCGCGCTGGCGGCGACCGCAAGGCCATGCTCGCCAACCTGGTCGAGCCCTACCTGACCGCCGCGCATTGCTCCAACCCAGGCGTCGGCTGCGCGGCCGCCGCGCTGGCCGTCGATGTCTCCCGCGAGCCCGCCGGCAAACCGGTGCGTCAGGCCTATGCGGAAGGGCTGCGAACCATGATCGATGACATGGCGCAGACCGTGGCGTCCGACGATCCGCAGCAACGCCACGACCAGGCGCTGGTGCGCATGGCGTTGCTGGTCGGCGCCCTCACGCTCGCACGCGCCACCGAAGGCGATCCGCTTTCCGACGAGATGCTGAACGCGGTGCGGACCCACCTGCTGGACAGCCCCGCGTAGTACCGGGCTATTTTTTCCTGATGACAGACCGACAACCCGCGGCCGAACGCAGCGGGATGCCCTTCCTTTGTCCTTTCCGACCCGCATCGAAACCGAGACCACGAGAGCCCCATGTTTGCGCAAGCCCTTTCCCGCCGGCTCGACCGGCGCGGCATCCACTACGCGTGGCTGGTTGCCGCCCTGACCTTCCTGGTGATGCTCACCACCTCGGCCGCGCTGGGCTTGCCCGGAGCCTTCCTGCAGCCGCTGACCAGGGAGATGGGCTGGAACACCGACCAGATCTCATCGATCCTGGCGTTCCGCTTCGCGCTGTTCGGGCTGATGGCGCCGTTTTCGGCGCTGCTGATGGACCGCTTCGGCGTGCGCAACGTAGTCTGTGCCGCACTGGCGCTGATTGCGGGCGGCATGGCGCTGGCCACTGTGTCGACCGAGCTGTGGCAGCTCTTTGTGGCATGGGGACTGATGCTGGGGGTCGGCTCCGGGCTGACTGCGCTGGTGCTGGCGGCCGTGGTCGCCAACCGCTGGTTCAGCGCGCGGCGCGGCCTGGTCATCGGCATCCTGACGGCCAGCGCCGCCACCGGGCAGCTGGCGTTCCTGCCGGTGGCGGCCTGGCTGATCGAACGGATGGGCTGGCGCGTGGCGGTGCTGCCGGTGCTGGCGGCGTGCGCGGTGCTGGCATTGCTGGTATTCGGCCTGATGCGCAGCCGGCCCGCCGATGTCGGCCTGGCCGCGTTCGGCGAAGTCCCGGCCTCCACGCCAGTGCCGCCCGCACCTCAGCCCGCTGTGCCGTTCACGCTGAGCGGCCCGTTCCGTGTGCTGCGCGACGCAGCGCGTACCCAGGCGTTCTGGGTGCTGGCCGGCACCTTCTTCATCTGCGGCCTGAGCACCAACGGCCTGATCCAGACCCATTTCATCGCGCTGTGCGGCGACTTCGGCATGGGTCCGGTACCGGCGGCCTCGGCACTGGCGATGATGGGCGCGTTCGATTTTGTCGGCACCATCCTGTCAGGCTGGCTCTCCGACCGCTACGACAGCCGCAAGCTGCTGTTCTGGTACTACGCGCTGCGCGGTTTGTCGCTGTTCTGGCTGCCCCATTCCACCTTCACGCTGTACGGACTGTCGATCTTTGCGATGTTCTACGGCCTGGACTGGATTGCCACCGTGCCGCCGACGGTCAAGCTGGCGGCCACGGCGTTCGGGCGCGAGCGCGCGCCGATGGTATTCGGCTGGATCTTCGCGGCACACCAGATCGGCGCGGCCGTGGCCGCGTTCGGCGCGGGCCTGAGCCGTACGCTGCTGCTGACCTATACGCCGGCGCTCTACGCGGCAGGCGCGGCCTGCCTGGTGGCCGCGCTGATGGCGCTGATGGTCAGCCGCCAGCGTGCGGGGGTGGCCACGGAGGGTGCGCGCGCCTGAGCAAGGCGAGGCGCTGTTCGCCTCAGAGCTGGCAGAGAAGGACGAAAACGAGAGAGTGCCGGCGCCATGTGCGCCGGCCATTCAGAATTTCGGGATGCGCAGGGTCTTGCTGACCATCAGCGTGCCCGACAGCGCGAACAGCAGCACCAGCGGATGCAGCACGGCGGGGCCTAATACCCATGCGCCGCCAGGCAGTTCACCGCCCAGCTGGCCTTGCGATGCGCACCAAGTCAGCACGGCAGTCAGCAGCACGCTGGTCGGGATGGGCGTGCCTTCGAAGTACGCCACCTTGCCGCTGTCGCTGCCGGCCGCCAGCGATTCGGCGGTGACGTTGAAGCGCGCCAGCCGGCTGACGCCGCAGCAGACAAAATAGATCAGCACCGCCAGGTCCCAGCCGCCGCGCATGCCGGCGGCAAAGGCCAGCGTGGCGGGGCCAACGCCGAACGAAATCACGTCGGCCAGCGAGTCCAGCTCGCGCCCCAGTGCCGAATGCGCATGGCGCCAGCGCGCGATGCGGCCGTCCAGCACGTCGAAGATAAAGGCCAGCGGCGCCAGCGCCGCGGCCGTATAGAAATGCGCCAGCTGCTGCTCCGCGACAAAAAACATCGCGAAGAACACCGACCCCATGCCGCAGGCCGCGTTGCCGAGCGTGAAGACATCGGCCAGCTGCAGTTCGCGCAGCATCGAGAAATGGCGGGGGCGTTCGGGCCGGGTGTTCATGGCGCGGGCTTACAGGACCTTGGACTCGTGGTGCACGTTGGGCGGCGCGGCAAAGGTTTCCGCAACCAGGCCGCGCCATTGCTGGAACTCCGGCGATTCGCGGAACAGCACCATATGGTCGTCCACGGTTTCCCAATCCACCACCAGCGTGTACTGGTCGGGTTGCTCGATCGAGCGGAACAACTGCACCCCGTGGCACCCATGCGAGCGCAGGAACAGCGGCGTGGCCTGGCTCACACCTTGTTCGAACTGCTTGTCCATGCCGGGCTTGATGGTGATTTGCGCGATTTCCTTGATCATGTCGTCGTGGCGATGAAGTGGTTGCCGGCGCCGGTCGGATACCGGCGAGTCTCTACTACCTTAGCACGATCGCGACGTCACTTGCCCGCGGCAAGCATTCCGTTACAAGCAGGGGTTAGCATCGTCCACCTTGCCTCGACCTGCCAAAACCGCCATGCGTCCGCCCCTGCCTGAATGCAGCATTGCGCTGCCCGCCCTGTACCTGGCCTGCCTGATGGGCTTGCCGTCCGGCGCGGATGCTGCAATGCAGCCATGCGACAGCCCCGCGACCGCGCTGGCCGATATCCGCAGCCCCGGCCAGGTCTCGCCGCTTGCCGGTCGCACGGTCGAAGTCCAGGCCATCGTCACGGCAGACTTCAGCGGCGACGGCGGCCTGCGCGGCTTCTTCCTGCAGACCGCGGACGCGCAACGCGTGCATCGGCCGGGCCTGCCCGAGGGACTGTTTGTCTACGCGCCACGCGCCCGGGCCAATGCGGGCGACATGGTGCGCGTGTCCGGAAGGATCGAAGAACGATTCGGACAAACGCAGCTGGTGCTGTCAGGTTCGCCCGTGGTGTGCGCGCAGGGCCTGTCCGTGGCGCCGCGGACGCTGACGCTGCCGCTTGCCAGCGAGTCGGACCTGGCTGCAATGGAGGGCATGCTGGTTCGCCTGCCGCAGACGCTGACGGTCAGCGATACCCATGAACTGGGCCGCTATGGCACGGTGGTGCTGAGCCACGGGCGCCCGCTCGCACCCACGCAACAGGCCCTGCCGGGACCAGCCGCGCGGCAAGCCGCGGCGGCCAACGCGCGCAACCGATTGTTGCTTGACGATGGCTCGACACGCCAGTTTCCCGCCGTGGTGCCCTACCCGTCCCCGCGCCTGTCGGCCGAACATCCGCTGCGCGCCGGCGATACCGTCACCGGCGTGCAGGGCGTGCTGGAGCGACGCCACGGACAGTGGCGGCTGCAGCCGGCGCGCGGTACCGGCGCACTGGGGTACCAACGCGCCAACCCGCGCCCCGCTCCCCCGCCGCGGCATCCCGCCACCGGGCTGCGCGTGGCGGCCTTCAACCTGCAGAACTACTTCAATGGCGATGGCCACGGCGGTGGCCTCGATGCGCCCGGCAACCGCGGCGCGCAGGACACGGCCGCGCTGGCACGGCAGCAGGCCAAGCTGGTGGCCGCGCTGCGCGGCCTGGACGCCGACGTGATCGGCCTGATGGAGGTCCAGAACAATGGCTACGGCCGGTCCGGCGCGATCCGCCAGCTGGCCACGCTGCTGGGGCCGGACTGGCGCGTGGCCGATCCCGGCACCCCCGCGCTCGGCGCCGATGCCATCGCCGTGGGGCTGCTGTACAACGCGCGCACCGCGCTGCCCGCCGGCCGGGTGGCCACCACATGGCTGGGCGAGCGCAGCCGCCAGCCGCTCGCGGCCACCTTCCGCGCCGCGGCGGGTGGCGCGACGGTGACGGTGGTGGTCAACCATTTCAAATCCAAGAACTGCGTCGAGGCTGCCGGCGCGCAAGCCGACCAGGGCGACAGCCAGGGCTGCTGGAATCCCGCGCGCGTACAGGCCGCCGACACCCTGGCCCGCTGGCTGGGCACCGCGCCGACCGGCGTCGCCGACGCGGGCGTGCTGGTGATCGGCGACCTGAACAGCTACGCGATGGAAGACCCGATACGCCTGCTGGCGCGGCGCGGCTACGCCGACCTGGTGGCGCGCTTTGCCGGTCCGAACGCCTACAGCTACGTCTACGCGGCGCAGGCCGGCTACCTGGACCATGTACTCGCCGACGCCACGGCCGCGGCCCACGTGGTGGCCGTACATGCGTGGCATATCAATGCCGACGAGCCCGTGGCCTTCTCCTATGCCACAGCCCCGGGCTCAAGCGCCGCGCCGGCCTTCTATGCGCCCGACCCGTACCGGTCTTCCGATCACGACCCTTTGGTGGTCGACTTCGCCAGCAGCCCGCGCGCCAGGTAGAGCACCACCAGCAGGTTGGCCGCGGCCAGCGTGCCGTGCAGCCAGCTGGGATGGAACAGGGCCTCGTACAGTTCCAGCGGAATGTAGATGCCGCCCGACCATACCCCAAGCCAATTGCCCCAGGCCAGCCCGCGCCACAACCCATAAGCCTCGGCAAAGCGCATCAGCGCATAGACCGCGGCGGACCCGCCGATGGCCCACAGGCGCGCATTGTCGGGATGCTCGAGCAGCGACAGGAAGATGGTGGGATAGCGGCTGGCCGGATTGACATGCCAGCGCTGGATGATGGCTTCGGCCAGCGCCTGGGCATCGCGATGCAGCAGGGCAGCCAGGCCCAGCCCGGCCACGATCACCAGCAGCCCCTTGGCCGCTTCGAACAACGCAATGCTCCTGAGGCCCAGTGCGCCCTGCTTTGCCATGCGGTATCTCCGGTCGATGCAAGATCTGCAAAGCCGGTATTGTGCAATATCGCCAAACGCGAGGGCTGGGTGGGCCCCGGGCGCGCCGCCTACGGGCGTGACTTCTGGTAAGTGCCGATCAGTTCCGCCTTGGCCAGCACGTGGCTTTGCATCGATCGCTCCAGGGCGGCCTTGTCCGGCTTGCCGATGTCGGGCAGTGCCACATCCAGGGCATAGAGCTTGAAGACATAGCGGTGCCGGCCGACCGGCGGACACGGGCCGCCGTAGCCCGCGCGGTGCCAGTCGTTGAGCCCTTCGCGCGTGCCAGCCGGGAGCCCCGCCCTGGCGATGTCGGCGGGAAGCGCGGCGGTGTCGGCCGGCAGGTTGTAGAGCACCCAGTGGACCCAGGTCATCTTCGGCGCGGCCGGGTCGGGCGCGTCCGGGTCGTCGACGATCAGCGCCAGGCTTGCCGTG
Source organism: Cupriavidus taiwanensis (assembly GCF_900250075.1). NCBI lineage: Bacteria > Pseudomonadati > Pseudomonadota > Betaproteobacteria > Burkholderiales > Burkholderiaceae > Cupriavidus > Cupriavidus taiwanensis. The sequence continues at coordinate 2,137,977 of NZ_LT977071.1, forward strand.
CCGGGCGGCAGGCCGCTCCAGGCCAGCGGCGGAGAGATATCGGCGCCCTCGCAGGTGTGCAGGGCCGGGATCGCGCCGCCCGGGGCAAATGCAGTCGATTGCAGCTGGAACGGCATACGGGCCTCCCTGGAGGCAATGCGCAATGGCTCCAACTTAGGCCGGATCGGTGCCGCGCGCAAGGCGCCGCGCTGCGATGGCGGCGGCTCGGCCTCGAGCAGCGCCTTGAGCCGGCGCACCGCTTCGGTGGACTCGGCCTGCAACTGGTCGCGCAGCATCAGGCGATTGATCAGCGCAAACAGCAACGTCGGCGAACGGTAGTGGAATTCGCGCTCGAAGCGCGTGCGTTCGGCCGCCGGCGTCAGCGAGGGGGGGATGGCGGGCGTCAGCCGGTAGGTGATGGTGCCGACGCGGCGCCCCGCGGCCACGCCCTCGATCGACCACATGCGCGGCCGCTGGCTTTCGATCACCGTCCAGACCACCACGCCGCCGCGGCGCGCCAGCATGAACGTTTCGGCGACGCGCTCGCCGCGCTCCAGCGGATGGTCGGTGGCGCCCGCCACGCCGAGCGAGGCCGGATGCCAGGCGGGCCAGTGCCGCGGGGTCGCGACAAAATCGAAGACCAGCGCCAGCGGGCGCGCGATCACTACCTCGTCATGGATGGCGGTGCGGTCCAGCCCCGGCAGCGGTGCCAGCAGCGCGCCCACCGTGGCCGCGGCGAAGACGAAACCCCAGAGCAGTTTCCTGTGTCGGACAAGCATGGCAGCGGGACCGGACGCAACCGGGACGCACCCGTGCATCCCTGGCGCATGGCGCGATGCTTACAGTGTAGTGACTGCCCGGCATCGCGCCAGTCCCGTGCGTGGCTCAGCGCGCCACCGGGGCGGCGGCGCCCTCGGCCGCAGGCGCCGCGGCCACGGATGCCGGCAGCGGTCCCCAGCCTCCGCCCAGGCGACGCACCAGCGAAACCGTGGCGGCCGCGCGCAGGCCGGCAACCTGGTTGGCCTCGCGCTGCGACTGCAGCACGGTGCGGTCGGCATCGATCACCGTCAGGTAGTCGACCGCGCCAGCATCGTAACGGCTGCGCGAGATGCGCGCCGCGCGCCTGGCGCCGCCGAGTGCGCTGTCCAGCGCGCCGGCCTGCTGGCTGAGCCAGCGCACGTCCGCGAGGCTGTCTTCCACCTCGCGGAAGGCCACCAGCACGGTCTGGCGGTAGCTCGCCACCGCTTCCTCGTGAGCGGCACGGGCGCCGGCCAGGTTGGCGCTGTTGCGGCCACCGTCGAACACGGTCTGCGCGATGCTGGATCCGATCAGCGGGCCCAGCATCCAGGTGCGCGAGGACCACTTGAACAGGTTGGACAGGTCGGCCGATTCAAAGCCGAACAGCCCCGTCAGCGTGATGCGCGGAAAAAACGCGGCCTTGGCCACGCCGATGCGCGCGTTGGCCGCTGCCATCTGGCGCTCCGCCGCGGCGATGTCCGGGCGCCGCTCCAGCAGCTCGGACGGCAGCCCGGCGGGGACCGCCACCGGCGCGGCATCGAACGGCCTCGCCGGCAGCGAGAACGCCGCCGGCGGCACGCCGGTCAGCACCGCCAGGGCATGCTCCTGGTTGGCGCGGCGGCGCTCGATGCCAGCCAGGTCGGCACGCGCGGTCCCAAGTTCCGCTTCGGCACGCGCCGGATCGAGGTCGGTGGTTTCCCCGGCGTCATAGCGCTTCTTCAGCAGCGACAGCGCATCCTCGCGCAGCTTGATGGTGGCGTTGAGCAGGTTGCGCTCGCTGTCCAGCGTGCGCAGCGCGAAATACGCCTGGGCCACGTCGGCCTGCAGTGCCAGCTGCACCGAGCGGTACAGGTCTTCCGCGGCTTGGCCGTCGGCGCGGGCAGCGTTGACGCTCGACGCGACGCGGCCGAACAAGTCCAGCTCATAGCTGGCAAAGGCACGCGCCTTCAGCACCGTTTGCGGCGGCACGCGGGTGCCGTCGGGCAGGCCCTGCGACGCCGCCGACGGCTGCGAGCGGGTGGGGTCCAGCCCCACGCTGAGCTGCGGGTAAAGGTCCGCCTCGGTGGCGCCGGTGAAGGCGCGCGCCTGCTTCAGGCGCGCCGCGGCGATGGCGAGATCCTGGTTGGATTCACCGGCGGCAGCGATCAGGCGGTCCAGTTCGGCGTCGCCGAAGATCTTCCACCATTCGCCGCGGTGCAGGCCCTCGGCCGGCGTCGCGGTCTTCCATTGCGCGCCTTCGGCCTGGGCGGCCTCGGCTTCCTTGAAGGCCGGCACGGTGGCCGTCTCCGGCACCTTGTAGGTTGGCGCGAGCGAGCAGCCGGCCAGCACCAGCGCGGCGGCCAGCGTGGCGATTCGGGGCAGCTGCCTTGAGATCTGGGCAATCATGTTCATTCCTTGACTGTTCTGTGCTCTGGCGGTATCAACGCCGCCGAGGTAGCTCCCCTCTCCCGCTTGCGGGAGAGGGGTTGGGGGAGAGGGTCGGCTTGTATGACGAAGTGAAGCGCGTCAGTACTGCAAGCGCCTGCCCTCTCCCCCGCCCCTCTCCCAGAGGGAGAGGGGAGCAAACAAGCGCTATTCTGCGGACGCCATCGCCTGGTGTTCCACCGACGCCGACGACTTGCGCCGCTGGCCGCGCGTTGCCAGCAGCCGCAGCGCCACGTAGAACACCGGCGTCAGGAACAGCCCGAAGAAGGTCACGCCAAGCATGCCGGCGAACACCGCCACACCCATTGCATGACGCATCTCGGCGCCGGCGCCGGTGGAGACCACCAGCGGCACCACGCCCATGATGAACGCGAACGATGTCATCAGGATCGGACGCAGGCGCAGGCGGCTGGCCTCGATCGCGGCCTGCACCACGGTGCGGCCGTGGTGCTCCAGCTCGCGCGCAAACTCGACGATCAGGATCGCGTTCTTCGCTGACAAGCCGACCAGCACGATGAAGCCGATCTGCGTGAAGATGTTGTTGTCGCCCTGCGTCAGCCACACCCCGGTCATTGCCGCCAGCAGGCTCATCGGCACGATCAGGATCACCGCCAGCGGCAGCGTCAGGCTCTCGTACTGGGCAGCCAGCACCAGGAACACCAGCAGCACGCACAGCGGGAAGATCCAGATCCCCGCATTGCCCGCCAGGATGTCCTGGTAGGTCAGCTCGGTCCATTCGAACTTGATGCCCTTCGGCAACGTTTCGGCGGCGATGCGCTCGGCGGCGGCCTGTGCCTGGCCCGACGAGAAGCCGGGCGCGGGCCCGCCGTTCATGTCGGCGGCGGTAAAGCCGTTGTAGCGCACCACGCTGTCCGGACCGAAGCCCTGCTTGACCTGCACCAGCGACGACAGCGGCACCATGTCGCCGGCGGCGTTGCGCGTCTTCAGTTGCAGGATGTCCTCGGCATGGGCGCGGAACGGTGCGTCGGCCTGCACCTTGACCTGGTAGGTCCGGCCGAACTTGTTGAAATCATTGACGTACGCCGAGCCCAGGTAGGTCTGCAGCGTGTCGAACACATCCGTCACCGGCACGCCCAGCTGCTTGGCCTTGACGCGGTCCAGCCTGACGTCGAGCTGCGGCACGTTGACCTGGTAGTTGCTGAAGATGCCGCTCAGCTCAGGCGTGGCGCGCGCCTTGTTGGCGAATGCGTTGGTGGCTTCGAACAGCGCCTCATAGCCCAGCGCGGCACGGTCCTCGATCATCAGCTTGAAGCCGCCGATGGTGCCCAGGCCCTGCACGGGCGGCGGCGGGAACACCGCGATAAAGGCATCCTGGATCGCCGCGTACTTCTGGTTCAGCTCGGCCGCGATGGCCGCGCCACCCAGCTCGGCGCTCTTGCGGTCCTCGAACGGCTTGAGCGTGGCGAACACGATGCCGGCGCTCGGGCTGTTGGTGAAGCCGTTGATCGACAGGCCCGGGAAGGCCACCGCCGATTCCACGCCCGGATGCTTGAGCGCGATGTCGCTCATCTTGCGGATCACGTCTTCGGTGCGGTCCAGCGTGGCGCCGTCAGGCAGCTTGGCAAAGCCCACCAGGTACTGCTTGTCCTGCGCCGGCACGAAGCCCTTGGGCACCAGCTGGAACACACCCCAGGTCAGCGCCAGCATCACCGCGTACACGCCGAACACCGAGCCCTTGCGGCGGATCACGCCCTTCACGCCGCGACCGTAGCTCTCGGCGCTGCGGCCGAAGAACTTGTTGAAGCGCTTGAAGAAACCGCCGAAGACGCGGTCCATCCAGCGCGACAGCCAGTCCTTGGGCGCGTCGTGGCTCTTGAGCAGCAGCGCCGACAGCGCCGGCGACAGTGTCAGCGAGTTGAACGCCGAGATGATGGTCGAGATCGAGATGGTCAGCGCGAACTGCTTGTAGAACTGCCCGGTCAGGCCGGTCATGAAGGCCAGCGGCACGAACACGGCGATCAGCGTCAGCGCAATGGCGATGATGGGGCCGCTGACCTCGCGCATGGCCTTGTAGGTGGCCTCCTTCGGCGTCAGCCCTTCCTCGATATTGCGCTCGACGTTCTCCACCACCACGATCGCGTCATCGACCACGATGCCGATCGCCAGCACCAGCCCGAACAGCGACAGCGCATTGATCGAGAAGCCGAACAGGTGCATCAGCCCGAAGGTACCGACGATCGACACCGGCACCGCCAGCAGCGGGATGATCGACGCGCGCCAGGTCTGCAGGAACAGGATCACCACCAGCACCACCAGCGCGATCGCCTCGAACAGCGTGTGCGTCACCGCCTCGATCGAGTGGCGCACGAACTGCGTCGGGTCATAGACGATGCTGTAGTCGATGCCGTCGGGGAAGTTCTGCTTCAGTTCTTCCATGGTCTTGCGCACGTCATCCGAGATCTGGATGGCGTTGGAACCAGGCGCCTGGAAGATGGGAATCGCCACCGCGGGCTTGTTGTCCAGCAGCGAGCGCAAGGCGTATTCCGACGCGCCCAGCTCGATCCGGGCGACGTCCTTCAGGTAGGTCACGGCGCCGTCGGCGGAGGTGCGCACGACGATATCGCCGAACTCTTCCACCGTGCTCAGGCGGCCCTGCGCATTGACCGACAGCTGCAGGTCCGCGCCCGGCAGCGACGGCGACTGGCCGATCACGCCGGCCGCCACCTGCACGTTCTGCTCGCGGATGGCCTTGATCACGTCGCCGGTGGCAAGCTGGCGCTCGGCCATCTTTTCCGGGTTGAGCCACACGCGCATGGCGTAGTCGCCCGAGCCGAACAGCTGCACCTGGCCCACGCCCTGCAAGCGCGCCAGCCGGTCCTTGACGTTGATCACCGCGTAATTGCGCAGGTAGGTCATGTCATAGCGGTCGTTGGGCGAGACCAGGTGGACCACCATGGTCAGGTCGGGCGAGCTCTTGACCGTGGTGATGCCAAGCCGCCGCACGTCTTCCGGCAGGCGCGGCTCGGCCTGCGAGACGCGGTTCTGCACCAGCTGCTGCGCCTTGTCGGGGTCGGTGCCCAGCTTGAAGGTCACGGTCAGCGTGAGCAGGCCGTCGCTGTTGGACTGCGACGACATGTACAGCATGTCCTCGACGCCGTTGATCTGCTCCTCCAGCGGCGACGCCACGGTTTCGGCGATCACCTTGGGGTTGGCGCCCGGATACTGCGCGCGCACCACCACCGACGGCGGCACCACTTCCGGGTACTCCGAGATCGGCAGCTTGAACATCGAGATGGCACCGATCAGGAAGATCAGCACCGACAGCACCCCCGCGAAGATGGGGCGGTCGATAAAGAATTTCGAGAGATTCATGTTGGTCTCTGCTAAAAGCGCCCCCCTGGCGGCCCGCTTGTGGCGGGCACCATCAACTGCCTGGGGAGCGATGCAAAACTAGGGGCGCTGGCAACACGCCACATCAAGCAAGGCCGGCGGTTATGGATGCTCCAACGCCGCCCGGGCTTGTCTGGGCTGGTACTCCCTCTCCCCTCACGGGGACGGGGAGCAAACCCTCAGCAAGCGTTCATGGCGCTCAACTCACCGGCTTCACGTCCGCATCGCCCTTCTCGCTCGCGGCCTGCTTGCGGTCAGGCGCCGCCGGGCGCGGCTCCAGTTCGCTGCGGTAGGCCATGGCCACCACCTTGGGCTGCACCGTGTCGCCCGGCCGCACGCGCTGCAGGCCATTGACCACGATGTTCTCGCCCGGCTTCAGCCCCTTGCGGACCACACGCAGGCCTTCATAGTTGGGCCCGAGTTCGACTTCGCGGTAGACCAGCTTGTTGGCCTTGTCGACCACCAGCACGAACTTCTTGCCCTGGTCGGTGCCGACCGACCGGTCGTTGACCAGCACCGCCGCATGCGGCGCGCCGCCGCCCATCTTGACCTTGGCGTACAGGCCCGGCAGCAGGCGGCCGTCGTCGTTGTCGAACACCGCGCGCACGCGGATGGTGCCGCTGCGCGTATCGAGCCGGTTGTCGACCGACTGGATCTTGCCCTGGTGCGGATGGCCGTCTTCGTTGGCCAGGCCGAGGTAGACCGGCAGGTTGGCCTGCCCGCCACCGGCACCGGGAGCGGTGTAGCGCAAATAGCTCTGCTCGTCGATCTCGAAGCTGGCGTAGATCGGCGACACCGACACCACCGTGGTCAGCGGCGGCGTCGCCGCGCCGGGCGCCACCAGGTTGCCCACCGTGATCTCGGCGCGCGACACGCGGCCGGACACCGGCGCGGTGATGCGGGTGTAGGCCAGGTTCAGGCGCGCGGTTTCCAGCTGGGCCTGGGCGGCGCGCACGTTGGCGCCGGTTTCGCGCGCGGCATGGATGCGCTCGTCGAACTCGCGCCGCGAGATGGCGTTGTCGTCCAGCAGGCGCTGCGCGCGTTCGCCTTCGCTCTTGGCATGCGCCGCACGCACCTGCGCCGCAGCCAGCGCGGCCTCGGCGCGTGCCACTTCCGCGGCATAAGGCCGCGGGTCGATGGTGAAGAGCGGATCGCCCTTCTTCACCAGCGCGCCTTCGCGGAAGTGCACGGCGTCGATGGTGCCGCCGACGCGCGGGCGGATTTCCACCCGGTCCACCGCTTCCAGGCGGCCGGAGAATTCATCCCACTCGGTGATGGTCTGCCCGACCACCGCGGCCACCTCGATGGCCGGTGCCGGCGGCGGCGTGTTGGCGTGGGCTTCGCCGCTGTGCCACGGGCGCAGGATCGAACCGGCCACGCCGGCACCGAGCACCACGACGATGGCGAGGGCAATCAGGGTACGTCGCTTCTGCTGCTGCATTTCTCAAACTCCTGGATCGGGTTTTCTTCAACCGGAAAAGCAAATGGCCGAACGCCGCCTGCCGGTCCGCGCGGGCGGATCGGAACCATGGTCAAACTGATGGTCGGACTTGGGACCGCGCGCATCACGGCGCGCCGCGGTCCTGGCTCTGGCCGAAACAGAGCCGGCTGGCGGTTGTCTGGAGCGGCTCAGCCGGCGGGCTTGGCTCCAGGCCGGCTGGCGTTGGCGCCAGCGCAGCGTTCAGTCAAGGTGAGGTAGCGTCGGCCACGGCCAGACATCGCCGCAGGAACCGCGCCCCTTCGTCGACCCATGCCTGACAGCTGTCATGGGCCTCTTCCACGCCGTCGCCGCAGGCGCCGGGCATGATCATGGCTTGGGCCGGCACACCGGCCTTGCCCAGGCGCCCGGCGAAGGCTTCGCCTTCGGCACGCAGCGCGTCGTGTTCGGCCACCTGCACCAGCGTGGGCGGCAGCCCGGCCAGGCGCGAGGCCAGTGCCGGCGCCGCATACGGATGCACCGTATCAGCCGGCGTCGGCAGGTAATCGCGATAGTTGTCCGCCAGCCGGCGCAGCGTTTCCATCGGCACCGTGCCGCCGCCAAACCCAGCGCAGGAGGCATGCTGCAGGCACGGGTCGGTCACCGGCCGGATCAGCCACTGGCCGCGCGGCTGGGCGGTGCCGCGGTCGCGCAGCATCTGCGCCAGCGCGATCGCCAGGTTGCCGCCGGCTTCCTCGCCCACCAGCGCGAAGCGGGTCTTGTCCACCTTCAGGCGCCGGGCATTGCGCAATACCCACTGCACGGTGCTGTGCGCATCCTCGGGCGCCGCCGGGAACGGGTGGTCGGGCGCCAGCGAATACGCCGGCGTAACCACCACCGCGGGCACCGTCGTGGCCAGGTCCTGCACCAGGTGGCAGGCATGCTCCAGGCCGCCGTCGACGAAGCCGCCGGCGTGCAGGTACACCAGCCAGGGCAGCAGCGCGGCGCTGTCGAGGCCCGGTGCCGGGTAGCCCGGCGGATAGCACACCCGCACCAGGATCTCGCGGCCGTCGCTGGTCACCGTGTGCTCGGCCACGCGCGCCTGTCCCGGCCCGGCTGCCGCGGGGGCAGTGGCGGCGCTGGCGGCTGCGGAGCGTTGGCCTGGCTTCTGTGACATGGCATCGGCGCACGACATGACAATGCGCTTGAGTGTTGCGATGCAACGGATTATGGTGATTGACGAGGATGGGATAAAGCGAGAGATCGCCAATGCACTGTTCCGGGATTGGAATAATCGCAAACCGGCCTGTCATGCGTCTGAAAACCGAAATCCCCACGCATGACAAGGTCTTGGATTTTGTGATTCACTCCCGCTCTCGGCACGCGCGGCGGTTGGCCAGGCCGTTGCGCGCCCGGCCCGTGGGTGGACTCCCCGCGGCGCCGGACGCCTGACTGAATTCAGGCCGGCATCGCGCCCAGCCAGCGCGCCTCCAGTGCCAGCAGCCGGCAGACTCCCCATCACAACAACAACAGGCCGCGTGCGCCACGAGCGCGGGCGGCACGCCGTTCGGATCTATCGTCGGAACCTCATCATGGACCGTCTCGTATCAATGCAGGCATTCACCCGGGTCGTCGACGTCGGCAGCTTTGCGCGTGCCGCCGAGTCGATGGACCTGCCCAAGGCCACGCTGACCCGCCTGATCCAGAACCTGGAAACCCACCTCGGCGTGAAGCTGCTGCACCGGACCACGCGCCGCATCAGCGTGACCAACGATGGCGCCGCGTACTACGAACGGTGCGTGCGCATCCTGGCCGATGTCGAGGAGGCCGAGCAGTCGCTGACGCGCCAGAACAACTCGCCACGCGGCACGCTGTCGGTCGACACCACCGCCGGGCTGGCGCAACTGGTGCTGGTGCCGCACCTGCATGAATTCTTCCAGGCCTATCCGGACCTGAAGCTGGAACTGACCATCAACGGCAAGCCGATCGACCTGCTGCAGGAAGGCGTCGACGTGGTGCTGCGCGTCGGCATACCGCTGGATGAAGCCATGGTGGCCCGCCGCATCGGCCACGTGCAGCTGGCGTTCTACGCGTCGCCGATCTACCTGAACCGCGCCGGCACCCCGCATGACCTGGCCGAGCTGGCGCAGCACAAGGCCGTCAATTTCCTCTCCAACCGCACCGGCCGGGAAATGCCCTGGCCGCTGGCGCGAGGCACGGAGCGCGGCGAGGTGCTGCTGCCCTCCGCCATTTCGACCAACGACGCGGATGTCTATCTTGGCTGCGCGCTGGAAGGCCACGGCATCGCCCGCATCTCGCGCGCCATGGCCGAGCCCTATGTGGCCAGCGGCAGGCTGGTGGAAATCCTGGCCGACTGGCAGACCGATGAGCTGCCGATCTCGGCGATGTATCCGCAGAACCGGCACCTGTCGGCCAAGGTGCGGGTGTTCGTGAACTGGGCCGCGGAGCTGTTCTCGCGCCATCCGCATTTTGGTGCGGCACAGCAGCCGCTGCCCGTGGCGGCCTGAATGGTTGCATGGCCGACCTGCGCGACTAACCTGCGCTGGCGCGATCCGCCAGCGGCGCGTATGCCAGGCGGCATGTAGGACAAAACCGGAAATCCGTTCAGCAGCCGCCGACCTATACTGTTTCTTCCGAAATCACGACAAGAAGAGGATTCCGATGAAACAAGTGCTCCTCCCCCTGGCGGCGTGCATTGCCGCAACCATGGCACTGGCCGGTTGCGCCGGCTCCGGCATGCCTTCGTCGTCCGCGGCCCAGCCGTCCGCCACCGGCGCCACCAGCGGTGCCAGGGCGTCGGCCACGCTGCAGCCCAAGAGCGGCTCCAACACCGCGGGCACCGTCACCTTCCAGCAGCAGCCCGGTGGCGTGATGATGACCGCCGCGATTACCGGGCTGCCGCCCAATTCGGTCCACGGCTTCCACGTCCACGAGAAAGGCGACTGCTCCGCGCCTGACGCAATGAGCGCGGGCGGGCATTTCAACCCGACCGGCAAGCCCCACGGGCAGATGACCATGCCGGACCACCATGCTGGCGACATGAACAACATCACCGCCGATGCCAGCGGCAACGTGCGCGTCAGCATGCTGCTGCCGTCGCTGTCGGTAGGCACCGGCGCCAACAGCGTGATCGGCCGCGCGGTCGTGGTGCACAAGGATCCGGACGACTACAAGACGCAGCCCACCGGCAATGCCGGCGGCCGCATTGCCTGCGGCGTGGTGGCGGCGTCCTGAGCGCCCTGCGGTCAGCGGGCCTGGACCAGATGTGTCCGGGCTCGCCGGGCTGCCCGAACCGCCACGCCCGCGGCGCGGCATGGCAACATGGCGCCATCGCCGCAACCATAGGGCTCCGCAAAGGGGCCGTCCCGACGCCCCATGCCATTGCCGACCGACGCCGCATTCGTCCCCCACCGCCGCCTGGGCGCCGGTTCGCTGATGCTGTGCTGCGCCGCCCTGCTCGGCGGCTGCGCACTGCCGCCGCTGAATCCCCGCACCGAATCCTCTGCGCTGACGCCGGCCGAAGCCCAGGCCACGCGGCTGGGCCAGGCGCTGGCCGGCGAAGTGGCGCGCCACCCGGGGCTGAGCGGCATCCATCCGCTGCAGAACGCCTACGCCGCCTTTGCCGCGCGCGTGCAGCTGGCGCGCACCGCGCAGCGCACGCTCGACGTGCAGTACTACATCTGGCGCGACGACCTGACCGGCACGCTGCTGCTCGAGGCCTTGCACGAGGCCGCCGATCGCGGCGTGCGCGTGCGCCTGCTGCTCGATGACAACGGCATTGCCGGCATGGACGAACTGCTGGCCGCGATGGACGCGCACCCGCAGGTCGAAGTGCGCCTCTTCAACCCGTTCGTGATCCGCCACCCCAAGGCACTGAATTTCCTGACGGATTTCCGGCGCCTGAACCGGCGCATGCACAACAAGTCGTTCACCGCCGACGGCGTTGCCACCATCATCGGCGGGCGCAATGTCGGCGACGAGTACTTTGGCGCCACCAACGACGTGCTGTTCGCCGACCTCGACGTGATTGCCGTCGGCCCCGCGGCCGGCGAGGTGGCGCAGGATTTCGACCGCTACTGGTCCAGCGCCTCGGCCTACCCGGTCGACCGTCTGCTGCCGCCGGTCAGCGTGGAACGGCTGCAGGCGCTGGCCGAGCACGCCCGCGAGGTCGAGCGCAATCCAGCGGCGACGGCCTACCTGGCCGCGGTGCGCGAACTGCCCGACGTGCAGCGGATGCTGGACGGCACGCTGCAATTCCAGTGGGCAAGCACCCGCATGGTCAGCGACAACCCCGCCAAGGCGCTGGGCGAAGCCTCGCGCCGCACGCTGGTGGCGCATCAGCTGCGCGAGATCCTGGGCGAGCCGCAGCGCGAGCTCGACCTGGTCTCGCCCTACTTCGTGCCCTCGAGCGGCGGCACCTCTTTTTTCACCGACATGGCCAGGCGCGGCGTCGCGGTACGCGTGCTGACCAATGCGCTCGAGGCCACCGACGTGGCCGCCGTGCATTCGGGCTATGCCAAGCGGCGCAAGGCCCTGCTCGAGGCCGGCGTGGACCTGTACGAACTCCGGCGCGCGGCCGCGCCGCCCAAGAAGGAAGAGCGCGCCGGCCCCTTCGGCAGCTCGGGCTCCAGCTTGCACGCCAAGACCTTCGCGGTCGACGGCAGCCGGGTCTTCGTGGGTTCGTTCAATTTCGATCCGCGTTCGGCCATGCTCAACACCGAACTCGGCTTTATCATCGACAGCCCCGCGCTGGCGGGCCGGATCGAATCCACCTTCGCCAGCGTGGTCCCGCAAGCGGCCTATCAGGTCAGGCTGGACGAGACCGGCCAGCTGTACTGGCTGGAACGGCGCGGCGATGAAGTGATCCGCCACGATACCGAGCCCAACACCAGCTGGTGGCGCCGTCTCGGCATCTGGTTCCTGTCGATCCTGCCGATCGAGTCGATGCTGTAGGAGTGGCCCCGCGGGCCCGGCGATCAGATCTGGTCGATCAGGCTGCGTACTACATCGGCCAGCCGGCCGGCGCGCTGGCGCCCCTTCTCGTCCAGCCCCATGCCGCTGCCGCCGGCCAGCGCCTTCAGGCCGAACAGTGCATCGCCCACGTCGCGCCAGGCGGGGAAATCGGCGTGGATCTTCTCCAGAGCGGCGGCCCCCGCCGCCACCTGGGCGGGCGCGGGCGCGTTGCCGGCCGCCAGGTCTTCCAGCGCCATGGCGGCGTCGACCAGGCCTTTGCGATTCATCTGCTGTCTCCCCGGAAGCTCTTTTGTCATGGCCGCCTGCATGGCGGCCATGACACTGTAGCAGGCCTGCTGCTGACCTTTGCCGGGATGGGGGAAAGTCCGGGGGCGGGCTCGGTAACGGCGGCTCAGTTGCGGCCGATATCCTGCAGAATCCGCGTCATCAGGTACAGGCGCGGCACGATCGAATCCAGTTCGATGTATTCGTCGCGCGCGTGGTAGCCGAAGCCTGCCAGCCCGAAGCTTTCCACCACCGCGGGCTTGCCCGAGCGGGCCGCGTAGCTGGCGTCGGTGGCGCCGCCGGTGCCTTCGGCCAGCGCCAGCGTGCGGCCGTCCAGCTCGGCATAGATTTCCTGCGCGCGCTTGGCCAGCGCGCGGCCGCGCGCGTCGGCCACGAACGGCGGGCGGCCCTCTTCCATCGTCACCGTGGTGTGGGTGTCGGGCACCAGCTGGCTGGACTTGACCTTGTCCTGCAGCGCCACCTTCAGTTTTTCTGCGGCACCGGCTGCCGTGGTGCGCACGTCGCCATAGGCCACGGCGCTTTCCGGGATCTGGTTGCGCACCGTGCCGGCCTGGGCCTGGGTCCAGTTCAGCTGCGAGCCCGGCACCAGGCTGGCCGCGTCACGCGTCTGCTGCAACTGGTGCGCCAGCTCGATCAGCGCATTGCGGCCGCGCTCGGGCGCGGCGCCGGCGTGGGAGGCGCGGCCCTTGACCTGCATGGTAGCGGTGGCGGTGCCCGAGGCGCCCAGCAGCAGGGCCTCGGCCTTGACCACGTCCTTGGCCGCGGTTGGCTCGCACGACAGCACCACGTCATGCTGCGCCGCCAGCGTGGCGATGGTTTCGGCCGAACCGACCGAGCCGACCTCCTCGTCCGGGTTGAACAGCACCGTGATCTGCGCGTAGTCGCGCCAGCCCTGCTGCTTCAGGATCTCGAGCGAATGCAGGATCACCGCGATGCCGCCCTTGTCGTCGGCGATGCCCGGGCCATAGAGCCGGTTGCCTTCCTCGCGGATCGGCTGCGTGGCGAGCGTGTTGTCGGGGTACACGGTGTCCAGGTGGGCAATCAGCATGACGCGGCGCTTGCCGGTGCCGGTCAAGGTGGCCTTGACCATGGTACCCGGGCCCTTGGTCACGGGCAGCCGCTCCACCTTTGCGCCTAGCGCCTGCAGGCGCTTCTCGGTATAGCTGGCCATCTGCGCCAGCCCTTTGGCATTGGCGCTGCCGGATTCGATCGACACCATCTCCTTGAGCGACTGCACGACCCTGGGCTGCGCGGCCTGCGCTGCGGACAGCAGCGCGGCATCGGGCTGCGCGGCAATGGCCGGCGTGCCGGCCCCGGCAAGCGTCAGGGCAGCGGCAACCGCAACGTGGCGAACGGAAAACGGCATGGAATCTCCTCGGTGTGGTGTTGTTGGCGGTGCCGCGATCATGGCCGTTCGCCGCGGCACAACGGCACGATGCTAGTCCTTGCCAGCCACTATGGGGAGGTTCAATATCGCCAATCCGGATGCCGATCCCGCCACGGCGTTCGGCATCCGGCCCATCTTCAACCATTCGAACGCCTCGAGGCATGCCAGCCCCCACCGCCGCCATCGCGCCCTCGTCACAGAATGTCCCGCTGCACGTGCGCCTGCTTTGGCTGCCGCAAGCCATGCCCGGCAGCCTGTTCACCACGCTCGACGTGCTGCGCACGGTGGCCGGCGTGGCCAGCCTGCAGCGCCCCGGTGCCGCGCCGACGCTGAGCTGGCAACTGTGCCGCGCCAACGGGCGCACACTGGCCACCGAGCTACCGGGCTTGGTATCGTCGACGCGGCGCGCACGCGTGCCGGGCAGCCGCACGCTGCTGGTCATTCCCGCGCTGCTGGCCAGCAATGCGCCGCAGCTGGGCGAACTGGTGCTGCGCGATGCCGCGGCGCTGCGGCTGGTGGAGCGCCATGCGCGCGCCGGCGGCTGGATTGCCGCGTGCGCGTCGGGGATGGTGCTGCCGCTGCAGCTGGGGCTGCTGGATGGCGCGAGCGTGGGGGCGCCGTGGATGTTCCAGAGCTGGATGGCGCGCCAGTACCCGCATTGCGATCTGACCAGCGACGCGGCCATGAGCGTGCACGGGCACGTGTTTTCGTGCGTGGCGCCCGCGCTGCAGGTGGAATTCATGCTGCGCGTGCTGGGCCACCTGCACGACCCTGACCTGGCGCAGGCGGCGTCGCGGCTGATGCTGTTCCAGCCCGAGCGCCAGCGCAGCGTGCCGGCGCTGGTGTCGCAACGCTGGCTCGGCCGCACCGCCGACAGCCCGGTCTACCGCGCCATCTTATGGCTGCGCGACCATGTGTCCGAGCCCTACCGGCTGGCCGCGGTGGCGCAGGCGGCGGCGGTCAGCGAACGCACGCTGCTGCGGCATTTCCGCCAGGTCACCGGCATGACGCCGCTGGACTACCTGCACACGCTGCGCGTGGAGCGTGCCCGCATGTTGCTGGAGGTCACGCTGCACGGCACCCATGCCATTGCCGAGGCCTGCGGCTACAGCGATGCCGCGGCGTTCCGCCGGCTGTTCCAGCGTGCCGCCGGCATGTCGATGTCGGATTACCGCGCCCGTTTTGCGCTGCGGGCGCGGCGGCGCTACTGGCGCATGGAAGATACCGCTGCAAAGCGTGCCGCGCAGCGCGGCGCGCAGCGATAGCCGCTCGCTTGCTGCGCTCAGGGACGCAGCGAGATGTGGTTGACCACGTCCTCCACGCCCTGCACGTACCAGGCATCGCGCTCGGCCTGGCGGCGCGTGCGCTCGTTGCTGACGCAGCCCTCGAGCGTGACCACGCGGTCCTGCGTATGCGCGCTGACCTGGGCGGCATCGACGAAGGGGTCGGTCTCGAGCACCAGCATCAGCGCCTCGGTGATTTCATCGTCACGGTCGGCCTCGGCGGGCGCCACCACCAGTTCATTGACCACGCAGCGGCAGCCGCGCGACCACCACGCCAGCACGCCGGCCAGGCGCATGTGCGACAGGCTGATCACCTGCCCCCACAGCGTCACCACGCCGTCCTGCACCGCGACCTCGATCCAGCCGTTGCGTTCGTTCACCGGTTCGCGCATGGCCTCGGGCTTGCCCTTGACGCGCGCGCAAATCTTGCAATTGTGGAATTCGACGGCATTGAGCAGGCGCTCGCATACGGCATCGCGCAGCTCGCCGTCGCCAACCGGTGCGCCGCCGTTGGCCACGCGCAGGTGGTCGATCACGCTGGTGACGCCGTCCACGCGCCGCAGCGTCGCCGCGGCCCGGGTCTTGTCGACGATATCGGCCACCTCGCCTTCGAGGATCAGCGCCCCGTCCGAGAGCCGCAACTGGATGGTGGGATGGAGGACATGGCCCTGATAAGGCACATGGGCCAGGGCTGCGCGCGCCTGCGTCAGCACCGCTTCGCTACTCTGCATGTTGTCGCCTCGCCGGTTGGTCTGGAGATGGAAGGATGCGCGCCCCTGCCTGCAGGCGCGCGGGAGCGGCGCCGCGGCCTCCTTCACCCCCGGGACCCGGCAACCGCTTCCTCATTATAGGAAGCGGTGCGCCGCTGGCCCCTGCCGCCACCGGCGCGCGCGCCGTGCCGGCAGGCCTCAGGCGCCGGCCGCCGCGCGCGCGCGGGCGACTTCCTGGTTGCGCAGGATAAAGCGCTGGACCTTGCCGCTGGGGGTCTTGGGCAGTTCGGCGACGAACTCGACCTCGCGCGGGTAGGCATGGGCGGCCAGGCGCTGGCGCACGTGCAGGCGCAGCGTTTCGGCCAACTCGGGCGACCCCTGGTGGTGCGGGTCCAGCACCGCGAAGGCCTTGATCAGCTCGGTGCGCTCGGGGTCGGGCTTGCCGATCACCGCGGCCTCGACCACCGCCGGGTGCTCGATCAGCGCGCTTTCCACGTCGAACGGCCCCACCCGGTAGCCGGAGGTGGTGATGACGTCGTCGGCGCGGCCGATAAAGCTGATGCTACCGTCGTCGTTGAGCTCGGCGGAATCGCCGGTCAGGTAGTAGTCGCCGGCAAAGGCGCCGGTGGGCGTGCCGTGGTAGCCGCCGAACCAGCACATCGGCGAGCGCTTCAGGTCCAGCGCCAGCGTGCCCGGCTGGCCGGCCGGCAGTTCGCGCAGCGCGTCGTCGACCACCACCACGCGGTGCCCGGGGCTGGCAAAGCCGGCCGCGCCCATGCGCACCGGGTGGGCCAGGGCGTGGTGGTTGCACAGCACCATGCCCAGCTCGGTCTGGCCATAGTGGTCGTGGATGGTGACGCCCAGCTCGCTGGCGAACCAGCGGATCACTTCCGGGTTGAGCGGCTCGCCGGCGCTGCTGACGGCGCGCAGCTGCCCGCGCAGCGGGCCGGACACGGCCTCGCCCGCCGCGATCAGCAGCCGGTAGGCCGTGGGCGAGCCGGCCAGGTTGGTGATGCCGTATTTGCGGATCACGCGGCAGGTGCTGTCGACCGTGAACGGGCCGTCGTAGAACGTGGTGGCATGGCCCAGCGACAGCGGGCCGGTGACGGCGTAGTACAGGCCGTAGGCCCAGCCCGGATCGGCCAGGTTCCAGAACGCGTCGTCGTCGCGCAGGTCGACCGCGTCGCGCATATAGCCGGCAAACGCCGCAATGGCCTTGAGCGGCACCAGCAGCGGCTTGGCCGGGCCGGTGGTGCCGGAGGTGAACATCATCAGGAAGGGGTCGTCGCCGCGCCGCATCACCGGTGCGAACGATGCCGGCTGGCGTGCCAGTTCGGCCCAGAAGCTGAAGTCGCCCGCGCTCAGAGCGTGTTGCTCCGCGCTCCCTTGGGTGCCGGTTACCGTGACGATGGCGGGACAGCCGCCCACCTCGTCCAGCTTGGGCCGGTTGGCCGTATCGGTGACCACCACCTTTGCCCCCGACGCATTGAGCCGGTGTTCGATGGCCTTGGGCCCAAAGGCGGTAAACAGCGGCTGGTACACGGCCCCGGCGCGCCACGTGCCGAGGATTGTCACCAGCAGTTCCGCGTTGCGCGGCAGCAGGCCCGCGACGCGGTCGCCCGGCTGCACGCCCTGCGCCGTGAGGAAGCCAGCGAACTGTGCCGACAGCGCCTGCAGCTCGGCGAAGGTCCAACTGCGCGCGTCGCCGTTGCGCCCTTCCCAGTTCAGCGCAATGCGGCCGGGCTGCGCGTGCCGGTCGCAGCATTCGACGCAGGCGTTCATTGCCGCCAGGCTGCCGTGCAGTTGCCGGGCCACGGCGTCGTCATAGGAAAATCCGTCGAAAGCTTGGGCGTAGTCGCGCATTGGGTCTCCTGGATCCGGCTTGTGCCTTGTAGTCGGTGGCCGTGCGCGTTGGCCGCGCCACGGCTGCCGCAAGAGTGTGCGCTACGGCCCGCCGATCCGGCAATAACCGTTTCCGCCAGCGCGGCTGACGGTTTTTGCCATCCCTGCCATGCGCATCAACGGCGCGCCCAGGCGCGCTTGACGCGGCGCCGCCGGCCCCACACGATACGGGCATCACCTACGGGAGACAGCGCATGTGCACCAACTATGCCCCGGTCCAGCGCCGCATCCTGCGGGAGATCTTCGGCGTGGAGCCACCCGCGGGCGTGTACAAGGCCGAGACCTACCCCGACTATGCGGCGCCGATCGTGCGTGCCGATGACGGCGGTGCGCGCAGCGCCGACCTGGCCGCGTTCGGCATGGTGCCGCGCGCGCGCATTCCACCCGGCGCACGGCGTTACGACACCACCAATGCCCGCAGCGAAACCGTGGGCGAGCGCCCCGCCTTTGCCCGCTACTGGCGCCAGGGCCAGCTCTGCCTGATACCGGCCACGGCGTTCTACGAGTTTGCGTACCCCGATAATGTGGCGGACGGTGCCGCGCCGGGCAAGCCGGTGCGCTGGCGCGTGTGGCTGCCCGGCGAGCCGGCCTTCGGCATTGCCGGGCTGTGGCGCGGCTGGCCGGACCAGGCGCTGTCCTTCACCATGCTGACGGTCAATTCGGCGCAGCACCCGCTGCTGCAGCGCTTCCACAAGCCGGGCGACGAGAAGCGCGCCGTGGTCATCGTGCCGCGCGCACAGTGGGACGACTGGCTGGCGTGCCGGGACCCCGAGATCGCGCGTACCTTCCTGCGGCTGTTGCCCGCCGATGCCCTGCACGCCGAGCCGGCGCCCAAAGTGCAGGGAGCGCCCATTCCCGACGCGGATTAGCGCGACCGGCGCGGCGGCGGCAAGGCTCGATCCGCCGCTGCCCTTGTCATGGCGATTTTCCCGACTACACTCGTTGCTGGACGCCGACGGGCGTCTGATTGCTGATCGGGCCCCCGACCACCCCGGCCGGGGGCTCGATTCTTTGCGCCGGTCCGGCTCAGAAGCGATAGGTGACCGTGCCCACCACCGTGCGGCGCGCGCCGAAATAGCAGTCGCCGCGGGCGAGGCAGGTGGTCAGGAACTGCTTGTCGAACAGGTTGTTGGCGTTCAGCGCGACCCGCAGCGGGCCGTGGTCATAGGCGATCATGGCGTCGTACAGCGTCACGCCGCCAACGCGGTTCTGGTCGTTGCCGTCATAGCTGGGCCCGACGTAGCGCAAGCCGCCGCCCGCCACGAAGCCCGGGATCCCGAACAGCTTGAAGCGATAGTTGGCCCACAACGACGCCATGTTCGACGGCGTGCTCGCCAGCTTCTTGCCGACCTCGGCCGGGGTGCCGTCGATCACGCGCGCATCCAGGTAGGTGTAGGTCGCGATCAGGTCCAGCCGGTTCGTCAGCGAAGCCAGGGCCTCCACCTCGATGCCGCGCGTGCGTGCTTCGCCCACCTGCACCGAATCCGGAATGCCGTTGACCACGCCGGCGGTCTTGCGGTTCTTCTCGCGCATGTCGAATGCCGCGATGGTCAGCGTCGCGTTCTTGCCGGGCGGCTGGTACTTGATGCCCGCCTCCCATTGCGAGCCGCGCAGCGGCTTGAAGGCCTGGTTGGCCTTGTTGAAGCCGGCCAGCCCCTGGAACGACTCGGAGTAGCTGACGTACGGGTTCAGGCCGATGTCCGAGCGGTACATCAGGCCGGCGCGCTTGGTCAGTTCGCTGTCGTCGCGGCTGGCCGACGGCGTGTTGTCCTGCGCGGCGCGCGACCAGTCATAGCGCAGCCCCAGCATCAGCAGCCACTTGTTCCAGGCCAGCTGGTCCTGCACGTACAGGCCGGTTTGCGCCTGCGTGGCAGGGCTCAGCGAGCGCGTGCCCGGCGGCGTGAAATTGCCGTAGACCGGGTTGAACACATCGAGCGGCGCGGCGGAACCGCCCACGCCGGTGGTCCCCGTGATTTCAGCGTGCTGGTAGTCAACGCCCGTCAGCAGCGTGTGCTGGATCGGGCCGGTGCGGAAGTTGGTCTGTGCCTGCGTGTCGACCGCGAACGAATTCAGCGTCGGCTGATTCACGTAGACGGTGCGGTTCATCAGCGTGTTGCTGCCCGGCACCCAGCCGCGATTTGCATCGTTGAATCGCGCGTAGATGCTGCGGTAGTCCACCGAACTGTGCGAGTAGCGCAGGTTCTGCCGCACCGTCACAGTGTCGTTGAACTTGTGCTGGAATTCGTAGCCGACCGACTGCTGCTCAGCGGTGTAGCGGTCAAAGCCGGGTTCGCTGATGAACAGGTGGTCGGGAATCTGCCCGCCCGGGTTCGGGTACAGCGTGCCGCGCCACGGGAAGAATCCGACCGAAGTCCCGCTCACGTCGCGCTGGAAGTTGGCCAGCAGCGTCAGCGAGGTGTCCTGGGTCGGCCGCCATGTCAGCGACGGCGCGAGCAGGTAGCGGTTGTCCTGCACGTAGTCGACCTGCGTGTCGCTGTCGCGCGCCAGCGCCACCAGTCGGTACAACCACTTGCCGTCCGCATCGAGCGGGCCGGTCACGTCCGCCTGCACCTGCTTGCGGTTGTAGTTGCCGAACTGCACCCCGATCTCGCGCGCCGCTTCCGCCTGCGGACGCTTGCTGACCAGGTTCAGGATGCCGCCGACCGCGCCCTGGCCGAACAGCATCGACGACGGCCCGCGCAGCACATCGATGCGCTCCAGGGCGTATACGTCGGGACGCACGTTGTTGTAGAAGCCGACCTGGTTCAGCAAGCCATCGCGATACTGCGTGAAGTCCGTGCCTCGGAACTTGCCC
Source organism: Cupriavidus taiwanensis (assembly GCF_900250075.1). Lineage (NCBI taxonomy): Bacteria > Pseudomonadati > Pseudomonadota > Betaproteobacteria > Burkholderiales > Burkholderiaceae > Cupriavidus > Cupriavidus taiwanensis. The sequence goes on from NZ_LT977071.1 coordinate 2,158,543, forward strand.
CAATCACCGCGCGCGTCATTGCCGAACGGGCCGGCATAGACCCCGGCGCTGTAGCCGATGGCCTGCTGCACGGTCTGCGCACCCTGCGCTTCCATGCGGTCGCGCGTGATGACGGTGATCGACTGGGGCGTCTCCATCACCGGCGTGTCGGTCTTGGTGGCGGTGGCGCTGCGTTTCGCCACAAAGCCATGGACCGGGCCGGTGGCGCTTTCATCCTCGCTGCTGGCGCGCACCGTGACCGCCGGCAGTTCCGCCGCGGCTGCGGCCGCCGGCGCGGCAGGCACAGGGCTTTCGCCGGACTGCGCAAACACGCCGCCGGCCTGCAGGCTCAGCACGAGGGTGGTCAGGGAAAGACGGCATGGGGTGACAAGCGCGGAGCGGGCAAAGCGCGGCTTCGCCCGACGGTTCGGGTGCAGAGACATCACTCAGGGGGTCAAATTGTGGCGGTGCCGCCAAGCGGCATCACAAGTGGAAAATTCTGAATTACGAATAGGAATGATTCGTGATTACATCAGAATTGTAGCTGAATGTGTCAGACACGAGACATATGATCCGCACTTTTCGTGGGATTCTTTGTCCGGGTGACCGATTTTCCGCTTTGTACGATGTCAGCCACGCATTTTTACGCTGTAGCATAAAAATATTGCTCGCCTTATTTTCTGCTGCTACAGTAAATCCGAATGGAAATCGAGTTTGACTTGGCAAAGGACGCCATCAACCAACGTCATCACGGGTTGTCACTGGCCGCTGCAGGGTTGACTGACTTCGATAACGCCCTCCTGAAAATCGATGACCGCAAGCCGTACGGCGAAGCCCGTTACATCGCCTATGGACCGATTGGTACGCGCCTGTATTGCCTGGTATTCACGATGCATGGCGACACACTCTGGGCAATCAGCCTGCGTAAAGCCAATTCAAGAGAGCTGCGAGACTATGAACAGGAAACCAGACCTCATCCGCCCCACCCCGGAAGAAGACGCCGCCATCTCGCAAGGGATTGCGCAAGACCCCGATGCGACGTCCGTGCCGACAGAGCAGTTCGGGAAGTTGCGCCCGGCACGGGAACTGCTCGGCAACGATAAAGCCGATGCACTGGCTAAACGTCGCGGCAGGCCTGCCAAACCGGCCGGCGAGCGCAAGGTCAATCAGACGCTGCGCATCGATCCCGACGTGCTGGCCGCCTACAAGGCAACCGGCAGCGGCTGGCAAACACTGATGAATGAGGCCCTGCGCGACTATGCGGCGGCGCGCCGGATGCTGCCCCGGCGCTAGTGCCGGACGATCCCGTCATTCGCCCTGCAAACGGCCAAGGAACCGCCTGCCCGCCTCGATCACCGCGCTGTCCGGCTGCATCTGGTAGCGCACGATCATGCCCTCGATGCACAGCATCGCCTCCGCCGCCACCGCCTGTGGCGCGCGCAGGCCGAGGCGCGCCGCGAGGTCGGCGACGAACGCCTCGAGGTCGGCCTTGTGGGCCGCCGCCTGCTGCTGCGCCTCGGCGTCGCCGCCGGCCTCGGCCACCACGTTGATGAAAGCGCAGCCGCGGAAGTCGCGGCCGAACCAGTCGGCCAGCGCGTCGGCGATCACGTCAAGGCGGGGCCGCTCGGCAAGGCGGGCTTCCACGTCCTGGCGGAACCACGCCATCCACTCGTCATGCCGGCGCGCCAGGAACGCCGCGATCAGCGCGTTCTTGGAGGCGAAATGCCGGTAGAGCGACATCTTGGCGACGCCGGATTCGGCAATGATCCGGTCGATGCCGGTGGCGCGGTAGCCCTCCTGGTAGAACAGGCGGGCGGCGGTGTCGAGAATGCGGTCGCGGGCGGAAGGCGTGGCCATGTGATGCAAGCGGGGTAGCAAGAACAGGAGAAGCGCCCGGGGCTGCGCTAAGCCCCGCCCCGGGCCTGTGCTTCGATACTATGACAGACAGACCTGTCTAGCAATGGCCGCGATCAGCCTTCCAGCTGGGCGGCCGCATCGCGCAGCGCCGTGCGCAAGCCCTCTTCCACCACCGGGTGGTAGAACGGCATGGTCAGCATCTGCGCGATGGTCAGCCCCTGCTGGTACGACCATGCCAGCAGGTGGGCGATATTCTCGGCGCGCGGGCCGGTCCATTCGGCGCCCAGGAAGCGGCCCGTGGCCTGGTCGGCATAGACGTGCATCAGCCCCCGGTTCTTCAGCATGACGCGGCTGCGGCCCTGGTCTTCAAAGCTCACCTCACCGGTGACGAAGCTGCCCTCGGCCAGGTCCGCATAGCGCTGACCGACCATCGCGATCTGCGGGTCGGTGAACACCACCGCGATCGGCGCGCGACGCGCCAGCGGCTTCACCTGCGGATAGCTGGCGGCGTTCTCGCCGGCGGCCTTGCCCTCGTCCGCGGCCTCATGCAGCAGCGGCAGGATGTTGTTGGCATCGCCGGCGATAAAGACCGGCGCGTTGCCGCACTGGAGCGTGTGCGCGTCGAACAGCGGCACGCCGCGCGCATCCAGCGCCAGGCCGGTGTTCTCCAGGGCCAGGCCGCGCACATTGGGCGCGCGTCCGGTGGCTGCCAGCGCGTAGTCGAAGCGCTCGGTCACGCTGCGGCCTTCGCGGTCGAGGTAGGTCACCACCACCTGGTCGCCGTCGCGGCCCATGTCGGTCACCTGCGCGTCAGGATCGAGGTAGAACTCCTGGTTGAAGTTGCGCGCCGCGTCGGCGCGGATCACCGGGTCGGTCAGCGGCCCGAGCGAGCCGCTGACGCCGAACACGCGCACCCGCACCCCCAGCCGCGACAGCGCCTGGCCCAGCTCCAGCCCGATCACGCCGGGGCCGAACACCACCACGCTGCCGGGCAGGTCCTGCCACGAGAACACATCGTCATTGACGATCAGGCGGTCGCCGAACACCTTGAACGGCGCCGGCAGCACCGGCGTGGAACCCGTGGCGATGACCACGCGGCTGGCGCGCACGGTGGTGTGCCCATCCACCTCCAGCGTGGTGGTGTCGATAAAGCGGGCATAGCCCCGAATGCGGTCGGCCGGCGCGATGCTCTCCATGCCGCGCACCACGAAGCCGACAAAGCGGTCGCGCTCGCTGCGCACGCGCGCCATCACCTCGCGGCCATCGACGCGGATCTGGCCGTCGACATGCACGCCGAACGGCGCGGTGTGGCGCAGTTCATGCGCGGCCTCGGCGGCGGCGATCAGCAGCTTGGAGGGCATGCAGCCCACGCGGGCACAGGTGGTGCCGTAGGGGCCGCCTTCGATGATCACGGCGCGCTTGCCGGCCGCAATCGCGGCGCGGTAGGCGGCAAGGCCGGCGGTGCCTGCGCCGATCACGGCGACGTCGGTCTGGATGGTGGTCATGGCGGTGGTTCCTTTGTGTTCTGAAGCGTCAGGCTGGGTCAATCAGCGGGCTGGATGGCGCCGCCCGGGGCGGATTCGCGGGCAAGGCGGCGCAATCGGGTCCGGCGACTGCCGGCCCCGTGGCTCGGGGCAAGAATGGGAATCAGCTGATTGCAGCTCAGGCGGCCAGGTACTGCTGCAGCGCTTCGGCGCCGCCGATCAGCTTGCCGTTGATAAAGACCTGCGGCGCGGTCATCTCGCCCGACACGGCACCCAGTACCTTGCCGCGCACCTTGTTGTCGAGCGGCACGTCGACGTAGTCGAAGCCGTTGTCGTCGAGCAGCTGCTTGGCCTTGGCGCAGAACGAGCAACCGACCTTGGAGAACACCACCACCTGGTCAGGCTTGCGCGCGCCCGGGGCGATGTGGGCCAGCATGGTGTCCGCATCGGACACCTTGAACGGGTCGCCCGGCTCCTCCGGCTCGATGAACATCTTCTGCACCACGCCGTCCTTGACCAGCATCGCGTAGCGCCAGCTGCGCTTGCCGAAGCCCAGGTCGGCCTTGTCCACCAGCATGCCCATGCCTTCGGTGAATTCACCGTTGCCGTCGGGGATCATGGTGATGTTTGCGGACTCCTGGTCCTTGGCCCATTCGTTCATCACGAAGGTGTCGTTCACCGACACGCACAGGATGTCGTCGACGCCATGCCTGGCGAAGACGGGGGCCAGTTCGTTGTAGCGCGGCAGGTGGGTCGAGGAACAGGTCGGGGTGAAGGCGCCCGGCAGCGAGAACACCACCACGGTCTTGCCGTCGAACAGCTCGCCGGTGGTGACGGTCTTCCACTCGTTGTCTTCACGCACACGGAAAGCGACATTGGGAACGCGTTGGCCTTCGCGGGATTGCAGCATCAGTTCACTCCTGGTTCTGGATCGGGTTGGTTTCAGCTGCGGGTTGCAGCGAAGGCCCCATTCTGGAGACCGGGAAGTGATTTGTACAATTCATCGTATCAACAGCGATGATTGCCAAAGACTATGATTAGGGCATAGGCACCGCCTATCGGCCCGGAAGCCGTCTGGCCCGCGCGGACGAAAAAGCATATTTTTTCGGGAAAACCCCGGGGAGTGCCCTATCATGCGGCATCTCCTCCGATTCCCTTCTTCGCAATGACCCGACCTTGCCGCCTGCCGTACCGCCACCGGTGGGCATCCCTGCTCATGCTGTCGCTTGCGCTGGCCCTTCCCGCGCACGCCGAGACGCTGAAGAAGCCGGCGCTGGAAGCCCTGACCGGCAACAGCGCGGCCGCGGCCAAGGCGGCCCAGGCCGACCTGCCTGCCTTCATGGCGGCGGCGGCCAAGGCCGAGCCGACGGTCGCGCCCGCGGTGGCGGCGTGGCAGTCGAAGGCGCCGCTGTCGGGCGACAACCTGGTCAATGTCGCCCGGCTGCTAGGGGTCTACAACCGGCTGCGCAACGAGGCCGCGGCCATCGACTTGCTCGGCAAGATGGTGGCGCTGCGCACCGTGCGCGAGGAAAAGATCGCCCAGCACGAGAATCCCGCCATCATCGAGTTCGGCAGGATGATCGAGGGCATGGCGCGCGAGTTCGGGCTGGCCTATCGCAATGTCGACAACCGCGTGTTCGAGGTGACCCTGCCCGGCGGCGGCAAGGACACCTTCGGCATCCTGACCCACGCCGACGTGGTGCCGGCAGTGGCCGAGGAATGGGTGCTGGATGACGGCACCAGGCTTGACCCGTTCCGCATGACGCGCATCGGCGACCTGCTGTACGGGCGCGGCACCATCGACGACAAGGGCTCGATCGCGGCGGTGCTGTACGCGATGAAGACCGTCAAGGAAAGCGGCGTGCCGCTCGAGCGCAGCATCCGGCTGATGATCGAGACCACCGAGGAAACCGGTGGCGACGGCATGAAGTACTACCGCCAGCACACTACGCTGCCCGAGTACAACGTCGTGCTCGACAGCAAGTATCCGGCCGTCGTGGCCGAGAAAGGCGCGGGCACGCTGACCGTCTCGTTCGGCATCAAGGCGGCCGACGACAAGCGCGCGCCCAGCCAGGCCGACAGCAAGGGCCCGGCGATCGTCGCGATGCGCGGCGCGGCCTCGGCCAACGCCATTCCCGAAACCGCCACCGCGCGCATCGCCGCCGGCGATCCTGCCGCGGTGGCCGCCGCGCTGGAACAGGCGCGCGCCGAGTTCGTGCGCCGCTACACGCCGCGCGGCAAGTTCTCGATCGAGGTCAAGCGCGCCGGCAACGATGTCGAGGTCAAGGTCACCGGCGCCTCGGCGCACGGCTCGCGGCCCGAAGAAGGCGTGAACCCGCTGCCGCGGCTGGCGCTGTTCCTGCAGGCCAGCGGCGTGCGCTTTGCCGAAAACCACTACCTGAACGCGGTCCGCTACCTGAACGACCTGTACGGCCTGGACTACCTGGGCAACCGCATGGACGTTGCCTACCGCGATCCGTTCATGGGCCCGCTGACCATGTCGCCCACGCTGGTGCGCGAGCGCGGCGAATACGTCGATGTGGTCACCAACGTGCGCATGCCGCGCGGGCGCACGCCGGACGAGCTGGGCGGCAAGATCACCAAGCGCATCTTCGGCTGGGCCGCCACCCATGGGCCGGTCGAGATCAAGTACGACCAGGGCAACTGGATGGCGCGCGATCCGAAGGGCGCGTGGCTGTCCACGCTGCTGAACATCTTTGGCGACACCACCGGGCTCGAAGCCAAGCCGGTCTCCACCGCCGGCAGCACCACCGCCAAGCTGATGCCCAACGCCATCAACTTCGGGCCGGCCATGCCGGGCAAGAAATACACCGCGCACAACGCGCGCGAGTACAAGGAAGTGGCCGACCTCAATCTCGATATGCAGATGTTCACCGAGATGCTGGTGCGGATCGGCAACCTGGACAAGATGCAGTAAGCCGGCCTTTCATTTTTGCCCCTGTCCCGCGCGCGGGACAGGGGCAAGATTCATTACAGCCCCAGCTCGCTCAAGCCCGGATGCCCGTCCGGGCGGCGGCCCAGCGGCCAGTGGAACTTGCGGTCCTCTGACCGGATCGGCGCATCGTTGATGCAGGCAAAGCGCCTGCGCATCAGCCCCGCCTCATCGAATTCCCAGTTCTCGTTGCCATATGACCGGTACCAGTTGCCGGAATCGTCGTGCCATTCATAGGCAAAACGCACGGCGATGCGGTTCTCCTCGTGCACCCATAGCTCCTTGATCAGGCGGTAGTCCAGCTCCTTCTGCCATTTGCGCTGCAGGAACGCGACGATATCAGCGCGGCCGTTGACGAACTCGGCGCGGTTGCGCCATGCGCTGTCGACGGTATAGGCCAGCGCCACGCGTTGCGGGTCGCGGCTGTTCCAGCCGTCCTCGGCGGCGCGGACCTTGGCCATGGCGGTTTCGTAGGTAAACGGGGGCAGCGGCGGGCGGATTTCAGATGGTGAGGACATGAAAGCTCCTTTAAGGGACTGGCATTGAACTGAGAAGAACCACGGGATGATACAGATCTGTCTCATTATTGGTAGACAGATCTGTCTTGTCAAGGCAGGATGGCGAGAGAATTTGAAAGCAAGAGGCGGAGTGCGCCACGCACCGGCTCGCCCTAAAGTTGGCACCATGCAAGCACAGGACAGGAGATTCGCAGTGGGCACCAGCCAGATTCAGCGCCCCGAAATGGCAGTCGCCGGGCCGCGCCGGCGGGTTCCGCAGCCACGTGGCGCGGCTGTCGGGCGGCGGCATGACGCGTCCGTGGCGACCCGGGTCGACCGCGTCGACTGGGCCGCGGTCGCGCGCGAGCTCGATGACTTCGGCTGCGCCGCCATCCCCGGCCTCTTGTCCGCCGACGAATGCGACGCGCTGGCCGCCGGCTATGGCAACGATGCGCTGTACCGCTCGCGAATCGAAATGCGCCGGCACGGCTTCGGCCAGGGCGAATACAAGTACTTCCGCTATCCCCTGCCCGGCCTGGTCGCGGGACTGCGCACGGCGCTCTACCCGCACCTGGTGCCGGTGGCCAACCGCTGGAATGCCGCCATGGGCATCGACGTCCGCTACCCCGCCGCGCACCCGGACTTCATCGCCCGCTGTCACCACGCCGGCCAGTCGCGGCCGACGCCCTTGCTGCTGCGCTACGGCCCGGGCGACTACAACTGCCTGCACCAGGACCTGTACGGCGAGCACGTGTTCCCGCTGCAGGTGGCGGTGCTGCTTTCCGAGCCCGGCCGCGACTTCACCGGCGGCGAGTTCGTGCTGACCGAGCAGCGCCCGCGCATGCAGTCGCGCGCCGAGGTGGTGACGCTGCGCCAGGGCGATGCCGTGGTGTTCGCGGTCAGCCAGCGACCGGTGCAGGGCAGCCGCGGCAGCTATCGCGTCAACCTGCGGCATGGCGTCAGCCGGCTGCATGCCGGACAGCGCTACACGCTCGGCATCATCTTTCACGACGCTACGTGAGGCAGCCATGACCCGATCCATCCGTTCCGCACAAGCAGCCGAAGCGGCCCTGGTCGAACAGGATCCGCGCTGGGCGCGCGTGCTGGCGCGCGACCCCGGCGCCGACGGCGACTTCGTCTATGCGGTCAGGACCACGGGCGTGTATTGCCTGCCGAGCAGCCCGTCGCGCCTGCCGCATCCGGCCAATGTCGAATTCTTCGACAACGCCGCCGCGGCCGAAGCCGCCGGCTACCGGCCCAGCCGCCGTGCCGCGCAGCCGGCGCTGGCGGCACGGCACGCGGCCATGGTGGCCGAGGCCTGCCGCCGGATCGAGGCCGCCGACGCCGTGCCCACGCTGCCGCAGTTGGCCAGCGCCGCGGGCATCAGCCCCTATCACTTCCACCGCCTGTTCAAGAGCGCCACCGGCCTGACCCCGCGGGCGTACGCTGCCGCGCATCGGGCCAGGAAACTGCGCGCGCAACTGGGCTCAAGCGACTCCGTGACCGAAGCCATCTACGACGCCGGGTTCGGCTCCAACAGCCGCTTCTACGAGACCGCCGACGCCGTGCTCGGCATGACCCCATCGCGCTACCGCGCCGGCGGCGCCGACATCGATATCCGCTTTGCCATCGGGGAATGCTCGCTGGGCGCGATCCTGGTGGCGCAGAGCCAGCGCGGCGTCTGCGCGATCCTGCTGGGCGACGATCCGCAAGCGCTGCTGCAAGACCTGCAGGACCGCTTCCCGCGTGCCAACCTGATCGGCGGCGACGCGCAGTTCGAGCAGTTGGTGGCGCAGGTGGTGGGCCTGATCGAAGCACCTTCGATCGGCCTGGCACTGCCGCTGGACGTGCGCGGCACCGCCTTCCAGCAGCGCGTATGGCAAGCGTTGCGTGAAATCCCGGCCGGCAGCACCGCCAGCTACGCCGAGATCGCGGCCCGCATCGGCGCGCCGCGCGCGGTGCGCGCGGTGGCGCAGGCCTGCGCGGCCAACCACCTGGCGGTGGCGATTCCCTGCCATCGCGTGGTGCGCAGCGACGGCGACCTGTCGGGCTATCGCTGGGGCGTGGCGCGCAAGCGCGAACTGCTGGAGCGCGAGGCGCAGGGCTGAAGCCGCGCGCCGCTCAGCCCATAGCGGGCGCCTGGATCTTTGCCAGGTAATCGTGGATCTGCGCCACCACCGCCGCGCCTTCGCCAACCGCGGCGGCAACGCGCTTGGTCGATCCCGCCCGCACGTCGCCGATGGCGAACACCCCCGGCACGCTGGTCTGCAGCGGATACGGCACCGCCGACGCGCAGCCCAGCGAGCCGCCGCCGGTGCGCACGAAGCCCTTGTCATCGACCTCGACATGGCAGGTGCGCAGCCACGCCGCATTCGGGTCGGCGCCGATGAACAGGAACAGGTGCCGCACCGCCATGGTGACCGGCGCGGGATGCTCGGCGCGGCAATCGTAGTGCACCGCGCTGAGCCAGCCGTCGCCGTCGAGCGCGCTGATCTGTGCTTGGGTATGCAGCGTGATATTGGGCAGCGCAGCAATGCGGTCGATCAGGTAGCGCGACATGGTGGCGGCCAGGCCCGGGCCGCGCACCAGCATATGCACGTGGGCCGCATGCGAAGCCAGGAACACCGCCGCCTGCCCGGCCGAATTGCCGCCGCCCACCAGCATCGCCGGCTCGTTCTTGCACAGCTTGGCCTCCACCGGAGAGGCCCAGTAGTAGACCCCCCGGCCTTCGAAATGCTCGAGCGCGGCGATGTCGGGGCGGCGGTACTGCGCGCCGGTGGCGATCACCACGGTATGGGTCGGCACCATGCGGCCGTCGGTCAGCTCCAGTCGTATCGGGTCGGCGCCGCAGTGCAGTGCTTTGACCTCAAGCGGAATCGCGATGTGCGCGCCGAACTTGAGCGCCTGCACGAACGCGCGCCCGGCCAGCGCCTGTCCGGAGATGCCGGTCGGGAAGCCCAGGTAGTTCTCGATGCGCGCGCTCGCGCCCGCCTGCCCGCCCGGCGAGCGGCAATCGATCACCGCCACCGACAGGCCTTCGGAGGCGGCATAGACCGCCGTCGCCAGCCCCGCCGGCCCGGCGCCGACCACCACCACGTCATAGACGTGGTCGGGGTCGAACTCAGGCAGCAGGCCGAGGCACGACGCCAGTTGCCCCTCGTCCGGGGCGCGCAGCACGCGGCCGTCGGCGCAGATCACCAGCGGAAAGTCGCTCGCGGGCGCGTGGGCGTAGTCGAGCAAGAGGGAACAGTCGCGGTCGGCGTCGATATCGATGACCGTATGCGGGTAGCCGTTGCGCCGCAGGAACGCCTGCAGCGCCAGCAGCTGCGGCTCGGTGCCGTGGCCAACCAGCACCGGGCCGCTGCCGAACTCGATCAGCCCCACGCGGCGCAGGATCAGCGCGCGCATGATGCGCTCGCCCAGTTCGGCCTCGGCCACCAGCAGCGCACGCAGCCGGTCCGGCATGATCACGTAGCCGTGGGTCTCGGTGACGGCGACGCCGTCGACCAGCGCCGGGCGGCCGGCCAGGGTGCCGACCTCGGCCAGGAAGTGCCCGGCGCCCTGCTCGGTGATCTGGTGTTCGCGTCCCAGGCCGTCGCGCCGCATCACGCGCACGCGGCCGCTTGTGACCAGATACATACCGCGCCCGGACTGGCCGATGGCAAACAGCTTCTCGCCCGCGTGCCAGCTCTGCGGCGTGCCGAAACGACGCACGCGCGCCATCTCGTCGGCAGTGAGCTGCGGGAACATCTGGTGCCAGCGTGATTCCAGCGTGGAGTACGGTGCCTCCAGGCCGCCACCGGTTTCCGCGCCCGGCTCCGTTTCGGCCGCCACTGCCTGCGCCTGCAAGTTCGTCATGCTGCCCCCTGATGACATCGGTACCTGCCGGATCGCCCATATCCCGGCTGCCGCGGCGCGGCTTATCGATAGTAGACGGCACGACGGGGAATGCGAGGCCCTGGGCGCCGACAGTTGCGCATTGCGCCGGCTTGGGATTAATGTTCGCCTCGGCGCTCCGGCAAGCCTGTACCGGCGCCGCCACTGTCAGAACACTGAAGACTTGATGCCATCCACCCCTGAATCCGATCCGACCCCGTCCAACGACCGTCCCGCGCGCGCGGCATTGCGCGCCCTCACGCCAGTCGAAGGACGCGTGCTGGGTGTGCTGGTCGAAAAGCAGCACACCGTACCCGATACCTACCCGCTGTCGCTCAACGCGCTGGCTTCCGGCTGCAACCAGAAGACTGCGCGCGCGCCGGTGATGAACGTCAGCGAGGCCGAGATCCTTGAGGCCATCGACGGCCTCAAGGGCCTGAGCCTGGTCTTCGAAGGCAGCAGCAGCCGCGTGCCGCGCTTCGAGCACAACATGCAGCGGGCGCTCGGCGTGCCGAGCCAGTCGGTCGCGCTGCTGGCGATGCTGCTGCTGCGCGGCCCGCAGACGGCCGCGGAACTGCGCCTGAATACCGCGCGCCTGCACAGCTTTGCCGACATTTCCTCGGTCGAGGCCTTCCTCGACGAGCTGGCCAGCCAGGCGCCGCCGCGCGTGGTGCGCCTGCCGCGTGCCCCCGGCGCCCGCGAAAACCGCTGGATGCATCTGCTGAGCGGCGAAGCCAGCGCCGCCGCGGCGGCCGAAGACAGCGGGCGTGGCGCCGACGGCGACGCCGCACCGTCGGCGGAGCTGGAACAGCTGCGCGCCGAGCAGCAGGCCCTCACCGAAAAAGTGGCAAGGCTGCAGGGCCTGGTCGAACATATGGCCGCGCAGCTTGGCATCTCTGCGGAAGAGTTTCTCGGCTGATCCCGGGCACCCGCCTTCCCACCAGAAGCTCTGCCCCCTCCCTTGCTGGCCCAGGCTTACGGGTTGGGGCGGTTAATTGCGCTATTCCACAAAAAAGAACGCGCCCGCCGCGGTGGCAGGCCGAACTGTCGGATGGCCTGTACGTCGCCTATCCTTTTGCACAGGAAGCCGACAAGCCAGGGAGACCGCCGCAGCCATGGACAAGACAGCCTTCGTATTCGCCGGCGGCGGAAGCCTGGGTGCGATCCAGGTCGGGATGCTGCGTGAACTGGCGGCCTGGGGCGTGAGGCCGGATATCGTGATCGGCGCTTCGGCCGGCGCCATCAACGGCGCCTACTTTGCCTGCAACCCGGGCCTGAACGGCGCGCAGCGGCTCGAGGAGCTCTGGCGGGCGATCCGGCGCACGGACATCCTGCCGTGGAGTTGGCGCAGTGTCTGGAACATGTTCGGCGGCAGCCGCGGCCATCTCGTGGAGGCGACGGGTTTGCGCAGCCTGCTGTCACGGCATTTCGGGCCGCGCAACCTTGAGGCCGCCGAACTGCCGCTGCACGTGGTGGCGACCGACATGCAGAGCGGCGACGAGGTGGTGCTGTCCAGTGGCAGCATCGTCGACGCGGTGCTGGCCAGCGCCGCCATCCCCGGCGTCTTTCCGCCGGTGCAGTTCGGGGGCCGTACCCTGATCGACGGCGGCGTGGCCAACAATACGCCGGTGTCGACCGCGATTCGCCTGGGCGCCACCCGCGTGATCGTGCTGCCGGCGGGCTTTACCTGCGCCGAGCGCCGTCCGCCGCGCGGCGCGCTGGAGCATGCGTTCAACGCGCTCTCGCTGCTGGTGGCGCGCCAGCTGGTGCACGACCTGCAGCACTTCTCCAGCCAGGCGCAGATCAGCGTGGTTCCGCCGCTGTGCCCGCTCGACATCTCGCCCTACGACTACTCACGCTGCGGCGAACTGATCGACCGCGCTGCAGCCACCACGGCCGAGTGGCTGCGCGCCAAGGGCCTCGACACTCCACGCATCCCCGGCGCGCTCGCCCCGCATTCGCATGACGAGACGGCACCGAGCTGCAGTGCCGACATTCCGGCGGCAGCACCGCACTGAAGCGCGGGCTCACGGCCGCGACTCCACTGCACCGGCCTGCACTGCCGGATGGATCGAAGCGCCGAAGTACCGGGGGGATGGCAAGCCGCCCCCCGCGCCGTTGCTACAATCCGGCCCATGCCCAGCCAAGCCGAACGCAGCGCCAGTACCCGCCAGTCCCTGCTCGAAGCCGCCGCGACCCTGCTCATCGAGCAAGGCTACGCGGCCTTTGCCGAAGCGCGCGTGTGCGAGCTGGCGGGCACCAGCCGCGGCTCGCTGCGCCACCACTTTCCGGAAGGGCGCTACGACCTGCTGCCGGCCATGCTGAAGTTGCTGCTCGAGCGCGAAGCCGAGCGCCTGGCTGCGCTCGGGCCGCTGGGCCCGTCACTGCGCCTGCACCTGATGCTGCATGTGCTGGCACACCGGCCGCAACGGCATGCCTCGCTGGCGATTCTGGAGGTGTGGATGGCAACGCGCGGCGACATCCGTCTTGCCCGCGCCGTGCACGAACCGCTGGCGGCGGTGCCGCAGCGGCTGTTCGGCCAGCCGCCGGACGCACCGCCACAGCCGGAATGGCTGGCACTGCGCTGTTTCCTGCACGGCGCCACCCTGCACAGCTTCGCGCCGGACTACGATGCGCAGCAACTGTCCGAGGCCGTGCGCTGGCTGATCGCGCAGCTGCCACGGCCCGACGGCCTGGACGCGGTGCTGGCCCGGATGCAGGCCCAGCCGCGCTAGCGTGCCGACTTGCACGCTGGCCTGCACGCTCAAGGCAGCCGCGCCAGCAGCCGGTCGTGCAGCGCGGGCGGCAAGGCCAGCCTGCCCTTGCGGCCCGGCGCGGCCGGATCGAACACCACGGCGTGCCCGTCCCAGCTGAGCCGCACCGGCCCGGTACTGGTGAAGGTGCGATGGGCCAGCACCCGGTCGCGTTCGGCGCCGTAGATCCGCAGCAGGATCCGCTCGCCGCCCAGGTAGCAGTATTCGGCGGCGTAGCGGGCCGCGGCATCTACCATCGGCACCCGGCGGCAGTTGTGCGCGCCGGCCCGCTCGGTAACGCCGTGGCCGTAGACGATGGCGGTCCAGATCGCGCCGACCGCCAGCACGCGGCCGGCGCTGACCAGCAGCATGCGCCGGGCACGCGCCGGGCGCCCATGCGGCGATGCCATGACATAAGCCACCGCGCGGAACGCGGCCAGTCCCAGCAACAGCAGCGCCATCGCGGCCAGGTGGAAATAGACCGCCGAATCCGGCATTGACGCCATGATATGGGCCATCCCTGCCCTCCTCCCCGTAAATGCCTGAAGCCACGGCCGGCAAGGGCCAGCCAGCATCCGGCATTCCAGTCCCGAACAAAATCAATCGGCGGGATTTATTCCCGATAATCAATAATGCACGCCTTATTTCCATTCAAGCCACCAGAATAATCAAGCGCCGGGATCGCGCCAATTCGGTGTATTCCCGCTGTGCTATTTTTGCGGGGCGTTATCGGAATGACCTGCGGGAGGCAGACTGGCCAGCAGCGCGAGCAGCCGTGCCGCCGTTGGCGCCACGATCGCTGCCAGCACCGTGGCCATGCCTGCATCGCCGTCGCGGGCGGCATGCTCGAGCCGCTGCGCCGTCAGCCGCAGCGCATGGCAACCGACATAGTGGGCGGAGGCCTTGAGCCGGTGCGCTACGCCCCGCACCGCCTCGAGGTCCGGCCCGGCCCGGCGCAGTTGCGCCAGGTCATCGCGGGTCGAGGTCACCAGCGCATGCAGCAGTTCCCTGGCGAATGCCGGGTTGCCGAAGGTCTGCGCGGCAATGGCCCCGGCGATGCCGGCGCCCTCGCGCGGGGACAGCGCCACGTAGTGCTGGCCGGCCAGCATGGCGAGCAAGGTCGCTTCGGTGACCGGCGCGGCCAGAGTGGCCACGCCGGCGTCTGCGCCAGCCGCCGGTACCGCGCCCGGCGGCAACACCACGGCGCAAACCGCGCCGCGGACGCGCCATGCATGCATCAGCGACGAAGGCACCCCGGCAGCCGCGCTCGCCATCACCAGTTCGACATCGGCGGCCATATCCGCCTCTGGCGCGCCCACGTCGATCCGCACCACAAAGCCGAGGTCATGCAGGATCCGGGCGGTATCCGCGAGCCGGCCCGGGTCGCCGGGGGGTGCAAGGAGCAAGGCTCTGGGGCCGGACTGCGCTTCGGCCGCGTCCACGCTATCCCACCGCAATATGGTGGCGCCGCGCAAAATCGATGACATCGACAATCGATTTTGCCCCCAGTTTTTCCATCACCCGGGTCTTGTGCGTGCTGACGGTCTTGTTGGAAATAAACAAAACCTGCCCGATTTCCTTGTTCGACATGCCCTTGGCCAGCATCTGCATGACCACCAGTTCCTTGTCCGACAGCGAGGCCAGCCGTTCGGCTTCGTCGGCCAGCCCGGATTTGCCGTGGTCGATCTCCGGCATCACCGTATAGCCCGCCAGCACCGACTCCGTGCACCGCACGATTTCGGCCAGCTCCTGCGTCTTGCTGACAAAGCCATGGGCGCCGGCATGGCGCGCGCGGGGGGCGAAGGCGTTCTGGTCCTGGCCCGAGATCACCAGGATTCGCACCGTGGGATGGCTGGCCTTGAGGCGCGGAATCACGTCCAGCCCGTTGATCTTGGGAATATCCAGGTCCAGGATGACCACGTCGGGCATGTATTGCCGCACGATCTCGATGGCCGCCTGGCCATTGTCCGCCTCGAGCACGTGGGTGATGCCCAGCACCTGGGAAAAGTGCGTCTTGAGTACGGCACGCACGGGCGGGTGGTCATCGACGATCAGGATTGTGGTCAAGCTGTACTCCGTTGCAAACATCGCGTTTTCCGCGCGACCGCGGCACATCATTGTGCTAAGCCTTTGCGCCTTTCGAAACCAGAAATTTCCGAGGCACGGGTGGTTTCTTCCGAAAGGCCGCGCCTGCCATAGCGGCGTTGCCGTTCATGTGATGCACCGCAAACGTGCTGGCATTGCAGTGCCGCCGACATGCTTCCCATCGCGCCGCAAGCGGGCCCAGATTGTGTTCTATATGTGGCGCAGCCGACGGCAAAGTGCCCGCGATTTCGAAATTTCCGTATCAATTTCAGATTCGTCCTAATGAGATGGCGGGCCAGCGCCCCTAGAGTGAAAACACTTCACCGACCTCGCCGACCCGCTTGCCGCTCCGTCCGCTCCCTTCTGCTTCGCCACCCGTCACCACGCGCCCGCTTCGTGCTGCTGTCGATTCCACCCAACCCGCCCCGGCCCCGGCAAGGGCCGGCCGCAGCGCGCGTGCGCGGCGACTCGCGTGCGCCATGGCCATGGCCATGGCCATGGCCATCGGCCTGTGGCATGGCGCGCTGACCGCGGCGCTGGCGGCGACCGTGCCGGCGTCCGCGCCAGCGGCGCATTCGCATGCGCACCTGCTGGGCTGGTCCACCGGGGTGCTCTGCGTCCTCACGCCATGCCTGCTGGCGTGGATCATCGCGCTGTACCGCGAGGTGCGCCGACGCCGTGCCGCCGAAACCGCCCTGCAAGACTGCGTTGCCATCCAGACCGCGCTGCTTGACGGCATTCCGCAGCCGGTCTACCTGCGCGACGCGGCGTTGCGGCTCATCGCCTGCAACCGCAGCTATGAGGAACTGCTTGGCGCCACGCGCGGCAGCCTGCTGGGACAGCCGCTGGACGCCGTGCTGTCGGCACACCCCCTTGCCACCGATATGGCCGAGCTGGCTCGCGACTACCGCCAGGTCGTCGAAGGCGGCGCACCGCTGCACGCGGACCGGTGCCTGCACCTGGGCGACCGCACGCTGCACGTACTGAACTGGCTGACCCCGCTGCGCGGCGCCGACGGCTCCATCAAGGGCCTGGCCGGCGGCTGCGTCGACCTGACCGAGCGCCACCAGATGCTGGCCGAGCTGGCCCAGGCCAAGACCGAGGCGGAAGCCGCCAACCGCACCAAGTCCGCGTTCCTGGCGTCGGTCAGCCACGAGATCCGCACGCCGATGAATGCCATCACCGGCATGCTCGAGCTGACGCTGGCGCAATGCCAGTTGCCGGACGAGCAGCGGCTGCAGCTGGTCACCGCGCACAAGTCGGCACTGGGGCTGCTGGCGCTGATCGATGACCTCCTCGACCTGTCCAAGCTGGAGGCCGGCAAGTTCAGCATCCACCCGGCGCCAGCGTCGCTGTCAGGGCTGGTCGACGATACCCTGCTGATCTTCGGGCCCGTGGCCGCGCAAAAGGGCTTGCCCCTGACCAGCGGCGTCAGCGCCGCGCTGGCGCCGCTGCATCAGGTCGACGCGCTGCGCTTCCGGCAGATCCTGGCCAACCTGGTGTCCAATGCGGTGCGCTTCACCGACAGCGGCACGGTCCACGTCCGCCTGGACGCGCAGGCGCCCTGCGACGGCGTCCAGCACGTCATGCTGACGGTCTCCGACAGCGGTGTCGGCATTCCCTTCGAAGCCCAGGTCCGGCTGTTCCAGCCGTTCGAGCAGGTGCATGGCTGCGCGCGCACCCATGCCGGCGGCACCGGGCTGGGACTGGCCATCTGCCGGCGCCTGGCCACTGCCATGGGCGGCGGCATCACGCTCACCAGCCAGCCGGGCCGGGGCACGCGCGTGCTGGTGTCGCTGCCGCTGCAAATCGCCAGCGCACCGCAGCCGGCCGAGCCGGCGCCGCCATTGCCCGTGGCGGGTTGTCCGCGGCGCGGCGCCTGCATCCTGGTCATCGATGACCACGCCCCCAATCGCCTGCTGCTGCAACGCCAGCTGGAACACCTGGGCCACCGCGTCAGCACGGCATGCGATGGCTGCGAAGCGCTGGCCGCGCTGGACCGCGACAAATTCGACGTGATCATTTGCGACTGCGCCATGCCGGTGATGGACGGCCTCGCCTTCACGCGCGCGGTGCGGGCCCGCGGCGACGCCAACCACCGCGTGCCCATCGTCGGCTGCACCGCCAGTGCCGCCGCCAGCGACCACGCCGCGGCCCTGGACGCGGGCATGAACGCGGTGGTGGTCAAGCCGGTGGGCCTGCAGGCCCTGGATGCCGCCGTGTCGCAGGCGCGCGGCGGCCGGCCGCCGCCGCCGTCCAGGACGCGGCAGCCGGAACCAGCCGGCCCCGGCCCGGGGCAAGACCTGGCGCCGTCTGCCGGCATGGTGAGCGAGGACAGTTCCCGCGACGAAGCCGCCCCCGGCGTGCGAGCATCGTGGTGTGCGGTCTGCCGCGCGATGAACGTGCAGTGCGACCGCATCGATCTGCCCGAGGACTGACCGGTCCGCTTCAGGACTCCATCGGCACCGCGCTGGTGCACTTGATCTCGTCCAGGCACACGCTCGACTTCACGCCGCTGACGCCCGGAATGCGCATCAGCGTATCCAGCAGGAAATCCGACAGCGATTTCAGGTCGCGGGCGACCACCTTCAGCACGTAGTCGATATCGCCCGTCACCGAGAAGCACTCCTGGATCTGCGCCAGTTCCGCCACCAGCCGCTTGAAGTTGGACAGGTCGCGGATATGGCCCCGCTCCATCGTCACATGGATAAAGGCCACCACGCCGAAGCCCAGCGCCGCGGCGTCCAGCCGCGCCTCGTAGCGCTTGACCAGCCCGGCCTCTTCCAGCCGGCGGTGGCGCCGCAAGGTCTGCGCCGGCGACAGCGCGATGGCCTCGGCCAGTTCCAGGTTGGATGCCCGCCCGTGCTCCTGCAGCACCCCGAGCAAGCGGCGATCGGTGCGGTCCAGCTCGATTGATTGCACTTTGGTTTCCTCATCTTACGGGTTCAGGAAATCGGATTTCATAATCTAGGGTTTCCCTGCCTGTTTTACGAAATCCAATTTTGCCGCCCCGAATATACACTGCATCCCAAGCAAGCGCACCGCAAACCCCTGCAGACAGGGGTCCGGTGCCGAGCCGGCTGGCCCCGGCGCGACTGCGCAAGCAAGTGCTGAAGCCACAATATTATTTCCCGCCCCTACGTTCTTACCGAGAAAGCCATGGCCGACCTGTTTGACAATCCGATGCAGCTGATGGGCTTCGAATTCGTGGAATTCGCCTCGCCCACCCCCAACCTGCTTGAGCCGCTGTTCGAGCAGATGGGCTTCACGCTGGTGGCAAAGCACCGTTCCAAGGACGTGGTGCTCTACCGCCAGGGCGAAGTGAACTTCATCGTCAATCGCGAACCGCACAGCCACGCCGCCTACTTTGCCGCCGAGCACGGCCCCAGCGCCTGCGGCATGGCTTTCCGCGTCAAGGATTCGCACAAGGCCTATGCCCGCGCGCTGGCGCTAGGCGCGCAGCCGGTCGAGATCCCGACCGGCCCGATGGAGCTGCGCCTGCCGGCGATCAAGGGCATCGGCGGCGCGCCGCTGTACCTGATCGACCGCTTCGAGGAAGGCAAGTCCATCTATGACATCGACTTCGAGTTCATCGAGGGCGTCGACCGCCACCCGGTCGGCCACGGCCTCAAGCTGATCGACCACCTGACCCACAACGTCTACCGTGGCCGCATGGCCTATTGGGCCAACTTCTACGAAAAGCTGTTCAACTTCCGCGAAATCCGCTACTTCGACATCCAGGGCGAATACACCGGCCTGGCCTCCAAGGCCATGACCGCGCCGGATGGTAAAATCCGCATTCCGCTGAACGAGGAATCGTCCAAGGGCGCCGGACAGATCGAAGAGTTCCTGATGGCCTTCAACGGCGAAGGCATCCAGCACATCGCCTTCCTGACCGACAACCTGATCGAGGTCATCGACCGCCTGCAACTGGCCGGCGTGCCGCTGATGACCGCGCCGAACGACTACTACTACGAGGCGCTCGACACCCGCCTGCCCGGCCACGGCCAGCCCGTCGAGCAACTGAAGTCGCGCGGCATCCTGCTGGACGGCACCACCGAAGGCGGCAAGCCCCGTCTGCTGCTGCAGATCTTCTCCAAGACCGCGCTCGGCCCGGTGTTCTTCGAGTTCATCCAGCGCCAGGGCGACGAAGGCTTCGGCGAAGGCAACTTCAAGGCACTGTTCGAGTCGCTGGAACGCGACCAGATCGAACGCGGCACGCTCAAGGTCGAGGCCTGACCGGCATCGGCCAGCACTGACCGGCCGCCTTCGTCGGCGCGCCGGTCCGGCAACGCGCACGCCCCGCGCGGCAGACACCCTGCCGCGCGCGCGGCGACGACCCCCAGGCCCAAGCGTCCGACTCCGACAATAGCCAGAGACGCGGGCCCGCATTCCATGAGAATGGGTAGAGGACACACTGCATGCATTCCAGCAACAATGACGGCTCGCTCAAGCGCGGGCTGAAGAACCGGCACATCCAGCTGATCGCCCTGGGTGGCGCCATCGGCACCGGACTTTTCCTGGGCATCGCCCAGACCATCAAGATGGCGGGACCCTCGGTCCTGCTGGGCTATGCGATCGCCGGCATCGTCGCCTTCTTCATCATGCGCCAGCTCGGCGAGATGGTGGTGGACGAGCCCGTCGCCGGTTCGTTCAGCTACTTTGCCGACAAGTACTGCGGCCACTTCGCCGGCTTCCTGTCGGGGTGGAACTACTGGGTGCTGTATATCCTGGTGAGCATGGCCGAACTCTCCGCGGTCGGCATCTACGTGCAGTACTGGTGGCCGGAGATTCCCACCTGGGTCTCGGCGCTGGCGTTCTTCGTCATCATCAACGCGATCAACCTGGCCAGCGTGAAGTCCTTCGGCGAGATGGAATTCTGGTTCTCGATCATCAAGGTCGCGGCGATCATCGGCATGATCGGCTTCGGCGGCTACCTGCTGATGTCCGGCAATGCCGGCCCGCAGGCCAGCGTGGCCAACCTGTGGCAGCACGGCGGCTTCTTCCCCAACGGCATGGGCGGCCTGGTGATGGCCATGGCGGTGATCATGTTCTCGTTCGGCGGCCTGGAGCTGGTGGGCATCACCGCGGCCGAGGCGGATTCGCCCGAGAAGACCATCCCCAAGGCCACCAACCAGGTGATCTACCGCATCCTGATCTTCTACGTGGGCGCGCTGGCGGTGCTGCTGTCGCTGTACCCGTGGGAGAACGTGGTCACCGGCGGCAGCCCGTTCGTGCTGATCTTCCACGCGCTCAACAGCAACTGGGTGGCCAACGTGCTGAACGTGGTGGTGCTGACCGCGGCGCTGTCGGTCTACAACAGCGGCGTGTACTGCAACAGCCGCATGCTTTACGGCCTGGCCAAGCAGGGTAATGCACCCAAGGCACTGCTCAAGGTCAACCAGCGCGGCATCCCGCTGACGGCACTGGCTTTCTCGGCGGTGGCCACCGCCGCCTGCGTGGTGATCAACTACTTCATGCCGGGCAAGGCCTTCGAGCTGCTGATGGGGCTGGTGGTGTCGGCGCTGATCATCAACTGGGCCATGATCAGCCTGATCCACCTGAAGTTCCGCGCCGACAAGCGCAAGGCCGGCCAGGCCACGGCGTTCCAGAGCTGGGGCTATCCGCTGACCAACTACCTGTGCCTGGTGTTCCTGGCCGGCATCCTGGTGGTGATGTACCTGACCGAAGGCCTGCGCCTCTCGGTGTACCTGATCCCGGTGTGGCTGGTGGTGCTCGGCGTGAGCTACCTGGTGCGCCAGAAGAAGGCCGGCGCCGCGCTGCAAGCCGGTGTGGCCGCGCAGCAACTGCGCTGACCGCCCCCCCAGCCAGGCTGGCGCCTGCAGGCCGCGGGCGCCGCCGGTTAAAATCCCAGGCTGCGCGGCGCCTTGCGCCGCGGCAGCCGCCCCCGACCCAACTCCATCGCATCCCATGTTCGCACACATCGAGGCCTTTCCCGGCGATCCGATCCTCTCGCTCAACGAGGACTTCCAGCGCGACCCGCGCACCGACAAGGTCAACCTGAGCATCGGCATCTACTTTGACGACGACGGCCGCCTGCCGGTGATGCAGGCGGTGGCGCAGGCCGAGGCCGCGCTGCTGGCCGACATGGGTCCGCGCCCCTACCTGCCGATGTCGGGCCTGGCGGCCTACCGCAACGCCGTGCAGGCGCTGGTGTTCGGCGAGGACTCGCCGGCGCGCGCCGCCGGCCGCATCGCCACGCTGCAGACGCTGGGCGGCTCGGGCGCGCTGCGCGTGGGCGCCGATTTCCTCAAGCGCTACTATCCGCAGGCGCAGGTGTGGATCAGCGACCCCAGCTGGGAAAACCACCGCGTGGTGTTCGAGCGCGCCGGCTTCACCGTCAATACCTACCCGTACTATGACGACGCCACCGGCGGCCTGAAGTTCGACGCCATGATGGACGCGCTGCGCGCGATCCCGGCCGGCAGCATCGTGCTGCTGCACGCGTGCTGCCACAACCCGACCGGTGTCGACCTGAACCAGGACCAGTGGCGCCAGCTGATCGCGCTGCTCAAGGCCAACAACCTGCTGCCGTTCGTCGACATGGCCTACCAGGGCTTCGGCGCCGGCCTGGAAGACGACGCCTTCGCCATCCGCGAACTGGTGGCGCAGGACGTGCCCTGCCTGGTGGCGAACTCGTTCTCGAAGAACTTCTCGCTGTACGGCGAGCGCTGCGGCGGCCTGAGCGTGTTCTGCAACACCGCGGCCGAGGCATCGAACGTGCTGGGCCAGCTGACCGGCGCGGTGCGCGCCAACTACAGCAACCCGCCCACGCACGGCGCGCGCGTGGTCGCCAAGGTGCTGACCACGCCCGAGCTGCGCCAGCTGTGGGAACAGGAACTGGCCGAGATGTGCGGCCGCATCGCGCGCATGCGCGAGGCCATCCACCACCACCTGCGCGACCATGTCAGCGGCGAGGCGCTGTCGCGCTACCTGACCCAGCGCGGCATGTTCACCTACACCGGCCTCACGGCCGACCAGGCCGAGCGCCTGCGCGAGCAGCACGGCGTGTACCTGCTGCGCTCGGGCCGCATGTGCGTGGCCGGGCTGAACGAGCGCAACGTCGGCATCGTGGCCAAGGCCATCGGCAGCGTGCTGAAGAGCTGAACCCGGTTCCACACGGCCTCATGACGGCGCCTCCGGGCGCCGTTTTTGTTTTCGAGGCCAGGTATCACCGCACCCATGCCGCACCCATCAGCGCACCCATCGCCGCACGTACGGCCCAGCGTAATTTCTACACGCACCGCATGGCGTTTTTGACGCTTGCGCCGCCGCGTAGCCGTACCGCCCGCGGCGCCGCTGCCCGGCACTGAACTTGCAGCCTTCCGGTATTCCCGGCGCCTTCCGACGACATGCCGGGACGCCGACCGAAGGCTCGCCCATGTCCGAAGACAACGTACCGGCCCATTGCAGCACCACCGCCCCGCCAGGCGCGGCCACCCGCGCAGTCACGCTCCATGTCAACGGCAAGCCCTGCACGCTGCAGCTGGAACCGCGCTGCACGCTGCTCGACGCGCTACGTGAAATCCTCCATCTGACCGGCGCCAAGAAGGGCTGCGACCGCGGCCAGTGCGGCGCCTGCACGGTGCTGGTCGACGACCGCCGCATCAACGCCTGCCTGACGCTTGCGGTGATGCAGGAAGGCCGCCACATCACCACCATCGAAGGCCTGGCCAGCGGCGATACGCTGCACCCGATGCAGCAGGCCTTCGTCACCCACGACGCGCTGCAGTGCGGCTTCTGCACCCCCGGCCAGATCTGCTCGGCGGTGGGCATGCTGGCCGAGGCGCAGGCCGGCCATGCCAGCGCGGTCCGGCCGCTGGGCGCGCCGCCGCTGCCGCTCGGCGACGACGAGATCCGCGAGCGCATGAGCGGCAACCTGTGCCGCTGCGGCGCTTACCCCAATATCGTCGCCGCGGTCCGCGCAGCCTGCGGCAAGGGCGGCAGCTAAGGCTGGGTATGAATCCTTTCGCTTATGAACGGCCCGGCTCGGTCGACGAGGCCATGCGCCTGGGGAGCCAGCCGGGCGCGCGCTATGTGGCAGGCGGCACCAACCTGCTGGATTTGATCAAGGCCGGCGTGGAAGCGCCGCGGCTGCTGGTCGATGTCAGCCGGCTGCCGCTGGCCCAGGTCACGGCGCTGCCCGATGGCGGCGTGCGCCTCGGCGCGATGCTCAGCAACACCGATGCGGCCAACCATGCGCTGGTGCGCGAACGCTATCCGCTGCTGGCGCAGGCGCTGCTGTCGGGCGCGTCCGGGCAGTTGCGCAATATGGCGACGGTGGGCGGCAACCTGCTGCAGCGCACCCGCTGCCATTACTTCTATGACCTGGGCTTCCCGGCCTGCAACAAGCGCAAGCCCGGCTCGGGCTGCGGCGCGCGCGACGGCATCAACCGCATCCATGCCATCCTCGGCGCCAGCGAGCATTGCATCGCCGTGCATCCGTCCGACATGTGCGTGGCGCTGGCCGCGCTCGAAGCCGTGATCGTAGTGCGCGCCACCACCGGCGAGCGCCGCATCCCGATCGGCGACTTCCATCGCCTGCCCGGCGATACCCCGCAGTGCGACACCATGCTGGCCCCCGGCGAGCTGATCGTCGCCATCGACCTGCCGCCCTCGCCCTACGCCGCCCATGCGCACTACCTGAAGGTGCGCGACCGCTCCAGTTTCGCCTTTGCGCTGGTCTCGGTCGCCGCGGCGCTGGACCTCGACGGCAAGCTCGTGCGCAGCGCGCGGCTGGCGCTGGGCGGCGTGGCGCACAAGCCGTGGCGCGTGCCCGCCGCGGAACGGATCCTGGCCGGCCGGCCGCTGAGCGCGCACAGCGCCGCCGACGCGGCGCGGCTGCTGCTCGACGGCGCGCACCCGTATGCGCACAACGCTTTCAAGATCGGCCTGGCGCAGCGCGCCGTCGCCCTCGCGCTGAAGGTTGCCAGCGGCCCGTCAGGAGCTTCGTCATGAGCGTGACCGGCACCCCGCTCGACCGCGTCGACGGCATCTCCAAGGTCACCGGCCGCGCCCGCTACACCGCCGACCACACGCTGCCGGGACTGGTCCATGCGGTGATGGTGACCAGCGCCATCGCCCGCGGCGAGATCGTCGCCATCGACACCGCCGCGTGCGAACGCATGCCGGGCGTGCGGCTGGTGCTGACGCCGTTCAACGCCCCGCACCTGCCCAGGGGCGGCAAGGCGGCCGCGGACATCCCCACCGCCGGCCACGTGATGAGCCTGCTGCAGGACACCACGGTCCACTACAACAACCAGCCCATCGCCGTGGTGGTGGCCGATACGCTCGAGCAGGCCCGCGACGCCGCGCGCTGCCTGCCGGTGCAATACCGGCAGGGCGATGCCGTGCTGGACTTCGCGCAGGCGCGCGCGCGGGCCCGCAAGCCTGACGAGGACGAATCCGCCGACAGCCGCCGCGGCGATCCCGATGCGGGCCGGCGCGGCGCCGCCGCCGTGATCGACGCGGTCTACACCACGCCGATGGAAACCCACAACCCGATGGAGCCGCACGCCACCCTCGCCGCGTGGGATGGCGACCAGCTCACCCTGTACGACGCGACGCAATACGTCACCGGCGTGCGCAAGGCCGTCGCCGCCGCGTTCGGCATCGCTGCCGACAAGGTGCGCGCGATCTGCCCCTACGTGGGCGGCGGCTTTGGCTGCAAGGGCTCGGTGTGGTCGCACGTGGTCCTGGCCGCGATGGCGGCGCGGCAGGTCAGCCGTCCGGTCAGGCTGGTGGTGGAACGGACCCAGATGTTCGGCCCGGTGGGCGGGCGGCCTGTTACCGAGCAGCACGTGGTTGCCGCCGCGGCGGCCGACGGCGCGCTGCAAGCCTTACGCCATGACGTGACCACATGCACTTCCATGATCGAGGAATGGGTTGAATCCGCGGCGCTGCTCACGCGCCGGCTCTACGCCTGCGCCAACGTGCAGACCAGCCACCGGCTGGTCGAGCTGGACATCGGCACGCCCACCTTCATGCGCGCGCCGGGTGAAGCCCCCGGCAGCTTTGCGCTGGAATGCGCGCTCGACGAACTGGCCGAGCGGCTGGGACTCGACCCGCTCGCACTGCGCCTGCGCAACCACGCCGACACCGATCCGGACAAGCAGCTGCCGTTCTCGAGCAAGTCGCTGCGCGAGTGCTATCGCGACGCCGCCGAGCGCTTCGGCTGGGCCCGCCGCGCTCCGGCCCCACGCTCGATGCGCGCCGACGGCAAGCTGGTGGGGATGGGCATGGCCACCGCCACCTACCCCACCTACCGCTCGCCGGCCAGCGCGATGGTACGCCTGCTGCCGGACGGTACGGCGCTGGTGCGTTCGGGCTCGCAGGACCTTGGCACCGGCACCTATACGGTGATGACGCAGGTCGCCGCCGATGCGCTGGGCCTGCCGCCGGAGCACGTACGCTTTGAACTGGGCGACACGGCCTTCCCGGAAGCCCCGGTGTCTGGCGGCTCGCAGTCCGTGGCCAGCGTCGCGCCCGCCGTGCAGCAGGCGGCCGAAGCGGCACGGCTGCGCCTGGTCCGCCAGGCTGTGGCCGATACCGCCTCGCCGTTGTCTGGCGCGCCGGTGGAGGATGTCGAAATCGTCGAAGGCTGGCTGCAACGCCGCTCGGATCCGGCGCAGCGCGAACCGATGTCCGCGCCGATCCGGCGTGCGGGCGGGCGAGCGATCGAGGCCCGCGCCAGCACCAAACCCGGCAAGGAGCGCCAGGCGTATTCCATGCACGCTTTCGGCGCGGTTTTTGCCGAAGTCCGCATCGACCCGGACCTGGGCGAGATCCGCGTCCACCGCGTCGTTGCCAGCTACGGCGCCGGCCGGCTGCTGAACCGCAAGACCGCGCACAGCCAGCTGATGGGAGGCATCGTCTGGGGCATCGGCATGGCGCTGCACGAGAAGACCGAGCTGGATCTGGCTACCGGGCGCGTCGCCAACGCCAACCTGGCCGAGTACCACGTGCCGGTCAATGCCGACATCGGCGCCATCGAGGTCACGGTGGTGGACGAGGACGATCCGCATATCAACACCCTGGGCACCAAGGGCGTCGGCGAGATCGGCATCGTCGGCGTGGCCGCGGCGATTGCCAATGCCGTGTACCACGCCACCGGCCGGCGCGTGCGCGACTTGCCGATCACGCTGGACAAGCTGCTCGACTGAAACGCCTTTTCGTCACCAGGCAGGGATCTGCAGGCACCGCGCTGGCCGCGCCAGTGGTTGCGCCGGCCGCGATCCGGTGGAAAGATGTCGCCCACGGGCCCAGCGCCCGCAACCTGGCTGCCCGCCATGCGGGCATGGAGGCTGCCATGACCGAGCGAATTCCACCGCGTACTTCCTCGTGCATCGCCCTGCTGCTGGCCACCGGCGCGCTGCTGGCCGCCGGCCGGGCCAGCGCCCAGACCCCGGCACCGCTGGCCGAATGGCAGTTCTCCGCCGGCATTCCGCTGCAGAAGCTGTTCCAGGACGACATCCCCGACTGGCAGGTCCGGCTGGGCGCCGCCGCGATGCTGCGGCCGCGCTACGACGGCTCGTCCGAGTACATCGTGATCGGCGGCCCCAGCATCGACATCCGCTACCGCGACCTTGCCTTTGCGTCGATCGGCGAAGGGCTGGGCGTGAACCTGCTGCGCGGCAGGAACTGGCGCGCCGGCATCGCGCTCACCTACAACCTCGGCCGGCGCGGGCAGGAAGACTCGCCGCACCTGGACGGCATGGGCAATATCAACCCGGCGCCCGAAGGCAAGCTGTTCGCCGAATATGCGGTCTCGAAGGAATTTCCGCTGGTGCTGCGCATCGACGCGCGCCGCAGCCTGGGCGGCAGCGACGGCTGGGTCGGCGATATCGGCGCCTATATGCCGCTGCCCGGCAGCTCGGAGAAATTCTTCTGGTTCGCCGGCCCCACCGTCACGCTGGCCGACTCGCGCTACATGAACGCCTGGTACGGCGTCAGCGCCGCGCAGGCGCGCGCCGGCCGGCCGCAGTACCACGCGCGCGGCGGCATCAAGTCATACGGCTTCGGCGTGACCTCGGTGTGGTACTTCGCCAAACACTGGTTTGCCAGCTCTGACGTGGCGGTATCGCAGCTGGCCGGCGATGCGGCCGACAGCCCGATCACGCGCAAGCGGACCAATGCGGTGTTCGACCTGTCGGTCAACTACGAATTCTGACGATCGTCGCGGGCCAGCCTGGTTCGGCTATCGCACATTGGATGGTCCGCGCCCGTGTTTCGGCTGCCGTTGGCGCGGCTCCGCGTAGAATGCGTCCCGCATAATTGGCCGGCCGGAGTTCCGGCCGCAGCCCCGCCAGGGGATTGCCAGGCATGCCAAAGAAGGAGACGTAGTTGAAGTCCAGCATCAAGCATCGCGTCGCGCGCCGCGCGCGTTCCATCGCCATCGCCGTTGCCGGCGTGGCCGCCCTCCACACCGCGCCCACTACCCTCGCGGCCGACGCATGGCCAGCCAGGCCGATCAAGGTGATCGTGCCCTACACCCCGGGCGGCTCCACCGACACGGTCGCGCGAGTCGTGTTCGAGCAGGTCTCGCAACGGCTTGGCCAGCCGATCATCATCGAGAACAAGCCCGGTGCCAACAGCACCCTGGGCGTCGGCGTGGCCGCGCGCTCGGCCCCGGAGGGCTACACCTTTGTCTCGGTGCTGGCGGCCTACAGCGCCAACATGTCGCTGTATTCCAAACTCAGCTACAAACCCGCCGACCTGGTGCCGGTGGCGGAAATGGCCGAGCTGCCGCTGTTCCTGTTCGCCAGCAAGAAGCTGCCGGTCAAGACCGTGGCCGAGCTGGTCGACTATGGCAGGAAGCATCCCGACACGCTGACCTTCGGCTCCAGCGGCGTCGGCAGCTCCGCCCACCTGACCGGCGAGCGCCTGGCGATGGAATCGAAGCTCAAGCTCACCCACGTGCCCTACAACGGCAGCGCGCCGATCCTGCCGGCACTGGTGTCCGGCGAGGTCTCGGTGGCGTTCGACCCGCTGCTGGTGCCGATGCCGCACGTCAAGTCCGGCAAGATCAGCGTGCTGGCCGTCGCCTCGGCCAAACGCTGGCCGGGCGAGCCCAATATCCCGACCATGGAAGAAGCCGGCTTCCCCGGCTTCGTCATGAGTTCATGGACCGGCCTGCTGGCGCCGGCCGGCACGCCGCAGCCGATCGTCGCGCGCATGGCCCGGGAAATCGCCGCGGCCACGCGCAGCCCTGAAGTCACGAAGAAGCTGACCGACCTCGGCTTTGTGCCGGTGGGCGGTACGCCCGAGGAGTTCCGCAAGCTGATCGAGCGCGATACCAGGCGCTATGCGGAGATCGTCAAGGCGGGCAAGATCACGCTCGACTAAGGACCGCGGGCTGGCGGCGGCAGGCGCCGCCAGCCCCGCCGCACCGCGCTTACCAGCGGTGCTGGTACATCGCCGTCAGCGTGATGCCCGCTGCCGGCAGCCGGCTGGTGTTGTTGCTGTTGCGCAGCAGCTGGCTGTACAGCGGGTAGTAGTTGCGGTTGAACAGGTTCTCGATGCCGACCGTGATCGTATCCTTGCGCGTCAGTTCATAGCGGCTGATCAGGTCGACGGTGGTATAGCTGCTGACCTCGCGCCGGCCAAAGCTGTTCTGGCCGTTGAGCCGGTAGTCGCGGCTGGCGTAGTAGCTCAGCTGCACGCGGTTGCTCCACTGGCTTACGGGACGGAACTGCAGGTACGCCGTGACCTTGAGCGGCGGAATGCGGTAACCGGTCATGTCCTGGAAGTCCGCGCTGCCTTGCGGCCGCTCGCGTCCGTTGATCCAGGTGATGGTGCCGCCCGCGCCCCAGCGCTCGTCGTCCGAGCGGTAGTCGGCGGCCGCTTCCACGCCCGCGATGCGCTCCTCGGTGCGGGTCAGGATCAGGCCGTTGTTGAAGCTCTGCACGTCGCCAAGCTTGGAGGTGGTGTAGAACAGCGCCACGCTCGCCAGCGTATTGCCCAGCGCGCCGCGCCAGCCCACTTCATAGTTGTTGGTCTTGACCGGGTCCAGGCTGGACGAATTGATATCGAAGCCGGCGCGCGCATTGCGGATCTGCAGGCCGATGTCCGGCAACTGGAAGCCCTGGCTGAACGAGGCATAGAACTCCTGGCCCTTGACCGGCGCATAGGCCGCGCCCAGGTTGAACAGCCAGGCGCCATAGTTGACCGTGCCGCCCTTGACCGTGGCCGGGTTGCTCACGCGCGATTGCGACAGCGGCACGAAATCATCGAAGCTGGCGCTGGCGCGCTCATAGCGCAGGCCGCCCTCGGCCGACCACTGCTCGTTGAACTTGTGCTGCAGCTGGCCGAAGATGCCGCCACTGCGCGTGGTCAGCGGCGGCATATAGGTGGCCGTGCCGATGCGGTTGAAGACCAGCCCCCCGCTGCTGTCGTAGGCGCGCGGATCGAACAGGTCCAGCGGCATGTCGCTGCGTTCCTGGTTGTAGTCGGCGCCCCACAGCAGCTTGGTGGCCTTGGCCTGGCCCAGCGGCGTGCTGATGGTCAGGCGGCCGCCGAAGACATCGCTGTTCTGGCTGATCTGGTCGACATTGCCGCCGCGCGTGGCCACCGCGCGCGCGTCGAACGGCGGGAAACGCGTGAAGTAGTCGCGGTAGTAGAACTGGCTCGATACCGTGCTGCCGAACAGGTCCTGGTGCTGGTAGTCCAGGTTGACCACGGTATTGCGCAGCTCGTTCTGGTTCTCCAGCTGCAGGCCGCGAATCGCGCGCGCGGCGGTGGAGCCGGCCGGCGCCCGGGCAACCGACGGATCGGACGCATAGTCGGTGTCCTGCTTGGCCTGGTACCGGCTGACGCTCAGCTGCAGGCGCTGCTGGCCATCGATGCGCCAGCCCAGCTTGCCGCTCAGGTTGTAGACGTTGGAATCGAACAGATCGCCCTGGCTGGGCTCCGGCGCAATGCGGTGGCCTTCGGCATCGTAGGGGCTGCCGATGCGCTGCGCGCCCAGGTGGAAGGCATAGTCGATCGGCCCCTGGCTGCCGGAAAAATGCTGCTGCACGTTGGCGCTCAGCCCTTCCTTGCTCAGCCGCGTCAGCGGCGTGCCCAGCGTCACCGTGGTATCCGCGCTCGGCGGCCCGCCGGCCTGGCGCGTGGTGATCGAGATGATGCCGCCGCTGGCGCCCGCCCCGTAGAGCGCGCTGCTGCCGCGCAGCACCTCGATGCGCTCGATATTGCTGGGGTCGATGGTGGCCAGGTTGCGCGCCGAGTCGCGGTTGGTATTCAGCGGGATGCCGTCGACCAGCACCAGCGCGCTGCGCCCGCGCAGGGTCTGGCCAAAATCCGTCACCGTGCGGCTGGAATCGGCCATGCCGGGGATGACCTTGCTCAGCATGGTGGCAAGGTTGGTCGAACCCGTGCGCAACTCGTCCAGCTCCTCGCGCTCGATCACCGTGACCTGCCGCATCGGGTTGACCAGGTCGCTCTTGATGCGGTCGACGCGCACCTCCACGGCATTCAGGCTGCCCGCTTCCACCGACGCGGCCGGTGCCTGGGCCTGGGCGGCGGAGATCAGCGGCATCGTGCCGGCGATGGCACAGATCAACAGGGACAGCGGGCGGGGACGAAGGGGGAAGCGGGTAGAGGTGGCCGGAAGGGATTGCATGGTGGCAGCAGGCGCGCGCGCAGGGCTCTAATGATTTGTAACAAAACCTGGAATGATAATGATTCCTGATTGTGTCAGCAAGCGCGGAGGTGGCCCTGCTTATGTCTGGCATGGCAGATGACAGCGCAGAACGCGATCGGAACCTGCTCCGATTGCCGTGATAGAGTCGGTCTTCGTTCGCTGCAGCCAGGCTGATGTCGCCATCCATCGCACGTGGATCAGACGATCCGGCCCGCCGCCAACCTCGCATGGAAAACCACGCCGGTACGCTCAGCATGACCGATCCCATCCCGCCTATCGTTCCCGCGCAAACCGCCCTGGTAGTCATGCACTACCAGACCGACATCCTGGCGCTCTTTCCCTCCGTCGCCCCCACCTTGCTTGCCAACACGCGCAAGCTGTGCGATGCCGCGCGGTCCCAGGGCGTCAGCGTCTATTTCGCCAAGATTCACTTCAGCCCGGGCTATCCGGAAGTCAGCCCGTTGAACCGCAATGGTCAGGGAATCAAGCGACTGGGCCTGTTCGTCGACGACCAGGTCTCGCCCGAACTCGGGCGGCGGGACAGTGAGCCGCTGATCGTCGCGCATCGCGCCAGCGTGTTCTTTGGTACCGACCTGCAGGTAAGGCTGTCAGCGCAGGGCATCGATACCCTGCTGATGGTCGGCATCGCCTCGACCGGCGTGGTGCTGTCTTCTGTGGCGTATGCGAGCGATGCAGACTTCCGCCTGTTCACGGTCAAGGATTGCTGCTACGACCCGGACCAGGTCGTGCACGACCACCTGTTTGCCACGGCGTTCGATTCGCGCTCCACCGTGCTGTCGCTCGCCGACGCCTTGGCTCTGCTGGCCTGAGCGCGACGTCGGCACACGGTCTGGCGACGCGACCCACCAACCACAGAGGAGAAGCCATGTTCGACCACGTTAAATTCGGCGTCACCGACTATGCCGCGAGCAAGGCGTTTTTCCTGAAGGCCCTGGCACCGCTCGGCGTAGCGGTGGCGTCGGAGGGGCCGCCGACATACGGTGTCGAACTCTGCGCGAGAGGCAAGGCTTCGCTGTGCCTGTTCCAGACCGGCGAGAAGCCGGCACACCTGCATCTGGCGTTTACCGCCGAGACCCGGCAGCAGGTCGACGCCTTCTATCGCGCAGCGCTAGCCGCGGGTGCCACAGACAACGGTGGGCCGGGACTGCGGCCGCACTACCACGCGAACTACTATGCGGCGTTCGTCATTGGACCTGACGGGCACAATCTCGAGGTGGTTTGCCACGTGCCCGATGCGTGATCGTTCCAACGAGAGAAGGTCCGGAAGGGTCCGCGCATGGCGCATGCCGTCCATCACGCGCCGCTACCCATACCGGCGGCGTACACGCCTAATGCGACATGAACACCGGCAAACCTGACTGCCGCAGCAACAAACGGGTGGTGCCGCCCAGCACCAGTTCCCGCAGCCGGGAGCGGCCATAGCCGCCGGCGACCAGAAGGTCGGCCTGTATCTCGCTGGCAAGTCCGGGCAGAACTCGGTCGGGGTCGCCCTCGCGGGCCAGCACATTCGCGTGGATGCCATGATCGTGCAGCCAGGCTGCGAGTCGGTCCGCGCTGGCCAGGAAGGCCTCTTTCTCGACCTCGGCGCCGGACTTGCCGGCGCTGACGATCACGACTGAGACGGCACTGGCGTGCGCCAGCCAGGGCAGTGCGTCGGCTACCGCCCGCGCGGCCTCGCGGCCGCCGTTCCATGCGATGGCAACATGGCCGCCAATGGGCGGGGCGGAGCCGCCTGGCACCAGCAGGATGGGCCGGCCGGCGTTGAGCATCGCATACTCGGCAACCGCGGCCAGCAGGCCCGGCACATCGGCCTGCGCCGAGGGCGGTGCCGGCAAGATAAGATCGGCGAAACGTCCTTCGTTGGCCAGCGCCCAGCCGGATTCCGCGGTGACAACGACGTGCCGCGCGGGAATGCCGGGCGCCACTTGCCTGACCAGCGTGTCGAGTGCCTGCCTGTGATCGTCTGCCAGATTCCGCACATGGCTGGCGGCGGACGCGGCGTATTGCCCGGCGTCCTCTCCGGCCCCGCGGAAGGGTTCCAGCTGCGTGCCCGTTGCCGTCAGGCCGATTACGCTGCCATGGGACTTCGCTGCAAGGCGTGCGGCCGTTTCAATGCGCGCCGACCGTGCCGCATCTTCGCTGAGGTCGACCAGGATGGTCCTGAAGTCCATGATGAGGCTCCGAGCTTTGGTTTGTCATTCCAGCGGAAAACCGGTGTCGCCGCCATGGTCGACATCCCCTCCCCTACAGGACAGTCTAGGTAGTGGGACCAGGCGGCGTTCGACGCAGATCAACGGGCCGCTTCACCAAACCAAAGTCTTGTCGGCATCACCCCGCTCCTGGTTGCGATCAAGGAGGCCGCCAGCCCTGCCGCTTCAGATTGATGCTGATCAAACGCGGATCCCCGCCGGCATCTACGCTGAAAGGCAACGCCCCGCGGCCTCGATTCCGCACCTCCCTTTGTCAGGAGACTCATCATGTACCAGCGCATCCTACTCGCCGTCGACGGCAGCCGTTCTTCGGACCTGGCAATGAGCCAGGCCATCATCATCGCCAGGGGGACCGGCGCCGAGGTCAAGGCCTTGTTCGTGGCGGACGACACCGATGTCTTCTTCGAAGCCAGCTACTTCAATCCGAAAGAACTGGTCGACAGCATCCTTGCGCATGGCCGCAAGGCGCTGGATGCGGCATCCGTCAGGCTCAGCGAGGCCGGTGTGCGCCATGTGATGCAGCTTGACGAAAAGCCGGTGGCGCCGGGCAGGATCTCGGCGACCATTGTCGCCGAAGCCGATGCCTGGAATGCCGACCTGATCGTGCTTGGCACGCACGGCCGCCGCGGGGTACGGCGCCTGCTGATGGGCAGCGTATCGGAAGGCGTGCTGGCCAAGACGAGCAAGCCCGTGCTGCTGGTCCGTAGCGAAATCGAAGGCTAGCCGTACCCGGCGCAATACCTTATGTCCCGCCCGACCATGCGCGCGATGGTGTTCGAGGGCGCAGGCTTGCCGCTGCACCTTCGTCGCTTGCCGGTTCCAGAGCCCGGTCCCGGCGAACTTCGCATCGCCGTGGCGGCCTGCGGCGTGTGCCGTACCGACCTGCACATCGTCGACGGCGACCTGCGCCATCCCAAACCGGCCCTCATACCAGGACACGAGATCGTCGGACGGGTGGATGCATGCGGCGCCGGCGTCACCGCCTTCACTCCCGGCGAGCGCGTCGGCGTGCCATGGCTCGGGCATGCATGCGGCGCTTGCCGCTACTGCCTGCGTCATCGCGAGAATCTTTGCAGCGCGCCGCTGTTCACCGGCTATACCCGCGACGGCGGCTATGCCGAGTACGCGGTTGCCGACAGCGCATTTTGCTTCCGGCTTCCCCCCGCCTACGATGACGAACACGCCGCGCCACTGCTCTGCGCCGGCCTGATCGGCTATCGCACGCTACGCATGGCGGGCGCAGCCAACCATGCGCGCCGCATCGGCATCTACGGCTTCGGCGCCGCGGCCCACCTCGTCACGCAGATCGCCGTAGCGCAGGGCCGCGAGGTCTACGCTTTCACCCGCGCGGGCGATACAAGGGCCCAGCAACTCGCCTATCAGACGGGCGCCTGCTGGGCCGGTTCGAGCGAGCTTCAGTCGCCTGTGCCGCTGGACGCTGCGCTGATTTTTGCTCCGGTGGGTGCATTGATACCCAAAGCGCTACGCGACGTGGACAAGGGCGGCATCGTTGTCTGCGGCGGAATTCACATGAGCGATGTGCCAAGCATGCCTTACCAGGTGCTCTGGGAAGAGCGGCGCCTGTGTTCCGTCGCCAACCTTACGCGCACCGACGGCCTTGCGTTAATGGATATTGCCGAGCGCACGCCGCTGGTGACGCACACCATCGCCTATCCGCTGGAACAGGCCAATGCGGCATTGGCCGACCTGCGCGAAAGCCGCCTTGCCGGTGCCGCCGTACTGAAAATTTCTCCATAGCTCCCAGGCATTGCAATGAGCCGATACCAAACCCGATTCCTGACGCGCGAGCTTGCTGGCTCGGAACTGGCCTCGGCGTTGCGCGCCTATCGGGGAACTGGC
The DNA here is from genome assembly GCF_900250075.1 of Cupriavidus taiwanensis. NCBI lineage: Bacteria > Pseudomonadati > Pseudomonadota > Betaproteobacteria > Burkholderiales > Burkholderiaceae > Cupriavidus > Cupriavidus taiwanensis. The sequence continues at coordinate 2,193,779 of NZ_LT977071.1, forward strand.
GTGCTGGTGCTGGCGATACCGCGCGGCGGCGTCCCGGTCGGGCGCGTCGTAGCCGACGCCTTGTGCGCCGATTTCGACCTGGTGATGGCGCGCAAGATCGACGCGGGCGTGGCGCTGGACGACACGGGCAAGACCTGGCGTACCAACGGCGCGGACGCGAACAGCGGCGCCGGCAGCCTGCGCGGCATCCACTTCGACCAGCTCTGCCGGCAGCGCGCGGTCTATACGCCGGTTCGCAAGCCGGCCGATCCCTGCGGCCGCGTGGTGATCGTCGTGGACGACGGCCTGGTGAGCGGCGCGAGCATGCATGCCGCGCTTGCAAGCCTGCGCAAGCGCGGCCCCGCGCGGCTGATATGCGCCTTGCCGATCGCCAGCAAGGCAGGCCTGGACCAGGTCCGCGCGCTGGCCGATGAAATCGTCTGCCTCGACACGCCGGATCACATCGACAGCCTTGCGCACTTCTATCACGAGTTCCAACTGGTCAGCGATGACCGGGTCCGGCAATTGACAGGGATGGCATCAACTCGCCCTCCCCTCCGCGCCCGGGCAAGTGCGGTGGCAGGCGTGCCCTCACTGGCCAAGGCCATGCGGATTCCCTACCGCACGACCTGCATGCGCGCCATGCTCGAATCCGCGCCCAACCCCATCGGCGTCGTGGTGATGGTGCACGCCGGTGGCGCACAGCGACGCGCTGCCCGAAGCCACTACCTGGCACGCAAGCTGCGTGGAAAGGGATTTGCCACGATGCTGGTCGACCTGCAGCCCGACAGCCGCGACGACGCGCCGGATGCGGATGTCGATGACCTGGCGAGAAGGCTGGACCAGGTCCTGAGCGTCCTGCGTGCCGGCACGCCGTTCGCAAGACTGCCCGTTGGCTTGCTCAGTGCCGGCACCGCCGCCGCGGCAGCCGTGCGCTTGGCCGCGGACGGCGCGCCACAGCCTGGCGCTGTCGCCTGCGTGGCAGGGCGAATCGACCTGGCCGGCAGCGCCGCCCTGCAACGGCTGGAGGCACCGACCTTGCTGATATGTGCAAGCGGCAATCCGGAGAGCATCCGGATCCATGGTCTTGCCTTCGAGCAGATGCGTTGTCCGCGACAACTCAGGCTGGTCCGGGCGAGCGGGTGCGGCTTCGACGACCGCAAGGCACTGGAGGAGATCGCGACGCTCACAGCGAATTGGTTTGAGCAGCACCTTGCGCAGGCATCGCGTCCATGCCTGAGTTACAGCGGACGCCAATAGCTGACCAGCGGGTACGAAACCTGCAAACGCATGCTGGCATCCGCACTCACACCGCATTCATGCCATGAAACCTGTCACGCTGATTGGAGCCCCCACCGACGTCGGGGCCGGCACGCGCGGCTCGTCGATGGGCCCGGAGGCGCTGCGCGTCGCCGGCCTGGCGCAGGCGCTGTCGCGCAACAAACTGCAGGTCGAGGACGCCGGCAACCTCGACGGCCCCGCCAATCCGTGGGAGCCACCCCGGGATGGCCTGCGTCACCTCGACGAAGTGCTGGCGTGGAACCGTGCGGTCTATGACGCCTGCCTCGGCACCCTGCAAACGGGCCGGTTGCCGCTGCTGATGGGCGGCGACCATTGCCTGGCGATCGGCTCGATCAGCGCCGCGGCGCGCCATTGCCGTGACACCGGCAAGACCCTGATGGTGCTGTGGCTCGACGCGCACGCCGACGCCAATATCGGCACCACAACGCCTACCGGCAACATGCATGGCATGCCCGTCGCCTGCCTTTGCGGAGACGGCCCGGCACCGCTGACCACGCTGGCCGGCGCGGCGCCGGCGGTGCAGCGCAGCGCGATCCGGCAGATCGGCATCCGCAGCGTCGATGCGGAGGAAAAGCGCCGCCTGCACGAATTACATCTGGCGGTGTACGACATGCGCTACATCGACGAGAACGGCATGCGCCACACCATGCAGCAGGCGCTGGCGGGCATCGACGCGCAGACGCACTTGCACGTCAGCTTCGACGTGGATTTCCTCGATTGCGTGATCGCGCCGGGCGTGGGCACGACCGTGCCGGGCGGGCCGACCTACCGCGAGACTCAGCTGTGCATGGAAATGATCGCCGATACCGGCCGGCTGGCCTCGCTCGACGTAATGGAACTGAACCCGGCCTGCGACGTGCGCAACCAGACCGCGCAGCTGGCCGTGGACCTGGTGGAAAGCCTGTTCGGCAAATCTACGCTGTGGCGTCCGCCGCCGGGTTAAAAAGTTGCACGGCGTGCCTGTCGATACTTCAATGCCGTACAGGGACGCCGCCATGACGAAGCGCCGATGAGGTGCTATATTGGGAGCCATCGTTTTCTAATTTGCCGATCTGGCAGCATGACAGCCACCCACCCCCAGGTTCCCACACGCACACGCAGCCGCGGCCGCCCGCGCGAGTTCAACGTCGACCAGGCGCTGGACCGGGCCGTGCGCGTTTTCAGCGAACGCGGTTACCACGGCGCTTCGATCTCCGACCTGACCCGCGCCATGCATCTCGCCCAGGGCAGCCTCTACAAGGCGTTCAAGGACAAGCAGTCGCTGTTCCTGGCGGCGTTCGATCGCTACCGCGCCCAGCGGGCGGAGAAGCTGCACCAGGCCATCGACAACGCCGGCACCGGGCTGGAACGCCTGCGCGCCACGCTGGACTTCTATGCCGACTCCGCGCAGGGCGCCGCCGGCCGGCAAGGTTGCCTTGTCGTTGGCAGCGCGGTCGAACTGTCGGCATTCGACAAGCCAATGGCCGGCCACATCGCCGCCGCGATGTCGCGCAACGAGGCGTTACTGGCCGACCTGATCCGCCAGGGCCAGCAAGACGGCTCGATCCCGGCCCATGTGGACGTCGAAGCGACTGCGCGGATGCTGTTATGCCTGACGCAAGGCATGCGGGTCGTCGGCAAGACCGGACGCAGCCGCGAACAGATGCAAGCCGTGGCAACGGCCGCACTCCAGGTATTAGCCTGAAATTTTTTTCCTATTTAGGAAACAATCGATTCCATTTTGACCGAGGAGAACACCGATGAAGATCGCTTTTCTTGGCCTGGGCACCATGGGCCTGCCAATGGCTGCAAACTTGCTCAAGGCCGGCCATGCAGTGCGCGGCTGGAATCGCTCGCCCACGCCGGTGGCGAAACTGGCAGCGCTCGGCGCGCAAGGCGCGGCCACGCCTGTCGAGGCGGTCACCGATGCGGACGTGCTGATCTCGATGCTGGCCGACGATGCGGCCACCCGTGCCGCGATACTGGACGCACGGACACTGTCCGCGCTGAAGCGCGGAGCCATCCATGTCAACATGGCCACGATCTCGGTGGCCCTGGCAGCCGAACTGGCTGCGTTACACCAGGCGCAAGGCGTGGGCTATGTCGCCGCACCGGTGCTGGGCCGGGTAAACGTTGCTGAAGCGGGCCAGCTCAACATCCTGGCAGCGGGCAATTCCGACGCCATTGCAACCGTGCAGCCGCTGCTGGATGCAATCGGCCAGAAGACCTGGCGCCTGGGCGCACGGCCAGAACAGGCCAATGCCGCCAAGCTGGCCGTGAACTTCATGATCGCCAGCGCCATCGGTACGATGGGCGAAGCAGTGGCACTGGCGCACGGCCATGGGGTGGACAAGGCCGGTTTTCTGGAACTGGTCATGTCCACGGCCTTCGCTGCTCCTGTCTACAAGGGCTATGGGCAGGCCATCGCCGAAGAGCGCTTCGAGCCAGCGGGATTCAAGCTGGCGCTAGGCCTCAAGGACGTGCGCCTGGCGTTGGAAGCGGCGGAACAGGCCAACGTTCCCCTTCCCCTGGCCAGCACCCTGCGCGATACACATATCGAAAGCCTGGCCCATGGCGAAGGCCACCTGGACTGGGGGGCACTGTCGCGCACGTCCGCACGCCGTGCCGGGCAGGCCTGAACGGCCACCGCACGGTGACTGCATCGCAGAGGCTGGCACGAACCAAGGCCCGGCGCATGGCCGGCGCCTTTGTCATTTGAGTTGCTGGATCCGGATCATGTTGCCGGCCGGATCGCGCACCGCGAAATCGCGCACCCCGTAAGGCTGGTCTGTCGGCTCCTGGACGATCTCGGCGTCGCGGTCCTGCAGGCGCTGGAAGACGGCGTCCAGGTCCTTCGCGCCAAGCAGCAGCATGGCGAAAGTACCCTTGGCCATCATCTCGCCGATGGTGCGCTTCTCGTCGTCGGTAACGCCCGGGGTCGCGTTTGGCGGGTACAGGACGATGGAGGTGTCGGGCTTGCCCTTCGGGCCAATGGTGATCCAGCGGTGGCCGCCAAAGGCGACATCCTTGCGGATCTCGAAATCCAGGGCGTCCCGGTAGAACGCCAGCGAGACCTCCGGATCGGAGTGCGGCAGAAAAGTCGAATGAATGGTGAGGTCCATGATCAGTCTCCGTAAGTGGTGAGGGGTGATGCATGGACGCCAGTCTAGTCGGACGACGGTTCCGGCGCTTCTCGATTCCTGACCGGACGCGTCACCTGCCTGGCGATGCAGGACGGGATGCCCTCGGCCTCGCGCGCGCAATCGCGCCGGTAAATGCTGGGCGAAACGCCGACCAGTTCGGTGAACCTTGAACTGAAGGACCCCAGGGACGAGCAGCCGACCTCGAAGCAGACCTCGGTGACACTCAGGTCGCCACGCCGCAGCAACGCCATGGCGCGCTCGATGCGCCGGGTCATCAGGTAGGCGTAGACCGACTCGCCATAGGCCAGCCGGAACTGCCGGCTGAGATGACCCGCGGACATATGCACGCCCCGCGCAAGCGCCTCGACGTCCAGCGGCTGGGCGTAGTCGCGGTCAATGCGGTCGCGGACCCGGCGCAGGCGCGCCAGGTCACGCAGGACGGTATCGGGGGTGGCGGCGGGCATCGGCGTATCCTGCCATGCCCGTCGGGCAGGCTCAAGCCGCTCAAGAGAATGCGGGCCTATCCGCGTAAGCTAGAGCCGGCCAGACGGCGGCCCGTGGTTCGCCAGCGCGGCACCGCCCGGCCCCGGAAACCGGCCCGCCAGTATCGCTTGCACCCGCTCGCGGTTCGCGGCGTCACCGGTCACGACGAGCAGTCCGGCGTCCAGTGCCTGCTCCCAGCCGATCCGGCCTTCCAGCAGGCCGCGCAGCACTTGCTCTCCGGTCACCACGACAACATCGTCGGCGGCGGGGCCGGCCTCGTGGCCGGCATGGTGGTCGGCCAGGCGTTGGCCCGCCGGGGCATAGCGTGTCCAGAGCCGCGACTCGACCAGCAGCAGCGACGTGGGCGGCAAGGTCGACCTGACTGGCGCCAGCCGCTGCTCCAGCATGTGCGCGGTGTCATCGGCACGCAAGCGCGCTTGCGCGCCAGTCAGGCTGCGGGCCGGTGCCAGCGTGCCTGTGCCCAGCGCGTCGTGCATGGCGAAGGCTACGCCGATCGAGGCCGGGTGGGCCGCCCCGACTTCGTCGCCGAGCACAAAGGCGGAGCCGCAGGCGGCGGCCGGCTGCGACGCCAGGGCCAGCCAGCCGGCGGCCAGGACGGTGACCAGTGCGGTAGCCTTCGTCTTCATGGCGTCACGATGTTGAACCAGAAGGGGAAGGCGTCCAGCAGGCCAAGGAATTCGCCCAGCGCCTCGCGTCGGCCCTCCACTTTCATGTCTCCTTTCGCGATGGCGTTCTCGATGGTCGTTTCCTTGAGCTGGATGGCATCGAGCGTCGCCTTTGACATCGTGATGTTCGCGTCCGCATGGGGCAACGGCTTGCCGTAGTTGAGCACGGCATTCTCCACCGCCAGGCCGTATTGCTTGTTCAGGTCGGTGAAGTCGAGATTGAGCGCCAGCTTCTTGCCCGCCGCCTTCGGACCGTTCAGGCGCACGGACAGGTAGTCGAACAGCATTTCCGGCGGCATGGCCTTGATGGTGTCCGGGCTGGCCACGTCGGTGCCGCCCGCCTTTGGCACGCCATTGCGCAACTCGTAGGCCCCCATCAGATAGACGGAGCGCCACGGACCGCTTTCCGCCTGATAGCCCAGCTGTTCGAGCGAATCCGCGAGCAGGTCCTTGCCGGCCTTGCTGTCCGGGTTGGCGAAGACCACATGCTTCAGCGCTTCGGCGGTCCAGCGGTAATCGCCCTTGTCGAAATCGGCCTTGGCGCGGCGCAGGATCGCGGCCTCGCCGCCCATGTACTCCACGTATTTCCTTGCGGCCATTTCCGGCGGCAGGTTGTTCAGGTCAGACGGATTGCCGTCATACCACCCCATGTACCGTTGATAGACCGCCCGCGAGTTGTGGCGCAGCGTGCCGTAATATCCGCGATTCGGCCAGAACTTGTCGAGCTCGGGCGGCAGCTTGATCAGTTCCGAGATCTCCGCCGCCGTATAGCCCTTGTTCATCAGGTTCACCGACTGGTCATGCGTGTACTTGTAGAGGTCGCGCTGCTTCTTCCAGTAATCGATGATCTTGGCATTGCCCCACATCGGCCAATGGTGGGCCTGGAACTTGAACTCCACGTCCTTGCCGTAGGTGTCGATGGTCTCGTTCAGGTAGCTCGACCACTTCAGCGCATCGCGCACCTGGGCACCGCGCAGCGTCAGGATGTTGTGCATGGTGTTGGTGGTGTTTTCCGCCATCCACATGCCCTTGAACTGAGGAAAGAAGGTGTTCATCTCCGCCGGAGCCTCGGTCCCCGGCGTCATCTGGAACACCATCCTGATGCCATCCACGGCAACTTCGGTCCCGGTCTTGCTGATGATGTCGGACGGCACGATCAACCCCGCGGTGCCGGTCGAGACGGTCTGCCCCAGTCCGCCGTTCACGCCGCCGCGGTCATTGCGTGGCAACAGCGCACCATACATGTAGACGGCCCGACGGCCCATCGCATTGCCGGCAATGACGTTTTCGCTGACGGCATGCTCGGTAAAGCCTTGCGGCGCGAAGATCTTGACCTTGCCCGATTTCACGTCGGCCTCGTTGACCACGCCGCGCACGCCGCCGTAGTGATCGATGTGCGAATGGCTGTACACCACGGCCACCACGGGGCGGGGCCCCAGGTGCTTCGTCACGAATTCATACGCTGCCTTGGCGGTTTCCTCCGAGATCAGCGGGTCGAGCACGATCCACCCGCTATTCCCCTGGACGAAGGTCACATTGGAGAGATCGAAGCCGCGGACCTGGTAGATGCGGTCCGAGACCTTGAACAGGCCATGCTGCATGGTCAGCTGGGCGTTGCGCCACAAGCTGGGGTTGACGGTATCCGGCGCGGGCTTGTCGATCCCGATGTATTGCTTGTAGGCCTCGAGATCCCAGACCACGTCGCCCTTGGCGTTGCGTATCGTCAGCGTGTCTGGCCTGGCGACCAGGCCGCGCTGCGCATCATCGAAATCGGCCTTGTCATGGAAGGGCAACTCCTTCAGCACCGCGGCGTTCGCCGCCTTCGTCGCCGCCGTGGCAGGCTTGCCACCCACCGGCTGGGCCTGTTGGGCCCACCCGGAGGATGACCATGTCAGGAACAGCACGGTAGTCATGACGGAAGCCGCCTTCATTGTTCTCTCCAGGGAATGTCACGTAGCGCGGATCGATCGGGCGCCCGGGCGCCCCGCCGAGGAGAATCGATAGTCCTTCATCAAGGATCACGACGGAAGTGAATGTTTTTTCGCGCGTATGAAATATCGTTGCGACCCCTGAACGGGTGAGACCGACTGTTCCTGACATGCCGGACCGCAGGCCGGGTGCCGGGCAGCCGCCAATCCATCCCTGGCGGAAGCCGTGCGTACGCGGTGGCGCGTTATCGGCGCGTGATCGTGCCTGTCGCAAAAATCCAGTGCGTGCGTCAACGTCTCAGGGCGTCTCGACACCCGTTTACGTGGCTCGATGGCCGTGCGGCAAGCTCAAGTCGGCGCTCTAGGCAGCCGATATCCGCATGGAGCCGGCAGCTTCCGAGCACGAATTGCCCATCGCCGGCGAACCAGGAGAAGTACCACCGTGACCATGATCGAACCGATTGCAGCCAAGGCAGCGGCTGCCGTGTCGATGGATACGACTGCGGCACCGCCCGCCGCCGCCAGCGAAAGCGCCAGCGACGCGCCGGGGATTCGTGCCCGGCCCGCGGCCAGTGCCGAGATCCATATTTCGGCCCCTGGCCACGCGCTGGCCGGCGGCAACCAGGCTGCTTCAGTGCGCGACAACAGCGATGTCGACGACAGCGGCCTGCCCGATCAGGCCAGGGATGCGATCAAGCGCCTGCGCGAACTGCGCGCGCAGCTGGCGCGCAAGCTGCAGGAGCTGGAGGCGGCGAAGAACGCCACCACCGGCACGCCCGACCAGAAGCGCATCCGCATCGCGGTGCTGCAGCAGGAAATCGCCAGCCTGGGCGCCGCCATCACCACCACCACCGCGACGCTGAACCAGGCCATGCGCGAACTCCCGACAGAGCAGCAAATGCTCGCCGCCAGCCTGGCAATGCGCTAGCACGCCAGGCGGCATCGCTCAGTCGCGATACGCCCACAGGTCCACCACGCGGCCGCCATCGTCCGCGATCAGGCGGAATGCGGCCGGCTGGTAGTCCGTATCGATGGCGAGCACACCGCTGGCACTGGCAGGCAGCGTGCCGCAGGCCGACGTCGACAGCTTCAGGCTCAGCGTATTCGGCATGGCCTGCGCCGCCAGTGTTCCCGACAGCTGGCATGCCGAAGCGCCGGGCGCGATCTTGCCTTCCGCGGTGACGGTGAAGATGGCGCTGGCGCCCGTAGGCAGCACCGTGGTGTAGGTGCCGGCCACGCTGGCAAGCTCTACGCTCGCGGCGGGCACCGCGGCCTGGCTCAGCAGCTTGACGCTGGCGGACGCGCCCGCGCCAGGCGCTGCGACCCAGCTGCCGCCCTTGTCGCGGCGGTAGATGGCCGTGGCCTTGTCTTCGGCATCGGCCAGGACCAGGTAGCGGCTGCCGTCCGTGCCGGCGTAGTACTTGCCGACGGTCGGGTTGTCGGCATCGCCCACGCTGACGACGTAGGCGCCGGGATCCAGATCGGTGACGGACAAGGTCGCGGTCGCGGGCGGTGCGCCGTTGTCGGGCGCGTCGTTGCCGCCGCAGGCGGCCAGCCCCAGCACGGCTGCCAGGGGAAACAGGGAAATGAGGCGTTTCATCGGGACCTGCCTCACTGGCCGAACAGTTCACCCAGGCGCAGGCGCAGCCATTGCTGGCCGGCGGGACGCTGGTCGAAGCCGATCTGCATGGCGGTCACGGCCGTTTTGGTCTTGTAGACCACCGACTCGTCCTCGGCCTGCGCGGCCGTCGGCGTGCCGCCGCCGGCGCCGATGCCGAGCCCGTACGGCGCCGTACCGTTGAACTTCAGCGCATAGGCGTCGAAAGTGCCATGCCGCGAGAACGCAAACGGCGTGGCCGCCGTCGGCGCGTTCGGGAAGTTGACGTTCAGCGCCAGGCCCGCCGGCAGCAGCGGGCCGCCGTTGGCCTTGGCCTGCAGCGTGCCGAGCAGCTTGATGGTCAGCTGCGCCACCACGCCGGATACCGGGCTCGCCAGGCCGGCATTGTCGACCGAGTCCGTGCCCGCGCTCAGCGCGATGGACGGAATGCCGCGCGCCGCGCCGAACTGCGCATTGCTGACGGTGCCCGAGCTGTTGACGATGCGGCCGACGTTCTGGCCTTCGTTGGGGCCGGACAGCACCAGGTCCGGGGCCTTGCCCCAGCGCGCCGGCGCCAGCACGTCCAGGCCGTACATGGTCGCCATCACCGGCGTGCCGTGGGCGTAGTGGTAGTCGCCATTGGTGTAGCCCGCCTTGGTGAAGGGGCCGACCGCCGGCTCGCCGGTCTTGGCCGCGCCGTTGTGGCAGCCGCCTTCGGCCTCGACCTGGGTCTTGTCGTTGTCCGGCACGATGACCGTGGTGCTGTACATCACGATGCCGGCGCCGCGGCCGCTCTGGCCGGTGCAGGGTACGCTGACGATGACGTTGTGGCCAGCGCCCTTGAGCGCGTCGTACAGCGCCTTCAGGTTGCTGGTCAGGCCGTCGTCGTTGGTCAGCAGGATGTTCAGGGCGAAGGCAGGACTCGCCGTGGCGGCCAGCAAGGCCGCGGCGATCAGGCGGGATTTCATGTCGGTGGCAGGTCTGAGTAGTTCAGGAATGCGGGCGAAGCGTGCCCGCGCGGCAGGCAAGTTACTGCGGGCAGCCCGGTGAGGCTGGCGGCGCGCATGCGCCGGCAGCGCCGATGTAGGTGGCGCGGGCCGGGCGCAGCGCCCTGGGTCATCCGTGGTGGACGAACGCTACCTTAACCGCGCTTGATGGCAGTTGCGTGAACAACAAAGGGCGCGATGCGCGCTGCCGGGTTGTCTTGCGGGCGGCTGGCCGGACGTCGCGGCGCGGTAACGCAGCTTGAAACGGGGTCACCGCCAGCAAACGCAGCCGGGCCAGCGGGTGGAATTTCAGCAGACCGGCCCAGGCTGACTTAGGTCGCGCCAGCCGGGCCCGCGACGAGGAGATCGCCGCGCGCGTTGAACGTTGAACGTAGAAGGTTCTGCGCTGAAGCTGCCAGGCTACGAGCCAACCTTGAGTTGGCCGCCGCGGCCCAGCCCGCCCTTCACTTCCTGAGCCTTGTAGTTGCGCAGCGAGACCACCATGTTGTTGTAGGCGTCCATGAATGCCGCCACGGTAGCCTTGCCTTCAGGCGTGCGCGAGAAACCGGCGAGCCCGCCGGCCGCACCGCCGCCCAGGGCGCCGAAGGCGGCACCGATATTGGTTGCCGTGGAGTTGCCTTCCGAGATGGACAGCTGCACGCCGGACCGGATGTCGAACATGGTCAAGGTCACGACCGATGCCTTGCTTTGCATGGCGCCGCCGACGAGTGCGCCGACCGCGCCGAACAGACCGCCCACACCGGCGGCCAACTGGCCCGTGGAGTCGTTGTCGATGATGATTGCAGGCTCCATGTAGTAGTCGGCCGCGACGCGCTGTCCCTTCTGCTGGCGCGAACCGGCCCGGAATTCGCCGGAATTGCGCTGCTTGTCGGTAATGCTCGAAAGCTTGCTTTCGGTGCGGTTGTTGCCGATCGAGGTGATCACGAAGCAGTTCGACTGCTGCACCGCCAGGCGGATCAGTGGCTCGATGGTAGTGACTTTGGTGGCTGCGCCGAAGCTTGCATACCATTCCTTGCCCCGGCCATCATCCACGGCCAGCGTGCCCAGCGGCTTGTCGCAGCGCTCCAGCGCCGGATTGGCATTCACGCTGGTCGCCCCGCCCGCTGCGCCGGTGGCAGCCGTCGGTGCCGTGCCGGTGCTGATGATGCCGCCCCCGCTGGCGCAGCCAGCCAGGATCAGGGATGTGGCCAGGCCGGCCACGCGCAGAGAAGTGTTGTTCAGCATGAAAACGCGTTCCTGTTGACGGAAGTAATAAGAAAAATCGTGGATGGCGGGGCCTAGCGTGGGCGCCAGCCGGCGCGGTCCCATACCCAGTAGTACGGATAGCTGCTGTACCAGCCCAGCCAGGATTTGCGGTAGGCTTCGCGCACCTGGTACAGGCTCTGTTCGTCCTTCTTGGCTGCTTGCGCTTGCGGCAGCAGGTCTCGTGCCTCCTTGCTGCCTTTCGCTGCAGCGCGCGTCAGCCACGCCTCGGCTTCAGCTGGGTCCGACCCCATTTCCTCAAAGCCCATAAGGTAGATTCGCCCAAGCGCCAGTTGGGCCTGCATATGGCCGTTGTCGCCGGCCTTGCGCAACCATTGGAGGGCCTGATAGCTATTGCGCTCTACGCCATCGCCACGCAGCAGGCGCAAGCCTAAGTCGTAGGCCGCGTTTGCATCGCGCTCAGCAACCGCTGCCAGCGCCTGCATACGATGATCGGCATCTTCTGGCGCAGCCTGCCCTGTGGCGACACGGCGATCCTGGTCGGTACAGGTGTTGCCGTTGCACAGGCGTACTGTTGGCGACTGGGGGGACAACTGGTCGGCTGGCGATTGCGCGGCGCATGCTGCAAGGCCAACAACCATCGAAAGCATTAGAAGCGTGATATTTCTCATAAACGGAATGCCCTGATACATTTACATTTTCTGTAACAGACAACATTCTATTGTAACAAAATGTACGTAGTCTAGCCGCGCCGCGCTAATGCCGCACCCCTGAAGAGCCTTGTCGGCCGAAAAAGGGAAAACAGCTTCCACGGCCTCGCAGCGGCAACGAGACAAGCCGGTTTTCAACGAAAATCCCGGCTCCCCACCATCAACCGCCCCAGCATCGGGCTCAGGTCCACCAGTTCCTGGGCCACAAGGTGGCGCACGTCGCCCTGGCGCTGCCAGGTGCCGACCACGCCCAGCAACGCCGGAGCAAGCGTCTCCCGGATCGTTTGCTCTGTCATCGCCGAACCTCCATTGGCAGTTGCCGATCGCGTCATTGGGGCATCTCCATCGACTCCTTTCGGTTAGCAACTGCACACACGTTCGCAGGGTGATCTTGGGCAGCGTCTGTGTTCCCCGGACATCAATGCGGCCAGTGGATACGCTGCGATGCATGATGGCCTGTCGACCGACGCATGACCTGAATTTCCGGCCAGTACGGGATTCGCAGGAACTTGCTACATTGCTGACTGCTGGCAAAAACAGCCCCAGGCAGCTGCCCCGCTCACCGCAAACCGACAGGCCAAGGAGACATCGAATGCACACCGCGCTTCAACTTCGTTCGCAAATCAAGAGCAGCGGTGAACTCGAGCTATCGCTAGACAGCATCGACACGCCGCATCCTGGCCCGGATGAAGTGCTCATCCGCATTGAAGCCTCTCCTCTCAACCCGTCCGATCTCGGCCTGCTGTTCGGTGCGGCCGACATGAGCACGGCCAAGGCCAGCGGCACGGCCGAGCGCCCCATAGTCACCGCGCGCGTTCCGGAAGGCGCGATGCGCAGCATGGCGGGCCGCCTGGATGTGTCCATGCCGGTGGGCAATGAGGGCGCGGGCGTGGTCGTCGATGCAGGCTCGTCCCCTGCGGCGCAAGCCTTGATGGGAAAGACCGTCGCTGCCATCGGCGGCGCGATGTACTCGCAGTACCGCTGCATGTCCGCGGACCAGTGCCTGGTCTTGCCCGACGGCGCCACGCCTGCTGACGGCGCGTCGTCATTCGTCAACCCCCTCACCGCACTGGGCATGGTCGAGACCATGCGGCTCGAAGGACATAGCGCCCTGGTGCACACCGCCGCGGCCTCCAACCTGGGCCAGATGCTCAATCAGATCTGTCTCAAGGATGGCATCAAGCTAGTGAACATCGTGCGCAAGCAGGAGCAGGCGGACCTGCTCAAGGCACAAGGCGCGGTCCACGTCTGCAACGCCGCGTCGCCCACGTTCATGCAGGAGCTCACCGAGGCACTCGTCGCCACTGGCGCAACGATCGCGTTCGACGCCACGGGCGGCGGCAAGCTCGCCGGCCAGATCCTCACCTGCATGGAAGCGGCCTTGAACAAAACGGCCCGCGAATACAGCCGCTATGGCTCGACCACCCACAAGCAGGTCTACCTCTACGGCGGCCTGGACACAAGCCCGACCGAGTTCAACCGCAACTTCGGCATGGCGTGGGGCATGGGCGGCTGGCTGCTGTTCCCGTTCCTGCAGAAGATCGGGCGCGAGCGGGCCAACGCGCTGAAGCAACGCGTGATGGCGGAGCTGAAGACCACCTTTGCCAGCCACTACTCGAAAGAGATCTCGCTGGCCGAGGTGCTCGACCTGGAGGTGATCGCCGTCTACAACAAGCGCGCGACGGGGGCGAAGTACCTGATCAACCCGAACAAGGGCCTGGCCGGATAAATCACCGTGGGGCGCCTTGCGCGCCCACCCGTGTCAAGAATCAGCCGCTGCGCCACAGCCGGCGGCGCGGCGGTGTGGCAGCTCATCCAGGTGCTGCCCTGGGAGTCATCGCGAGATCGTCATGCACTTGTACAATTGGTCGATCACGGCTGGCTGCTGCCAGTGATGCCGTGGCCGTCTCTGACCGACCCATTGCGGCCCCTCATCGCGTACCCACAAGTGTCCGTTGAACGTTTCGAATGAGCTGCTCTCGTTGCCGTGGCAAATGCAGCTGGTGCGCGGCTATGACGCAATTTTGGTCGGCGATGCACATACGACAGAAGACAGGACGCAAAGGGGCGCGCCACCGCCGGATGCTGTGATCAGGCACACCAATCTGTACTGGAGCAATCAACGGGCGCCGGGCCGATCCGGCGGAGTCATCGGGAGTGTAGACATTGATTTCGCGCTCCGTGGTTCCTGAAGAATGCGAACAACCAGTGGAGCCGCTGGATGGCCGGCATTCGGCGCAAGTCGGACATTGTTTTCGCTGCTCTGGGTGACCGTTCCTGGCCGGTCTCGGCCCTCTCTGGTCTTGACCCTGCAACCTCCCAACCCAGCATCGGGAAATGAGCTCGCTTTCTACTCACTGCGTATCACCGTGGGCCTTCGGCCAATGGTGGTTCCATCCATATTGTCTAGCTCGCGTAATTCTTCCTCGACCGTTCTGCTGCAGTTCGCCGCATTGCCAGGCTATTACCGAACCCGAACCCGTTCCGGGATCGGCTCAGCCGAACTCCTTCGCGAGGTAGGCCGCCGTCACGCTTGCGATGGAGACCGCGATGACGGCCGGACGGCCGCTTGCCACGATGCGCCCCCCTTCGTCGCCGGCGCCGGGTCCGATGTCGATAACCCAATCCGCCTGCGCCACCACGCGCATGTCGTGTTCGACCACGACCACGGTGTTGCCGGCGTCCACCAGCGCCTGCAACTGCGCCAGCAGGCGATCCACATCGGCGGGATGCAGGCCGTTGGTGGGCTCGTCGAGCACGTACAGCGAGTCGCCGCGCTGCGCGCGCTGCAATTCGGTGGCCAGCTTGATGCGCTGCGCCTCGCCGCCCGACAGTTCCGTGGCCGGCTGCCCGAGCCGCAGATAGCCGAGCCCGATATCGCGCAACGCCGTCAGGGCTCGCATCGCCGGCGCCTCGTCGGCGAAGACCTCGCAGGCCGCGTCGACGGTCAGGTCCAGCACCTCGGCGATGTTCCGGCCCTTCCAGGTGATTTCCAGCGTCTGCGGCCGGTAGCGCGTGCCGTTGCACGCCGAACAGGGCGCGTAGACGCTCGGCAGGAACAGCAGCTCCACGCTGACGAAGCCCTCGCCTTCGCACGTCGGGCAGCGTCCCTGCGCCACGTTGAACGAGAAACGGCCGGCCGTGTAGCGCCGCTTGCGCGCGGCGGGCGTCGCGGCGAACAGCTTGCGTACATGGTCGAAGAACCCGGTATAGGTCGCCAGGTTCGAACGGGGCGTGCGGCCAATCGGCTTCTGGTCCACGCGCACCAGCCGGCGCACTGACTCCATGCCACCAGCGATGCGGCCCTCGGTCGGGGCATCGGTCACCGCGAACAGCGGGTCGCGCTCGTCTTCGGAATCGCCGTCGTCGGCGCGGCCTAGGTGCCGGTTCACGAGTTCGGGCAGCGCCTGGCTTATCAGGCTCGACTTACCCGAACCCGAAACCCCGGTTACCGCGGTGAAGCAGCCAAGCGGGATATCCGCATCCACGCGATGCAGGTTGTTGCGCGAGACATGGGCCAGCCTGAGCCACCCGGCCGGCTCTCGCGGCGCGCGCTGCTGCGTCTCCGGCGGCCCGAACAGGTAGGCCGCGGTGCGCGAGGCCGCGATCTCGGCGAGGCCGTCGGGCGGGCCGCTGTAGAGCACGCGCCCGCCGTGCTCGCCGGCTGCGGGCCCCACGTCGACGATCCAGTCCGCCTGGCGCATGGTCTGCGTGTCGTGCTCCACGACGAACAGCGAATTGCCGGCCGCGTTCAGGCGGCGCAATGCCACGAGCAGCGCCTCACCATCGGCGGGATGCAGCCCGGCCGAGGGTTCGTCGAGGACGTAGACCACACCGAACAGTTGCGACGAGATCTGCGTGGCCAGCCGCAGCCGTTGCAGCTCGCCCGAGGACAGCGTTGGCGTGCTGCGATCGAGCGACAGATAGCCGAGGCCCAGGTCGATCAGCGTGGACAACCGCTCCATCAGTTCCTCGGCGATGCGTTGCGAGGCGAGCCGCTTTTCGTCGGAGAGGTTGGGTGTGCGCCGCACGTCGGGGGCGGCCTTGTGCGCCGAGCCGCCGGCCGCCACGCGCCGCGTCGTGTCCGCACGCGCCGCCTTGCGGCTTAGCACGGCGCCGGCGGCACCGGCCGGGCCGGGCGATTTGCCTTGCGCGATGGGCAGCATGATCTCGGCCACGCGGGCCAACGGCAGGTGCGTGAATTCGCCGATGTCGAGCCCGGCGAACGTCACGGACAGCGCCGCCTTCTTGAGCCGCTTGCCGTGGCACGCCGGACATTCGCGCCCGATCATGTATTGCGCCACGCGCTTCTTCATCAGCGCGCTCTGCGTGGTGGCGAAGGTCTGCAGCACGTAGCGCCGTGCCCCCGTAAAGGTGCCCTGGTAGCTCGGCTCCAGCTTGCGCTTGAGCGCGGCGCGCACCTCGCGCGGCGTGAAGCCAGCGTAAACCGGCACGGTGGGCTGCTCCTCGGTGAAGAGGATCCAGTCGCGATCCTCCTTCGGCAGGTCGCGCCACGGCGAATCGACGTCATAGCCGAGGGTGACGAGGATGTCGCGCAGGTTCTGCCCGTGCCAGGCCGGCGGCCACGCGGCCACGGCGCGTTCGCGGATGGTGAGCGAATCGTCGGGCACCATCGACTGCTCGGTGACATCGTAGATACGCCCGAGACCATGGCATTCCGGGCAGGCGCCCTCCACGGTGTTGGGCGAGAAATCCTCGGCGTAAAGCATCGGCTGCCGCGCGGGATAGGTGCCAGCGCGCGAGTACAGCATGCGCACCAGGCTCGACAGCGTGGTGACGCTGCCCACCGTCGACCGCGCGTTCGGCGTGCCGCGCTGCTGCTGCAGCGCCACGGCGGGCGGCAGGCCCTCGATGCTGTCGACCTCGGGCACGCCCACCTGATCGATCAGCCGCCTTGCATAGGGCGCGACGGATTCGAAATAGCGTCGCTGCGCTTCCGCGTAGAGCGTGCCGAACGCGAGCGACGACTTGCCCGAGCCCGACACGCCGGTGAACACCACCAGCGCATTGCGCGGGATATCGACATCGACATCCTTGAGGTTGTGCTCGCGCGCGCCGCGCACCCTGACGAAGTTGTCCGAGTCCGTGGGGACCTGGTCCGCCTCCCGACCCGCGCGGGCCTTGCGCCGGGGTGGCCGGATATCGGCGCTCATGCGCGCCTTCGCTTGCACAAATTGCCGGCCGCGACCATGTACATCCGGCTACTTGCTGCGGCGCCTGGCCGCGCGCTTGCGGGCGGGCTTGGGCGGCGTCAGCGCCGCAATCCACGCGTCCGTTGCGGCCTTGGTCATCGCCGCGGCGGCCGTGGCTGTCTGGCGCCTGCCCTCGGCCACCGCGCGCCCACGAGCCGCGCCGGCCGCCGCATTCGCGCCGCTGAGCCACGTGCTCAGCATCGGGTTCTTTTTGAGCCAGGGGTTCTTCATCGCATGCTCCTTGGGACACAGCCGGCGTGCCGATGCTGCTAGGCAGCAGGAAGCATGCCAGTGGCCTACCGATCGCGGTCTACGGAAGTTCATGCACTGCCACGGGCACAACAACTTATCGAACAGTTTTGGCAGAGGTCGAGATACTGCTCATACTGGCGAGCAGATGCCGGTCAACCAGCTCTTTCCGCGCGGGCAAGAACTGGAAATCCCTGCTTCTGAAGGAAGCCCGTGAGGCGCTCAAGCAGAATGCTTCTTGCGGCGCTTTTCTCATCGGCTGCCCCGCTGTTGCCGAGATGCCAATTGATTGAATGGCGAGGCTTTTGACGAACTGGAGAGCATAGACCAATCTTCCATCAACCACGATTGATGCGGCCTGCGCGGGCATCGATCGCCGATGTCCCAGACCGACCCTGAACCGCCTTTCGGACGCGAGACGGCGCAACGACCGCTTCCTATGTACAACCGCCGCCGGTCGCTGAATTAAATGGCACCCAGTGCTGATCAAGTTGAGGGCGCCGGGCGAACCCCAAGGATCTCCACAGATCGACAACTGAATCGAACATCAAGCCGGCGAGGGGCCTCATATCAAAGCTAAGCCGACCATTGTCTCGCCTCGATATAACGATCTCGTCCAGCCCTGCACCGCCAGACAGTTCATTAAGATTGATGCCAATCTCCGATATGTCTCGGCATAGGAATTCAACGATCCGATCTTCCATTGGACCCGTCCACTTTGAATTGTCCTGGCCCCTCCGGTGCTCGGCGGCGGCTATGCCCGATATATTCGGCAATTGAAGCATAACGAGGGCTGGCCGGCTTGCGCGTGCGTTGCATAACACAGGAACCAAGCGATGCTGTTGCCCGCAGGATGCCGAAGGGGCGTGGCATAGGAGGCGACGACGTGCACATGGCTTCAGCAACGTTCCAGACGACATTGCGATCGCGCCCTGGCCGGCATACCTGACCAGTATGTCAAAATTCGTTTCTGAATGATCTGATCCATTGCCGCTCCGGCGTGGGTGTTCGAGAATGGTTTGTCGCCAATCCAATGGCGATCAGGTTTAGCAGCCTGCGTACCACACGACGGACAGAGCCGCGCGAGCGGCTCTGTCCGTCGCGCCATCGAACGTCCACACCTGCGGGCGGGCCTTGGCAGGGGAGCCTCAGGGCTCGCCGGTCTGGTGGTGCCGGTCTGCTAACCCTGCCCTGTGCTCGCCCACCCGATTAGCAGCGGACGACGGGCCTCCATCCCTTTAGTTCGGAGGTCACCATGCAAAGCAACACCCCGGCTCCCCAAGAGCCCACCCTCGCCCCAAAAGATCAACTGGCCGAGAACGTGGCCCAAGTGGACCGCGCCCAGGCCCGCCCCCACGCCAAAGCCGCTCCGCCCCCACCCAGCAAAGCCGTCACCCTGGAGGAGCAAATCCTCGAGGCCACTGACGACCTCCTGCGCGTCAGCGCCGGCCTTCAGTCCTTCCTGACCTTGCTGGACCTGCAGAGCGACACCATCCCCCAAGGCATCGGCCTCCACGCCATGCTTTTGCCGCTCAAGCAACAGCTGGACGAGAGCGCAGATCGCCTGCAGGCGCTGGTCTGACCGGGCAGAGCCTGCTTATCCGCCCGACGGATGAGCAGCGCTGAAAAGCGAACGGCGCGAGCCAACTGGTCTCGCGCCGTTTGCATCTCCCTCATTGGCGCCGTGCGTCTCAATGAAAATCCCGGCTCCCCACCATCAACCGCCCCAGCATCGGGCTCAGGTCCACCAGTTCCTTGGCCACCAGGTGGCGCACGTCGCCCTGGCGCTGCCAGGTGCCGACCACGCCCAGCAGCGTGGCGCCCAGCACCTCCTTGCGCTGGCGCTCGACCAGGTCGGGCCACAGGATCAGGTTGATGCTGCCGGTCTCGTCCTCGATGGTGGCGAAGATGGTGCCGCTGGCGGTGGACGGGCGCTGGCGCACGGTGACGATCCCGCAGGCGCGCACGCGGCGGCCGTTGGCGCAGCGTTCGAGCTGGCTGGCAGTGACGAAGCGCATCGCCGCCAGCTTGTGCCGCAGCAGCGCCAGCGGGTGCGACTTGAGCGACAACCCCAGGCTGGCATAGTCCGCGGTCACATCTTCGCCGAGGCGCGGCGCGGGCAGCGTCAGCGCGGCTTCGGCGGGCGGCGCTTCATACAGCAGGTCGCGGTGTGCGGCATGCGCGGCCGCGGCGCGCGCCTGCCAGCGGGCCTGGCGGCGGTTGCCGGCGAGCGGCGCGAGCGCGTCGGCGGCGGCCAGCACGTCGATGTCGTGGCGGTCCAGGCCGGCGCGCAGCGCCAGGTCTTCGACACTGTCGAAGGCACGCTGCGCGCGCGCGGCCTCGATGCGCAGCGCCGCGGCCTCGCGCATGCCCTTGACCCGGCCCAGGCCCAGGCGCACGCGCGGATGCGGCGGCCGCTCCTGCCGAATGATGGCCGCATCGGACTCCGCCACCGGCTCCAGCGTGCTGTCCCAGCGGCTGATGGTGACATCCACCGGCAGTACCTCCACATCATGGCGGCGCGCGTCCTGCACCAGCTGCGAGGGCGAATAGAAGCCCATCGGCTGGCTGTTCAGCAGCGCGCACAGGAAGGCCGCCGGATGGTGGCACTTGAGCCACGAACTCACGTACACCAGCTTGGCGAAGCTGGCCGCATGGCTTTCGGGAAAGCCGTATTCGCCAAACCCCTCGATCTGCTTGCAGATCGCCAGCGCGAAGGATTCCGGATAGCCCTTGCCAGTCAGCGCCCGCACCAGCGCGTCTTGGTGCTTGCGCAGGTCGCCGCGCCGCCGCCATGCCGCCATCGAGCGGCGCAGCTGGTCCGCCTGCCCCGGCGAAAAACCCGCCGCGTCGATGGCCAGCTGCATCACCTGCTCCTGGAAGATCGGCACGCCCAGGGTGCGGCCCAGCACTTTCTCGATTACCTGGTTGAAGTAGACCGGCGGCTTCTGCGTGCGGCGAAAGGCCTCGCGCCGCTTCAGGTACGGATGGACCATGCCCCCCTGGATCGGGCCCGGCCGCACGATCGCCACCTCCACCACCAGGTCGTAGTACTCGCGCGGCTGCAGCCGCGGCAGCATCGATTGCTGCGCGCGCGACTCGATCTGGAACACGCCGATGGTGTCGGCCCTGCAGATCATGTCGTAGGTCGGCTTGTCCTCCTTCGGGATGTCCTCCATGCGCGCCGGCAGACCCGCGCGCGCCGGATCGCGGCTGGGGTTGGGGATCATCTCCAGCGCGCGCCGGATCGCCGACAGCATGCCCAGCGCCAGCACGTCGACCTTGAGCAGGCCCAGCGACTCCAGGTCGTCCTTGTCCCACTGGATCACGCTGCGGTCGGCCATGGCCGCGTTCTCGATCGGCACCAGCCGCGACAGCTTGTGCCGCGCGATCACGAAGCCGCCCACGTGCTGCGACAGGTGGCGCGGAAAGCCACGCAGCTGCGCCGTCAGGCTGGCCCACTGCTGCACTGCCGGGGACTCGGGATCGAGCCCGTAGCGGGCGATCTTGTCGACAAAGCCCGGGCCGCCGTCCCACCATGCCTGGCCCTTGACTACCTGCTCGACCACGCTGGCGTCGATGCCGAGCGCGCGACCCACGTCGCGCAGGGCGCTGCGCGAACGGTAGGTGATCAGCGACGCCGCCAGCGCGGCGCGATGGCGGCCGTATTTGTCGTAGATGTACTGGATCACCTCTTCGCGCCGCTGGTGCTCGAAATCCACGTCGATATCGGGCGGCTCGTCGCGCTCGCGCGACAGGAAGCGGCCGAACAGCAGGTTGGCCTGCTCGGGGCTGACCTCGGTCACATACAGGCAGAAGCACACCAGCGAATTGGCGGCAGAGCCGCGCCCCTGGCACAGGATGCCGCGCGAGCGCGCAAAGCGCACGATGTCGTGCACCGTGAGGAAGAACGGCTCGTAGTGCTTTTCCTCGATCAGCTCCAGCTCTTCCTTCAGCTGCGCTTCCCACTCCGGCTTCAGGCCGTTGGGAAAGCGCTCGCGCTTGCCACGCTCGACTTCCTTGCGCAGATAGGAGATCGGGGTTTCGCCGGGCGGCACCAGTTCCTCGGGATACTCGTAACGCAGCGTGCCCAGCGAGAAATCGCAGGTCTCGGCAATCTTCAGCGTCTGCGCCAGCGCCTCGCGCGGGTACAGGCGCGACAGCACCTGGCGCATGCGCAGGTGCTGCTCGGCATTGGGCGCCAGCGCCATGCCGCATTCGGCCAGCGGCTGGCCCAGCCGGATCGCGGTCAGCACGTCGGACAGCGGCTTGCGCGAGCGCACATGCATGGTGACCGCGCCGGCCGCGGCCAGCGGCACGCCGGTCTGCGCCGATACCGCTTCGAGGCGCGCGCGGTGCAAGGCATCGGCATGGCCCTGCAACTGTTCCAGCGCGATCCAGGCGCGCTCGCCGAACACTGCGCGGCACCACTCGGCCTGCTCCAGCAGCCGTTCCGGCTCGGCGCAATAGTCGGGCAGCAGCAGCGCCACGCAGCCGGGCATGCCGCGCAGGTGGGCGATGTCGCCGGCCGGCGCGGCGAGGTCTTCGGGATGCAGCCGGTAGCTGCCCTTCTGCGCGCGCCGGCGGCCCAGCGTGATCAGCTCGCTCAGGTTGCCGAAGCCCTCGCGATGCTGCGCGATCAGCACCAGCCGCAGCGGCGCCTGTTCCGGTCCATTGGCCGGGATCAGGCTGAAGCGGCTGCCGATCAGCAGCGAGAACGCATCGGCGGCGCGGGCCAGCGCCTGCAGCCGCTGGTGGCGGCTGGCGTGGAAGCCGGGATCGTCGTCGCCGCTGCCGAAGGCATCGGCGTCGTCGAGCAGCGGTTCATCGATGCCGTCATCGGCGCCGTCATCGACACCTTCATCCACGCCCTCGGCGACCCGTGCCGCGCTGCGCGCTACCGCGTCGTGCAGGCGCTTGCGCAGGGTCTCGATGGCATCGTGCGCGCGCGCGGTGCCGGCCACCGAGCATTCATCGGTCAGGGCCAGCCCGCGGTAGCCCAGGCCGAAGGCGCGCTCGATCAGTTCGCCCGGGTGCGAGGCGCCGCTCAGGAAGGTGAAGTTGGAGATGCAGTGCAGCTCCACGTAATCCGGCAGCGCCGGCAGCAAACCCGGCAAGGACGCAGGCAACGATGGGGGCAAGGGCGGCGCGCTCATGCGAACAACCCATGCAGGAACCAGCGATACTCGCCGCCATCGTCGTGCGCGGCATGGCCCGGACGCTCGCGGAAGATCCAGCAGCGCAGGCCGTCGGCGCGCTCGGCGATAAAGTAGTCGCGCGTGGCCAGGGCCCCGTCCCACCAGCCGGCCTCGATGCGCTCGGGCCGGCTCAGCAGCGCCAGCGGGCCGCCGTGGCAGGGGCGGTGGCGCTGCACCGGCAGCGGCAGCGGTTGCGGCAGCAGCCACAGCGGGCGCTCCGGCTGCGGCTCGGGCAGGCTGGCGGGCTTGCCAGCGGGCTCGTCGACCGGGCACCAGCGGTTGGCGCGCTCGGGCCGGTGGTCGGCCAGCGGGCGCGGCTGCAGCACGTTGTCGCGGCCCAGCCGCGCCATCAGCGTATCGAGCAGGCGGCCCAGGTCTTCCGGCGTGCCGCCGGGCTCGGGGAACAGCGCATCGCTTTGCGGCACGCACGCGGCCATGGCTTCCACGCGCAGCGCCAGGCCGGTCACGGGGGCATGGAAGCTGAGCTGGTCGAGCTTTTCGCGCAGCAGCCGCGACAGGTGCGCGGGATCGCGGCTGGGCTGGGCCAGGCCCAGTGGCACCGGGGTGCCTTCGGTGGCCGCGCCGCGCCGGTAGCGCTCATGCTCCAGCACCAGCACGCAGCGCGTGACGCCGGCCTGCTGCACCGCCAGCCAGCCCGCCAGCGCCAGCAGCAGCCGCTGCGCGCCGGCCAGCACGGCTTCGGCGGATTCGATCCGGCCCGGCAGGTCCATGCGCTGCGCAAACGCGGGCGGCGCCACGAACCAGACAAAGCGCGCCGGCGCCTCGCCATAGGCCTGGTCCAGCCGCGCCAGCAGCGCCGGACCCAGCCGGCGCGTCAGGCCCGCGCGCGGCAGGCGCCGCACCTCGCCCAGCGTGCGGCAGCCGATGCCATCCAGCCAGGCCGGATCGGCCAGCGTGTGCAGCGCCTCCACCGGCAGGCGGTCGAGCAGCCGGTGCAGGCGCGCCATGCCCACCGCCCGGCGGCCGGGCCGCACCACGCCACGCCGCGTGCGCCGCAGCGGCTGGCGTGCCAGCCATGCGGCGCCGTGCGCGGTCGGCCCGCACCCCACCTGGGCCACGGTGCCCAGCTGGCGCACGCAGGCCCGCACCGCGCGGCACAGCGCGCGATGGCCGCCGAACAGGCGCAGGCTGGCGCCGGCATCGAGCATCAGCGTGGCCGACTCCGGCTCCTCGTCGACGGTCACGCCCGGCGTGAAACGCAGCAGCGCCAGCGCCACCGCTTCCATCAGCGCGGCTTCGGCGGCCGGGTCGCGCTCCAGCTGCACGATATCGGCCGACAGGGCCTGCACGCCACCGCGGCGCATGCCATAGCGCACGCCCAGCTGCATCGCCGGACCATTGGCCAGCACCACCTGCTCGCGCGCCATCACCGCCACCGGCAGCGCATGGTGCAGGGTGGCGGCAGCGGCAGGCGGGCTCGCGGCGGGCGCCAGCTCAGGCCAGTTGGGCTGCAGCGCGTCCAGGGGCAGGCGCGGCAGGTGCACCGCGATCCAGTACGGCATCGGATGAAAGCTGAGAAGACTGCGCCAGCGGTTCGGGCCCGGCGGGCGCCCCCGCAGTTGCCCCTGCCGGGACCGGCCAGGCGGCCGCGCGCGTGGCCGCCGCCATGCCGTCCAGGCGCAGCAGCAGCGGCGTGTCCCGCACCGGCCCGCGGCGCTTGTGGAAGGTGATCGACAGCATGTTGCCGGGCAGCGGCGCCAGCAGCAGCCGCAGCACCGCGGGCGACGACTCGCGCAGCGCCGTGGCCGGGCGCAATGCCCAGGCCACCGCGTCGCCGGCCTGCGCCAGCACCTGCAGCCGCCGCAGCGCCTCGGGGCGCGCCGCCGGCAGCCACACCAGCACGCCGCCAAAGGCCTGGCTGCGCAGCACCTGTTCGGCGGCCCACAGCATGTCGGCCTGCTGCGCGGCCCTGGCCGCTTCGGCCGGAGCACGCACCCAGTAGCACTGCCGCGCCGACAGCCCGGCCGCGGCCAGCCCCATCGCATTGGGCAGGTAAGGCGGCGCCACCAGCGCAATGCGCCGCCCCGCCCCGGCCAGCGTGCGCAGGGCTGGCAGCAGCAGGCGCATTTCCCCCGCGCCGCCCTGCGTGGTCAGAAGTTCGGTCAGGCCGCCGGCCGGCCAGCCGCCGCCGGGCAGTTCCGCCGACAGCGCGTCATACCCGGTCGGGCACACCGCGGCCCCGCCGGCGCGGCCCAGCTGGCCGGCCCGCCACAGCCCGGGATAGCGCTGCTCGAGCGCCGACAACGCCTGCTGGCGCTCGGCCGCGGCAGGCCACGCAGGCCCTGAGGCCGCCGGCGCAGGGAAAGGCAGACCCTCCGCCGCCCTTGGCGGGGCTGCATGCAATGGCGCAGTCATGTGAAGTTAGCATCACTCGTCGGCAGGGCGAGGATTTAGGATATTTACGATGACTGTATATTTATACAGTATCGGTGGCAAGGCAAGGGGTAACGGAAGGAGGTGGAGACAGCGGCACTGCCGAGCGTCTCGACGAGGCGCCAGCCCTCTCGCGCACGCAGGTCTTTGGCCACTGAAGTTGCCATGCACTATCATTCCATGGAATGATCCTTTTATAAAAAAGCTTCTATCGAATGATATGCACGAGGTCCATCAAGGCAGGTATCATTCCAAAGAATGATTTTTCTCATTGACTAATGCTATGTCATTAATCTCCCAATGCCGCCAGCTGCGCGAAGCCAGGGGCAAGAGCCTGGGCGAACTCGGCCGGATCCTCGGCATGGCGGCGCAAAACCTGTCGGCCATCCTGCTCGGCAAGAAGGACAGCCGCGCTTCCACGCTCGAAGCGCTGGCCGCCGCGCTCGACGCGCAGTGGGTGCTGGTGCCCAACGAACGCCTTGCCGAAGTCCGCCAGGTGCTGGAAGGCAAGGGCGGCGGCCCCGACCGCGGCGCCCGCGCCGCGCTCGACATCTTCCTGGACCAGGAATGAGCTACGACCTGCATCCCCGCTTTCTGGAGGTTCGGCTATATGACCGGCTCTGCGGCTACCTGTGCGAGGCCGGCGGCAATGTCCGCTTCGTGCCCGCCGATGAATTCCGCGGCGACACCGACCGCCCCACGCTGAGCCTGTCGATCACGGTGCCGACCGAAGCCGGCCGCCGCGCCACCGCCGAGGTGCTGGACAACCCCTTCCATCCCGCGGTCTACAACACCGGCCATGAGTTGCCGCCCTACTTTGCCGGGCTGCTGCCCGAAGGCGAGCTGCGCAAGCGGCTGGAAGCCACCCGCAGCCACCCCGAAGACAAGGACGACTTCGGCATCCTGGCCTCGGCCGGCAACGACCTGCCCGGAGCCGTGGTGGTACGGCCGGCGGACATCGGCGCCCTGCCCGCCTACGCCCGCGCCTATGGCGTGACCGGCGGCGCCGACAACCTGGAGATCGCCGTGGTCGAGGGCGCCACGCAAGGCGCCGCATCGGTGTCCGGCGTGCAGAACAAGCTGGCGCTGTCGACGGTGCAGGATGGCAAGCGCTACACGCTGCCGAGCCACGGCAAGCTGTCCGACATCATCGCCAAGCTGCCGGCCCGGAACGACGACGCGCAGGTGTTCAACGAATCGGTCTCGATGCAGCTCGCGGCCGCCGCCGGCGTGCATGTCGCGGCCACGCGCGTGCTGCCCATGTCGACCATCGCGGTGGAGGGACTGGCCGAGGCCCTGGGCGAGGACCTGCACTACCTTGCCGTCGACCGCTTCGACCGTACCCCGTCCGGGCGCGTCCATGCCGAGGACGGCTGCCAGATGCTGGGCCGCATGCCGGCCCGCAAGTACGCCAGCATCGACGGCTACGTGCAGCTGGTGGCCACGCTGTACCGGCTAAGCCCGAGCGGGGTCGAGCATGTGCGGCAGTTCTTCCTGCGCCAGGCGGTCAATACGCTGATCGGCAACAGCGACGCGCACCTGAAGAACTTCTCGGTGATCTACCCCAACGGCGTGCTGCCGGTGCTGTCGCCGGCGTACGACATCGTCTGCGTGGCCGCGCTGCCCGGCTTTGCCTCGTACGGCCAGAACGTCGCCATCGACCGGCTGCAGCGCGAGGAAACCCTGGCCATGTACGAGGCGATCGCCGAGAAAGCCGGCGTGCCGCGCCGCATCGCCACCGCCGCGGTCAGGGAAGCGGTGGCGCTGGCGCATGCCCGCTGGCCGCGCCTGCTGGACGAGCTCGACGCCCCGCCGGCCATCCGCGAGGTCGTCACCGCGCGCCTGGCGACGCTGCCGCTGGCGCGCATCGCGCGCCCGCGCCGGTGAGTGCCCGCGCCCCGTAGCGGCACCTAAAGCATCGCCATCGCGGATAATGCGCCATCCACCCATCGACCTCGCCTCATGTCCGCCAGCAGCCCCAGCCCCCGACGCATCGACTGGACCACCCTGTTCCTGCTGACCTTTCCTCCGCTGAGCTGGGCCGGCAATGCCATCGTGGGCCGGCTTGCCGCCGGCACGGTGCCGCCGGTCGCGCTGAACTGGGCGCGCTGGGTGCTGGCCGGCATGCTGCTGGCACCGTTTGCCTGGCGCGGCGTGGTCGAGCACCGCGCGGTGCTGCGCCGGCACGCGGGCGTGATCACCGCCATGGGCATCCTGTCGATCGCCAGCTATAACGCGCTGCAGTACCTGGCGCTGACCAGCTCGACGCCGATCAACGTGACCCTGATCGGCGCCTCCACGCCGCTGTTTCTGATCGTGATCGGCGCGCTGTGCTTCGGCGAACGGGTCCGGCCCTGGCATGTCGCCGGCGCGCTGCTGTGCATGGTCGGCGTGACCTTCGTGCTGGTGCGCGGCGAACTGGCGCGGCTGACGCAGCTGGACCTGGTGCCCGGCGACCTGTTCATGCTGGCGGCCACCATCGCCTGGAGCGCCTACACCTGGCTGCTGCGCAAGCAGCGTCCCGCGCTGCCCCTGCCGGTGCTGCTGTTCGCGCAGATCGTCACCGGCGTGCTGGCCAGCGCGCCGGTGACGGCGTGGGAACTGCTGACGCTGGATCAGCCGCTGCAATGGAACGGCAAGGTCGCGGGCATCCTGCTCTATGTCGCGACCATCCCGTCGCTGCTGGCCTACTTTGCCTGGGACCGCGCCATCGCGCGCGCGGGCGCGCAGCTGCCGGTGTTCTTCATCACGCTGACGCCGGTCTTCGCCGCGCTGCTGTCGACGGTGCTGCTGGGCGACTGGCCGCGCTGGTACCACGGCGTCGGGCTGGCCGCGATCGCGGCGGGCATCTGGCTGGCGCAGCGGCGCTGACGGCGGCCAGCCCCGTTCAGCGCGCCATGACCTTGTCCGGCGTCATCGGCGTGCTGCGCAAGCGCCTGCCGGTGGCGTGATAGATCGCATTGCTGATCGCGGCGGCAACGCCGACCAGCCCGATTTCGCCCACGCCCTTGGCGCCCAGGCTGCTGACCACGCGGTCGTCCTCATCGACGAAGATCACGTCCAGGTCCTGGATATCGGCGTGCGAGGCGATGTGGTACTCGGCGATATTGCGGTTCATGAAGCGGCCGAGCGCATGGTCGCTGTGCGTTTCCTCGTGCAGCGCCTGGCCGATGCCCCACACCATGCCGCCCAGGATCTGGCTGCGCGCGGTCTTCGGGTTGATGATGCGCCCGGCCGCCACCGCGCTGACCACGCGCGTCACGCGCACGGTGCCCAGCGCCTCGTCGACGCGCACCTCGCAGAACACGGCCGAGTGCGCGGCGCGCGTGTACTGCTTCTGCTTGAACAAATTGGGCAATTGCAGGAATGATGCCTCGATCTGTTCGCGCCGGGCCGCTGCCAGGATGCCGGTCAGCGGCAACGACACGCCGGCGCCGCCGCGCAGGCTGACCTGGCCGTGCTCGAATACCAGGTCCTCGTAGCGCGCGCGCTCGAAGCCGGAGCCCTGCATGCGCCGCGCCATGTGCCACAGCATCCGGCGCAGCTTGTCGCACACGCCGTCGACCGCCGTGCCCACCGTGGCCACATGCGACGAGCCGCCTTCCACGGGCGCCACCGGCAGCTCCGAATCGCCCAGCACGAACGTCACCTGCTCCAGCGGCAGGCCCAGCGACGCGGCGGCGATCTGGCTCATCACCGTCAGCGTGCCGGTGCCGATGTCGGTGGCGGCGCTGGCTACCTCGAGCCGGCCGTCGGCGCGGAACACCGCGCGGGCGCGGCTGAACATCTGCAGCGCGTCCCAGGTGCCGCTGGCCATGCCCCAGCCGACCAGCTCGTGGCCAGCGCGCATCGAACGCGGCTGCGGTGGCCGTCCGGCCCAGCCGAACCGTTGCGCGCCCTGCGCGTAGCATTCCCGCAGTGCCTTGCTCGAGAACGGCAGGCCGCTGGCGCCGTCGCGCTCGGCGTAGTTCTTGAGCCGCAGCGCCAGCGGGTCCATCCCCACCGCATAGGACAGCTCGTCCATCGCCACCTCGATCGCATGCACGCCGTGCGCGGCGCCCGGCGCACGCATGTCGGCCGGGGTGGGCTGGTCCAGGTCGACCAGTCGATAGTCCTGCCGGCTGTTCTCGGAGGCATAGAGCTGCGTGGACCAGTTGACCACCACCTCGACGTAGTGCTCCATGCGCGAGGTCTCGGCCACGGCTTCATGGATCAGGCTCACCAGCCCCCCATCGGCGTCGGCACCCAGCCGGACGCGCTGCCAGGTCTCGGGCCGGTGGCAGAAGGTGAACATCTGCGGCCGTGTCAGCACCACGCGCACCGAGCGCTCCAGCGCCAGCGCCGCCATCACCGCCAGGATCAGCTGGTACTGCGGCCGCAGCCCCGAGCCGAACGCCCCGCCCACGTATTCATTGCGCACCGTGACCTTGCGCTTGGGCAGCCCGAACACCCGCGACACCATCCAGCGCGAATTCTGCGAGCCCTGGGTCTTGTCGTAGATGGTCAGGTGGCCGTCGCCGCCGCGGATCACCGTGGTGGCGTGCATCTCCATCGGATTGTGGTGCTCGACGCCGCTGTAGAACTCCGCGTCGACCTGGAAAGGCGCGCGCGCGAAGGCGGCGTCGGCATCGCCGCGCGCCTTGGGCGGGCCGGAATAGCCCGCCTTGAAGCGCATCGGCTTGCCGGCGCGGCCCAGGTGCTCCAGCAGGCTGGTCTCGTGCGGCCACGCCTGGTAGCGCACGCGCACCAGCGTCGCGGCATGGCGTGCCGCCTCGAAGGTCTCGGCCACCACCAGCGCGACCGGCTGGCCGCTGTACCAGATGCGCGCGTCGTGCAGCGGCTTGAACGGCGAACCGGCGGGCGCGACCATGTCCTTGTAGAACAGGTCGAGCGAACGCACGCGCGGGCGGCGCTCATGGGTCAGCACCTCGAGCACGCCCGGCACCGCCAGCGCCGCGCTGCAATCGATCGACACGATGCGTCCGCGCGCAATGGTGCTGTTCACCACCACCCCGTGCGCAAGGTCGAAGGCCGGATGCTCGGCGGCATAGCGCGCCGTGCCGGTGACCTTGGCCACGCCATCGAGGCGCGGGACCGGCGTGCCGATGCCGACCGGGCCCGTGCCGGGGCGTGCGCGCGGCGTGCATTGCGGGATCGGATCGTTCATGGCTGCTCCTCCTCGCTGAAGGCGTCTTCGCCGGTATTGCTCAGCACGCCGGCGACCGCCATTTCCAGCGCGCGCACGATCGCGCGCTCGGCCAGCGCGATCTTGAAGCTGTTGCCGGGCAGGCTCTCGGGCACGGCCGGGCCGCCCCAGGCGCGCGCATCGCGCAGCAGGAAGCGGGCCGCGGCGGCAAAGTGTTCGACCGTGGCGGGCCGGCCCTGCAGGTGCGCCTCGGCCTCGGGATCGCGCCACGGCTTGTGGGCCACGCCGCCCAGTGCCAGCCGCGCGGCACGCACGGTGCCATCGTCGGCAAGGTCCAGCGCGGCAGCCACCGACACCAGTGCGAACGCAAACGACGCGCGCTCGCGGATCTTCAGGTAACAGGCACGGTGCGCAAACTCGGCGGCGGGAGGCAGCACGATGTGGGTGATCAGTTCGTCGGGGCGCAGCGTGGTGTCGATGTGCGGGCGGTCCTCCGGCAGCCGATGGAATTCATGGAACGGAATCTCGCGGCGGCCGCTGGCCGAGGCCACGTGCACCACCGCGCCCAGCGCCGCCAGTGCCACGCACATGTCGGACGGATGGGTGGCGACGCAATGCTCGCTCGCGCCCAGGATGGCATGCTGGCGCGCCAGCCCGGTCGCCGCCGGGCAGCCGCTGCCGGGATCGCGCTTGTTGCAGGGCACGCCCGGATCGTAGAAGTAATAGCAGCGCGTGCGCTGCAGCAGGTTGCCGCCATTGGTCGCCATATTGCGGATCTGCGCCGAGGCCCCGGCCAGGATCGCCGCGCGCAGCAGCGGATACTGCGCGCGCACCAGCGGGTGCTGCGCGGTATCGGCGTTGCTGGCCAGCGCACCGAGCCTGAGCCCGCCCTCCGCCGTGGCCTCGATCATCCGCAGCGGCAGTTGCCTGACATCGACCAGCGCGGCCGGATGCATCATGCCGCCCTTCACCAGGTCGATCAGGTTGGTGCCGGAAGCCAGGAAGTGCGGCGCGTGGTCGTCGCCAAGGCTTTGCACGCCGGCGTCCCGCTGCGCGGCGGCGATCGACTGCAGCGCCGCTTCCACCGTGGCCGCGCGCTCATAGCGGAACGGGTTCATGATGGCTCCTGGTCGTGGTCAGTCAGCCCGGCGACCTCGGCGATCGCCTCGACGATCTGCGCATACGCGCCGCAGCGGCACAGGTTACCGCTCATGCGCTCGCGGATCTCCTGTCGGCTTGCCGGCGGATGCTCGTTCAGCAGTCCCACGGCGGAGCACAGCTGTCCCGGCGTGCAATAGCCGCACTGGAACGCGTCGTGGTCGATAAAGGCCTGCTGCAGCGGATGCAGCGCGCCGGTGTTGCGATCGGCCAGCCCCTCCACGGTGGTAATGTCGGCGCCGTCATAGGACACGGCCAGGCACAGGCACGACTTGATGCGCCTGCCGCCAACCAGCACCGTGCAGGCGCCGCATTGGCCGTGGTCGCAGCCCTTCTTGGTGCCGGTGAGCTGCAGTTGCTCGCGCAGCAGGTCCAGCAGGATCACCCACGGGGCCAGCAGCAGCTCGTGGGTGATGCCGTTGATGTGCAGCGTGGTGGGGATCTGTTGCAGTGCGCCGGCCTGGGATGCCGGGGGAGCAAGCGGGTCTTCCAGTGCCATGGGCGCCTCCGCTGGATCATGTTCGTGGGGAATGGAACGAAGGCAGCAAGCGTCATGCCATCAGGCTTCGCCGGCTTTACCACGTCGCATCCGACGAGCGGCGCGTGCCGCCGTGCCGGCCGGTTTTGCATATATTGCCGCCGGCGCCGTGCACGAATTACCGCACAGTCGTGGGCTTACCCTGTGGCCTTGCCCTGGCTGGCGCGCCTGAACTGCGTGGGCGCGTGCCCGGTCCAGCGCTGGAAGGCGCGGCGAAAGGCTTCCTCGCTGGCAAAGCCAAGCTGCTCGGCGATCCTGCCCATGCTCCAGCGGGTGGTCCGCAGGCATTGCTCGGCGTATTCCTGCAAGCTGTGCTCGCGCAATTGCCGGTAGCTGCTGCCGTCCGCCGCGAGCCGGCGGCGCAGCGTCGGTTCGCTGACATCGAAGCGCACTGCCAGCTCGGCCAGCGTCGGCAGCCGCGCGCCATGCACCAGCGCCGCGTGCAGCGTGCCGCGCACTTGCTGGCTCAGCGACACTACTTCGACCGGCGCCCCGACCAGCCGGTAAGGCAGGTCCTTCAGGAATGCCTGAAGCTCCGCTGCCCGGCGCACCACCGGACGGTCGAGCAAGGCCTGGTCGAAGTCGAAGCCGTAGGCCGGGTTGCCGGACGTCACCGGCGCATGGAACAGGCCGAGGAACGGCAAGGCGTCCTCGCGCCGCGGATGCGCC
Source organism: Cupriavidus taiwanensis (assembly GCF_900250075.1). Taxonomy (NCBI): domain Bacteria; kingdom Pseudomonadati; phylum Pseudomonadota; class Betaproteobacteria; order Burkholderiales; family Burkholderiaceae; genus Cupriavidus; species Cupriavidus taiwanensis. The sequence goes on from NZ_LT977071.1 coordinate 2,226,361, forward strand.
AGGCTGACCCGGGTCGGTCGTATCGGCTGGCCCACCAGCCAGCCGAACAGCAGCAGATAAAAGAAGAGTCCCGTCAGGTCCACCAGGCAGGCGGCCGAAGATCTGACCCGCCGCAGCGAATCCATCTGAAAGACCGCCTGGCCCGCGCGCTCGCCCAGGCTAAGCGCGCCGGCGCGCGGATACAGCATCGCGCAGAAATCGGCCGCGCAGTGGATCGCCTCGCGCAGCGTCTGGCAACTCAACACGCAGCGGCACAGCAGATCCACTTCCTGCCTGCACATCGGCGGGTGGCCGTCGCCCTTGGCCACCAGCGCTTCCAGCCGCTCGATCGCTGCGCGATAGAGCGCGGTGAACTGTGCCGGCCGCGGCGGTTCTGTGCCGGCATCCGGCACCTCGACGCCCTGCCGTTTCAGCTCATCCAGCAAGCGCTGCACCATGCCGTGCGGAACAGGGACGGGACTCCCCGGGATGTGGGCATTCATGGGCGCTGGTCGTGATTGCTTCGGTAACGGTGATTGATCGTCCGGGTAGGGGTGCGTGGCCAACGGGGCTTCCATAATCGTCCCGGCGGCCATGGAGGTTGCCATGCGCGCAACGCCATGCCTATACGGGACAACCCATGAGAGGACGCCACACAGCCATGATCCACGTACTCGATGAAATCGTGCTCGCGCCCGGCCAGCTGCCCGCGGTGCTTGACCTGCTGGAATCCCGCTACCTGCCCGGCAGCGCCGCCAGGGGCCTGACGCTGCAGCATTGCTGGGTGTCGCCACCCGTGGCGCTGCAAGATGCGCCCAATACGTTGTGGCTGCTGTGGCAAGTGCCGGATGCGCCGGCCTATTACGCCATGCGCGCCGGCATTGACGGTCCCGCCCTCGCCTTCTGGTCGACAGTCGGCTCCCTGTGCCAATCCCGCCGCCGCCATGTGATGGCCGCCGCGACACCCGTGCTGCCGCAGCCGAAGGAGCATTGCGATGCGCCTTGAGACCGCGCAACTGCGCCTGCACAACGGCATTTGCGACGGGATGCCGGACCCCGGGCCAGCCCTGCTCGACCGCGTTGAAAGGCTGCCTGGCCTGCACCGGGTGGCGCTCGGCCGCAACCTGACCGGAAGCTGGGGCGCCGGCGACTACACCCTCGACCTGCAATTCAAAACCGGCTCGTCCGGCGCGCAGGCCGATGGCGCCGGTCTCGCCGCGGCGCTGGACGGCATCGCAACGGTTGATCACGTCGCCTATCGGGCGATCGCGGACGGCATGCGTGCGCCGCAACTGCGTGACGGCACCTGGCGCACGCTGATGTTCCGGGTCCGCCCTGAAGCGCCGCCCTGGCAGGTCCACGCACTGGAGCACGATCTGCTGCGGATGCCGACGTACATGCCCGCGATCCGCAACTGGCGGCTGGCCCGCGTGTTGTCGCCGGCCACATGGACCCATGTCTGGCAGCAGGAATTCGCCAGCGCGGACGACCTGCTGGGCGAATACCTGATGCACCCGTTCCATTGGGGACGGGTCGACCGCTGGTTCGACCCGGAGTTTCCGGAATGGACGGTCGAGGCGATCTCCCATGCCTTCTGCCCGCTCGCGACCAGCCTGATTGTCAGCCAGATTGCCAGCCACAACCATAAGGAGGAAAGCGCATCATGACCGCACACGGAACACTGACAGGAAAGATCGCACTGGTGACAGGCGCCAGCCGCGGCATCGGCCGTGCCATCGCGCAGCGCTTCGCGGCGGAAGGCGCACTGGTGGTGGTCAGCGCACGGCGCATCGGCAACTCGGGAGAAGATCCTGGCACGCTGGCCGAGACCGTGGCGCTGATCACGCGGCAAGGCGGCCGCGCCATGGCGCTGGCGGCGGATCTCGAGGATGCCGCGCAGCGCGACCAGCTTGTGCTGCGGGCCGCCGAGGCCGCGGGTGGCCTGGACATCCTGGTCAACAATGCCGGCCTGGCCGAATACAGACCCATCGACGCAATGCCGCTGGACATCTTCGACCGTACCGTGGATCACTACCTGCGCATCCCGTTCGTGCTGAGCCGCGCCGCGATACCGCTGATGCGTGCGCGCGGCGCGGGCTGGATCCTGAACCTGGGCTCGGTCACGGCGCTGTCGCCGGCGCGTCCCTACCAGGACTTTGACCGCGCCGGCGGCGTCACGGCCTACGCGGCCGTCAAGGCCGCCGTCAACCGGTTCACCGAGGGCCTGGCCGCGGAACTGGAGGGCGACGGCATCGCCGTCAATTCGGTGGCGCCAAGCACCGCGATCCTCACACCGGGCAGCGAGCGCTATATCCCCGACGGCTATCCCACTGAGCCCGTGGAATACCTGGTGGAAACCGCGCTGGCGCTATGCAGCGTGCCGGCGCGACTGCACACCGGCCAGATCGCCCATAGCCTGCACTTCCCGCTTGCGCACGGACTGCAGGTTCGCACGCTCGACGGCAAGGGCTTGCTGCCGCCGCCCGTCATCCCGGCCTGGGCTCATCCGGCGCTGGGCCAGCCCGAACTGTCGGCGAGGTAAGCCTCATGCAAGAAAACATGCGCGCGGTCCTGATCGACCGTCACGGCGGCCCCGAGGTCATCCGGCTTGGCGAGGTCGCAACGCCCGCGCCGGCAGCCGGCGAAGTGCTGATCCGCGTCGCCTGCGCCGGCGTGAATCCCGCCGACTGGAAATGCCGCGAGGGTTATCTGAGCGACTTCATGCAGGCCGGCTTTCCCTTCGTGCTTGGCTTCGATGCCAGCGGCGTGGTGGCCGCGGTCGGCGCCGGCGTCACGGGCTTCGTGCGCGGACAGCGGGTGTTTGCGCAAACCGGGGTCGGCGCCGGGCAGTGGGGATCGTATGCGGAATACGTTGCTGTCAGCCAGGATTGCGTGGTGCCGATTCCCGACAACGTCGGATTCGCCGAAGCCGCGGCGGTGCCGACCCCGGCGCTGGCCGCCTGGACCGGACTGTTCGACGATGGCGGACTGCGCCCGGGCCAGACCGTGCTGGTGCACGGCGGCGCGGGCGCGGTCGGCACGTTCGCCGTGCAGCTGGCAAGAACCGCCGGCGCCGCCGTCGCCGCCACCTGCAGCGCGGCCCGCCGCGACGCGCTGCTGGCGCTGGGCTGCGACCTGGCCATCGACTACCGCGCAAGCGATATCGGTGGCGCCGTGCGGGCCTGGGCGCCGGACGGCGTCGACCTGGTGCTCGACGCGGTGGGATGCGGCACCTTGCCGATGGGGCTGGACCTGCTCCGGCCCGGCGGCATCCTGGTGGCTATCCTGACGCTGGTCAGCGGCGACCACGGCCCCGATCCCGCCGAAGCCGCGCGGCGCGGCATGCGCACCGCCGTCGCGTTCAGCAGGATGCCAAGCGGCGCACGGCTCGCGGAAATCGCCGCGCTGATGAACGACGGCCGTTTGCGGCCACCTCGCATCGAATGCCTGCCGCTGGAACAAGCCGGGCACGCGCTCGAGCTGGTGCGGTCAGGCCAGGCGGCGAGCAAACTGGTGCTATGCGTCGCCGCGCCGGGTAACGCGTGAAGGACAGGCACCGGCGCTCATACCCGCTCCCCCTTTGCCAGCGGGACCGCGTGCCTGGCCCGGTTCACATCGCGCATCAGTGCCGTACTGACAAAGGCGATCACGCTGAGCGCACCCAGGTACCAGACGATGTACGCGGGGTCGCCGCCGCCATGATTCAGCAGCGACGTGGCCACGATGGGCGCCAGGCCCCCGCCGATCGCGCCGGACACCTGCACCGCGATCGAGATGCCGCTATAGCGGACCTCGGGCGGAAACTGGGCGGAGAACAGGCTGCCTTCGGGGCCGTACAGGCAGGCGTAGACGAGGCCGATCGCAATCGCCATAGCGATGGTGACGTTGCCCGCATCGAGCGTTTGCAGCAGCGCGAAGAACTGCGGCGCAAAGACCAGGATCCCCACGGTACCGGCCATGAATACCCACTTGAAGCTAAAGCGGTCACCCAGGATGCCGAACAGCGGCATGGTGAACATCGCGACCGCGGCGCCCCACACCGTGGCATCGAGCATCACGGTCTTGGCTATGCCGAGCGTGCCGGTGGCGTAGGCCAGGGCAAAGGTCACCACGGTGTAGAACCACGTGACTTCCGCCAGGCGGCCGCCGACCACGGTCAGGACCTGGCGCGGATAGCGGCGCAGCACCACCAGCGCCGGCATCTCGACCTTGTCGCCGGACTTTTTCATTTGCTCGAAGTCCGGGGATTCGCTCACTTTCGCCCGGATGAACCAGCCTACCGCCAGCAGCACCACGCTCGCCAGGAACGGCACGCGCCATCCCCACGTCAGCATGTCCTGCTCCGGCAGCGTCGCGACCATGCCCATCGCCAGCGAGGACAGGATCAGGCCCGGTGCCACCCCGGCCTGCGGCAGGCTGCCAAAGAAACCCTTCTTGCCTTCGGGCGCGTGCTCGACCGCCATCAGCACCGCACCGCCCCACTCGCCCCCGACCGCGACGCCCTGCAGGAAGCGCAGCAGCACGAGCGCGACCGCGGCCCAGTAGCCGATGCTGTCATAGGACGGGATCAGGCCGATCAGGATGGTCGGGATGCCCATCATGAACAGCGTGATCAGCAGCATGGACTTGCGTCCGACCCGGTCGCCGAAATGGCCGAAGACGATGCCACCCAGCGGGCGCGCGAAGAAGCCGACCGAGTAGGTGGCGAACGCCGCCAGGGTCCCGGTCAGCGGATCGAAAGAGGGAAAGAAAATCTTGTTGAAAATCAGGGCTGCGGCGGTGCCGTAGAGGAAGAAGTCATACCATTCGATGGTCGTGCCCATCATGCTGGCGAGGCCCGCCGTGATGTAGTGGCGGCGCGAGCGCATGCCTTGATTTTGCGTGGTCATCGTCTTGTCTCCTTGTCTGTTCTGATGCGTGCTGCCAGCGCGTCACGGCTTGACGTACGGCGCGATGCCGTGCGTCTGGCGCGCCCAGTACGCGAACGTGGAGTTGACGATGGACGGCTTCAGCAGGTAGTCATGAGCCTCCCTGGCCAGCTCGTCATCGACCGGCGTGAGCGGACCGAAAGCCTGCGCGCGGATCTGCATCCGGGCAGCGCGCTCGAGATAGACGGAGAGGTAGGTCGCCTCTTCGCAGGTCTTGCCTGCGGTCAGATAGCCGTGGTGCGAGAGGATGATCGCGCGCTTGTCACCCAGCGCTTCCGAGATGATCACGCCTTCCTGGTCTGCGATCGGAACCCCCGGCCAGTCGCCGAGGAACGCGCAGTCGTTGTGCAGCGGGGTCATGTCCATCTGCGCGATGACCAGAGGCTGGCGTGCGGCAGCAAGGGCGCTGGCCCACGGCGAATGGGTATGGATGATGGCGTTGACGTCCGGCCGGGCGTCGTACACCCATAGGTGGAAGCGCGTGGCCGGGTTGGCCATGCCGCCGCCGCTGAGCGTGTTGAGATCGCGATCGACCTCGATAAAGTCCGCCGGCGTCGCTTCGTCGAAGCCGAGGCCGAAACGCAGGGTCCAGTAAGCGCCCGGACGTTCGGAACGGACACTGATCTGGCCCGCCAGGCCGGCTTCCTGCTCCGTCATGGCCAGGATCCGGCAGGCATAGGCCATGGTCTCCTGCGTGGTGCGCGACTGGCGCGGCAGGTGCTTCGCCATGTCGCTGGACGCGCGCTGGTCGAAGTACGACTTGTCTCTGAGGGGGGCGTTCATACTGGTTTTCTCCGGGTTTTCCCTGCGACGAGAGGTCGAAAGGATCGGGATCCAGTATGGGATTGGGGTTCCAGGCGAGCTACGGAGCCGGCTTCATAGCAGCTATGTCATGGCTTCACGTGTCCAGTGCCTTGGCAACCTGGAGCGCACAGGAAAGCAGCGCGGCGGCCAGCGGCAAGGGCTGGCGTTCGGGATGCGCCACCGCCACCATGCGCCGCTTCAACAGCGGCGCATGGATCTTCACCTTGCACAGGCCATACTCGGCCAGCAGCTTGTCGGGCAGGCGGCTCGGCAGGATGCAGGACCCTACCCCGGCGGAAACCAGCTTGAGCATGGCATCCACCGTTTCCGCCTCGGCGACATAAGCGCCCTTCAGGCCGGCGCTATCGAGCATCCGTCGCAGCGCATAGCCATGCGGGAAGGCAACCAGGCGCAGGTCGCGGCCGGCCAGGTCGACGCCGGGATCGTCCGCAGCCGGGGCCGTGCTGCCCCGTTCCACCAGGCACATGGTATCGTCGAAGAGCGGATAAACCGCCAGCGCGGCCGTGTCCACCGCGGTATCGTAGGCCACGCCCAGATCCGCCTTGCCGCTTTCCACCAGGGCCACGACCTCCGGCGAACTGCGCCCCATCATCGACAGGTTGACCCCGGGATGCGCACTGACGAAACTCGCCACCACATCGCCGATGAAGTAATAGCTGACCGTATGGACCAGGGCCAGCCTGACCGTCCCTTCGGTACTGCCATGCGCGTCGCGGATGGTGTCGACGGCATGATCGATGGCGCGATAGGGCCCTTCGATCGCTTCCTGCAGCTTTTGCCCGGCCTCCGTCAGGGCAACGCCACGCCCCGTTCGCGTAAACAACGCCTTGCCCAGGTGGGCTTCGAGCGCGGCCAGTTGCTTGCTGACGCCGGATTGCGTCTGGTTCAGGTCATCCGCGGCCTTCGACAGCGACTTGAGCGAGGCGATACGCAAGAAGCTGCGCAGCAGGCGGTCTGGCGTTTCCATGTCGGGGGCAGGTAGTTTTGCTGCCATTCTGCATGGAGGCTGACCCCGGCCGCAACCGCGGCCGGCACTGCAGCGGGAACGGCCGTTGATCTGGCATCCTCGACCGGGTACAGGGCTGCGCCCGCAGCAGCCATCAACGCTGGCTCACCGTGACCGGGACGATCTTTTCCAGCCGGTCCAGCAACAGCTCCTTTTGCTGCTCGGGCAGCCTGACCAGGCTGGGGTACATGTTGATCAACGCCATCCGTTGCGCGGGCGACCGGGTACGCAGCAGCATGAGCAATCCTGCCTTCTCACGGTCCGACAGCGATGACAGGTGCGGTAGCGCGCCAAGCTGCGCAAGTTCGGGGGAGTCTGCCGAAGGCACGGCAGTTTCGTCGCTCACGGCCGCAGGTGCCGGGATGTCCCGCGCGGGCGGCGTGCCTTGCGCAGCGAACGGACTCTGTCCTGATGACGCTTGCTGCGCAGCTGTCATGGATACCGGAGCCGGATCTCCTCCTCCGCATCCGGCGAGCAGCAGGCTGAAGCCCAGCATCCACGGGACCTGCCGGTAGTGGTGCGGCGCAGGTGAGACGGCCCGCACGCAGTCATTGAGGTGAAGGTCTTGTCGCATGGCGAATCATCCAATGATTCAGGAAAAGGCAGGCGTGGTACCGCAGGCAATGACGGTACCCGCCGTAGCCGATTGCGGCGTGCCCGCAGTGCTGGCACGCCTTCCCAATGGCTCAGGACGCTCTCGCCGGTGTCGGATGTTCCGGTATCAGTCGAATGTGCCGAAGCCTGTGCCAGGCCGATCAGGGACCGACGATGCTGATATAAGGCTGGGTGAATCCTGCGAACGTGACCGTATACACGAAGCCCGTAAGGGTCGGGCTCCCCAGCAGCAGCTTGGTCCAGTTTCCGTTGGGGCAGACCGCCGCGCTCTGTAGTTCCGTGGCGGTCGGCGCCGACGTGCTGAGCGGCGGCACCACCAGTTGTCCGTTCCGGGATGGCCGCAGGGTTCCCGAGGAAGTCGCCTCGGTGACCTGGGTCTTCACTTCGACGATCTGGCCGCCACGGTTCTGGCACTGCACCGTGCCGGAGTAAGTCGCCGACAGAATCGCTGTTGCATTGGTGTTGCCCACGCCTCCGATGGTGGTTCCGGTACAGCTCACATCGAGGGACGAATCCAACGCGCACACGGGCTCGGCAGAGCCGTTGGCATAGTGGGCCCCGTTTGGCCCATTGGCGGCGATGGTGTCGGCCCAGGCTGCGGGGGCGGCCAGCAACGCAGCCAATGAAACCAGGGCTAGATTCTTCATGTTCGTCTCCAGAGAATCTATTGAGCCCCCGGATGAGGAATAACGGCTTGCTGTTTACGTTGCTCTTCTTTAATCGATCAAGGAGATGCTGGGTTTTTCGGATCCGCTCCAGTTCTGTAATTGCGTACTACCAAATACAGATTGCTGAAAGGTATTCCTCATTCCCAGAGAGCAGGCGGGATTCGCCTGCTGATGCGCTGCGCGTACCCAAGGCCGGGCGCTGCGCTGCTGAGGCCCAACATGCATTCGCTGGCCAGCACAGACTGCTCGAGTACAAACCGCTTGCACCACGCCGCGTTATTCGATAAATCCCTGCGTCGTCTCTGGCGACGTCGAAAAGTATAGTTAACGCGGGGCCTGGAACCGGGAATTTTTTCTTCTCGTTGTGTGTAATTTCGCACCATATCCTTCCGCCCCGTGCTGCCAGACAACCTATGCTTGATGCTTTGGCCGCGCTGATCGCCAGCGCGCGTTGACGGCGAACCATCTGCTTCTGCGCGCGCCGTGCGTTGGGCACGGCGCGCCTGGCATCGCGCGGTCTGCCCCCTCAGGCCGCATCCCGCCGCGCCGCCCCCCGATACTGCGCCAGCAGCGCCTCGCGCCGCACCGCCGCCGCGGCCATGCTGGCCTCCTTCACGTGACCGTAGCCACGGATATCGTCCGGCAGCGTGGCCAGGGCCAGGGCGGTGTCGAAGTTGTCCGCGCTCAGCGAACCCGCGAACTCTTCGACCATGGCCAGGTAGTCGCTGACCAGCGCGCGCTCGGCGCGGCGCTCGGTGGTCTTGCCGAACACATCCAGCGCGGTGCCGCGCAGACCCTTCAGGCGCGCCAGCAGGCGGAATGCCGTCATGGTGCGGGGACCGAAGCGACGCTTGACCAGATGGCCCTTGGCGTCAGCCTTGGCCAGCAGCGGCGGCGCCAGCCAGAAATTGAGCTGGTAGTCGCGGCCGGGCTCGCCTTCGAACTGCGCGCGCAGCTTGTCGAGGAAGGCGGGATCGGTGTACAGGCGCGCCACCTCGTACTCGTCCTTGTACGCCATCAGCTTGGCCAGGTTGCGGGCCACGGCCTCGGTCAGCGGCAGCTTGCGGTCGATGCCCAGCTGCTGCTCCGCGGCGCGGATGCGGGCCACGGCGTCGCGATAGCGCGCGGCATAGGCGGCGTTCTGGTAACCGGTCAGCATCGCCTCGCGCTTGCGGATCAGCGCGTCGAGCGTCTGCGGCATCGCCACGACCTGCGCGCTGGCGGCGGCCGGCGCAGCCGGCAGCAGCGCCTTGACCGCGGCCTCGCCGTGGTGGGCCAGGTAACGGCCCCATTCGAAGGCGAGGCGGTTCTTGTCGACCGACACCCCATTGAGTTCGATCGCGCGCACCAGGCTGGCGTGCTGCAGCGGGATCCAGCCCTTCTGCCAGGCAAAGCCCAGCAGCAGCGGGTTGGAATAGATCGCGTCGGCCAGCAGGGTCACGGCCCAGGCGCTGGCGTCGAAGAAGGCGCAGGCCTCGCCCACGCTGGCGCGCAGGTCCTGTTCGGCGCTGGCGCCGGGGAACTTCCATTTGGGGTTCTTGATGAACTCCGCGGTGGGGGTGTTGGCGCTGTTGACCACGGCGGCGGTCAGCCCGTGCCGGACCTTGGACAGCACTTCGGCCGAGGCCGAGACGATGGCGTCGCCGCCGATCACCAGGCGCGCCTCGCCGGTGGCGATGCGGGTCGCATGCAGGTGTTCCGGGGCCGGCGCGATCTGCACGTGGCTGATCACCGCGCCGCCCTTCTGCGCCAGGCCCGCCATGTCGAGCACGGTCACGCCCTTGCGCTCCAGGTGCGAGGCCATGCCCAGCAGCCCGCCGATGGTGACCACGCCGGTGCCGCCGACGCCGGTCACCAGCACCCCGTACGGCCGCTCCAAACCCGGCAGCCGCGGCTGCGGCAGCGCCGCGAAGTCGGCGCCGCTGCCCTTGCCAGCCGCCGCCGCGGGCTTGCGCACCTGCGCGCCCTCGGCGGTGACGAAGCTCGGGCAGAAGCCGTTGACGCAGGAGAAGTCCTTGTTGCACGACGACTGGTTGATCCGCCGCTTGGTGCCGAGCTCGGTCTCGAGCGGCTCCACCGACAGGCAGTTGGACTTGGCCGAGCAGTCGCCGCAGCCTTCGCACACCGCATCGTTGATAAAGGCGCGCTTGGCCGGATCCGGATAGGTGCCGCGCTTGCGGCGGCGGCGCTTCTCGGTGGCGCAGGTCTGGTCGTAGATCAGGATGGTGACGCCTTCGGTGTCGCGCAGCTCAAGCTGCACGGCATCGAGCTGGTCGCGATGCAGCACCGCCACGCCGGACGGCAGCATCGCGCCATCGCCGTACTTGGCGGGCTCGTCGGTGACCACCACCAGCTTCTTCGCGCCCTCGGCCAGCACCTGGTGCGCGATCTGCGGCACCGTCAGCACGCCGTCGATGGGCTGCCCGCCGGTCATCGCCACCGCATCGTTGAACAGGATCTTGTAGGTGATGTTGGCCCGGGCCGCGATCGACGCGCGGATCGCCAGCAGCCCGGAATGGAAGTACGTGCCGTCGCCCAGGTTGGCGAACACGTGCTTGTCGTCGGTGAAATGCATCTGGCCCGTCCACGCCACGCCCTCGCCGCCCATCTGGCTGAAGGTCTCGGTATTGCGGTCCATCCACAAGGTCATGTAGTGGCAGCCGATGCCGGCCAGCGCGCGCGAGCCTTCCGGCACGCGCGTCGAGGTGTTGTGCGGGCAGCCCGAGCAGAACCACGGCTTGCGCTCCACCGCGATGCGCGGCTGCGCCGCTTCGCGCTCCTTGGCCTCGATCAGCGCCACGCGCGCGGCGATGCGTGCGCGCACCTCGGCCGGCAGGTCGAAGCGTTCCAGCCGGCGCGCGATGGCCTTGGCGATCAGCGCCGGCGACAGCTCGTAGTGCGCCGGCAGCAGCCAGTCGCCGCGCGGCACCGACCACTCGCCGCCGTCGTTGCCGCGCTGGTCGAACTTGCCGAACACCTTGGGCCGCACATCCTCGCGCCAGTTGTACAGCTCTTCCTTCAGCGCGTATTCGAGGATCTGGCGCTTTTCCTCGACCACCAGGATCTCTTCCAGGCCGGTGGCGAATTCGCGCGCGCCGTGGGCCTCCAGCGGCCACACGCAGCCGACCTTGTAGACGCGGATGCCGATGCGGGCGCAGGTGTCGTCATCCAGGCCCAGGTCCACCAGCGCCTGGCGCACGTCCAGGTACGCCTTGCCGGCGGTCATGATGCCGAAGCGCGCCTTGGGCGAATCGAGCACCACCCGGTTCAGGCGGTTGGCGCGCACGTAGGCCAGCGCCGCATACCACTTGTGGTCGAGCAGCCGCGCTTCCTGCTCCAGCGGGGAATCCGGCCAGCGGATATTGAGGCCGCCCGCCGGCATGGCAAAGTCCTGCGGCAGCGCGACCTGCACGCGGTTTGGGTCGATCTCCACCGAGGCGGTCGACTCGACCACGTCGGTGACGCACTTCATCGCCACCCACAGGCCGGAATAGCGGCTCATGGCCCAGCCATGCAGGCCGTAGTCCAGGTATTCCTGCACGTTGGCGGGATACAGCACCGGAATGCCGGCCGCCTGCAGCACGTGCTCGGACTGGTGGGCCACGGTCGAGGACTTGGCGGCATGGTCGTCGCCGGCCAGCAGCAGCACGCCGCCATGGCGCGACGATCCGGCCGAGTTGGCGTGCTTGAGCACGTCGATGGAGCGGTCCACGCCCGGGCCCTTGCCGTACCACATCGAAAACACGCCATCGCGCTTGGCGCCGGGGAACAGGTTGACCTGCTGGCTGCCCCAGACCGCGGTGGCGGCCAGGTCTTCGTTGACGCCCGGCTGGAACACCACGTCGCTGGCCGCGAGATGCTGCTTGGCCTTCCACAGCGCCTGGTCGACGCCGCCCAGCGGCGAGCCGCGGTAGCCCGAGATAAAGCCGGCGGTGTTGAGCCCGGCGGCGCGGTCACGCGCCTTCTGCAGCATCGGCAGGCGCACCAGCGCCTGCACGCCGCTCAGGTAGACACGGCCCTGGTCCAGGGTGTACTTGTCGTCCAGGCTGGCGCTGGCCAGGGCTTCGAGCAAGGCGGGATTGAGCGGGGCATTCACGATGTGGGTCTCCGGGCTTTGTTCTGGGTGCTTTATTTGCTGTCCGAAGGAGTGTAGAAACCGGCGCGGTCATCGTAAAATCATGAATTCCAACACCTGATATCTGCAAAACGGATACCTCGGAGACATCATGTTCAAGGCGCGCGAAGGTTCGGAAAGACTGGCCAAGGAAGTCACGCTGCGGCAGTTCCGCTATTTCGTCGCGGCCGCGGAAACCGGGCAGTTCTCGATGGCGGCGACCGCCGAGCATGTGTCGCAGTCGGCCGTGACCAATGCCGTGCTGGCGCTGGAGCAGCGCCTGGGCGTGCGCCTGTTCGAGCGGCGGCCGCATGGCGTGACGCTGACGGCCGAAGGCCACCTGTTCTTCCAGCATGCGCGCCAGATCCTGGATTCGGTCGAAGACGCGCTGCGCGAGCCGCGTTTCCAGGTGCACGGGCTGCAGGGCAGCGTGCGGCTGGCGGCGTCCTACACCGTGCTGGGATACTTTTTGCCGGGATTGCTGGCGCGCTTCCGCACCAACTATCCGGATATCGAACTGGACCTGCTCGACATGGACCGCCCCGACATCGAGCGCGCCGTGCTGGCGGGCGAGATCGAGTTCGGCATCGCGCTGCTGTCCAACCTGGAGAAGCCACAGCGCTTCCAGCGCCATACGCTGATGCGCTCGCGCCGCCAGCTGTGGACGTCGGCCAGCCATCCGCTGCTTGAGGTGGAGCGGCCCTCGCTGCGCGATATCGCGGCGTATCCGTACTTGCTCATCACCGTCGACGAGGCCGAGGACTCGACGCTGCGCTACTGGCGCAGCCACCGGCTCGCGCCCAATATCGCCTTCCGCACCGGCTCGATGGAAGCACTGCGCGGGCTGGTGGCGCATGGCTTCGGCGTCACCGTGCTGTCCGACATGGTGTATCGGCCGTGGTCGCTGGAAGGCAAGCAGATCGAGGCGCGGCCGATTGCCAATGCGGTGCCCGACATGGAGGTCGGCATGCTGTGGCAGCCCGGCCGCAAGCTGGGCAAGCCCGCCGATGCGCTGCGGGAATTCCTGATCCACGCTTGCGGCAGCTGAAGCGGGCAAGCCTGTGGCGGGCCGGCTTGCCCCGGCCCGGAGCCTTTAATTCAGCGTGGCGCCAGCCTGCTTGACGATGCGCGCATGCTTGTCCAGTTCGCTCCTGAAGAACGGCACCGCCGCGTCGGCGCCGGTGCCCGTCACCACCAGCCCTTGCGCCGACAGCTGCTCCTGCACCTCGCGTTCGCGCAGCGTGGCCTGGATCTTCGCCTGGAGGTCCTGCACAGCCGACTTCGGCATGCCCGCGGGACCGACGATCGCCAGCCACGCGTCGAAGCTGTAGCGCGGCACGCCCGACTCCGCCAGCGTTGGCACCTCGGGCAGCGCCGGCACCCGCTGCGCGGTGGACACGGCGATCGCCCGCAGCTTGCCCGCCTTGATCAGCGGCAGCACCGCCTGCACCGTGAGGAAGCCCATCTGCACCTGGCCGCCGACCAGGTCCGTAGTGTAGTTGCCGGCGCCCTTGTACGGCACATGGCGGATATCCACATTGGCTTCGCTGGCCAGCAGCTGGCCGGCCAGGTGCAGCACCGTGCCGTTGCCCGACGAGCCGTAGTTCAGTTCGCCCGGCTTCGACTTCAGCAGCGCGAGCAGTTCCCTGGTGTTGTGCGCGCTCACCGCGGGATTGACCACCAGCACCAGCGGCAGCGTGCCGATCACGGTGATCGGCGTGATGTCCTGCAGCGCGTCGTACGGGAGGTTCTTGTAGATAAACGGATTGATGACGTGGTTCGACGAGATCAGGCCCAGCGTCGAGCCGTCTTTCGGCGCGCGCACGATCTGCTGGGTGCCCGGCACGCCGCCGGCGCCGGCGATATTCTCGACCACCACCGACTGGGCCAGTTGCTTGCCCAGCGGCTGGCTCAGCGCGCGGGCCACGGCATCGGCCTGCGACCCCGGCTGGGTCGGCACGATCAGCCTGAGCGGCTTGCCATCCTGCGCATGGACTGGATCGGCCTGGACGGCCAGTGCCGCGAGCGTGATCAGGGCCGCAAGCGCCTTGCACGCCTGTCGAAACAGCGAGGTCTGCATGTGTTGTCTCCGTGGGTCGAATCGCACCGTGGACGGTGGCTTTGGCACGGAGTGTAGGGTTGCGACGCCGCGGTGGCCGAGTGCTAATCCGCTGCACCGGGTATCTCAGCCCGGCATAGCGTCGGTACCAGCCTTTGGCTGCAGCGCCTCGATCATCGCGGCAATCGCACGCAGCCGCGGCTGCTTGTATGGCGCATAGACGCGCAACTGGCGCTGGCGCCACGGTTCATCCAGCGGCACGCGCACAAAGCGCCGCGTTCCGGCATAGGCCGCGCCGGCACTGGCCGGTAGCACGGCGATGCCCAGTCCCGCCTCCACCATGCGGCAGGCCGCCTCGAAACTGGACACCGCCACCGCCTGGTTGAACGGCAGCCGCAGGTTGGCCGCCTGCTCGCGCAGGTCCTGGTCGAGCGCGCCGCCCGGTTGCACCACCACCAGCGGATGTTCCAGCACCTCGGCATAGCGCATGCGCTTGCGCCGGGCCAATGCATGCGTCGACGGCACCACCACATTGAGCGGATCGCTGGCGAAGGCCCATGATTCCAGCCCGCCCGGCGTCTTGGCCGCGACGCCGATGCCGACGTCGGCGCGGTCATCGAGGCAGGCACGTAGCGTTTCCGCGGTGGAGCGCTCGTACAGCGCGATCTCGACCAGTGGATGCGCCGCCTTGAACGCATGCAGGCGCTCCGGCAGGAAACCGATGATCGCCGATGGGCTGGCCGACACACGCACCACGCCGGCGACCCGGTCGCCCAGGTCCTGCACCTCGCGCGCAAAGCTGGCGATGTCCTGGTTCAGCTTGCGCCCCAGTTCCAGCGCGCGGGCGCCGGCATCGGTCAGCACCACGCCGGCGGGCGAGCGCACGAACAGCACCACGCCCAGGCTGCGTTCCAGCTCCGCGATGCGCCGGCTCAGCGCCGACTGGGCGATATGCTCGGTTTCAGCCGCGCGCTTGATCGAGCCCTCGCGGGCCGCGGCCAGGAACAGCTGGATGTTGACGGGATCGATGCGGTGCATGGGTCAGTACGCCCGGGTGGGCAGGCCGGAATGTCGCCCGATACTAACCTTGCGGCGAGCGTCACGCATGACCACCGCGTTTACCCTGATATGTCTGGCGCAGATAGCCGCGATGCCGCATCAGCGCTTCGTGCGCGCGCGCCAGGGCCGGTAGAGTTGCGCCGAAATGCCTTCGGAGATCCTGCATGAGCGCCATCGGGGCCACGGCCCGCATCCTGTTCCTCGCCGACTCGGCGTCGGCCATGACGGCACAGCTGCAGGGGCAGCCGATGACGCTGGCCACCGCCGGCGCTCTGCGCGACGACGTTTCCACGGACGAGATCACGCCGGTGCCGATCCTGACGCACTATGACGACGCGCTCGGCCGCTTTCCCTATACCGGCTACAAGGTAGAAGGTGTCTGCCCGGTTCCGGCCGGCGCGATCCGCGAAGGCGGCTTCGCCGTGACCGTTGCCGGCAACCGCTACGGCAAGGGCTCGTCGCGCGAGCATAGTCCGGCGGCGGAGAAGCTGGCCGGCATCCGCCTCGTCATCGCCCGCAGCTTCGAGCGCATCTACCGCCAGAATGCCGACAACATCGGCCTGTTCACCTCGACCGACTTCAGCCTGCTCACCCGGCTGGAGCAAGGCGAGCCCATCGACGCGGACACGCTGGTGGCCGGGCGCGACGCCCTCGCCGCCGCCATCCTGCGGCATGGCGGCCTGCTCAGGTTCGGCCAGGCGTACCTGAGCAACGTCGAACCCGCGCCCTGCGGCCACCCCACCGGCCAGCAGACCCTGTTCGAGAAAATCGTGCAACGGCATCTGCTCGCAACGCCGGTGACGCCGGAGCGCCCGGTCGCGGGCGACGGCATTTTCGTGCGGGCCGACTGGCGCTTTATCCACGAGTACTACACCGGCATGTGCGCCCACATGCTGCACGCGGCGTTCGGCAAACCGCTGCGGCTCAGGAATGCGGACCGCATCGTGGTGTTCGAGGACCACACCTCCTATGTCGGCGAAAGCCCGGCCCACGTGCGCGGCGGCCTGGTCGACAACGTCGCGCGCATGTGCGCGGCGCAGCGTGACTTCGTGCGCGACTACCAGCTCCGGTGCCATCGCACGCTGACCGAGGCCGAGTCCCGCGGCGCCGCGGTCGCGCGTGCGGCCGGCATCTCGCACGCCATGATGGCCGAGCGCTATGCCCTGCCGGGGCAGGTCGTGGTCGGCACCGATTCCCACACCCCGCACAGCGGCGCGCTGGGCTGCGTGGCGTTCGGCGTCGGCACCACCGACATGGCCAACGCCTTCGTCACCGGCGCGGTGCGCATGACCCTGCCGCAATGCCTGCTGGTGCGCCTGCAGGGCGTGCTGGCGCCGGGCGTCACCGCCAAGGACGTGGTGCTGCACCTGCTGGCCCGGGCCGACATCAAGGCCGGCGCCGGCGTCGGCAAGGTGTTCGAGTTCAGCGGACCGGTCGTCAGCGCGATGTCGATCGACGAGCGCGCCACGCTGACCAATATGTGCGCCGAACTGGGCGGCTTCACCGGCATCGTCGCGCCCGATGCGCAGACCGTGCGCTTCCTGAAGGAACGGCGCGGCATCGATTT
Organism: Cupriavidus taiwanensis; assembly: GCF_900250075.1. Classification (NCBI taxonomy): domain Bacteria; kingdom Pseudomonadati; phylum Pseudomonadota; class Betaproteobacteria; order Burkholderiales; family Burkholderiaceae; genus Cupriavidus; species Cupriavidus taiwanensis. The sequence continues at coordinate 2,243,181 of NZ_LT977071.1, forward strand.
CGAGATCGAGCCCTGGATGCGCAGCGACGACGACGCCACGTTCGCCGCCACCTTCGACATCGACTGCGGCACGCTCGAGCCCATGGTGGCCCGCCCCGGCGATCCGGGCAACGGCATGCCGCTCGCCGCACTGACGCAGCGGGTGGCCGTCGACATTGCCTACGGCGGCTCGTGCACGGCGGGCAAGCGCGAGGACTTCGACCGGTACCACGAAGTGCTGCACTGGGCCGTGCAGCGCGGCCTGCGCCTTGCGCCGCAGGTCACGCTCTACCTGCAGTTCGGCACTACCGACGTGCGCGACTATTGCATCCGCCAGGGCTACCTGGAGACGTTCCAGGCGATCGGCGCGCGCATCCTCCAGCCGTCGTGCGGCGCCTGCGCCAACTGCGGCCCGGGGTCGTCGGAGCGGCCGGAGCAGGTGACGGTCAGCTCGATCAACCGCAACTTCCCGGGGCGCTCCGGTCCGGGACAGGTCTGGCTGGCCAGCCCGCCGACGGTGGCGGCCAGCGCGATCTGCGGGGAACTGGTGTCGTTCGAGGAGCTCCAGCGGCGCTACCGCGATGGCGCGGCGTAGGCTCAGCCTGATGCGCCGGCACCGCTGCCGGCATCAGCCCCCCGGACCCGCTTTCGCATAGTCCATGCCGAAGTCCGCCAGGCAGTGCAGGTCTTGCGCCCGGATCGCCTCCGTCATGAAGTCGACGAACACGCGGATGCGTGACGGCAGGTGCTGCCGGCTCAGGTAGCAGAGATAGTGGCCGCGATCGTCCGGCGCATGGCGGCCCAGCGTGGTGACCAGCGCGCCGCGGGCGATCAGGTTGCACACCTGGTAGCCCGCCATCTGCGCCAGGCCCAGCCCGTCCAGCACCGCCGCCAGCACCAGGTCGGGGTCGTTGAAGGTCAGCCTGCCGGCAGGCAGCAGCTTGCGCAGGTGGCCGTCGACCTTGAACTCCCATTCCAGCACGCGCGCGCCGCCGACCCGGGTATGGATGCATTGATGCCGGGCGAGATCTTCCAGCGTCAGCGGCAAGCCGTGCCGCGCGGCATACGCCGGCGACGCGCACACCGCCATCTGCATCGGGATCAGTTGCCTGGCGATAATGCTGGAATCCTCGATACGGCCGTTGCGGAACGCCACGTCGATCTTCTCCGTCGCGAAATCCAGCGGGCGGTCGTCCAGCAGCAGGTCGAGCGAGATCTCCGGATAGGCGGCCGAGAACCGCGTCAGCAGCGGCGCCACCACTTTGCGCCCGAAGCCCGTCGCCGCGCTAATGCGCAGCAGGCCGCTGGGCGGCCCCTGGCGCAGCGCGAGCATGTCGTTCATGGCTTCGACGATTTGCGCCACGCCCTGGTGGCAGTTCTCGAAGAAGCGCTCGCCCTCGCGCGTCAGCCGGGTTGAACGCGTGGTGCGCAGGAACAGCCGCGTGCTCAGTTGCGCTTCCAGCTTCTGCACGTTGCGGCTGACCGCGGAGCGGCCGATGCCCAGCCGCTCGCCCGCCCTGGAGAAGCTGCCCTCGGTGGCGACCGCCATGAAGGCGATGATGCCGGCGTAGCTGGCGGCGAAGCTGGCGGACAAGCCGTCGGCGCGGTCGGGGGCGCGGTCAGCGGCGCGATCGGGCGTACCTACGCGCCGGCCGTGCTGCTGCCCCCGTTGCACCAGGCCGGGTGTGCCCGTGTCCGGGCCAGCGCGCCTGGCGGGGGACGCCGGACGGAGATCGGGTACGACGATGTCCATGTCTATGCCTTTCGGCGCAATGCCAGGGTTCAGGTCCACGCTGCGTGGCGCATGACCATGCCGGGATCTTAATGAGCCGCCGCGCGCCGGGTAAATGCCAGATGCCCCTCGATTTCTGCCAGCCGGCCGCTGCGGCACACAACAATGCAGACATGGCGATGCGCCAGACCCCGGCCGCAGCCGCTTGGTGGCGCAGGCGTCGCACGCCCGGCGACAGCGACCATCGCGCCTTGCCGCGCAGCGCGCGCCTGGCATAACATCGACCGACTTTCGCGATCCCTGCCATGGCCCCTTCCGCATCTGCCCCCAGCGCAAACGACTCTGACCCGCCCTTCGGCCACCAGCCGCGCGGCCTGCTGTTCGTCGCCTTTCCCGGCATGAGCGTGCTGGACCTCACCGGCCCGCAGACCGCGTTCTGGGCGGCGTCGCGCTACGCGCGCGAACGCGGCCTGGCCGGCTACCAGATACATCTGGCCAGCGAGCATGGCGGCCTGACCGCCTCGGCCGAAGGCACGTCCATGGATACCCTGCCGCTGGCGGCCATCGACCTGCGGCGCATCGACACCATCGTCCTGCCCGGCGCGCCCGAGATGATCACGCTGCTGGACAGCGCCGCGTCCCTGGTCGCCTGGCTGCGGCAGGCCGCCGCCCAGGTGCCCCGCGTCGCCTCGGTCTGCAGCGGCGCCTTCCTGCTGGCGCAGGCGGGCCTGCTCGACGGCAAGCGCGCGGCCACGCATTGGGCCATGCATGCCGCGTTCCGCGCGCGCTTTCCCGCGGTCACGCTGGACCACGACGCCATCTTCGTGCGCCAGGATCGGATCTGGACTTCCGCCGGTGTGACCACCGGCATCGACATGGCGCTGGCGCTGGTCGAAGCGGACTATGGCCACGACATTTCGCTGAGCGCGGCGCGGGAACTGGCGGTGTTCATCAAGCGCCCCGGGGGCCAGCCCCAGCTCAGCGAAATGCTGCTGACGCAGAGCCGGCAGGTGCCGTTGTTCGAGGCCCTTCATCTCTGGATCGTCGAGAACCTGTCGCGGGAAACGCTGTCGGTGGAGCAGCTTGCCGAGCAGGCCGGCATGAGCCCGCGCAACTTTGCGCGGGTGTACAAGCAGCAGACCGGCCGCACGCCGGCCAAGGGGGTGGAGCATTTCAGGCTGGAAGCCGCGCGGCGGCTGCTGCAGGACCCGCACCGGCCGGTCGACCAGATCGCCCGGCAGTGCGGCTTCGGCAGCGAAGAACGGATGCGACTGACGTTCCAGCGCCACCTGGGCGTCTCGCCCAGCGCTTACCGCGCCGGGGTGGCCGGCTGAAAGCCTCCATCCAGCAGCCTGGCAATTGGTGCCGGACGGGAAACAGCGTGCATCCGGCCCCGGCGCTACCGCGTCGATCCTCGTTCACCTAGCATGGGACATGGGTCGACGGCCCATCCCTTCCAACCGAACCGAGGTGCGTGATGAAGATCGTTGTGATTGGCGGTACCGGACTGATCGGCAGCAAGGTCGTGGCCCGGCTTGCCGCGCAGGGCCATGAAGTGGTGGCGGCATCGCCCCAGACAGGCGTGAATGCGCTGACCGGCGAAGGCCTCGAGCAGGCGCTTGCCGGCGCAAAGGTGGTCGTGGACGTGGCCAATTCTCCGTCGTTCGCCGACGATGCCGTGCTGCATTTCTTCGAGACCTCGGGCCGCAACCTGGCGGCGGCGGAGAAAGCCGCAGGGGTCACGCACCATGTGGCGCTGTCGGTGGTCGGCACCGACAAGCTTGCCCAGAGCGGCTATTTCCGCGGCAAGATCGCGCAGGAAGCGCTGATCCGCAACGCCGGCATCCCCTACACCATTGTCCGTTCCACGCAGTTCCTCGAATTCCTCGGCGGCATCGCCGAATCGGGCGCCGACGGCGACGCGATCCGCCTGTCGTCCGCATCGATCCAGCCGATCGCTTCTGACGACGTGGCCGAGGCCGTGGCCGACCAGGCCCTTGCCGATCCCGTCAACGGCATCGTCGATATCGCCGGGCCGCAGCGCTTTGCGCTGAGCGACCTGGTGCAACGCTATCTCGAAGCCACCGGTGATCCGCGCAAGGTGGTCGTCGACGCCAGGGCCCGCTATTTCGGCGCCGAGCTGGACGATGGCACGCTGGTTCCGGAGGGCCCCGCGCGGCTGGGCAAGACCAGCTTCGAGGCATGGCTGCGACAGCGCCAGCAAGCGCGCGCCTGACCCCAGGGCCGGCCCATGGCGAACCGGAAGCTGCAAGCGCCGCCGTTGAGCCTGCTCGACAAATATCGCGGGCCCGGCTTCGATCCGCTCTACACCACCACCGTCACCGTCACGGGTGGCGAAACCGGACACGGGCGCGCCTCCGGCGTGGCCCGCTCCGATGACGGCAACCTCGTCATCGACCTGCGGCTGCCGGCCGCGCTGGGAGGTCCGGGCAACGGCACCAACCCGGAACAGCTGTTCGCCGCGGGCTATGCCGCGTGCTTCCATGGCGCCCTGCACCTGCTGGCCCGGCGCGCCCGCCTCCGTATCGACCACCTCGCCGTGGAAGTCGAAGTCGCCTTCGGCCGCGACCCCGTGGACGGCGCCTATGCGCTGTCCGCGGAAGTCCGCGTCAGGATGCCGGGCGTGGCCCGGGCGCTGGCCGAAGAACTGGTGCGCAATACCGAGCGCTTCTGCCCTTATGTGAAGATGGCCCGGCAAGGCATTGCCAGCGTCGTGGCGGTGGTGGAATGACGCAGCTTGTCCAATACCTGCCGCCACGACGCGCCGGCAATACCTTAGTCGGCAATGGCTTCCAGCGCCCTGCCGCGGGTTTCGATGCCGAACCGGAGCACGATTGCCGCCGCGGCAAGGAAACACAGCGCGCCCAGGCAGAACACGCCAGCTTGCCCCGCGACGGGCAGCACCAGGCCCACCAGCGTCGGCCCCAGCAGCGAGCCGATGCGCCCCACCGTCGAAGCCATGCCACAGCCAGAAGCGCGAGCGCGCGTGGGATAGAGCTCCGGGGTATAGGTATAGAGCACCGCCCACATGCCGAACATGAAGAACTGCATCATGCCGCCGGAGAGGAATAGCGCCAGCGGCTCCGACGCCGAGCCAGCGACCCGGCCATAGATAAAGACCATGCACGCCCCGCCGACCAGCGTCGCCACGCAGGCGGGCTTGCGTCCCCAGCGCTCCACCACCCACGCCGCCCAAAGGAAGCCCGGAATCCCGCCGATCGAGATATACACCGTGTACAACACGGACTTGGTCACATCCAGTCCCGATTGCTGCAGCAGCGCGCCGATCCACGTATTGAGGCCGTAGAACCCCAGCAGGGCAAAGAACCACAGCCCCCAGACAGTCAGGGTCCGGCTGCGGTACGCGCGCGACCACAGCACGCGCAATCCCGTTGCCTCCGGCTCCGCCGCCGCAGCCGCCGGAGTGACTTCCGGCAATGCATCAAGCTTCATCCGCCGCATCACCGACTGCTCGATGCGTTCGACGATCGCTGCGGCTTCGGCATGGCGCCCCTGCGATTCCAGCCAGCGCGGAGACTCGGGGACGAAGCGCCGAACCACGATCAGGAAGAGCGCCGGCACCGCGCCAAGCAGGAACATCGTGCGCCAGGTATAGGCGCTCAGCACGTAGTACGACATCAGGCCAGCGCAGATGAACGCGATCGGCCAGTTGCCGTCCATCAATGCCAGGTACTTGCCGCGCTGCCGCGCCGGGATGAACTCCGACATCAGCGTCTGTGCCAGTGGCAGTTCCATGCCCATGCCGATGCCGAGCAAGAGCCGGTATGCGCCCAGTTCCATGGGGTTGCTCGCGGTCGAACAGAGATAGCTGCCCACGCCCCAGATGATCATGCTGACCTGGAACACGGGCTTGCGTCCGAACCTGTCGGCAAGCATTCCCGAACTGAGCGCGCCGACGGCCATGCCGACAAAGCTGGCGCTTCCGAGCATGCCCGCTTGCGCAGCGGTCAAGCCAAACTCCGTGCGTATCGAACCCAGCAAATACGTCATCATGGCCAGGTCGAGATTGTCGAAGAAGAAGGCCAGCGCAATGATTGCAAACAGAAGGCGGTGATACCCGCATACGGGCAGCCGTTCCAGGCGGTCGCCGGTGCGCACGCGCATCAGCTCGAGAGGGGTGTGCTTCATCTTGTCTCCAGTCGTTCTAGTGCCAGTGCTCTATGGCACTGGCGCAAGCGATAACGCGTGGTTGCGCTATCGCTCGCTACTGTCGCTTGCGGCCAAGTGCGCGACGCGCGCCGGAACGCCAAGGTCTGTCTCGCAGGCGCCAATGCATCGGAGGAGCTTGTGCCGAGCCACCGAGCACAAAAAAAGAGGTGCCGAAGCACCTCTTCATGTCATGCGATCGCGAGCCCTACTTCCCCCCAAACCGACGGGGATCGAACGCTTCCGGCGGCAGACCGGACAGCGTCGCACCGGACTGGAACGGATAGCGCAGGTACGGCGCGCGCGGCTGCCCTGGCGGCGAATACTGTCCGTCAGCGAGGATGCGCTTCTTCGCGCTCAACTCGCGGATCTCGCAGCGATAGGCCACGATCTGGCTGGCCGCGCCGTCCTCGATCGGCGAGTAGTCCTTCTCGGGCCGGAACTTGTCCAGCGCCTGGTACTGATGCGCGCGCACCTCTTCGGTACTGTCACGCAGCCGGACTTCACAGCGCGCGATGACGCTGAAATACTCGAGGCTGGTGTTCTGGCCCTTCGGCGCTTTCAGCAAGGCCACGGGCCGATCGATTTCGATCGTGACCAGCGGGTTCGCCCGGATCGCGGCGGCAAGCTTGCCGAACCTGGAACTGTGGATCAGGAACGCGTCGCCGGTGAAGGTAAAACTCTGCGCCGTGACATAGGGGTACGGTTCGTCATGCACCGCCACGCGGCAGATCAGCTCATCCTTCAGAAAGGCTTCGATGGCCGGCCAGTCGGTCCAGGCCAGGTCGGTCCTGCGCATCTCGCCGCGCAGGTAGGCGGGGGTTGAACTTGTCATGGTGTGGTCTGCTGGTTGGGTTCAAGAAGCCGCATTTGCGCGCGTTCCGGTCCTAGTCCGATGCCGCGCAGGGGCCGGCCGATGGCCTGCGCCAGCCATGCGAGCAGCGCTTCAAGCTGCGGGGGCAGCGGCGAGGCGGCATCCGTCGGTATGGCGCCCTGCGCGAACGCGGGAAATTGCAGCACGCGCTGGCTTGCGCTACCGGCCTCGCCAGCGACGACTACTGGAATGCAACCCTCGGGCGTATGGGAAAAGGCGGCCAGGCTGTCGCATTTGTTGAGATACACCTCGTCGACGCCGGCCTGCTGTATCGCGAGCTGCAGTTGCGCAACGTCAAGCAGGCCCACGCGCCGTGGCCGGCCGGTGCCGGTGCCGTACTCGTTCGCCAGCATCCGGATCGCCACGCCGGTCGAGAATGCATCCGCTTCGGCGAGCAACTTCAGCGGATCGTGGCTTGCCGCTTCGTCGGCGCGGCCGCGGCCCGCATGGGCCGCCGCGGCGCAATAGGCTTCGGAACGCTGCCCGCCCAGTTCGGTCGGCAGCGGGCCGTTGCCGACCCGGGAGACGATGGCCTTGGCCACGCCGATGGTCTTGCGGTGATAGCGGCACGGCAGGTCTCCGCCTACGTAGGCATAGGCGGGGAGCGTGTGGCTGGACGTGACCCACGGCTGGACGCCATGCACCACATCCAGCATCACCGACTGTGCGCCCTCGAACAGTACCCTTGCCCCGGCCTCGACCCGCCGCAACAGCGCGACAGCATCATTCGTCACGAACGGCCGAACCACCCTCCACGCGTGGCGCATGCCGTCCACCATCGCCGCTATGGCCTCGTCATCGTCGTCGGCCTGCGATGCCAGCCGGGTCATCAGTTCGAACACGCGGCCCTCGTCACACCACAAGTCGCGCAACTGGAACGCAACACGCTCGGCGCCCCGCATCCGGGCCGCCAGATCGGCGTAGCACGGACCGATGCCGTTGCCGGTGGTGCCGATCCGTGCGCCATCGCGGCGGTCCGCCAGCACATGCCGCGGCTGAACCAGCGGACACCTGTCGCTGATTGTCAGCCGTCCCTCCAGGCTGATACCTTGAGCCGCCAGCATCGCAATCTCGGATGCCAGCTGCGGCAACCCGACCACGCAGCCCGAGCCGATGTAGAGCGCAACGCCAGGGTGCAGCACGCCAGAAGGCACTTGCCGCAGCCGCAGCGCACCGGCGGGCGTGGCGATGGTATGTCCGGCGTTGGCCCCGCCATTGAAACGCGCAATCACGTCATACCCGGCAGCGAGGTGATCAACGATTCGCGCCTTGCCCTCGTCGCCAAATTGCAGGCCCACCAGGACGTCGGCATAGCCGGCCTTTGTCGCGGCGCCCATCGCCTAGGCGTCCAGTGCGAAGGTTGCCTCGATCTCAACCGGGGCACCGAACGGAAGGCTCGCCACGCCGAGCGCAAGGCGGGCGTGGCGCCCGCGCTCGGCAAAAATCCGGTTGAGAAGATCCGACGCGGCGTTGATCACCAGCGGCGCATCGTCGAAACCAGGATCCGCTGCAACGTAGCCGCCTACCCGCACGATGCCCCGGATCCGTTCGAAATCGCCATCGACCGCGGCGGCCACCCAGCCCAGCAGGTTGGCCAGGCAAAGCCGGGCCGCCGCCTGCGCTGCCTCGACGCTGACCGCGCCGGGAACCTTGCCGACGAATACGGGCTTGCTGTCCTGCAGCGGCAGCTGTCCCGATATCGTCAGCAAGCCCCGGTGCAGCGTGTACGGGACATAAAGCGCCTTGGGCATTGCGGCGGCAGGCAGGACGATGCCCGCTGCCTGGATACGATCCATCACTGACATACTCACTCCTCGACTTGGACAAATGCCGACGGAGCAAGCACGGTGCTGGCCATCCGGCGGCACCTAGACTGTGCCGCAGGGCCCAGGCCTCGATTCGCGCCTTGACGCCAGTTGATGTCGCGCAGATGCCAACCGGCAGCGTGACGCCTAGTCGCCGCTGCGGTCGCGGAAATACTCGGTGGGGGTCATGCCAAGCGCTCGTCTGAACATGGCGCTGAATGCGCTTGGACTCTCGTATCCAAGCTGAAGCGCGATGTCCGTGACATGGCAACCCTCGGCAAGCAGGCGAACCGCGGCCATCAGCCGCGCCTGCTGCTTCCAGCGGCTGTATGTCATCCCCGTTTCTTCCGGAAACAGACGGATGATGGTCCGTTCGCTGGCGCCAACCGAGCGGCTCCACGTCTGGACCGAGGTCTCGTCCGAGGGATCGTCGAGGATCTTCGCGCAGATCTTGCCCAGGCGTGGGTCCCTTGGCATTGGCAGATGCAGCGGGACCACCGAAAGCGGACGCAACTCCTGCAGCAGAAGCTGCACCACCAAGCCGTCGCGGCTGCCTTCGTCATAGGCCAGCGGCATGCGCACGGCGGCCGAGATCAGCTCGCGCAGCAGCGGCGGCACCGCGACCACGCAACAGCCGTGCAACTCGCCCGGTACGGCATCTTCGCGAACGTAGACGGTTCGCATCTCCACATCGCCGCACGCCTGCATGGCGTGCTTGACGTTGCAAGGCACCCAGACGGCGCGCTGGGGCGGCACCACCCACGAACCGAAGTCCGTTGTGACCAGGATGGCCCCCACATAGGCATAGATCAGCTGCGCGCGCGGATGCGAATGCGGGGCGATATAGAAGCCATCCTTCAGCTTGCGCGCCATGCCGCCGACCGGCTGCGCTATCGCCTGGTAGTCATCGCGGTTTTCGCTTTTTCCGAACATGGCGTCTTTGCGATAGTGGTTGTCATCCCGCGGCGCGCGCTGCTAAACGCGGATACGTATCTTTGGCCGGACGCGACAAGCGTCGCAACGACCCAATGGAATCGACGCATCGATCCCAACGTCTGGAGCCAAATTTAATGTCAGTGTATCGAAACTTCAACCAGGAAGAACTGGACCAGCAGTACAACGTCAGGGCTGGAATCCCCGGCTTCCAGGACATCTTCAAGCGATGGGCCGACACCAGCGCCACGTTCCGTCGGAACCATCTGGTCAAGCCGGATCTTGCGTATGGCGCACACGCCTTGCAGGCGCTCGACTTCTTCCCGGCGGCCACCCCAAAGCGCCCTCTGCTGGTCTTCATTCATGGCGGTTATTGGCAATCGCTGGACAAGTCCGACTTCAGCTCCATTGCCGCGCCCTACCTGCAGCGCGACATCAACGTCGCGGTGGTGAACTACCGCCTGGCTCCGGATGTGGGCATGGCCGAGATTGTCCGCGACAATCAGGAAGCAGTGGCATGGCTCTACCGGCATGCCAACGAACTGGGATTCGATCCGGATCGCATCTTCTTGTCCGGCCACTCAGCCGGCGGCCATCTCACCGCCACACTGGCGGCAACGGACTGGCTTGCCTTCGGCGTACCGGCGGATATCCTCAAGGGAGGTTGCGCGATCAGCGGCTTGTATGACCTGGAGCCGATCCGGCTGTGCTACCTCAACCAGGTGGTTGGGCTGACTGAAGCGGACGTTGCCCGCTACAGTCCGATCCATCATGTCCCGAAAATCAAACTGCCCATGATCCTGACCGTCGGCGGCGATGAATCGCCGGAGTACCACCGGCTGCAGCGCGAATACCAGGCGCTGCTGGGCGAATGCGGGTTCGACGTGCAGGTGGTGGTGCAGGAGCGCGGCCACCATTTCGATGCGGTCGACCTGCTGGGCAACGCCGAGGGCGCCCTGGCCGCCGCGGTGTTGCGCATGATCGGTCGGGCCTGAGGCAGCGGGCGAAGCGAGTCGCAGCCCCTTTCACGGCTGCGACAGCGCGAACTCGTAATCCGATGTATCCAGCCTGGAGACGCGGTACTCGACGCGCTCGTTCTGGTACGACGAAGCCACCCGCAGGATCTTCAGCATCGCGGTGCCGACGGGGACGCCCAGCAGTTCGTGGTCTTCCTCGTCGGCCAGCGCGGCGCGCAGGCGCTCTTCGGTGCGGATGATGTTGATGCCGAAGACGTCCTGGTAGAAGTTGTAGAGCGTGTTCGGCCGCTCGCGCAGCAGCTTCTCGGTCAGCGTCCTGAAGCGTTCCGCCGGCACGGTGATGGCGTCGATCATGACCGGGCGCCCCTCCAGCGACAGCACGTTGGTGAAGCGGAACACGGCTTCGCCGAGCGGCAGGCCCAGCGCCGCGGCTTCTTCCTTGTCGGCCTTGGCGCGGCGGAACTTTGCCAGCTTGACCGTGGGGAACTCGCGGTACCCGTCCTGGCGCACGATGCGGAAGAAGCGGAAGAAATGGTCTTCCTGCCGGTGCGTCGCGACGAAGGTTCCCCGCCCCTGGTGGCGGATCATGATGTTCTCGGCCACCAGTTCGTCGATGGCCTTGCGCAGCGTGCCGATGGAGACGCCGAAGCGCTCGATCAGCTTGCGCTCCGACGGAATCGCCTCGCCCGGCTTCCACTCGCCCTCGGCCAGGGCGGCCAGGATGGCGTGCTTGACGTCCTTGTACAGCACGCCGCCGATGGCTGCGCCGGCATCGAATCTGGAACCCACGTTAGTGTCCTTTGCAATGCCGCCTGCGGGGCGGCCGGCCGATCCATGACTGACTCATATAGATAAGACGAATCATACTAAAGCCGGCCGCCACGCCCGCACGCCGGCCTCCCGGGCGCGGCGGCGCGACGCGCCGCTATTCGACCCGGATGTGCTTCTCCTCGATCAGCCGGGCCCAGCGCGTCACCTCGCCGCTGAAGTAGTCGGCAAACGCGGGGCCTCCGGCCGCGGGGGCAAAGCCCGCGCTGACGATGCGCCCGCGCACCGCCTCGGCGGCCAGCATGCGCGCGACCGAGGCGGCCACCTTGTCGACGATCGGCCGGGGCGTGCCGGCCGGCATCATCAGGCCGGTCCAGTTCTCGACGATCAGTTCCGGATACCCGGCCTCGGCCACGGTGGGCACGTCGGGCAGCAGCGGATGGCGCTCGCGCGTGGTCACGGCCAGCGCGCGCAGCTTGCCGCCTTTCACATACGCGAGCGACTCGGGGAAGTTGGAGAACACCACGTCGATCTGGCCGCCGATCAGGTCGGTCATCGACGGCGCGCCGCCCTTGTACGGCACATGGGTGAAGCTGGTCCGGGTCTGGCTTTCGAACAGGGCCAGCGTCAGGTGCGGCGGCGTGCCGTTGCCGCTGGAGCCCGCGTTCAGCTTGGATTTCTGCGCCGCCGCGGCCAGGTCCTTCATCGACTTGATCGGCGAGCTGGCCGGCACCACTACCATCATCGGCGACGAGGCGATGCGCGCCACCGGCACCAGGTCTTTCTGCATGCTGAACGGCAGCTTGGGGAACAAGGTCACGTTGGACGCGTGCGTCAGCGTCACCGCCAGCCAGGTGTAGCCGTCGGGCGGCGCCTTGGCGACCTGCTCGGCGCCGATATTGGCATTGCCGCCCGGCCGGTTTTCCACCACGATGGGCTTCTTCCACTCTTCCGAGAGCTGGTGGCCGACCATGCGCGCCATGATGTCGGTCAGGCCGCCGGCCGCGAACGGCACCACGTACCGGATCGGCTTGCCCGGAAAGTCCGCGGCCGCGGCATCGCTGCCGCCCTGCGCGGCGGCAGGCCGCGGCGCCAATGCTGCGAGGGCCGATACAACTGACAAGGCTAGCAGCACGCGGTTCAGGTGCCTGCGCGCGCCGCACATCAAGCGTCGATCCATGGTTTGTCTCCGGTAGTTGTAGCCGGCCCATCTAAGCGTGGGTCCGTTGTGAGGAAATCAATGCGGCGCGCCAGCCTCCTCGCCCGCAAGCGATTGCAATTCGCGCCAGAGCGCGTCGGGCACGTCGACGCCGTGCGCTGCCGCCTGCGCCTGCGCGGTTTCGCGGCGGGCACCCGGCACGCGCGTGCCTTCGTCGTCCAGCATCGCCGCGAGCAGCGCTTCCACGCGTGCGGCGTAGACCTGCGAGCCGGCGAAGGCGCCGGGGTCCAGCACGAAGAACAGCTGGCCGATGCGCGGACGGTTGCCCGCATCGCTGAAAAAGGAATCGGCCTCGGCGCCGAACTGCGCCCCGGCCAGCGACGTCACCAGCAGCTCCACCAGCAGCGCCAGCATCGCACCCTTGACGCCGCCCGCCGGCAGCATCGAGCCGCGCAGCGCGGCCTGGGCGTCGGTGGTGGGCTGGCCGGCGTCATCCAGCGCCCATCCGGGCGGAATCGGCTTGCCCTGCTTCGCCGCCACCATGATCTTGCCGCGCGCGACTTCCGACAGCGACAGGTCGATCACCACCGGCGCGTGGCCCTGCCGCGGGAATACCGCCGCAATCGGGTTGGTGCCGAACAGCGGCCGCTTGCCGCCCCACGCAGGCATGGCCGCGGGCGAATTGCCCATGGCGATGCCGACCATGCCGGCGCGCGCCACGGCCTCCAGCGGCAACGCTGCCGCGCCGAAGTGATGGCTGTTGGTAACCGCGGCCACGCCGACGCCGGTTGCGCGCGCGCGCGCCATGGCTTCGGCGATGGCCAGCTCGCACGCCGCGAAGGCAAAGCCGCAGCGCGCGTCGACCAGCACCGCGCTGGCGCGCGTGTCCTGTACCGTTGGCTTGGCATTGCCGTCGACCCGGTCATGGCGCAGGTGCGCCACGTACATCGGCACGCGCGAGACCCCGTGCGACGGCAGCCCCGCGGCATCGGCCCGCACCAGCGCCGCCGCCGTCGCCTGCGCCTGCAAGGCGCTGGCCCCGGCCCGGCGCAGGCCCGCCGCGGCCACTCGTTCCAGTTCCTGCAATGCGATCCGGCTCATGGCATCTGCTCCAGCGCTTGCCGCACCTCGCGGGCGATCATCATCGATACGCGCGCATTGGCTTCGCGCGTCACGCCGCCAACGTGCGGTGTCAGGATCAGGTTGGGCACGCCCCGCAGCGCGCTGCCCGCGGCCAGTGGCTCGCTGCCGAACACGTCCAGCGCGGCGCCGGCCAAATGCCCGGCCCGCAGCGCATCGGCAAGCGCCGCCTCGTCGACCACGCCGCCGCGCGCGGTATTGATCAGCACCGCGCCCGACTTCATCGCCGCCAGACGGCCGACATCGATCAGGTTGCGCGTGGCGGCCACCAGCGGCACATGCAGGCTGACCGCGTCCGCCTGCGCCAGCAGCGCGTCGAGCGGCACGCAGGCTACCCCGGTGGCGGTCCACACCGGATCGTCTGCAGGCAGCATCGGATCGCTGGCAATGACTTGCATGCCGAAGGCGCGCGCCAGCGCCGCGGTCTGCCGGCCGATGTCGCCGAAACCGATCAGGCCCAGCGTCTTGCCCAGCGCTTCCCGGCCCTCGGACAGCCTGGCTCGCGGCCACTGGCCGTCAGCCACCTCGGCACTGGACAGGTAGGCGCCGCGCAGCAGCACGGCGGCCGTGGTCACCACGTACTCCGCCACCGAGCGTGCATTGGCCCCGGCCGCGGGAATCACACGGATGCCGCGCTCGCGGCAGGCGGCTACGTCGATATTGTCCAGCCCCACGCCAAGCCGCCCCACCACGCGCAAGGCCGGCGCGCTCGCCAGCAGCGCCGCGTCCACCTGGGTGCGGTTGCGCACCACCAGCGCGTGCGCCCCGTCCAGGATCTCGAGCAGCTCGCCGCGCCTGTCCACCCAGCCCGGCTCGTAGCGCAGGTCGAAGCCGGCGCTCAGCGCCTGCACCGCGGCCGGGTCCATGAACTCGCTGATGCAGATGCGCTTCATCATGCCGACTCGTGGATGCGGGTCAGCACGAACTCGCGGTGGCCGAGCGCCTCGGCCGCGGTCCAGCGGCCGTTGATGGTGGCCAGCATGCATTCCAGCAGCTTGTCGCCGGTCTGGTCCAGGGTCTGCTCGCGCTGCAGCAGGCCCGAGCAGTCGACGTCCATGTGCTCGCTCATCAGGCGCACGGTGCGCGGGTTGGCGCACAGCTTGATCACCGGCACGATCGGGTTGCCGATCACGTTGCCCTGCCCGGTCGGGAAGAAATGGACCACATATCCGGCGGCCGCGCACAGCGTGACCATCTCGGCCGCGGCCGACGACGAATCCATGAACCACAGCCCCGCATGCGTCGGCGCCTCGGCCTTGTCGAGCACGCCGTCGACGGTGCACTTCTTGCCGATCTTCTGGATATTTCCCAGCGCCTTCTCTTCGATGGTGGTCAGGCCGCCAGCGATATTGCCCTTGGTCGGCTGCGACTCGGACAGGTCGGAGGTCTTCCAGCGGTCGATCATGCCCTGGTAGCGCTCGAACATCGCCATGAACTGGTGGCGCACGTCGTCGTTGGCGCAGCGCGCCGCGACGATATGCTCACCGCCGGTCAGCTCCGAGGTCTCGCCGAATACCAGCGTGGTGCCCAGCGGATGCAGCTTGTCGAAGGCGTTGCCGACGGTCGGGTTGGCGCCGCAGCCCGAGGTGGTATCCGATTCGCCGCACTTGGTCGAGACCCACAGTTCGTTGATCGGGCACTCCACGCGGTGCAGCGCGGTGGCGTACTGCACGAACTCGCGCGCGGCCCTGGAGGCGCGCATGATGGTGTCGTGGTCGCCGTGGCCCTCGATGCCGAAGCCGACCACTGGCTTGCCGGTCTGCGCGATGCCGTCGACCACCTTCTTGGTCCAGCCTTCCTCGATGCCGATCACCACCACCGCGGCGACGTTCGGGTTGCTGCCGGCGCCGATCAGCGTGCGGAAATGCAGGTCCAGGTCCGGCCCGAACTGCAGGCGGCCATACGGATGGGGAATCGCCATGGTGCCCTTGATCGCGGCGGCGACGGCCTCGGCGGCGGCGTTGGACAAGTCGTCCAGCGGTAGGATGATGACGTGGTTGCGCACGCCGACGCGGCCGTTGTCGCGGCGGTAGCCCCAGAAGGTGGTGTTTTGGTCGATCACGGACATGACGTGGATCCTTGGATGCGCGATGGAAGCGGAATGAAGGCGAATGGAACGCAGGCGCGGCGCGACCGGCTTACCAGCGCTTGGTCTTGATGTTGTGGACGTGGGCGTGCTGCCCCGCCTTGATCGGCGCCACTACCTTGCCGATGTCGATGCCGTACTTGTAGACCGTCTCGTTCACATCCATGTCGCGCAGCGCCACCTTGTGACCGATGGGAATCGGCTGCAGCGCGGTCACGGTCACGATCTTGTCTTCGTCCATGATCCAGGCATTGAGCTGGGTGCCGGGCTGGATCCCCTCCACCACGGCCACCGCGACGGTGTCCTTGGCGTCATGAAGCACTACGTGAATCATCGTTGTCTCCTCTCTCTGTGGGTCGGGCGTGAAATCATGGTAGGCGTTGAATTCATCCATGTCAACCAACTCATATATATGAATTCTGATTGACCTCCGGGTCCTGGCGCATAACGGAGATGGAGCGCACACCGGTCACATAGCCGACCTCCGGAGTGCTGATGGGTGACAATGTCGGCACTGCACGCTTGGCAGCGGAGCCGGATCGGTCCGCCTGGACAGTGCCGCGCCTGCCGGCGTGTTCAACCCCGGAACGGAGACATGACTTGACGATGAAAAACCGATTCGCCCTGGGCCTGCTGGCATCGGCGGCCTTCCTCGCGGCCTCGGGCGCCTGCGCCCAAGACTCCTGGCCCGCAAAGACCATCCGCTTCGTCGTGCCGTTCGCCGCGGGCGGCGCCAATGACCTGATGGCGCGCGCGGCCGCCGAAGGCGCCAGCAAGGCGCTGGGCCAGACCGTGCTGGTCGAGAACCGGCCGGGCGCGGGCGGCACCGTGGGCGCCGACCTGGTGGCGCGGAGCGCGCCGGACGGCTACACCTTCCTGATCAGCGCCGCCGGCGTGATCTCCAACAGCATGATCAAGAAGTCGATGCCGTTCAAGGACGACGCGCTGGTGCCGGTGGCGATGATCGGACTGGCGCCGTCGGTGATCGTGGTGCCGAAGAACGCGCCCTACAAGGACCTGCGCGACTTCGTCGAGGCTTCGAAGAAAGGCAATGGCTTCAATTTCGCCACCGCCGGCACCGGCAGCACCCCGCATTTCGTGGCGGAGATCCTGAACGTGAAGTACGGCGCGAAGCTGCAGCCGGTGCCTTACAAGAGCGGATCGGAAAGCACCACGGCCGTGCTGGGCGGCCAGGTGGAAGGCACCTCCGAGGCCAGCATCATCGCGTTGCCGCATATCCTGCACGACGGCAAGTTCAAGGCGCTGGCCACCACCTGGACCCAGCGCATTTCTGCCTACCCGCAACTATCCACCGCGGTGGAGCAAGGCTTTCCGGACCTGCAGATCGCGCACTGGGCCGGCGTCCATGCGCCCAAGGGCACGCCCGACGCCATCCTCGACAAGGTCGCCGCGGCAGTGGACAAGGCCATGAAAGATCCGGCCGCCGCCGCCAAGCTCAAGCAAGTGGGCATCGAACCCGTCGGCGGCACGCGCGCGGACTTCATCAAGTTCGTCGACGCGGAACGCCGTCGCCTGGGCGAGATCGTCAAGGCGGCGAAGATGCAGGAGAAATAGGCGCGTTGCCGCCACGCCGCAAAGCGCCCCGTGCCGACCCTGGCTCAACCGGCAGTCGCCGCAGCGGCGTGGCGGCTGCCCCAGTTCTCGGCCTGCCGCTCCAGGTGCTGGCGGATAAAGTCCATCAGCGTGCGCGTGGCCAGGGTCGGATAGCGGTTGGGCGCGGTCAGCATGTAGACGCTGTCGCCCACGCCCTCGGCTTCGCACTCGGCCAGCACCTCGCGCATCTGTCCCGATTGCAATTGCCGCCAGACCGCATACCGCGGCAGCAGCGCCACGCCCAGTCCGCCCATTACCGATTCGAACAGGAACGGATAGTCGCCTGACTGGATCCGCGGCGACACGCGCAGTGTCATCGGCGTGCCGGCCAGCCATACCTTCAGCGTAAAGCGCCGTCCCAGCGATGCCGGCGCAATCATGTCGCAGCGCTCCAGGTCGGCCACGGTGCGGACCGGCCCGTGGCGGTCCAGAAACGATGCCGATGCGCACAGGCACCAGCCCACCTCGCAGATGCGCCGCGCCACGTGATCGTCCGGCGGCTGCGAAGTGATCTTCAGCGCCACGTCGACCTCGGCCGGAATCAGGTCGCCAATGTTGTCGTTGATCACCACGCGCAGCGAAATCTGCGGATAGCTGCGCGCGAATTCCAGCAGCAGCGGCGTCAGGTAGAGGTGGCCCAGCCCCGTCGGCAGGCGGATCCGCACATCGCCGCGCACCACCGTGCCGAGGCTGTCGATGGCGGTATTGGCGGACTGCAGTTCATCCAGCATGCGCAAGCCATGCGCATACAGCAGCTGTCCCGCTTCGGTCAGCTCGACATGCCGCGTGGTCCGGCGCATCAGCTGCGCGCCCAGATGCTGCTCCAGCAGCTTCAGCCGGCGCGACACGTTCGAGCGCGTCATGCCGCTGCGCTGCGCCGCTGCCGTCAGCGTGCGCGACTCGACCATGGTGACGAAGAGCCGCACCAGGTTGAGATCGAAATTATTGTCAATCATCAGTCAACACCATTGGCACAAATCGAGGGATTGTTTCGGCGGTAGGCCAACCCTAGCATAAAGCTCGTGTTTATCCCTGCCGACGAGCTCATGCCCCCACTCTCCACCACCAGACCGGACGACACCGACCTGCCCTTTGCCGGCCTGCGCGTGCTGGACATCAGCCAGGGCATTGCCGGCCCGTATTGCGCTCACATCCTGTGGCAGCAAGGCGCGGAAGTCGTCAAGATCGAGCCGCCCGCGGGCGACTGGGGCCGCAAGGTCGGTGTCGTGCGCGGCGAAACCAGCGCGCTGGCACTGGCCTATAACGGCGGCAAGCGCAGCGCCTGCATCGATGCCACCACCGACAGCGGCAAGGCAGTGCTGCGGGACCTGGCGCTGCAGGCCGACGTGCTGGTGCAGAACTTTCGCCCGCAGGTGGCCGAACGGCTGGGCGTGGGTTATGCCGCGCTGGCCGCGCAACGCCCTGAGCTGGTCTATGTGTCGATCAGCGGCTATGGCGCGGATGGTCCGTATGCCGACTATCCGGCGTCGGACTCTGTCATGCAGGCGGATTCCGGACTGATGTTCGCCAACCGGGACGCCGATGGCAGCGCGCGCCGCATCGGCATGCTGCTGGCCGATGCCGCCACCGGCCTTTATGCCGCGCAGGCGTGCGCCGCGGCACTGTGCCGGCGCTATCGCAGCGGGCGCGGCGGCCATGTCGAGCTGAACCTGTTCGAGGCCTGCTGCGCGCTGCAGGCCAACAACCTGCTCGAGCATGCCCTCGGCGGCCCGTCCGCCGCGGGGCCAGTCAGCGCGCCCAACGGCGTCTATGCCAGCCACGACGGCAGCCTGACGCTGCTGGCGCTGAACGACGCGCAGTTTGGCAAGCTGTGCCGGGCGCTGGACCATTCCGACTGGCTCGAAGACCCGCGCTTTGCCGACAACGCCGCGCGCATGGCCCATGCCGCGCTGCTCAACCAGCTGGTGGCGCGCTGCATCGCCACGCGCACCACCGCGCAATGGCAGGAAATCCTCAGCCGGCATGACGTGCTGCATGCCCCGGTGCGCACCTATGACGACGTGCTCGCGCATCCGCAGGCCGCGCACCGGCAAACTTTCCAGGCCATCGCGCAGCCCGGGCTGGGGCTGCTGCCCTTTGCCGGGATCCCGGCGCGGGGCTTGCGCCGGGATGCCGGCCCCGCGCCGGCCAACGGCGAACATACCGTCGAGATCCTGCGCGAGGCGGGCTTCAGCCAGCTGGCCATCGACGACTGGCTGCGCCAGGGCGTGGCGCGGCAGGCCCCTGCGGCCAGGGCAGGTGTCAAATGAAGGCGCTGGTGTGCGAACAATTTGGCAGTGTGCACGACGTCTGCGTGCAAGCCATTCCCGAGCCGGCGCTGGCTGACCCGCATGCGGTCACGGTCGCGGTCGAGTATGCCAGCGTAAGCCATGCCACCGGCCTGATGATTGCCGGGCAGTACCAAAGGCGCCCGCCGCTGCCTTTCGTGCCGGGCACCGAGGCCGTCGGCCGCGTGGTCGCCTGCGGCGATGCCGTCACACGGCTGCGCCCGGGCCACCGCGTGGTGGCGATCGCGGACTGGGGCTGCTTTGCCGAACGGGTCACGGTGCCCGAATACACGGTCTATCGCGTGCCGGACACGCTGCCCTCGACGGTCGCGCTGCCGGTTCCGATTTCGTACGGCACGGCCTATTGCGGGTTGGTGTGGCGCTGCGCGCTGCGCCCCGGCGATACCGTGCTGGTGCTGGGGGCCGGCGCGGGCGTGGGCCTGGCCGCCGTGGAGATTGCGCGCGAGCTGGGCGCCACCGTGATCGCCTGCGCCAGCACCGAGGCCAAGCGTGCCGACGCGCTGCGGCGCGGTGCGGCGCACGCAGTGGCGCCGGCGGACCTGGCAGGCGCGGTCAAGGCCCTGACCGGCGGTCGCGGTGCCGACGTGGTGGTGGACCCCGTCGGTGGCGAGCTGTTCCAGCAGGCGCTGCGCGCGGCGGCGGCCAACGCCCGCATCCTCAGCATCGGCTTTGCCAGCGGCACCATCCCGCAGGCACCGGTGAACCTGCTACTGGTCAAGAACCTGACGCTGCACGGGTTCTTCTTTGGCCGCTATATCGGCTGGACGCCCGCCAACGAGCGCGCACAGCACGCCGCGGCGCTGCAGGACGTCATGGCAACGCTGTTCGACTGGGCCGCACAGGGCAAGCTGGCGCCGACCGTGTCCGCGACCTATCCGATCACCGGCCTGGGCGATGCCCTGGCCGCGCTGGAATCCCGCCAGGTGGTGGGCAAGGTAGCGATAAAAATCAAGGAGACAGAGACGTGAACACCCGATATCCGAAACCACATGCGATATGGACGCGGCTGCGCGCGGCGCTGGTGCTGTCGGCCGCCAGCGCGCTGCTGCCCGCCGCCGCCGGCGCGCAGGAATTTCCGCAACATCCGGTGCGCATGGTGCTGCCCTACCCGGCCGGCGGACCCACCGACCTGCTGGCGCGCGTGGTGGCGGTCAAGATGGGCGAAAGCCTGGGCCAGGGCGTGGTGGTCGACAACAAACCCGGCGCCAGCGGCATGATCGGCGCCGAAGCCGTGGCGCGCGCGGCCGCTGACGGCTACACCATCCTCGCCAATGCCTCGCTGCATGTGATCAACCCCAGCATCCAGCCGAAGATGCGCTATGACGCGTTCAAGGATTTCGTGCCAATCACGCAGCTGGCCGACGTACCGCTGGTGCTGGTGGTCAACAACGCCTCGCCGGTGAAGACCGTGCAGGACCTGATTGCCTATGCCAGGCGCGAGGCCGGCGCGCTTAACTTCGGCTCGGCGGGCAATGCCTCGGCCCAGCACCTGGCCGGCGAATCGTTCAAGCTGGCGGCCAGGGTGCCGATGCAGCATGTTCCATACAAGGGCAGCGCGCCGGCGCTGACGGATCTGATGGGCGGCCAGATCCAGCTGATGTTCGATTCCATGCCGTCCGCCATGCCGTTTATCAAGTCCGGCAAGCTACGTGCCATCGCTGTTACCACCCCACGCCGCGCGAGCGCGTTGCCTGACATCCCGACCGTTGCGGAATCCGGCTTGCCCGGCTTCGACATCAGTACCTGGTATGGCTTGTGGGCGCCGCGAGGCACGCCGGCAGCAGTAATCGAGAAGCTTGCCACGCATGCGGCTGCCGCGCTGAAACGGCCCGATGTGCGCCAGCAGTACGCGGACATGGGTGCTGAGCCGGTGGGCTCGTCGCCCGCCGACTTTGCCCGCTACAACGCCGCTGAGGGCAGGAAATGGGCGGAAATCGTGCGCCGTTCGGGGGCAAAGGCAGACCAGTAGAAATAGCGGCGGCCGCCACCTCCTCACATGACTCCGCCATCGCTTTCCCTCACCGCCTGAACCACAACATCGACAACCCACACGCCAGCGCCAGCAACGCCACCGCCCCTGCGGCGAACAAGGCACCCAATTCGGTTTCCCTGCGCTCCAGCGCAAAGCGTGCGCTGAGCTGGCGGTAGACCTGGCTCAGGTCGGCCGCCGTGCCGGCGTGGAAGTACTCGCCGCCGGTGATGGCGGCGACAGCGCGCAGCGCCGGTTCGTCCAGCTGCATGAAGTACGCCAGGCTGGACTCCGGCGCGGACGTGACCTGCTGCGAGCCGAAGCCGACGGTGTAGACGCGCACGCCGCGCTGGGCGGCCATGCGCGCGGCGTCGAGCGGGTCGGGCCCGGTGGTGCGCCGGCCGTCGCTGAGCAGGATCACCGCGCCGTGCGGGTACGAGCCGGGCTGCGCCGCCTGCTGGTTCTGTTCGCGCCGGCGCGCGGCGTCGGCCGCGGCGGCCTCGTCGAGCGAGGTGCCGCGTCCGGCGCGGTCCGAGCGGCTGCCGAACAGGATCACTTCGAGGTCGATGCCGTCTTCCGGAAACAGCACCGCCAGCGCCTGGAACAGGCCGCTGCCGGTGGCGGTGCCGCGCTGCAGCTGGAAGCGCTCGATCGCGTCGAGCATGTCCTGCCGGTTGTCGGTGGGCGGCAGCACCACCGCCGCGGTGCCGGCGAAGGAAACGATGCCCAGCCGCACGCTGGCCGGCAGCCCCACGACGAGGTCGCGCGCGGCCTGCTGGGCGGCGCTGATGCGGTTGGGCGGCACGTCGGCGGCCTCCATGCTGCGCGAGGTGTCCATCGCCAGCACGAGGGTCACGGTATCGGCCGGCAGCGTGATGGTGGCGCTGGGACGCGCGCAGGCCAGCAATGCCGCGGCCAGCGCGAAGAAGAACAGCAACGGTGGAATGTGGCGCCGCAGGCGTTGGCGCGGGCCGAGCGCGGCGCGCGGCAATGCAAGGCTTGCATACAGCACCGCCGCCTTCTTGCGCCGCGCGAGCAGGTACAGGTAGGCGGCTGCCAGCACCGGAAGCGCAAGCAGCAACCAGAGCATCTGCGGCCAGAGAAACTGCATGCCCTGCTCCTTGGCGCGTGGGTAAGAGGATGGTACTGTATTTTTTAAGGCGGGACGGGACCTCGGGGGCTGCGATGAAACGGGTGACGATCTACGGATGGGTCTCGGCGACCGTCGCGCTGGTTCTTGCCGCCAGTGTGGGCTCGGCGTGGCTGTTGCAGCCCAAGCCGCGCGCGCTGACGCAGAAGGACATCGACGCGGCCGTGCTGCACACGCTCGAGACCAAGCCCCTGCCCTCGCGCACCGCCATGGCGGCCGAGGCGGTGCGTGAATCGGTGGTCGAAATCCGCAACTTCCCCGCGCCCGCAAAAACCGCCGATGCGGCTTCCGCGCCGCAGGCCGGACGTGACGCCCCGACCACGCCGCCCGAAGCCTCACCGTCGACTCCTCCCGCCCCCACCGCCCCGCCACTGCCCAACGAACGTCCGCCCGGCAACAGCGCGGAGAACAAGCCGGAATCCCGCCACATCGGCTCGGGCGTGGTGGTGACCGAGCGCGGCGTGATCCTTACCAGCCTCCACGTGATTGCCGGAGCGCGGCGCCTGGAGCTGACCTTCCACGACGGGCACACGTCCGAGGCCACCGTGCTGCAGACGATTCCCGAGAAGGACCTGGCGGTGATCCAGGCCAAGTCGATACCCGACGACCTGCCGGCGGCAACGCTGGGTTCCAGCCGGGACCTGCTGCCCGGATCCGAAGTGGTCGCGGTGGGCTTTCCGTTCGGCATCGGGCCGTCGGTATCCGCCGGCGTGGTGTCCGGGCTGGACCGCGAGTTCGTCGCGTCGGACAACAAGCGGACCCTGGACAAGCTGATCCAGTTCGACGCGGCGGTCAATCCGGGCAACTCGGGCGGCCCGCTGGTGAACATGAACGGCGAGGTGGTGGGCATCGTCACCGCCATCCTCAACCCGGGCAACAGCGGCACCTTCATCGGCATCGGCTTCGCCACCACGATCGAAAGCGCCGGCGTATCCATCGGAACTTCTCCTTTCTGACGCGGGGACCTATGAACGACCAAGCCAGGGGCGCAGCCGACAGCGCCAACTTGATGGAACGCCTGCTGTACGAGGTAAAACGCGTGGTGGTCGGGCAGGACCATTTTCTCGAACGGGTGCTGGTGGCCATCCTGTCCGGCGGCCACCTGCTGGTGGAGGGCGTGCCTGGGCTGGCCAAGACCCTGACCGTCAACACGCTGGCGCGAACCATGAGCGGCACCTTCAAGCGCATCCAGTTCACGCCGGACCTGCTGCCGGCCGACCTGGTCGGCACGCGCATGTACAACCAGGGCACGGGCGAGTTCTCGACGGTGCGCGGCCCGGTCTTTGCCAACCTGCTGCTGGCCGACGAGATCAACCGCGCGCCGGCCAAGGTGCAGAGCGCGCTGCTGGAAGTGATGCAGGAGAAGCAGGTCACCATCGCCGGCGAGACCCATCGCGTGCCCGCCCCGTTCCTGGTCATGGCGACGCAGAACCCGATCGAGACCGAGGGCACCTACCCGCTGCCCGAGGCGCAGGTCGACCGCTTCATGATGAAGGTGCTGGTGGGCTATCCGTCGGAAGAGGAAGAAGTGGTGATCGTCAACCGCGTCACCGGCCCGCGCATCAGCGTAAGCCCGGTGGCCACGCCCGAGCACCTGAGCGCGCTGCAGGAGGCCTGCCGCAAGGTGTATGTCGATCCCAGCCTGGTCCAGTACGCGGTGCGCGTGGTCGCGGCCACGCGCAAGCCGGGCGACTACGGCCTGGCGGACCTGGACCGCTACGTGTCGTTCGGCGCCAGCCCGCGCGCCACCATCGGCCTGGTCGAAGGCGCGCGCGCGCTGGCCTACCTGCGCGGCCGCCACTATGCCCTGCCCGAGGACATGGCCGACCTGGTGCCGGACGTGTTGCGCCATCGCCTGTCGCTCTCGTATGAGGCCATGTCCGACGGCGTGACCGCCGACCAGCTCATCTCCCGCATCTCGCAGGCGCTGCCGGTTCCCGAGCGGCCCATGGAATCCCATGTTCGGGCGGCGGCGGACTAAGCCCCGGGACGCCCCGGACACCGCGCCCGGGATTGCGTCCGGCGCTGTATCCGGCGTGGCGCTGGCCGGCACCGGCGCAAACCAGACCGATGCCCTGCTGCGGCGCCTGGAATGGACTGTGGTGCGCCGCCTCGACGGGCTGCTGCAAGGCGACTACCGCACGCTGTTCCGCGGCTTCGGCCTGGACTTTGCCGACCTGCGCGAATACCACGCCGGCGACGACGTGCGCCATATCGACTGGAACGTGACCGCGCGACTGCAGACGCCGCATGTGCGCGAGTACCAGGAAGACCGCGAGGTCGCGGCCTGGTTCTTGCTGGACCTGAGCGGCTCGATCGACTTCGGCTCGGGCAGCGTGCGCAAGCGCGACCTGCTGAGCGACTTCACCACGGTGATGGCGCTGCTGCTGACGCGCTATGGCAACCGGGTGGGCGCCGTGCTCTATGGCGGCGCCGCCAATGCCGACGCCACGGTGGTGCCGGCGCGCGCCGGGCGCCGGCAGCTGCTGCACCTGCTGCACCGCATGCGCGCCACGCCGGCCGCATCGCCGGGCGACACCCGCCTGCGCGACCTGCTCGAACGCGCCCGCGCGGTGGCAAGGCGGCGCTCGGTGGTGTTCGTGGTGTCGGATTTCATCAGCGCGCCGGGCTGGCAGGCGTCGCTTGGCATGCTGGCGCGGCGCCATGAAGTGGTCGCGGTGCGGCTGGTCGATCCGCTCGAAACCGCGTTGCCAGACCTGGGACTGGTGGTGCTGCAGGATGCGGAGACCGGCGAGCAGTTGTTCGTCGATACCCATGACCCGTCCTTCCGCAAGCGCTTCGCCGCCGCCGCCGAGGCGCGCGAGGCGGAGCTGCGCCAGGCCTTCGCGCGCGCCGGTGTGGCATGCCTGACGCTGTCGACCTACGCCCGGCTCGACCTGGCGCTGCTGAGCTTCGCGCGCCAGCGCCGGCGCCAGCAAGGCAGCGCCAGGGCCGCCAACATCGCCAGGGGGGCCGCATGATCGACGCGCTCAGCCGCCTGCCCGTGTTCAGCTTCCTGTGGCCAGGCATGCTGTGGCTGTTCGCGCTGGTCGGAGGGCTGGCGGCGGGCTATGTCTGGCTCGACCGGCGCAGGCGGCACGCGGCCGGGCATTACCCGGCGCTGAAGACAGCGGGCGTTGCGACGCGGGGCGGCAGTGGCTGGCGCCGCCACGTGGCGCCGTTGCTGATCCTGCTGGCGCTGGCCGCGCTGATCGCCGCGATCGCGCGGCCCCAGGCGGTGATGATGCTGCCTTCGCGCATCGAGACGGTGGTGCTGGTGATGGACCTGTCCGGCAGCATGCGCGCCCAGGACGTCAAGCCCAGCCGCCTGGGCGCCGCCCAGCAGGCCGCCACCACCCTGCTGGACGCGCAACCCGCGGGCGTCAGCGTCGGCGTGGTTGCGATGGCCGGCACCGCCGCCGTGGCGCAGGCGCCCACCCGCGCCAGAGAGGCCGTGGCCACCGCGATCGAGCGCCTGCAGCCGCAGGGCGGCACCGCGCTGGGCAACGGCATGCTGATTGCGCTGACCACGCTGCTGCCGGAGCTCACGCCCGATGCCGAGCGGCTGATGAACGACGACACGCCGCCGCCAAGGCGATCACGGGGCCTGGCCAATCCGCCCGGCGACAGCGAGCCGGTGCAGCCGGGCTCCTATACCGCCGGCGCGATCGTGCTGTTCTCCGACGGCGAAAGCAACGCCGGCCCGGCGGCGATGCGCGCGGCCCAGCTTGCCGCCGAGCACGGCGTGCGCATCTATACCGTGGGCGTGGGCACCCCTGAAGGCGTGGTGCTCTCGGTCGACGGCTGGTCGGCCCGCGTCAGGCTGGACGAGAAGGTGCTGAAGGAAGTCGCCGACGCCACCAGTGCCGAGTACTTTCGGCTGGAGGATGCCACCGAACTGAAGCGGGTGTACCGCGCGCTCAACGCGCGGCTGGCATTCAACAAGCGCAGCCAGGTCGAGATCACCGCGCTGTTCGCCGCGCTGGGCGCGCTGCTGGCGGCGTGCGCGGGGCTGTTGTCGCTGTGGTGGTTCGGGCGCGTGATGTAGCGGGCGGCCGACGGCAAATCAGCGCGCATTGCGCGGCGTGACCGAGATCGCGATCGCCTCGGTGTAGACCGCCTGCACCTGCTCGCCGGCGCGCACCGCCTTCAGCTGCTTCGGGTCGGCGACATGCACGTCCACCATCCGGCCCTGCGGCCCCTTCAGCGTCACCATGCCGGTCTTGGTGTCGACCGCCACCACGTCGGCGGTGACCGTGACCTCGCGCCCGACCATGCCGCCCGGCTTCGCGCCCGGCGCGGCGCGCTGCGTGATCTCGCGCTCGCTGCTGGAGCGGATGCCGCTCTGGCGGTTCAGGCTGACCGACAAGGCCTGCGTGTATTCCGCCGTGACGGCATCGCCCACGCGCAGCTGCCCGAAGTTGCGCACGTCGTCGCCCACCTGCACGTCGGTGAGCTTGCCCTGCTCGTCCTTGAGCGTAACGGTGCGGGTGGCCGCATCGATGGCCGCCACCGTGGCCGTGGCCTTGACCGTGCCGGTGGTGCGCGATGCGCCCACGCCGGAAACCGAGTCGACGCGGGTCTCGGGTTGCGCCAGCGCCGTGCCGGACGCGGCGGACGCGGCGGCAAGCGCCACCGCCACGATTAGCTTGCCGGGTTTCATGCCGTTCTCCCTGGTTTCAAGGTTGCCGTGCGGCACCGCGCGCGATGGCGGCGAGGGGCCGGCGCGCGTGACGGACAGGCCTGTTAACCATAGCAGAGAGAGCAGCAAGCCGTTGGCAGCCGCCCACTGGCGCGGGCGATACCGATCCTCACCGCATGGGACTGTGCCCGGCCGGCTGCGCCAGCAGCGCCCTGACCACGCCTGCGGCGTACCGCATGAACGCCGCAACCGCCGCGCCACGCAGCACCGGATCATCCGGCCCGCCCGACAGGTACGCCGCCCGCGCCGCTGCCATCACCGGCCGTTGCGCGGCCGGCAGGCGCTCCAGCACCCAGGCGGCGGCGACGTCCTTGGGCGCGATCCGGCCGGTGGCGGCGCTATACCAGATCCGCGCCATTGCCAGCACCACATTGCGCTCGTCGCCGGCCCAGTCGCTTCCGGTCTGCCATTGCGCGACGGTATCGGCAAGCGCGGCGATGAAGTCCCGCCGGGGAACAGGTTCGAAACACGCCTCGGCCGTCGGCCCCAGCAGCGCGATGCTGTGCTGCCGCGCCTGAGTCAGCAGGATGGCGAGATCGTGGTCCGGCATCCGGCCCTCGAACATGCCGGCCTGGATGTCCTCGCGCAGCCATTCGCCGAACTGCAGTTCGCGCGTGGCCGGGTAGCGCCATGGCACCACTTCGCCGCGCGCCACCACGGTAACTTCCAGCGGCCGCCACGGCCCGGCGCTGCCGGGCGGAGCCGAGACCTCCAGCAGGTCGCGCAGCAGCGCTTGCCGCAGGGCATCGTCGGGCCCGCCGCGCGTGGTCACCAGCAGGTCGATATCGCTGTGCGGCCCCAGGCCGCCATCGAGTGCCGAACCGAACAGGTAGACACCCAGCAGCGTGCCGTCCAGATGACGTGCGATCACGGCATGGGCCAGGCGGACTTGCTGCGCGATTGCCGCGGGCAGGAATACGGCGGTCATGTTCACAGCGGCCCGGGCAGCGTCTTCAGGCCCAGCCACAGCACGCCGATGACAACGTTGACCGGCACGCACAGCGCACCGGGCACATAGAAGAGCGCCGACAGCGCCGGCGCGGACAGCATCAGCTCCACCACACTGCCCAGCGCGTAGAACAACACGCCGCACCAGAGCCAGCGCCGCATGTAGGTCAGCAGCCAATGCGCGCGCGCCTGGTTGAAGTGCCAGGCGCGCGTGCGTTCGGCGCGGTTGCCGCGGCTGGCGTCCCGGAACAGCCAGCCGAAGAAGAAATAGCGGTACAGCAGGGCGCTAAAGCTCAGCTCTTGCATGATCACTCCTTTGGCCGCTGCCAGCCGGAGGAGTGCGGAAGTCACGCGCTCGGGGCGCAAGCAGCGATGGCAGCGGCAGGCATACCACCAGCGTACCAAAGAAGTTGCGCTAACCCGAGCCACGGATGGCCCGGCATGACCGGCTGCACTGAGACAGTGCAGCCGGTCGCGCGATGATCGCACGCCGATCACTGCAGGCTGATATCGAGCTGCTGCACCACGCGCTTCTCGCGCTCGAATTGTTCGGCCGCGAACCTGGTGTAGTCCGCGCTGTTGAGGTGGGCGGGCTCCAGGTCGATGGCCTCGAGCGAGCGCAGGTAGGCCGGATCCTGCGCGGCGCGGAAGAACGCATCGTGCAGCTTCCTGACCACCGCCGGGTCCATGCCGCGCGGGCCGACGATGCCCACCAGCGAGCTGGCGCTGATGTCGTAGCCGCGCTCCTTCAGGGTCGGCACATCCTTGAATCGCGCAAAGCGCGCGTCGCCGACGATGGCCAGCGGCCGCACCTTGCCGGCGACGGCGAATTGGCCCCAGCCCGGGTCCAGCACCGCATCGATGTCGCCGCCCATCAGCGCCATCATTTCCTCGGCGCCGCCCTTGTAAGGCACGAAGGTAAATTTGGCGCCGGCGGCCCGGCCCAGCTTCTCCATCGAGATATGTCCCGAGCTGCCGATGCCGACCGCACCGTAGGTCACTTTGCCAGGGTTCGCCTTGGCGTAGGCAAGGAATTCTTCCAGCGTCTTCCAGCGCGCGTCGGCGCGCACCACCAGGCCATAGCGGTAGTTGGTCAGGCCGATGATGTAGGTAAAGTCCCTGAGCGGGTCGTATGGCGTCTTTTGCAGGTGCGGCATGCGGAAGATATTGGCCGCGACCATCGACAGCGTGTAGCCGTTCGGCGCCGCGGTCTGGGACATCACCTGGGCCGCCAGCGTGGCGCCCGCACCGGGCTTGTTGATCGGCACCACGCGCTGGTCCAGTTCCTTGCCGGCGGCTGCCAGCAGCGCGCGCAGCGAGCCGTCGGTGGGACCGCCGGGCGGGAACGGAATCCAGAACTCGATGGGCTTGGCCGGGAAATCGCCCGCCGCCGTCGCGGCCGGCGCTGCCGCCGCGCAGATCGCCATTGCCGCCATGGCCCTGGCCACGACCGATAGCAAACGCCCTCCCATGCCACGCCTTGTGATAGCCATGCGCTGTCTCCTGGTTGTCGTTCTGTTGCCGCCCGGCGTGCCGGCCGCGGTCGTTTTCGACAGACGTTAGAGCGTTGCGCCAGGTGGGCCAATTGCCGTTCTGTTCAATGTCATTGGCAGAAATGCCCGGCACGCAGCGCCGGGCGTGCCGCCGGTCAACCCGCCATCGCCGCGACCACCGTGCCCAGCACGCGCACGCCCTGCTCTATCTGCGCGCTGGTCAGGCTGGCGTAGCCCAGCACCAGGCCGGCCGCACGGGGCCGGCCCGCCCCATGCGGCCGGGCATACAGCGCCGAGACCGGGTAGACGCCCACGCCGGCGCCGCGCGCGGCGGCCACCAGTGCCGGCTCGTCCCGCGGCCGCAGCGACGGCAGCCACAGCACCACGTGCAGCCCGGCGGCGGTGCCGCTGACCTCGGCATCGCCGGGCAGGTGGCGCGCAATGCCATCGAGCAGCGCCGCGCGGCGGCGCCCGTTCTCGCGGCGCATGCGACGGACGTGGCGCTCGTAGGCGCCGCTGTCGATCAGTGCGGCCAGCACGCGCTGCTCCAGCACGGGGGCATGGCGGTCGGCCAGCCGCTTGGCCAGGCCGAACACCGGCACCAGTTCCGGCGGCAGCACCAGGTACCCCAGCCGCAGCTGCGGCGACAGCGCCTTGGAGAAGGTGCCGACATAGATCACGCGGCCATCGGTGTCGATCGCGCGCAGGGTATCGATCGGCCGCTGGCCGTAGCGGAATTCGCCGTCATAGTCGTCCTCGACGATCCAGGCGTCGTGGCGCCGGGCCCATTGCAGCAGTGCCTGCCGGCGCCCGATCGGCAGCACGCCCCCCAGCGGGAACTGGTGCGACGGCGTCACGTAGGCCAGCCGGACCCGGTCCGCCGCGGGCAGGCTGGCGGTATCCATGCCATGCCCGTCCACCGGGACCGGCAGGCACGTCGCGCCGGTGGCCTCGAAGCAGCGCCTGGCCATCAGGTAGCCGGGCTCTTCAAAGGCGAAGGTATCGCCGTCATCCAGCAACAGCCGCGCGCACAGGTCGATGCCCTGCTGCGAGCCATGCACCACCACGATCTGTCCGGCGTCGCATGCCAGCCCGCGAGCGCGGCGCAGGTAGCCCTGCAGCGCGCGCCGCAGGGCTGCCTCGCCTTCCGGCGCGGCGTAGCACAGGCTGTCGTGCTGGCGCAGCAGCTCGGCCTGCCAGGCGCGCCGCCACGCCAGCGCCGGGAAGTCGCGCCAGGCCACCGCGCCGTAAAGGAAATCGAAGCGCACCGGCTCGGCCGGCGGCGCTGCCGGCAGCCCCAGTGCCGCCACGCGGCGGCCGAACTGCGACAGCGCCGGTTCCCTGGCGTGCCGCGCGGCATCCGGCCGGGCCGGCGGGGACGCCGCCAGCGGGCTGGCAACGCGGGCCGCCCGCCCCCTCGCCGTGACCAGGAAGCCCTCGGCCGCCAGCTGTTCATAGGCGGCGGTCACGGTGGTGCGCGATACCCCCAGCTCGGCCGCCAGGCCGCGCGTGGACGGCGCCGGCGCGCCGGGCGGCAGCGTGCCGTCGGCGATCTGGGCGCGCAGCAGGTCATAGATGCGGCGTCCCGCGCCCGTAGCGCCGGAATGCGTGCCGCCGGACTGGTCGAACTGGCCCATTCAAATTCCTGGAAACTGGACCTTCCGATTGTGCCAGTTGTCGGCGACAGTATCGAGCATCCGATCGCGCCGAGCCCCCACGATGTACCGCCCCGACCATTTCGCCGAGACCCGCCCCGACGCCCTTGCCCGCATCATGCATGCGCACCCGCTGGGCATGCTGGTCACGCACGGCCAGCACGGCCTGGATGCCGACCATCTGCCGTTCGAATTCGACCCCGGCGCCGGTGCCAACGGCGTCCTCACCGCGCACGTGGCGCGGGCCAACCCGGTCTGGCAGCGGTGTCCGACCGGCACGCCGGTGATGGTGGTGTTCCGCGGCGCCGAGGCCTATGTCTCGCCGAACTGGTACCCGAGCAAGCATGAGACGCATCGCCAGGTGCCGACCTGGAACTACGAGGTGGTGCACGCGCACGGCATCCTCACCGTGCGCGACGACGAGCGCTTCGTGCGCGGCCTGGTGGCGCGCCTGACGCGGCGGCACGAGGCCGCCGAAGCGTGCCCGTGGAAGATGGGCGACGCCCCGCCCGACTACCTCGACGCCATGCTGCGCGGCATCGTCGGCCTCGAGATCGCCGTGACGTCGCTGGTGGGCAAGCGCAAGCTCGGCCAGAACAAGGACACGCGCGACCGCCTCGGCGTGGTCGACGCGCTGGAGGCGCGCGGCTGCGCGGAACTGGCGCAGTCGATGCGCAACGCGGTCTGATCCGGCTTCGCCGCAATCCACGCCGGCACGGCCGCAACCCTGCCTCATCAACAAGGAACCCCGAACCATGTCGCTGATCCCCTTCCTGATCGCCGCAGTCGTGCTCGCCATCACCCCCGGCCCGGCCATCGCCTATGTCGTCGCGCGAACGGTGGCCGGCGGACGATCGGAGGGCCTGGCCTCATGCCTGGGCACCGGCCTCGGCGGCTTGCTGCATGTGCTGGCCGCGGCCGCGGGCCTGTCGCTGGTCATCGCCCAGTCCGCGGTGGCGTTCAGCGTGCTCAAGTACCTGGGGGCAGCCTACCTGGTGTACCTGGGCGTGCGCATGCTGGTGCGCAAGGCCCCGCCCGCCACAACGGTCGCGGCCGTGCCGTCGCGCGGCGCGCGCCGCGCGCTGATGGAAGGCGTGGTGGTCGAGGTGCTGAACGTCAAGACCGCGCTGTTCTTCCTGGCGTTCCTGCCGCAGTTCGTCGCGCCCGGCGCAGCGGCCGTGTCACAGCTGGTGCTGCTGGGCTGCATCTGCGTCGCGCTCAACACGCTGGTCGACGTGGTCGTGGTGTTTGCCGCGCACCGCCTGCTCAGGTCCGGGGCCGCGAGCGCGGCACGCGCGCGCCTGATGACCCGTGCTTCCGGTGTCACGATGGTGGGGCTGGGCACCTTCCTGGCGCTGGCGCGGCGCGAGGCATAGCAGACCGCGCCACCCTGCCGCCCTCATCGGGGCTGGAAAGGCCTGCCCATCGGTTTGAGCCGGATGCCCGGCGCCAGCCGGGTCCAGGGCAGGTCCGCGGGATCGGCCGTCATCGGACCCGGCGCCTTGGCCACCAGCACGGCCTGCGCAATGCCCTGGAAATCCGCGCGGAAGTGCACCGAGCTCTTATTGACCAGGATCTTCATCGCCTCGGGCTCTACCCCGCCCACGCGGAACAGGTTGCGGTCGAGCATCTGGGCCTTGCCGGCGCTGACCACCACCTGCACATCGTCGATGCGCAACAGTGCCACCGGGCCGACATCGGCCTGCATGCCGTGCATCATCGGCCCGCCGTAGCGGCATACGCCATCGGACAGCTTCAGCACCTCGAAGCTGCCCTGCAGCGGCGCGTCGCCGGGCACCCCGGATACGCCCCCGAGCGCGACGTCGATGGTCGCGCCCACGCCGGCGCGGTGCGCCTCGGCCGCCGCGGCCGGATCCCAGATCAGCCCGATCGCCGCCTGCCGCGCGCCGTGGCGCAGCAAGGCCCGCAGCATGCCCATGGTGTTCGAATCGCCGCCCGCGCCGGGGTTGTCCTGCGTGTCGGCGATGACCACCGGCCGCGTGGCCCCCGCCGCCAGCCGCATGGCTTCGAGCACGGCCTCGTCGGGCGAGAGGAACGGCACCTCCCAGGCGGGCTCGTCGGCCAGCATCCGGTCGTACAGCGCCTGCACCGCGGCTTCGGCCGCGCCGGCGTCGTCGCCATAGCCCCAGATCACCGGACCGCATTCCGGGAAATCGGCGGCCGGGAAGCCCGGCGCGAACGACAGCGACACCACGTCGCCGCGTTCGCCCTGCTGCAACAGCGCGTACATGCCGCGCGCCGGCTCCAGCATCGTGCACATGCCGTTGATGGGGATCAGGAACGGCAGCCGTCGCACCGCGCAGTGCAACAGCCCCTTGTGCGCCAGCAGTCGCTGCACCAGCGCCGCGGCGCGCGCGCCGGTCTCGGCCATGTCTACGTGCGGGTAGGTGCGGTAGGCCACCAGCGCGTCGGCGGCTTGCAGCATGGCGTGCGTGACGTTGGCGTGCAGGTCGAGCGAGGCAACCACCGGCACCCCGGGGCCCACCGCCGCGCGGATACGCTCGAGCAGCGTGCCCTCGCCGTCGTCGGTGTGCTCGGCTACCATGGCGCCGTGCAGGTCGAGATAGACCGCGTCGAAGCCGCCAGCGCGCGCCGCGCCGACGATCTCGCCCGCGATGCGCTCGTACGCGTCCTCGGTCACGTGCGTCGACGGGCTGGCGCCGGCCCAGATCACCGGCAGCAGCGTCCAGCCGTAGCGTTCGGCGGCGGCCATGAAGCCGCCGGCCGGGATGTTGACGTCGCGCAGCGCGCGCATGTCGTCGCCGCGCACCATCGCGGGAAAGCCCTCGCCGCGCTCGAAGCTGGCGTAAGTTGCCTTTGACGGCGCAAAGGTATTGGTCTCGTGCTGGAAGCCGGCGACCAGGATCCGTGTTGCCAAGGTTCTTCTCCGTGAAACAAAAGTCCGGCGTCACGCCGGCGACACCGCGCCCTGCGGCGCCGGCATCCGGTTGGCCACCAGCACTGCCGCGCCGGCCAGCAGCAGCGCCACCATCACCAGCAGGCCGGCCTGCATGCTGCCCGTGGCGGTGCGCACGGCGCCGATGATGGTGGGGCTGAGGAAGCCACCGATCAGGCCGATGGTGTTGATCAGCGCAATGCCGCCCGCCGCGGCATCGCCCTTCAGGTATTGCGACGGGATCGCCCAGAACACGGTATAGGCGGCCCACATCATCGCCGTGGCAATGGTCATGCACAGCAGCGACACCGGCAGGTTGCCGCTGGACTGCGTCGCCACGGCCAGCGCCACCGCGCCGGTAAACGCTGGCACCGCGCTGTGCCAGCGGCGCTCGCCGCGGCGGTCCGAGCTGCGGCCGATCACCAGCATCGCGATCGCCGCGGCAATATAGGGAATCATCGAATACAGGCCGATCTGCATGGTGTCGGTGACGCCGTCCGCCTTCAGGATAGACGGCAGCCAGAAGCTCACCGCGTAGATGCCGCAGATCATGGTGAAGTAGGCAAAGGCCAGCAAGTACACGCGCGGATCGCGCGCCACCTGGCCGAACGAGTGGTGCCCGCCCGCGGGCGCCTGCAGTTCGGCGGCCAGCATGCGCTTTTCCGCGTCGCTGAGCCAGCTGGCGTCGGCCGGGCGGTCGGCCAGCACGCGCAGGGCCAGCGCGCCAAGCAGCACGCAGGGCAGCCCTTCGACCAGGAACATCCATTGCCACCCGGCCAGCCCGTGCGCACCGGACAGCGCCGTCATCAGCCAGGTGGACAGCGGCGAGCCAAAGATGCCGCCGATGGGGCCCGCCAGCATCACCACCGCCATCACGCGGGCCATGCGTTGCTGCCCGTACCAGTAGGTCAGGTAGAAGATCATCCCGGGGGCGAAGCCGGCCTCGAACACGCCAAGCAGGAAACGCAGCACGTAGAACGTGGTTTCGTCGCGCACGAACATCATGCCCGCCGAGGTCAGCCCCCACAGCACCAGGATGCGGCTGATGGTCTTGCGCGCGCCGATCCGGGGCAGCAACAGGTTGCTCGGGATCTCGAACAGTACGTAGCCAAAGAAGAAGATGCCCGCGCCCAGCCCGTACACCGCGTCGGAAAAGCCCAGGTCGCTCTGCATCTGCAGCTTGGCGAAGCCGATGTTGACGCGATCCAGGTAGGCAAAGGTGTAGCACAGCAGCAGGAACGGCAACAGGCGCCAGTTCAGCTTGCGGTACAGCGCCTGCTGCGCGGCGCCGGCGCCTTCCGTGAGGTGGCGTGGGGGCAGGGTTGCGGACATGTCGATCTCTCCCGTGGTGGTCCGGCTCTTGTGGACGCGATGTCTTGCGGTGGCGGGCGTTGATCGTCTGGCATCTGAAAAAACAGAGCAAGAGCAACTTAAGTCGGCTATCGTTGCCCTGCCGGCAACACAACGACACGCCGGCGCCTTCCAAGCCAGACAACGAGGTCCCGACATGCGCGAACTGAACCAGCGCAGGCTGCGCTATTTTCACGAGGTACTGACGCACGGCTCGATCCGTGGCGCGGCCGACAGCATCAACACCTCGCCGTCGGTCATCACACGCCAGATCCGCCTGCTGGAAGAAGAGGTGGGCGCGCCGCTGTTCGACCGCCATGCGCGCGGCGTGCAGCCGACCGAAGCCGCGCAGCACCTGCTGGAGTACTGGCGCGGCTGCCGCGCCCAGCAGGAACTGTTCGAAGACCGCCTGCAGGCCTTGCGCGGGCTGCAGCATGGCCAGGTGCGCATCGCCACCAGCGAGGGCTATGTCGACGGCCTGATGGATGAAGTGCTGACGGATTTCTGCGCGCGCTATCCCCGGCTGGACGTGACCGTCGACATCCTGCCGGTCAACAACGTGCTGCAGGAGGTGGCCGAAAGCCGCGCCCATATCGGCCTGGCCTACAACCCGCCCGGCCATGCCGACATCGCCTGGGTGGCGACGTCATCGCAGCCGGTGGTGCTGCTGGTGCATGCCGGGCATCCGCTGGCGCGCCGCGGCGGCAAGGTCGGCGTGCAGGAGCTGGCCGACTATCCGCTGGCGATGATGCCGCCGGCTTTCGGGCTGGGACAGGTGGTGCAGATGCTGGCCTACGCGGAGAACATCCAGATCCGCCCGACGCTGACCACCAACTCGCTGGCGGTGCTGCGCCACTTCGTCAAACGCCATGACGGCATCACGCTGATCGGCGGCTTTGCGGCCTACCGGGAATTGCAGTCCGGCGAACTGGTGACCTTGCCGATCGCGCATCCGCTGTTCGAAGCCGCCAAGGCGCGCCTGCTGGTCAAGGCGGGCCGGCCGATGGGCGTGGCAGCCAATACGCTGCTCGACTGCATCCTGCGCGACATGTCGATGTTCGCCGGCGCCCGCCGGCGCCGGAAGCGATAGGCCGCGGCCCGCTACTCCGGCACGAAGCCAATCGACCGCAGCAGCTCCGCCTGCCGCTCATAGGCCGCGCGGGCCTCCTTTGACAGCGCTTCGCTGCCGAGCGGCTGGCCGTTGTCCATGCCCATGTCTTCCACGTGCTTGCGGTAGCCCGGCTGCTGCACCACCGCCAGGGTGGCGTTGCGGATCTTCTCCTGCACCGCCGCCGGCACGTCCGGCGGCAGCCACAGGCCCATCCAGCCCGGCTCCGTCATCGCCGGGAAGCCCACCTCGGCGAAGGTCGGCACGTCCGGCAGCGCGGGAATGCGCTTGGGGTAGGCCACGGCATAGGCCCTGAGCTTGCCGGCCTTGATCAGCGGCAGCGAAGTGGCCAGCCCGTCGAACATCAGCGGCACGTGTCCCCCCATCACGTCCTGCAGCGCGGGCGGCGAGCCCTTGTAGCCGACGTGGCTCATGTTCACCCCCGCCAGTCGGTTGAACTGGACCCCGAGGGTCTGGCCGCGCATGCCGGCGGCATACGAGGCGTAGTCGATCTGCCCCGGCTTGCTCTTGATGTAGGCCAGCAGCTCGCTGAAGTTCTTCGCCGGCAGTTTCGGGTTGCCGACCAGGACCAGGCCGGTGCGCGCCACCTGGGCAATGGGCTTCAGGTCCTTGAACGGATCGAACGAGACCTTCAGCGCCAGCGGGGTCTCGGAGACGATGCCGCCCTGGATCAGCAGCAGCGTATGCCCGTCGTGCGGCGCCGACAGCAGCGTGCCGACCGCGATCGCGCCGGCGCCGCCGGGCTTCTGCTCGACGATCACCGGCTTGCCCAGCGACTGCGTCAGCCCCTCGGCGAGCAGGCGCGCGAGGATGTCGGCGGTGCCGCCGGCGGGGCCGCCGACCACGATCCTGACCACCTTGGACGGCCACACCTGGGCATGGGCAGCCGATGGGAACGCGGCCGGCAGCGCCAGGCCGAGCATGCATGACAGCAGCGCCCTGCGGCGCGCCGACGGTTGTGCTTGCTTCATGGTTGTCTCCGAATGTGCGAGGGTTCGGGGCAGCCAGCCGCCGCCCCTGCCCTTCTACGGGGCCGCCTGCCGGTGGCAGCCGGCCCGGTTCAGGCGGCCTTGCGCAGGAAGCCCTGGTTGCCGCCGTTGCGGTTGGGCGCGAACCCGTTGGCCGCCAGCGTCTCCTCGACCGTGTCGTAGAACACGCCGATCTTCTGGATCTCGCGCGCTTCCCGGGCGCTTGCCACCTTGCGGCCGAATTCGCCGGCAATGCGCACCAGTTGCTCGATCTGCTTCACGGTGCTCATCTTGGCCGTGCGCGACTGGTTCCACAGGCAGTCCTCGGTCCCGCAGCGCACATGCAGCCCCAGCGCAATGCCCATCATGTTCACCGGCAGCACGTTGCGCACCGAGCTTTCGACGGTCAGCACCGCGCCATCCGGCACCGCGCGGACGATGTTGGCCAGGTTGAACACGCTCGGCGCATCCATGCCGCCGCTGATGGCGACCCAGTTCATCACCAGCGGGCCCTTGTAGATGCCGCGCCGGATCAGCCGCTCGACCGATTCGAAGCTATTGATGTTGTAGCACTGGAATGCGCTCTGGATGCCGGCGGCGGACAGGCGGCGGATATGCTCCTCGACCCAGCCGGGCTGCGCGGGCACCGTCATTTCCTTGTACGCGTTGAAGATCGCGGGATTCTCGCGCGAGGTGCCGCGGAAATCCGCCAGTTCGGCATGCTCGGTGACGTTCATCTGCGAGGTGTTCACGGTCACGGTGACCTGGTCCGGCACCGGATCGAGTTCGGCCAGCATGTGGCGCGTGTCGTCGGACAGCCACTTCGCGGCATCGCCCTCGTTTTCCGGCGCGAAACTGATCGATCCGCCGACCTGGATCACCATCTCCGGCACCGCCTTGCGCACCCCGGCGATCAGTTCGTTGAACTTGGACAGGCGCTTCGAGCCCTTGCCGTCGAGTTCGCGCACGTGCAGGTGCAGCACGGTCGCGCCGGCGTTGTAGCAGTCAACGGCCTTCTGGATCTGGTCCTCCATCGTCACCGGGATGTCTTCCGGAAAGTCGGACGGCAGCCAGCCGGGCGCGTAGGGGGCCGCGGTGATGATCAGCGGCTGCTGGTTTTCAGGGAACAGGGATCCATCTAGGTAGTGCACGGCATGTCTCCATTGATCGTGGCGTGGCCAGGCCTGCGGCGCTGGCGCGGCTCAGAACGGCTTGTCGCCGATGATGGCGGCGCGCTCCATCTTGCGCGGCGCCGGCCAGTAGTCCTGCACCGCGTAGTGCTGGGTGCAGCGGTTGTCCCAGATCGCCACGCTGTTGGGCTGCCAGCGGAAGCGCACCTGGTACTCGGGAATCGCCGCCTGGCTGATCAGGTAGTTCAGCAGATGGCTCGCGCCCGGGGTCTTGTCCTGCCCGTAGCGCACGTTCTCCGGCGTGTGGAAATTGACGAAGTGGGTCGAGAAGCCGCAGACATAGAGCACCTTCTCGCCGGTTTCCGGATGCGTGCGCACCACCGGGTGCTCGACCGCGGGGTACTGCGCCGCCAGCTTGGCGCGGTTCTCCGGGCTCATCGCCGCGCCGAAGGAATGCTCGATGCCGTGCTTGGCGCGCAGGCCGGCGATGCGCTGCTTGATTTCCTGCGGCAGGTGCTCATACGCCGCGGCCATGTTGACCCAGATGGTGTCGCCGCCGACGGGCGGCGACTCGATGCAGCGCAGCACGCAGCCCATCGGCGGGCATTCGCGCCAGCTGCCGTCGGTGTGGTAGCTGTTCTCGTAGTTCTCGCGCTTGTCGCTGCGATAGATCTGCACCAGGCCGGGATGGTCGGGATCGCTGCCCGCCACCGGATGGTCTTCCAGTTCGCCGAAGCGCCGCGCGAACGCCACGTGGTCCGCGCGCGAGATCTCCTGGTCGCGCAGGAACAGCACTTTGTGCTCGAGCAGCAGCGACCTGATCTCGGCAAACAGCGCCGCATCGCGCGCGGCATCGGCCAGGCTGACGCCGCTCAATTCGGCGCCGATGCTGCAGGTAAGTTGTTGGACTCGCATGAGGACGCTCCTTTACAGCACGAAGATCGATGAGCCGGTGGTCTTGCGCGACTCCAGGTCGCGGTGGGCCTGGACCGCATCCTGCAGCGCATAGCGCTGGTTGATGCCGATGCGTAGTCGCCCGGCGGCCACGTGGCCGAACACTTCCGCGGCCAGTTCGGCCTTCTCGGCGGGATCGGCAATGTAGTCGGCCAGCGCCGGCCGGGTCAGGTAGAGCGAGCCCTTCCGCGCCAGCAGTTGCGGATCGAACGGCGGGATCGTGCCCGAGGCGGTGCCGACGCAGACCATCAGCCCGCGCCGCCTGAGCGAATCCAGCGAGCCCTGGAAGGTGCTGCGGCCGACGCTGTCGAACACCACCGATACGCCGGTGCCGTCGGTCAGTTCGCGCACCCGCGTTGCCACGTCCTCGCGGCTGTAGTCGATGATGTGGTCGCAGCCATGCGCGCGCGCCAGCTCGGCCTTGGCTTCGGTCGAGACCGTGCCGATCACGGTCAGGCCGAGCAGCCTGGCCCATTGCGAGACGATCAAACCGACCCCGCCGGCGGCCGCGTGCAGCAGGATGGTCTCGCCGCCGCTGAACGGGTAAATGCGGCGCATCAGGTAGGCCGAGGTCAGGCCGCGCATGGTCATCGCCGCGGCGGTCTCGAAGGAAATCGCATCCGGCAGGCGGATCAGCGGCGCGGCGGGCACCAGGCGCTCGGTGCTGTAGGCGCCGAGTGTGTTGGTGAAGCCCGTATATGTGACGCGGTCGCCTTCCGCGACCTGGGTCACGCCGGGCCCGACCGCCTGCACCACCCCGGCCGCCTCAACGCCCATGCCGCTGGGCAGCGGCACCGGGTAGGTGCCGTTGCGGAAGTAAGTGTCGGCATAGTTGAGCCCGACCGCGACGTGGCGGATCCGTACCTCGCCCGGGCCCGGATCGCCGACTTCGGCGTCCTCGTAGCGGAGGACTTCGGGGCCTCCGGTCTCATACATGCGAATGGCTTTGGCCAAGGCTGTCTCCTGATTGTGGTGTCCTGCCCGCGCCGCTATCATTGGCGCGGCGCAGTCGATTGTGAGACAGCCGGGCCGCAGCGCCCTTGACCGATCGCGCCAGGATT
Source organism: Cupriavidus taiwanensis (assembly GCF_900250075.1). Lineage (NCBI taxonomy): Bacteria > Pseudomonadati > Pseudomonadota > Betaproteobacteria > Burkholderiales > Burkholderiaceae > Cupriavidus > Cupriavidus taiwanensis. The sequence goes on from NZ_LT977071.1 coordinate 2,284,171, forward strand.
TGCCATTTGACGACGGACACGACCGACGCCCCCACCCACTCTCGCGGCAGCCCCATGACCGTCCTTGTTCGCAGCGCATCGCTGACCAAATACCTGGGCATTGCCCGGGGCGCGGGCCTGGATCCGGTGCAAATGGTGGCCCGGGCCGGCCTGGACCAGGCGTGCCTGTACACGCCCGACCTGCGCATCCCCGAGCAGCGCCTGGCGCAAGTGCTGGAGGCCTCGGCGCGCGAGACCAGCTGCCATTCGCTGGGCCTGATGGTGGGGGAATCGTGGCGCCTGTCGGACTTCGGCCCGGTCAGCCTGCTGTTGCAGCACCAGCCCACGCTGCGCGACGCGCTGGCCGAGATCGAGCGCTACCGCCACTGGCTGAGCGACTCCATCGCCATCCTGGTCACCGAGCATCGCGGTGTCGCGGTGCTGCACGTGACGCTGCAGACCGGGCGGCAACAGCCCGGCCGGCAGGCGATGGAACTGACCGTGGCCGCATTGCACAGCCTGATCCGCGCCATCCTGGGCGAGTCGTGGATGCCGCACAGCGTGCATTTCGCGCATGCGGCGCCGGCCGACCTGCGCATCCACCGGCGCCTGTTCGGGCCGCGCATCGAATTCGGTTCGGACTTCGACGGACTGGTGCTTGCCGGTGGCGACCTGGATCGCGTCAATCCCCTGGCCGATGCCAGCCTGGCCGGGTACGCGCGGGGTTTCCTCGACCTGCAGCCGGGGGCCGGCAAGCCATCCCTCGCCGCGGACGTGCGGCGCACCCTCAACCAGTTGCTGCCGCGCGGACGCGGCGCGGTGGAACAGGTCGCGCAAAGCCTGGGCACCAGCCCGCGCACGCTGCAGCGCCAGCTGGAACAGGATGGCCTGACGTTCTCCGCACTGGTCAATGAAGTGCGCCGCGAGCTGGCGCAACGCCATCTGCAGGATCCGCGGCGGCCGCTGGCGCAGGTCGCCACACTGCTCGGGTTTTCAGAACCGAGCGCATTCTCGCGCTGGTTCGCGGCGCAGTTCGGCAAGTCGCCGACGCGCTGGCGCCAGGACGGCGCCTGAGGCGGGCCGCCTACTTCAGGTACTTCATCGTGGCCACGCCAGTGGCCACCAGCAGCTCGCCATCCAGCCACACCTCGGCCCGCGAAAAGAAGATCGAACGCCCGCGGCGGTCGACCATCCCCTTCGCCGTCAGCAGCTTGCCGGTCCCGTTGCTGAGGAAGTTCGATGTCAGCGACAGCGTGACCGCATGCCGCGGGCTCTCGTGCGGCGCGGCGTAGAGGCCGGCATAGCCGGTGGCGGCATCGAGCAAGGTGCAGATCGTGCCGCCATGCACGACGCGGCTGCGGTTGAGCATGCTGGGCGCGAGCGGCAGTTCCAGCTCGACATGGTCGTCGCGCCAATGGGTGATCCTGACCCCGATGCTTTCCAGTGCGGGATTGTCGAGGCTGTATGCCTCGCCCTTGCCTGCTGCCATTGCCGCGTCCATCGCCCGGATTTCCCTTTGCTTGATCAAGCCTCCTTTCTGCGCGATCTGCGTGTTTCCGACAATCTGTATTTCGCAAACCGGACCTTCCGCCGGCATGAATCCGCGCATGCGGCGCGGCACGCACGGCTTTGACTCGGCTTGCAGAACGACCTAGGCTAGGTAGGCTTAGCGCGCACTCGGCCACCCGCCAAGTGACGTACCGGCGATGTCGCGAGGTCCGCCAGGACCAGGAGGGCACACCATGAACATGCGGCCAGATCCGACGTTTCACGCCTCGCCGGAGCTTGCGATCCACGCGCCCGCGGAATCCTTCGCCTACACGGTGCTGCTCAGCCCCGGCGGCGCGCAGCCCGACGCGCTCGCGGTGATCGACGTCAAACCCGGATCGCCGACCTACAGCCAGGTGGTGCACACCGTGCCGATGACGCACAAGGGCGACGAGCTCCATCACTTCGGCTGGAACGCCTGTTCGTCGGCGCTGTCGCCGCTGACCGGACATGCGTTCCTGGAGCGGCGCTACCTGATCATTCCGGGGATGCGCTCGTCGCGCCTGTATATCGTCGACACCAAGCCGCATCCGACCCAGGCGCGCATCCACAAGATCGTCGAGCCCGACGAGATCTTCCGCAAGACCGGCTATTCGCGGCCGCATACCGTGCACTGCGGGCCCGGGGGCATCTATGTCAGCACGCTGGGCGGCGGCGGGCCGGACGGCACCGACGGCGCCCCCGGCATCTTCATCATGGACTGCGAAACCTTCGAGGTGCTGGGCCGCTGGGAGATCGACCGCGGCGAGCAGCAGAAGCACTACGACTTCTGGTGGAACCTGCCGCGCGACTACATGGTGTCGAGCGAATGGGCCCTGCCCCCGCAGTTCGAGAACGGCCTGGTGCCCGAGGATTTGCTCGGCAACCGCTACGGCCACAAGCTGCATTTCTGGGACCTGCGCGCGCGCCGCAACGTGCAGACCATCGACCTGGGCGCCAATCACCAGATGGCGCTGGAAGTCCGGCCCGCGCATGATCCGGTGCGCGAGTACGGCTTCGTCGGCGTGGTGGTCGACACCACCAACCTGGAAGGCTCGATCTGGACCTGGTGGCGCGAAGGCGGCAAGTTCCACGCCGAAAAGACGGCGACGATCCCGCCCGAAGCCGCCGACGCAAGCCAGTTGCCGCCGCTGCTGCAAGGCTTCGGCGCGGTGCCGCCGCTGGTGACCGATATCGACCTGTCGCTGGACGACAGGTTTCTCTATGTGTCGTGCTGGGGCACGGGCGAGATGCGCCAGTACGACGTCACCGATCCGCGCAAGCCCAGGCTGGCGGGCTCGGTCCATCTCGGCGGCATGGTCCGCCGCACCCCGCACCCGAACGGCAAGCCCTTCGCCGGCGGCCCGCAGATGGTGGAGATCAGCCGCGACGGCCAGCGCGTCTACTGGACCAATTCGCTGTATTCCACCTGGGACCAGCAGTTCTACCCCGATGGCATTCCCGGCGCGCAGGTCATGGCCCGCGCCGGAGCGGACGGTGGCCTGGAGCTGGCCGACGACTACTGGGTCGAATTTCCCGAAGGCTACCGCGCGCACCAGATCCGGCTGGAAGGCGGCGACTGCTCGACCGATTCGTTTTGCTATCCCTCGGCCAGGGCTTGAGCGGGCACGACTGGGAACAGCTTGGCCTGTGGTCGGCGGTGCTGGCCAGCGGGCTCTATCACGGCGTCAATCCGGCGATGGGATGGCCGCTGGCGGTATCGAACGGCCTGCTGGCGCACAGCGGCCGGGCCCTCGTTGCCGCGCTGGGGTATCTGGCCGCCGGGCACGCGCTGGCGGTGCTGGCGGTGACGCTGCCGTTCGGCATGCTGGCCGCGCTGGTCGCCTGGCAGGCGCAGATCCGCATTGGCGCCAGCCTGCTGCTGGTTGCCGCCGGCATCGCGCTGCTGCTCAGGCGGGGGCATCCGCGGGCGCTGGTGCGCATCGCGCCAGCGCGGCTGGCGCTATGGTCGTTCGCGGTGGCGATCGCGCATGGCGCCGGGCTGATGCTGGTGCCGATCTATCTTGGGCTGTGCCGTACCGATAGCGAGCCGGGCCACCAGGCGGCCGCCACGCTTGCCGGCGCCAACCTGGGCATGGCGCTGGCCGTCGCGCTGCTGCATACGCTGGCCATGTTTGCCATGGGCGGCGGCATGGCGTGGCTGGTCTACCGCTACCTGGGGCTGCAGTTCGTTTCGCGCAGCTGGTTCAACCTGGAGGCGGTCTGGGCCCTCAGCCTCATCCTGGTGGGGATGCTGGCGCTGGGGCTGGAAGCGTCCGGCTAGGAACCGGGTTCAGCCGGCCAGCCGCGCCGCCAGCCGCCCGCGCGTGATGGCCGCGATCTGCGCCAGCGCCTCGTCCAGTTCCTGCTGCGTGCTGCGGCCGATGCGGCGCTCGAACGCGGCAAAGATGCCTTCGCGGGTGTAGTGGCGCACGCAGATGATGAAGGGGAAGCCGTGGCGCGCCTGGTAGTCCGCGTTGAGCTGGTCCAGCGCGGCTTCCTGCTGCGCCGACATCGCATCCAGGCCGGCGCTCTTCTGCTCGGCGTTGGAATCCGCCGTCATGGTGCCCGCGCGGATATTGCGCGCCGACAGCTGCGGGTGCAGGTTCAGGAAATCGCACTGGCGCGGCGCATCGAGCTTGCGCACCACGTCCATCATCGCGCCATGCAACGCCGCCACCGAGGCGAACGGCCGCTGTGCCCAGGCGCCTGCCGCGGCCTGCGGAAAGTGTTCGAACACGCTGCCGAAGGCCTCGGCAAAGGCCGCTTCGTCCAGCGCATTGACCGACGCCAGGTCGAGGGGGTGAGACATGGAAGCTTCTCCCGTAGGGATTCCCGCAAGGGCAATCGTTGGATACGGGGCCGAGTATAGGAACGCCCCGCCGCAGCGGCGAGAGCCGGCGCCCTATAGATCGGATAACAGAAACCGATACCGTTAGCGGTGCATGTCGCGCAGGTCGCGCAGTTCCTGCGAAGCCGCGGTCAGCATGCCGCGCAGCCACACGTGCGCGGCCGAGCGATGGCGCGACGGATGCCACAGCTGGTAGAAGCGCATGAAGGGGAACTCGATCGGCGGCTCCAGCACCGCCAGCGGCACATGCTGCGCGTGATAGTTGGCGAAGTGGCGCGCCGTGGTCAGGATCAGGTCGGTGCCGGGAATCAGGCTGGGGGCGAGGTTGAAGTAAGGGCAGCTGACCCGGTTGTCGCGGTGCACGCGCATGGTGCTCAGGCCCGCATCCACCAGCCCGCGCTGGTCGCGCGAGTACGGCGTCGGCACGATATGCGACGCACCCAGGTAGGCCTGCGCGGTGAACTTGCCGGGCTGCGCATGCACGCTGTCCTGCGCCACCACGCATACCACCTCGTCCTCCAGCAGCACCGACAGGTGCAGGTGCTCGGGCGGATTGGGCCAGTTGCCGATCACGATATCGACCGCGCCCGCCGACAGCGCCTGCTCATAGTCGAAGGTGGCCCCGAGCGGCAGCGCCGACAGCCGCGCATGCGGCGCGGCACGGCGCACGGCGCGCACCACATGCGCAAAGAACGGCGGCGCCAGGTAGTCCGGCATCGCCACCACGAAGCTCTGCTCGGTGGTGGCCGGGTCGAAGCGGTCGTCAGAGACCAGCAGGTTGTCCAGCGCGCTGAGCGCTGCCTGCGCATTGCGCGCCAGCTGCAGCGCCCGCTCGGTCGGCACCATCACGTTCTTCTCGCGCGTCAGCAGCGGGTCGTTGAAGATCGCGCGCAGGCGCTTGAGCGCGGCGCTGATGGCCGGCTGCGACTGGTTCAGGCGGATCGCCGTGCGCGACACGCTCTGCTCGGCAATCAGGATGCACAGCACGCGCAGCAGGTAAGTGTCGAACGGGTCGTCGGCGCGAATCATGTTGGGTCCGTGGCAGGGGAACAAAGGCAGGGAACAGAGAATGCATGGCAGGTGCGGCTGCCGCCGCTCGCGGCGGCGCCGGCACGCCGGGCCATGGCGACTTTGTAGCGTGTCGCGCACCGCACGGCAACCGGTGGAACCCGCACGGGCGCCGCCGCGCCGCGCGCGCGGCATCCCTGCAGCGGGCCGATCAGGGTAATCCATAGGTCCGCCGGCAGCCTTCGCCGATTCCCGCAAACCCGCGCCAGGCAAGGGATTGCGGCCCATATCGACGCTGCTATGGGGCCTATACCAGCCCCCTCGTTTCGCATCGGCGGGCCATTCATATACTTGCTCCCAACCCGGCGGACCGCATGCAAACCGCCACCAGGCCGCGGCCTGGCAGAACACCACAAGACAGGAGACATCATGTCGATCACGAAACAAGGGGTACCGGTCTTCGCCGGCACCGCCGAGGACGCCGAGGACAGCGTCTACCGCAAGGTTACCTGGCGCCTGCTGCCATTCCTCGGGGTGCTGTGGGTGCTGGCTTGGCTGGACCGCGTCAACATCGGCTTCGCCAAGCTGCAGATGCTGGATGCACTGCGCTTCAGCGAGGCCGTGTACGGGCTGGGCGCGGGCATCTTCTTCCTGGGCTACTTCTTCTTCGAAGTGCCGTCGAACATGCTGCTGCAGAAGATCGGCGCCAAGAAGACGATCATGCGCATCACCATCTGCTGGGGCGTGATCTGCATGCTGCAGAGCTACGTCACCACGCCCACGCAGTTCTACATCCTGCGCTTCCTGCTGGGCGCGTTCGAAGCGGGCTTCTACCCCGGCGTGATCCTGTACCTGACCTACTGGTACCCGTCGCAGCGGCGCGCGCGCGCCTTCGGCACCTTCATGTCGGCATCCGCCATTGCCGGCGTGCTGGGCGGCCCGCTGGCCGGCTGGATCATGACCGGCATGGCCGGCGTCAGCGGCATGCACGGCTGGCAGTGGCTGTTCATCCTGGAAGGCATCCCGTCGGTGCTGGCCGGCATCTTTGCCTGGTTCTACATGACCGACAAGCCCGAGCAGGCGCACTGGCTGTCCGACGCCGAGAAGCGCGTGGTGCAGGACGCGCTCAAGCGCGACCACGCCGCCATGGGCGAGCGCGGCCACGACTGGCGCACGCTCTTCACCAACCCCAAGGTCTGGCTGCTGATCGCGATCTTCTTCTGCCTGCTGTGCGCCAACTCGACGCTGACCTTCTGGATCCCGACCATCATCAAGGACGTGGGCTTCACCACGCCGATGGCGGTGGGCTGGATCGCCGCGGTGGCGTACCTGTGCGGCGCCGCCGGCATGATCCTCAATGGCGCGCATTCCGACCGCCGCAATGAAGTGCGCTGGCACTTCAGCGGCGCGGCGCTGGTCGGCGGCGGTGCCATGGCCGTGCTGGCGGTGCTGCTGGGCGCGCAGGTGCTGTCGCCGGTGATCGCGCTGCTGGCCATGACCGCCGCGCTGGTCGGCACCATGAGCGCGATCCCGGTGTTCTGGCAACTGCCCAACCGCTACCTGGCCGGCAGCGCCGCCGCGGTGGGCGTGGCCCTGATCAACTCGGTGGCCAACCTGGCCGGCTTCGGCGCGCCGTACGTGATGGGGCTGGTCAAGAACACCACCGGCAAGCTCACCTCCGGGCTGTACCTGGTGGCGGTGATCGAAGTGCTGGCCGCGGTGCTGGTGCTGGTGGGCATCCGCCAGCTGCGCGGCAAGACCGCACCGGCACCTGTACGTTAAGGAGCCTGAGATGGACGACCATACCTTTGATCCCGCGCGCCGGCGCTTCGCGCTGCAATCGATGACGCTGGGCGGCGGCGCGCTGCTGGCCGGCGCCAGCTGGGGCGCCACGCCGCATGCGCCGGCGCCGAACCAGACCGCGGCGCCGGTGCAGCAAGGCGGCCTGAGCCCGCGCCTGACGCTGCATGCGCTGGACACCTACCACGGCACCCCCGCGGCCGGCATGCGCGTGGAGATGTTCCGCATCGACAATGGCCAGCGCGTGCCGCTGCCGACCGTCACGCTGGCCGCCAACGGCCGCAGCGAGCCGCCGCTGCTGATCGGCGACAGCTACCGCACCGGCACCTATGAGCTGATCCTGCACGCCGACGAGTACTTCGCCGCGCGCAAGGCCAGCCTGCCGCAACCGTCGTTCCTGTCGAAGATCCCGCTGCGCGTGCGCGTCACCGACGCCGGCCAGCGCATCCACCTGCCCGTGCTGTTCGGGCCGTGGAGCTACAACTACTACCGCGGCAGCTGAGCGCGCGGCCCAACCCGGAGAGATCGCATCATGGCAGGTATCAGCACCCATGTGCTCGACGTATCGCTGGGCCGCCCGGTGGCCGGCATGCAGGTCGAGCTGTTCGACGTCGCGGTGCAGCCGCCCCGGCTGCTGGCGCGCACCCGCACCAACCACGACGGCCGCACCGATGCGCCGATGCTGCCGCCGGCGCAGGCGCGCACCGGCGAGTTCGAGCTGCGCTTCTGGGTGGCGGATTACTTCCGCACCCCCGACGTGTTCGCCGACATCGTGCCGGTGCGCTTCACCGTCGCGGATGCCGCGCAGCACTACCATGTGCCGCTGCTGTGCTCGCCGTGGAGCTTCGGCACCTATCGCGGCAGTTGAGCACCAGCGCACAGGCCGCGCCTACCGCGGCTTGCGCACCTCCGCCTCGTCGTGCGACAGCACCTTGCCGTCGCCGGAGCGCGGCATCATCGGCGGCACCGGCTTGCCGGTGCGCTTTTCCACCAGTTGCGAGCGGCGCTCGCCGCGCGCGAACAGGTGGTGTTCCCCCCACTGGCGCAACGCCACGACGATGGGGAACAGGCTCTCTCCCATTTCCGTCAGCACGTATTCCTGGTAGGCACTGCCGTCCGAGGCCGGCCGCGTCGCCAGGATGCCGGCTTCCACCAGCCGGCGCAGGCGATCAGACAGGATATTGCGCGCCACCGCCAGGCTGCGCTGGAAGTCGCTGAAGCGGTGCATGCCGTCGAAGGCATCGCGCACGATCATCAGCGACCAGCGGTCGCCGACCAGCGCCAGCGCGCGCGCCACGGGGCAGGTGTCTTCGCTCGGGTCCTTGCGGGTGACCATGTCAGGTAAGCCTTGGGCGCATCGCCCGCCGTCAAAAGTGGTTGCATTTTAAAACCGGCAGGCTTACGCTTCAACTGGTTTTAATTTGCAACCACTTGGAAGCGATATGGAAACCTGCTCGCGGGCGCCGGATACGACATCGCCCACCGCCCCCACCGCTTGCCCGGCGGCCTTGCCCGCATCGCTGCCGCGCGCCGCGGTGCTGCTGTTCGCCTGCGCCAGCGGGCTGAGCGTTGCCAACGTCTATTACGCGCAGCCGCTGCTGGACGCGCTGATGGTGGATTTCCACATCGGCGCCGCCGCCATCGGCGGCGTGGTCACCGCCACCCAGGCCGGCTGTGCACTGGCGCTGCTGTTGCTGGTGCCGCTCGGCGACCTGCTGCCTCGCCGCCGCCTGATGCTGGCGCAGGTTCTGGCGCTGGCCGGCGCGCTGGCCGTGGTGGCGCTGGCGCCATCGGTGCCGATGCTGCTGGCGGGGATGCTGCTGACCGGCCTGCTCGGCACCGCCATGACCCAGGGACTGATTGCCTACGCGGCCGCCGCGGCGGCGCCAGGGGAACGCGGGCACGTGGTCGGCACCGCGCAGGGCGGCGTGTTCGCCGGCTTGCTGCTGGCGCGCGTGGTCGCCGGCGCCGTCAGCGACCTGGCCGGCTGGCGCAGCGTCTATGTCTGCGCCGCCGCTGCCATGCTGGTGCTGGCCTTGCTGCTGTGGCGCTCGCTGCCGCCGCTGCCGGGCCCCGCGCAGCGGATGCGCTATGCCAGCCTGGTGTGGTCGATGTTCGCGCTGCTGCGCCGCGACCGGGTCCTGCAGATCCGCGGCATGATCGCGCTGCTGATGTTCGCCGCGTTCAATATCTTCTGGAGCGCGCTGGTGCTGCCGCTGAGCGCCCCGCCCTACCAGCTGTCTCACACCGCCATCGGCGCCTTCGGGCTGGTCGGCGCGGCCGGTGCGCTGGCCGCGGCGCGCGCGGGACGCTGGGCGGACCAGGGCCTCGGCCAGCGCACCACCTGCGCGGCGCTGGTGCTGCTGGTGGCCGCCTGGCTGCCGCTGTCATGGCTGGGCAGCTCGCTGTGGCCGCTGGCGCTGGGCATCGTGCTGCTCGACCTGGGCGGCCAGGCCATCCATGTCACCAACCAGAGCATGATCTTCCGCGCCGACGCCACCGCGCACAGCCGGCTGGTCGGCGCGTACATGCTGTTCTATGCGACCGGCAGCGGCCTGGGCGCGCTTGCCACCACGGCGACCTATGACGCCGCCGGCTGGCGCGGCGTTTGCCTGCTGGGCGCGGGCGTCAGCTTGCTGGCGCTGTGGTTCTGGGCCGGCACGCGGCGATGGATGGCGGCGCGCTGCTGACCAGGCCAGCGGGGGCGCAGCGCCTGGCCAGTTCACTCGGGCTCGATGCCCGCGGCCTTGATCACCTTGGCCCATTTCAGGGTTTCGCTGCGGACGAAGGCGGCCAGTTCCTCGGGCGTGGACGGCGAGGGTTCGCCGCCGCTGCGGGCAAAGTATTCCGCGGCAGCCGGACCGGTCAGCCCGTTGCGCATCAGGCCGCTCATGCGATCCACCACAGCCCTGGGCGTCCCGGCCGGGAAAAAGGCTGCCGCCCACGCCACCATCTCATAGCCCGGCAGGCCGCTCTCGGCCATGGTCGGCACATCCTTCAGCACCGGATTGCGTTGCGCCGTGGTCACCGCGATGGCGCGCAGCTTGCCACCCTGGATCAACGGCATGGCTGGCGAGACGTCGCTGATCATGAAGTCGACCTGGTGTCCCATCAGGTCGTTGAGCGCCAGCGGCACCCCCTTGTACGGCACGTGCAAGGCCTGCACGCCGGCCAGCATCTTGTAGAGTTCACTGGCGATACGGGTCGACGAACTGCCGCTGGCAAATGTGAGTGCCCCTTGCCGGGCCCGCGCCAGCGCCGTCAGGTCCGCCAGCGTGCGCACCGGGCTGTCGGACGGCACCACCAGCACCAGCCCGCTCTTGACGATCAGCGATGCCGGCGCGAAGTCCTTGACCGGATCATAAGGAAGCTTCTTGAACAAGGACGCGTTGGCGGCATGCGTGGTATTGGTCGTCACCAGCATGGTGTAACCGTCGCCCGGCGCGCCGGCGACCGCCTTGGCCGCAATGAAGCCGTTGGCGCCCGGGCGGTTGTCGACCACGACGGGCTTGCCGGTCTGCGCAGTGATGCGCTCGCCGATGAAGCGGGCGCTGCTGTCGGTGCCGCTGCCCGCCGGGAACGGCACGACGACGCGAATCGCCTTCTCAGGGTACTGGCCGGCGTCGGCGGCCCGCGCGGCCCCGATCGTTGCCGTCGCGGCCGCCAGCGGCAGCAGCAGGCCGGCCGCCGCCTTGCGCATGCATGGATGCATCATGGTTGTCTCCTCGTGCCTTTGGCATCTATTGATGGTTGGTGCGCTGGCTGCGGTCCGGCTCAGCCTGAGGCGTCGTGCGCGCGCACCAGGATGGCTTCGCACCCGCCAGCCAGCGCGGCGAAGCTGAAACGCCCGTCCTCCGGCACAAAGACCCAGTCGCCGGAATCCGCGGTGAAGCCCTGGCCGTTGATCTCGCCGCTGATCGACCCCGACTGCAGGAACAGCACCTGCTCGGTGCCCGGCACCGTATGGGCTTCTGCACCGCCAGACGCTTGCACGGCAAGCTGGCAAATATCCAGGTGACGCGCATTGACCGTCTCGCGCGTGATAACGGGCCGGGCAAGCGCTCCGTGGTAGTGAGGCAGGCTGCGCGCCGCGGCGTGCATCGGCACCTCGCGCACGGTGTCCGCGTGGACGCGGCAGCGCGGGTCGTCCGCGCCATCGGCCACCGTGGCGGCGTCGGGGTTTTCGCTGTACGGCGGCGCGTAGACCACCATGACCTGCACCGGCGCTTCGCTGACCACCTCGAAGCGGTGGAATACCCCCATCGGGTTAAAGCTCCAGTCTCCCGCGCGCAGCATGTGCGAGCGGCCCGCGCTCTCCCCAATGCCCTCGCCCTGCACCAGGTACGACGCCTGCTCCAGGTTCGGATGCGCATGAGGCAAGGCGCCGTGGCCGCGAGAGATCGTGCCCAGCAGCACTTCGACGCGCCGCGCGCCGACGGTCTCCCTGCCGATGACGCGCTGGTTGGCGGTGCCGGTATGGTTCGCCGGGGAATACGCGGGCACATCGGCCGCGCGCCTTACGAATGGCGATGTCATGGCTGGTCTCCTTGCTAGTCTTCTTCGCGGGCAGCGGCCTTCGGTATGGCCAGCTCGGGGTAGCGCTCGGTGAGCTGAGCGGGCATTTCCACGTCCAGGATGAAGCGGTCGCCGCGATACCAGAAGCGGCCTGCCGTCAGCACGTTGCCATCGACATCCAGCGTGGTGCGGACCATGCGCGCCACCGGTGCCGCGAAGGCGTAGTCCAGCGCGCGCGCCAGCATGGCATCGGCCGGTTCCACGGTCAGGGTCTGGCGCATCATGCCAAGGCGGTCGCCCAGCTGCTGCCGCAACAGGTGGGCGATCTTGTGGTGATTCTCGGCGCCGCGCGGAAACCTGGCGAACACCGGTTCCGCCACATACAGATCGATCAGGCAGAACGGCACACCGTCATGCACATGCAGCTTGCGCAGCATCACGTAGCGATCCATCAACACGCCGCAAGTGGCAAGCCCGGGTGGCAGGCTCACACCCTTGCGCTTTTCCAGGATGCGGATCTCGAGATCGCTGGCGCCGACCGAGACATCGTTGATCGCCGAGCGCATGCCTTCGCCCGGTCCGGACGGCGCGCTGATGACGTGGGTGCCGCGCCCGCGCTGGCTACTGATCAGCCCTTCCTCGGTCAGCAGCGCATAGGCCTGCCTTACCGTGACCTTGGCAATGCCATAGGTGTGCGCAAGATGCTCCACCGTAGGCAACTGGTGCCCGACCGGATACTCGCCCGAGACGATCTTGTGGCGCAGCACGCTGGCCAGCTGGCGGTAGCGGGTCACGCCGCCGGCATTGTCGTCGCCCAGTGCAACGCCGTCATTAGCCGCGATCTTTTGCGTGGCGCGCGTCATGGCAGCAGGCTCCGCGGTACGCGCACAGGCATGGTCAGCAGGATCTGCGCCATTCCCTTGCCCAGCGAGTCATTGCGCAGCGATGCCATGCCGCCGCCGTCAAGCGCGGATTCGCAAACGAAGTTCATCGCGTCAAAGCCCGGCAAGTCGTAGCGTGCAACGCTGCCTTTCACGAGGTGACCCAGCCAGTCCGCCACCCGGCAGGCGGTGACTTCGGCGCGCAACACGGGCAGGTACTCCGGCCGGCGTGCCATCAGGCCGATATTGGAGATGTCGCCCTTGTCGCCGCTGCGCCCGTAGGCCAGCCGGATCAGCGGCACCTCGATGCAGTCGCCGCGGGCCGGCCCGGCGCTGGCAGCCGGCGCTTGCGCCGCTGCCGGCACGGCATCCTCTTCCGGCATGCGCGCGGCGGGACTGGCGACGGCGGTGCGCATGCCATCCATCACCACGGTGGGGGCCAACGCGGCCTTGTCCAGCAGGAATGCGTATTGCCGGATCGACGGCGATGGACTGGCGCGTCCGCCGCCCGATCCCGTGGTGCCCGGCGCCCAGCTGGTGCCGGCTGCCGCGATCTCGCGCGCGAACAGCTCCAGCGCCGCCTTCTCGGCATGCATGACCGCCAGCCGCATGATGGCCTCGCGGGTATGGCGCGTGGCGGCATGCGGCCCGAAACAGGATTCGGCGCCGAGGACTTCGACCCGGGTCCGGGTGTAGTCGCCCCAGCCGTTTTCCGCGAAGAGCCGGCGCGTGCGGGCGAGGATTGCTTCGGCCGTGCGCTCTGCCTTGGCCACGGCATCGATCCCGACGATGGTCAACTGGGCATTGCACCGGAACCCGTCCAGATAGGTGGCGCTGACCTTGTAGCAGTGGCTGGGGGCCCGCCCGCGTGCCCCGCGCACTTCGACCAGGTCCGGCCCGGCCTGGCGCAGCGTCACCTGCGTGAAATCGCAGGTCACATCCGGCAGCAGGTAGGCCGCGGGGTCGCCGATCTCATACAGCACCTGCTCGCCCACCGTGGCGGTACTGACCAGCCCACCGGTGGCCGGCGGCTTGCCCACCAGGAAGCTGCCGTCCGCCCGGCACTCGAGCACCGGATAGCCGATGTTCGGCCAGTCGGGCACCTGCTCCCAGTCGGTATGCAGCCCGCCCGTCGCCTGGCAGCCGCATTCGATGATATGGCCGGCCAGGCTGCCGTGCGCGAGCCGGTCATAGTCGTGCGCCTGCCAGCCGAACTCGTGCATCAGCACGCCCAGGGTCACGGCGCTGTCCACGCAGCGCCCGGTAATGACGATCTGCGCGCCCTGGTCCAGCGCCTGGCGGACCGGCAGCGCGCCAAGATAGGCATTGGCGCTGACCAGCTGGTCCGGCAGCGGCAGGCCCTTCTGCAGGTCCGCAATGCCGGCCTGGCGCAGCGACGGCAGCAACGGCATGACGTCGTCGCCCTCGACCACGGCGATGCGCACATCGATGCCCTGCTCGGCGGCGATTGCCGCCAGCGCCTGCGCGCAGCCTTGCGGATTGATGCCGCCGGCGTTGCTGACGACGCGGATATTGCGCGCGACGATGTCGCGCAGCAGGCTCTTCATCGTCACCGTGACGAAGTCGGTGGCATAGCCGAGTTCCGGCTTGCGCAGCCGCGCCGCGGCCAGCACCGACATGGTCAGCTCGGCCAGGTAGTCGAACACCAGGTAATCGATGTCCCCATGGCGCACCAGTTGCGGCGCGCCCACGCTGCTGTCCCCCCAGAAGCCAGAGGCACCGCCGATGCGGACGGTCTTGTCATGCATGGTCCATTCTCCTTGCCTACCTGCCAGTCCAGTTCGGCTTGCGTTTTTCGCGGAAGGCGAGCTGCCCCTCGCGCGCGTCCTCGGTCATGGCGAACAGGCCGATCTGGCTTTCCGTGAATGCCATCGACTGCTCGAACGACATGGTGTCGATATGCTTGAGGGTGTAGAGGCCGCGCCGGATCGCCGCGGGCGATTTGTCCATCAGCCGGCGCAGCAGCCAGTCGAGCTTGCCGTCGAGGTCCGCGCTGACATGGTTGACCAGTCCGGCCGCCAGGGCTTCCTGCGCGGACAGCGGCTCGCCACACAGGCAGAGTTCATTGAGCACGCGCCGCGGCACCAGGTGCTGCAGCACGCTCAGCACCTGCGCCGGGAAGACGCCCACCTTGACCTCGGGCAGGCCGAACACCGCCCGATCGCTGGCGACCGCCAGGTCGCACATGGCCATCAGGCCCATGCCGCCGGCCATGCAAGCACCATTGACGCGCGCGACCAGCGGCACATTGGAGCGCCTGGCACGGCGCAGCAGGTCGGCAAGCCGTTGGCCCGGCTGCGCGTAGTCGAACGCAAAGGCCTTGCCACTCTGCAGGTCGGCGCCCGCGCAGAAGGCCTGGTCGCCCGCGCCGGTGATGACCACGGCGCGGATGCCGGGGTCATCATTGGCACGCTCGATCCCGGCGTGCAGCCCGTCCAGTACCGCAGGATTGATGGCGTTGCGGCGCTCGGGCCGGTTGATCGTCAGCCAGAGTACTTCCCCGCGGACTTCGCTCAGGAGTTCTTCATGCATGCTCCGCTCCGGATGGCGCCGCTGCCGGCGGTGCTTGCCGGGAAGCGCCGCACGCCATCAGGCCGTCGATCTCGGCTTCGCTGTAGCCGGCCTCGCGCAGCACCTCGCGGCTATGCTCGCCGAGGGATGGCGCGTGGCGGCGCCGCGCCGGCGGCGTGCCGTGCCATTCGCTGGGCACGGCCATTTCGCGGATGCGGCCCACCGCCGGGTGATCGGCTTCATGGAAGAAGCCAATATCATGCAGGTGCGGGTCATCGAGCAGCGATGCAAAGGTGTGCATGGGAAATACCGGGATATCCGCTTCTTTCAGCAATTGCTGCCATTCCTGCGTGGTGCGCCTGGCCAGTTCGTCGCTGACCATGCCGTAGAGCTCGGTAATGTGTGCCGTGCGGCTGGTGATGTCGGCGAAGCGGGGATCGCTTTCGTACAGCTGCGGCTTGCCGATGACTTCCAGGAAGGCACGCCAGTGGTGGTCGTGGTAGATCAGGCAGCAGACATGTCCGTCCAGCGTCCGGTAAGGCCGGCGCTCGGGCGACAGCAGCCGCGGATAGCCGAATCCGCCCTTGGCCGGCACGAAGGTTTCGCCATAGAGATGGTCGCCCATCACGTAGGGCACCATGGTTTCGAACATCGGCACGTCGACGCGCTGGCCGCGCCCGGTGCGCTCGCGCGCATAGAGGGCGGCGCAGATCACCCCGAAGGCATAGAGCCCCACCGAACGATCCGCGATGGTCAGCGGGAGATAGCGCGGCATGTCGCCGGTTCCCAGCGCGACGGCCTGCGGCAGGCCGGTCGCCGCCTGGATCAGGTCATCGAACGCCGCGTGGGCGGCATAGCGCCCGCGCTGCGAAAAACCGAACATGCCGACATAGAGCAAGCGCGGATTGACCTGCGCCAGCGTCTCGTAGTCCAGGCCCAGGCGCTGCATGGCCTGCGGTCGCACGTTGTAGGCGAGCACGTCCGCGCTCTCGACCAGCCGCAGCAGCGCTTCGCGCCCCTGCGGCGACTTCAGGTCCAGCACGATGCTGCGCTTGTTTCGGTTCAGTCCCAGAAACAGCGGCCCCATCTTGTCCTTGCCACAGGGCCCGATGCCGCGGGTGCTGTCGCCTGCGGGCGGCTCCACCTTGATTACGTCCGCACCCAGGTCGCCAAGCATCTGCGTGGCGGAGGGCCCCATGAATACCGCCGTGATGTCCACAACTTTGACGCCAGCCAGCGCCCCAGTGCCTGTCTCCATCCTTGCTCCTGTCTTGTTTCTATAGTTCTATGTATAGGACTATAGTGAAGGAAGACCGGGGACGCAAGCAGGCGCCACGGCGTTCCGGCGGCAAGAAGGCCTTAGAATCCCCGCTGGCAACCTCTATCAACACCGTGAAAGTCCTTCCCCGCCTGAACATGAAGCAGTTCTCCCTGCTCTGCGCCGCACTGCTGGCCTCCGTTTCCGTCCACGCCGCAACCACCGCGGCCCAGCCCGAGCCGGCCGGCAATATAGCTGCGCCGCTGGGCCTGGAACTGGGCAAGGCCAGATGCTCGCGCCTGTCGCCACCGCACAACCATGCCAAAACCGGCACCTCCGAATGGGCTGGCGGCGATACGGTGGAACTGAAGCACCTGGAGCGCTTCCATCTGCCAGGCCTGTCGCGCGTAGTGCTGAACTGCGATGCGCGGGATGCGGTGGCGCTGATCACCATGACCTTCGAGCGCCCCGCCATGGAAGAAGTGCGCAGGAAACTGGACGAGCGCTATGCCGCCGTGCGCAAGACCGAAGGCGCGGCGGAGAACGGCTACGCCGAATGGAGCGCCGCCAATGGCAGCCTGGAGTTGCTCTACGGGCGCGACAGCAGGCATTTCACCGTGGCTTACTGGGCCAGGGGCGCCAAGGCCCGGTACTTCTCCTACAGCGGCGGCGGCAAAAAGCCCGCGGCCCCGCCACAGCCTGCGCCGCTGTAGCGCGGGTTGCGGCGCGGACCTGCAGAGCCGTGTCGCCAGGCGCTTCCGGGCGTCGAAATCATCACTGCACGACTTTGATGCGCTGGATGATTCCTTTGTATGGAAGGCGCCGTCTCGCCTATGCTGTCCAGTGCGGCAACGAAAAAAAATCCGCGCAGCATCACATGCACTGAAAACAAGAAGGGGCAAGTCCCCACAAGCGGGAAGCGCAGCACGGCTGGCGCTTTCCTGCTTTTGCCTTGGCCTGGTCACGGGGTGAGTCGATCGCACACGAGCTTGTGGGGGCTCGTGGGCGGGATGCGCCGTTGACGACAACATGACAGACCAATTCCTGTTTAGTAAGCCGTTCACGTTTCTCGCCTGCGCCGGCATGACAGAAGTCAGGGACGGCATCGAGGCACTGGAAGCGCTTCCGGGCCACCTGTTCTGGCTGGAGAACGAGGATTTCATCCGCCGGGTCTACGTGCCCGATTTCCTGGAGCAAAGCCGCGTCGCACTCGAGGCCGCGATGCCGGGCGGGCCGGAGCTGATCGACGCCCTCGCGCCCGAGATCCGCCGCAGCCCGGCCGTGCTGCCGGCATTGCGGCAGCTATCCGCGGACCAGGCCGCGCTGGCCCACTCGTACTGCTACTGGGGCTATTGCGCCGATGTGGTCGGGCGCGCCCAGGGCATCCCGCGCAGCGCCATCGCGCGCCAGTTCGAGCGCGCCGCCGCCGCGCGCGACGGCGCACACAAGCTGCAATGGCTGTGTCCATGCTGCGGCGGCCGGGCGCAGTATCAGGTCGATGGTTTGCTGGCATCGCAGCGGCCGGTGCGCCAGGGCGGCTTTTCGCTCGAATGCGCGCATTGCGGACACCAGGAGCGGCTCTATGCCGGCTTCCTGCACGCGGGCCGGCTCGAATGCCGCTGCGCGCTGTGCACCAGTTTTGTCCAGTCGCTGGCCGGCCAGCTGGCGCGGGCCGCGCGCAAGCTGTGCGCCAGCCTGGAAGACTATGCGTGGATGCACGCGGTGGACACCGCCGCGGAAATCGGCGAACTCAAGGAGGCCTCGCTGCAACGGATTGCACACGGGGACAAGCCTTCCGCCAACGCGATGGCGTTTGCGGCAGCAGCCCAGTCCGGCGAGATGCGCGCCATGCCGGAACTGCTCGCCCGCATCGACCCCACGCTGGAGAACCGGCTCGACAAGAACCCCAGGGCCTGGGCGCTCTTGTGCGAGCTGCTGCGCGAAGGCGTGGTCGATAGCGAATGCACCATCTATGACCACGACGGCCGCAAGCACGTGGCGCTTGAAATTGCCTTGCTCGACGACGACCCGGCGCTGGACGGCGGCACCGCGCAGGACTATCTCGCGACCCTGCTGCGCGGCTACCAGCCGGCCGAGCCCGAGGCCTTCGTCGGCTGGCTCAAAGCGCTGAAGCGGCTGCGCCTTTGCACCGGCCGGTTCAATGCGGCCGTCGATGTATCGTGGAAACCCAACCTGGAGCACTGCCGCATCCTGACCGCGCGCTGGCTGCAGGACTCGGCGCCACTGGCGCCATTGGCCGCGTACGGCAGCGCCCCGGGGCCGCTGCCCGCGCAGCGCGCGCGCACCCTGGAACGCCCGGTGTATCTCGACGCCGAACTGGAGGCCGTGCAGCTGCTCAAGTCGCTGGGCTACATCCTGCTCAGTCCGGAGGACATCCGTTCGCAACGGGATCCGGCGGAGTCCACCGGACTCGATTGAGCCCATCCACGGCGGCCCTGGCGCGCCGTGTGCCCGCATATCGAAGCGCGGATTTATTCGTTGGTGCAGGGGCGCGGTCCGCGTACGTTCGGGGGTTCTGACATCGAACGCCCCGAACACCATGACCGCTTCCCGACGCCAGTTCCTGCGCCGCGGCGCCGCTACCACGGCGGCGCTTGCCGCCTGCCCTCTCCTTGAGTTCACCACCTTCGCGGCCGGCCACGCGCACGCACAGGGACGCCCGGTGCTGAAGGCCGGCGACCAGAAGGGCGGCCTGCGCGCCCTGCTGGAGTCCGCCAATGCGCTCGAGGGCCTGGGCTACGACATCCAATGGACTGAATTTCCCGCCGCGGCACCGCTGGCCGAGGCGCTCAACGCGGGCGCCGTCGACAGCGGCCCGATCGGCGACGCGCCGGCCATCTTCGCGCTGGCCGCGGGCACGCGCATCCGGCTGATCGGCGCAAACCGCTCTGACCCCTACGGCACCGCGGTGCTGGTGCGGCCCGACTCGCCACTGCGGCAGGCGGTCGACCTGAAAGGCAAGAGCATCGGCACCAACCGCGGCTCGATCGGGCACCTGATCGCGCTCAAGGCGCTGGAATCGGCCGGACTGAAGCCGGAAGACGCCAACCTGCGCTTCCTGCCGCCCGCGGATGCCAAGCTGGCGCTGAGCAGCGGCTCGATCGATGCCTGGGCCACGTGGGAGCCGTATACCGCGATGGCCGAAACCAGCCAGCACGCGCGCGTGCTGGTCAACGGCCGCGGGCTGTGGTCCGGCCTCAGCTACCTGGCCGCGACCGATGCCGCGCTGGCAAACAAGCGCGCGGTGCTGCAGGACTTCCTGCACCGCGTGGTACGCGCGCAGCAATGGTCCTACCAGCATGTGCCGGAGTTCTCGGCGACGCTGGCCCGCATCATCGGCATCTCGCCGCAGGCGGCGCGGCTGCAGTTCGAGCGGCGCCGCACGCAGTGGCGCGGCATCGACGCAGAGCTGATCGCCGAGCAGCAGCGCACCGCCGATTTCTACCTGAAGGCCGGCCTGCTCAGGCAGCGGCTCGATGTGCGCCAGACCTTCGACTCCGGGTTCTCCCTGAGCGCCTGAGCGCCCGCGCCTGGCGCGTTGCCGCCGCAAGTGGCGCTGGCGCGATCCCGGCACCGGCCGCGGCCGGTACAGGAATTCCATGATTGACGCAGCCCCGCGCCACCGCTCCCCGCGGTCCGGCGCGGCCTGCGCGCGCGCGGCCGGTTCTGGCCCCACCGAATTCCGGCAACTGGTCCTATAGGCCCGGAATCGGGCTCACCTATAAAGCCGTGACCCCCAAACCCATTTCTCATCCGAGGAGCACAACCATGCGGTGGATCAAGCAGATTGCGATGTATTTCGCGCTGGCGGCGGCGCTGGTGCCGGCCGCACATGCCCAAAGCAAGAATGTAGTGATTGCTTACCAGGACATGGTCGTGCCCTGGCGCTATGCGCAGGACATGAAGGAGCTGGAAAAGCAGACCGGCTACACGATCTCGTTCCGGCAGTTCGGCGGCGGCGGCGATGTAATCCGCGCCATGGCCTCGGGCCAGATCGCCATCGGCGAAGCCGGCACCTCGCCGATCGCCTCGGCACTGTCGCAAGGACTCGATGTCGAGCTGTTCTGGATCCTGGACGACATCAACGCGGCCGAGGCCATGGTCGCGCGCAACGGCAGCAAGATCGCCAGCGTTGCCGACCTGAAGGGCAAGCGCATCGGCGTGCCGTTCGTGTCGACCACGCACTACCACACGCTGGTCGCGCTGGAGCGCGCGAAGATCAATCCGAAGGACGTGCGCATCGTCAATATGCGCCCGCCCGAGGTCGCCG
Source organism: Cupriavidus taiwanensis (assembly GCF_900250075.1). NCBI lineage: Bacteria > Pseudomonadati > Pseudomonadota > Betaproteobacteria > Burkholderiales > Burkholderiaceae > Cupriavidus > Cupriavidus taiwanensis. The sequence continues at coordinate 2,304,813 of NZ_LT977071.1, forward strand.
CAGCCTGGGAGCGCGGCGACATCGACGCCACCTTTATCTGGGATCCGGTGCTGGCCAAGCTCAAGCAGTCCGGCACGGTGCTGACCACCTCGGGACAGATTGCCGCCGACACCGGCAAGGCGACCTTCGACGGCATGATCGCCAACAAGAAGTTCGCGCGCGAGAACCCCGAGTTCATGGTCAAGCTGGTGCGCGTGCTGGCCGCGGCGGATGAGAACTACCGCAAGAACAAGGCGTCATGGACCGCGGACTCGCCCATGGTGAAGGCCGTGGCCAAGGTCTCCGGCGCCAAGCCCGAGACCGTGCCGGCCAGCATGGCGCTGTACAGCTTTCCCACGCTGCAGGAGCAGGTCTCGGAGCGCTGGCTCGGCGGCGGCGCGGCGCGCGCGCTGCAGTCGGCGGCGCAGTTCCTCAAGGAGCAGGGCACCATCCAGACCGTGCTGCCGGACTACGGCCCCGGCGTCAACGCGGAATGGGCAAAGCGGGCGCTGCGCTGACCCCGGCCCCCAAGTCGCTGAAGCTGGCCGCCGCGCCCCCTGTTGCATGCGGCGGTCCCGTAGATCCTGTTGCGGAAGCCCATCATGTACCAACTCGAAATCGATAATGTCAGTGTCAACTACGGCACGGCCGGCGGCGCGAAGACGCTGGCACTGTCGCAGGTCAACCTCACCATGGAGCGCGGCGATTTCGTGGTCGCGCTGGGTGCCTCGGGCTGCGGCAAGACCACCCTGCTGTCATGCATTGCAGGCTTCATGGAGCCGTCGGAGGGCGAGATCCGGCTGAGCGGCAAGCCCGTGCACGGCCCCGGCGCCGAGCGCGGCGTGGTGTTCCAGAAGCACGCGCTGATGCCGTGGCTCAGCGTCGAGGACAACGTCGCGCTGGGCCTGCGCCTGCGCGGCGTCAACCGTGCCGAGCGGCTGCGCATCGCCCATGAGAAGCTGGCCGCGGTGGGACTGGAAAGCGTCGCCGCCAAGCCGGTCTACCAGCTCTCGGGCGGCATGCAGCAGCGCGTGGGGATTGCCCGCGCGCTCGCCTGCGATCCGGCGGTGATGCTGATGGACGAGCCGCTGGGCGCGCTCGACGCGCTCACGCGCGAGTCGATCCAGGCGCTGATCCTGAAGCTGTGGGCGCGCGAGCAGAAGATCGTCTTCTTCATCACGCACAGCGTGGAAGAGGCGCTGTTCCTGGCCACGCGGCTGATCGTGATGACGCCCTCGCCCGGACGCATCGCCCACACCTATGAACTGCCGTTCGCACGCCGCTTCATCGAATGCGGCGACGCCCGCGCGGTCAAGTCCGACCCGGAGTTCATCCGCTACCGCGAAGAGATCGTCGACCTGATCCATGCCACCGCCTGAGGAGAAGCAGATGTCCGCTACCGTCCAACGCATCGAGCCGCCGCCGCATGCCCCCGCGGCGTCCGCGGCCGCACCAAGCCGCCCCATGAAGACCGTGTCGGGCTACCGCCTGCCTGGCGAAGGGTCCAGCTCGCGCATTTCCACCATCACCGTGGTGCTGCTGCTGGCGCTGTGGTGGCTGGCCAGCCACCTGCGCTGGCTGCCGCCGCTGTTCCTGCCCACGCCCGAGTCGATCTTCACCGCCTTTATCGATGCCTGGCAGGGCAACCTGCAGGGCGGCCAGCCGCTGACCGAGCATTTCGCGGCGAGCATGCTGCGCGTGTTCGGCGCCTTCGCGCTGGCGGTCGCCACCGCGGTGCCGATCGGCGTGATGATGGGCGTGTCGCGCATCGCCCGCGGCATCTTCGATCCGCCGATCGAGTTCTACCGCCCGCTGCCGCCGCTGGCCTACCTGCCGCTGATCGTGATCTGGTTCGGCATCGACGAGACCTCCAAGGTGCTGCTGATCTTCCTGGCCTGCTTCGCGCCGCTGGCGATGTCGGCGCAGGCAGGGGTGCGCTCGGTCACGATCGAGCAGATCAACGCCGCCTATTCGATGGGCGCGAGCCCGTGGCAGGTGGTGCGCCATGTGGTGATCCCGGCGGCGCTGCCCGATATCCTGACCGGCATGCGCATCGCCATCGGCTTCGGCTGGACCACGCTGGTCGCCGCCGAGATGGTCGCGGCCACGGCCGGGCTGGGCCAGATGGTGCTCAATGCCTCCAACTTCCTGCGCACCGACGTGGTGATCATGGGCATCGTGCTGATCGGGCTGATCGCCTATGTGTTCGACCTGCTGATGCGCAAGCTGGCCAAGTGGCTGGTGCCCTGGAAGGGCAGGATGTGATGCCGGCGGCCCCGCGGCAAGCCTGCGGGGCCGTTGCGCTGTAACATGGCGGGGACCTCGCCGGCCGTGGCCCGGCGACTCCTGCAAGCCCGCCATGAACCGCTGCCCTTCCCTCTCCCCCCTCGCCCGCCTTTGCGTGGTCGCAGCCGGCCTGCTCAGCCTGGGCAGCGCCCGGGCCACCGATATCGATTGCGACCCGTCCGCCAGACCGGCCGTCGCCACCCAGGCGCAGCGGCTGGTCTGCGAATCCGCGCTGTTTTCCATGGGCTACCAGCGCATTTACGCCGACCAGCAACGGCTGCTCAAGGCGGGCGCCATCACCGACGCAGACATCGCCGCGTTCCGAAACAAGCGTGACCGTTGCGACACGGCCGCCTGCCTGGACGCCGTGTTCCGGGAGTGGCGGGCCTTCGCGGCCCAGGCCCGCGCCAGGCCGTAGGCGCCGTGTGCTGCGCCCGCTGCAAAAGCCGCCCGACGCCGCCGGGTATGCCCCCCTCCCGGCCTTGATACAATCCCGGTTCACACAACGGCAGACATCATGGGCTTCGAACAACTGGCAGCACTCAGGGACCAACTCGCCAAGAAGGCGGCCGCCGAATCCAGGAAGGGCGAGCGCAAGGGCCCGCGCCAAGGCGCGACCGGCGGCGCCACCGGCGACGCATCGAAGGGCACGTCCAAGGGCGCATCCAAGGGCGCGCCGAAGCGCCCCCGTGACGGCGAGCGTGCCGGCGCCGGCGCGGACACGCCCGCGGGCGCCAAGGGCCGCCGCGCGGCGCCTGCCGCGGCGCCGGCCAAGCAGGTCGATCCGGTGGTGCATTCCATTGCCCGGCTGCAGAAGCACTTCCCCAAGGCCTTCCCCAAGAACCCGGCACCCAAGGTGCCGCTGAAGATCGGCACCTTCGAAGACCTGACCCAGCACGCCGGCAAGCTCGGCCTGGACGAGGCCGAGCTGCGCGAGGCAATCCGCACGTGGTGCAGCGGCGCGCGCTACTGGTCGTGCATGGTGGAAGGCGCCAAGCGGCTGGACCTGGATGGCAACGAGGCCGGCGTGGTCACGCTGGCGGATGCCAAGCGCGCCCAGCAACTGAAGGCGCGCCGCGCCGGCGCCGCACGCCAGAAGGCCAAGGCTGCAGCGCCTGCAGCGACAGCCGCTCCTGCAGCTCCTGCCGCGCCGGCCGCGGCGGAGTCGAACGAGGCGCCTGGCGAGGCGCAGGCACCGGCAACGCCGGCTACGCCTGATACCCCGGAAACGCCCTGATCCGCGCCGCCGGCCGTCCGGCGGCGCCTATCCGAGCACCGCGCGCGCGATCACCGTCCGCTGGATTTCCGACGAGCCCTCGTAGATGCGCAGGATGCGCGCATCGCGCACCAGGCGCTCCAGCGGCATTTCGCGCGTGAAGCCGTAGCCGCCGTGGATCTGCAGCGCGGCATCGGTGACGAATCCCACCATCTCCGAGGCATAGAGCTTGGCCATCGACGCCTGCTCGGTAAAGGGCTCGCCGTCGCGACGCCGCGCCGCGGCCTGCAGCGTCAGCAGCCAGGCTGCCTCCAGCCGCGTGCGCATGTCCGCGAACATCCATTGCAGGCCCTGCTTGCGCGCCAGCGGCTCGCCGCCCACCTGGCGCTGCCGGGCCCAGTCCACGGCGCAGGCCAGCGCGGCCTCGGCAATGCCGAGGCTGGTGGCAGCAACGTCGAGCCGGCTGTTGTCGAGTACCTTCATCGCGGTGCGGAATCCCGTGCCCTCCGGCCCGAGCCGGTTGGCGGCGGGCACGAAGCAGTCGAGCGCCACCTCATGGGCCGGGGCGCCGTGGATGCCCATCAGTTTCTCGGCTGGCGCCACCTGCACGCCGTCGCTGCGGCGGTCCACCACGAAGGCGCTGATGCCGCGCGTGCCCGCCGCCGGGTCGGTCTTGGCATAGACCACGATAAAGTCCGCCGCGTCGGCGTTGGAGATAAAGTGCTTGACCCCGCGCAGCCGGTAGCCATCGCCTTCCGGCATGGCGCGCGTGGCCATGTCGGCCGGGTTGGACCCGGCGCGCGGCTCGGTCAGCGCGAAGGCGCCCAGCCGCGTGCCGGCCGCCGCGTCGGGCAGGTAGCGTGCACGCTGGCTGTCGTCGCCGCCGATCAGGATGGAATCGGTGGCCAGGTAGTGCGCGCCGAGCATCGATGACGTCGACGCGCAGGCCTTGGCAACCTCCACCAGCGACAGGATCAGCGCCACCGGCGAAGTTTCCGTGCCGCCCCAGCGTTCCGGCAGGTTCATCCCCATCAGGCCGAGTTCGGCCAGTTGCGGCACATAGCGCGTGGTGGACGTTTCCGCGCGGTCCACTTCGGCCGCCTTTGGCGCCAGTTCGCTCTGCGCGAAGCGGCCGATGGCATCGGCGATTTCCAGGTCGCCCGGCTCGACGCCCAAACGTTTAAGCATGTTGTGTCTCCTTGCTGAAATCGTGCGCGGCCAGGATGGCCCCGGTGTGCTGCCCCAACTCAGGCGCGGGCGTGACACGGTTGGGGCCATAGCCCGAGAACTTCACCGGCTGCGACGGCAGCCGCACCGTGCTTCCATCCGGCCCGGCCACTTCGGTCAGCAGGCCGCGATGGACGGCCTGTTCGCTCTCCAGCGCCTGCCTGACATTGCGGATCGGCGCGACCGGAATGCCCGCCGCGCCCAGCAGGCGGTTCACCTCGGCGACGGAGCGGCCTGACGACCATGCTTCCAGGCCCGCGCGCAGCGCGGGCTCGAAGCGGCAGCGCGATTCGTCATCGGCAAAGCGCGGGTCGTGCGCCATCTCCGGACAGCCGATGGTCTCGGCCAGCGTGTGGAACAGCTTGTTGTTGAGCACCGCCACCACGTAGAAGCCATCCGCGGCGCGGTACACGCCAAACGGCGCGGACGAGGGATGGCGGTTGCCCACCCGTTGCGGCGCCCGCCCGGTGGCGGCATAGCGCGCCACCAGGGTCGCGCTCAGGCTCAGCGTGGCGTCGAACATCGACACATCGACATGCGTGCCGCGCCCGTTCTTTGCGCGCGCCAGCAGCGCGGCCAGCACGCCCCATGAGGCGAAGAGCCCGCTGACCGCATCGGAGACCGCCTCGCCAAGCATGGTCGGCGCGCCGTCCGGCGCGCCGGTGGCGTCCATCAGCCCGCACATCGCCTGCAGGATGATGTCGTAGGCCGGCCGGTGCGATTCCGGCCCGGTCTGGCCGAAGCCCGACACGCTGGCGTAGACCAGCGACGGATTCAGGGCCCGCAGCGCCTCGTAGCCGATGCCGAGCTTGTCCGCCACGCCAGGGCGGAAGTTCTCCACCACCACGTCGGCGCGCTCGCACAGCTTGCGCGCCAGTTCCAGCCCCGCTGCGGTCTTCAGGTCGATGACGATGCTCTGCTTGTTGCGGTTCATCGCCGCGAACAACCCGCTCCTGCCATCGACGAAGGGCCCGACGGCGCGGTAGTCGTCGCCGCCCGGCGGCTCGACCTTGATCACCTCGGCGCCGAGGTCGCCCAGCAGCGCCGTGCAGTAAGGGCCGGCCAGCACCCGCGAAAAGTCGATCACGCGGATGCCGGCCAGCGGCAGGTCGGAATGGTTGGAATCGCTGGAAGGGTCCAAGGCTTGCTCCTCGATGGCTTGCAAGCGCATGGGCTTGCGTTTCAGTGCCTAGATTCTGCGCAGCGCAAGCTATCAAGTAAAATATGGAATTCGACTAGCGCCTATAGGATTTCCTGATGCCTGTCTCCCGCATCTCGCTGCGGCGGTTGCGCTACTTCGCCGCGACCGCGGAAACCGGCAGCACCACGGCGGCGGCGCGGCTGCTGAACGTGTCGCAGCCGTCCATCTCCGTGGCCATCCGCGAGCTGGAGACGCTGTTCGAGGAAGCCCTGTTCGCCCGCGACGCCGGCGCGCGCATGACCCTGACCCGCTTCGGCGCGCGCAAGCTGGCGGAAGCGCGCCACATCCTGGGCGCGGCCACGGCGTTTGAAGTCGACAAGCGCGGCGACGGCGCGGCCGGCGAAGTGCAGCTCGGGGTGTTCCGCACGCTGGCGCCGGTCTACCTGCCGGTGGTGCTGCGCATGGCGCGCGAGCGTTATCCGAACCTGGCGGTGCGTTTTGTCGAGGGCGACCTGGCCCAGCTGGAAGACTGGCTGCATGGCGGGCAGATCGAACTGGCGCTGAGCTACGACGTCGGCATGCCCGAGGACCTCGAGCGCGAACGGCTGGCCGAGCTGCGGCCCTACGGCCTGGTGCCCGCCGGCTCGCGGCTGGCACGGCGCCGTGGCAGCATCTCGCTGCACGACCTGGCCCAGGAGCCGCTGATCCTGATCGACCTGCCGCACAGCCGCGAATTCCTGATGGCGCCGTTCTGGCAATACGGGCTGCAGCCCGAGGTGCGCTACCGCGCGACCTCGCTGGAGCTGGCGCGCGGCATGGTGGCCAACGGCCTGGGCGTGGCGCTGCTGATCACGCAGGCACCCGCATCATCCCAGATCGCCGCCGTGGTGGAAAAACCGATACGCGAAGAGACCGTGCGCCAGCCGCTGGTGATCGCCCGCGCGGCGCGCGCCACGCGGTCCCGTGCGTCGGAACTGCTGGCCGAATGCGTGCGCGCCGCCGTGGCGGAGGCAACCGCCGCCTCGGCCCGTGCGCGCCCCCGCGCTTCCTGAGCCCGGCTACCGCGGGCGCGACTGTGGTAGCGTGGCGCTTTCCGCCTGGCTTGCTCCCATGCCCGATTTCGACGCCGACGCCCTGAACGGCTGGTCACCGTCACCATGCCCTTTGGCAAGCACAAAGGCACGCTGATCGCCGACCTGCCTGGCAATTACCTGAACTGGTTCGCGCGCGAAGGCTTTCCGCCGGGACAGATCGGCGCGCTGCTGGCGCTGATGCATGAACTGGATCACAACGGGCTGGCGTATTTGCTGAAGCCGTTGCGGGGCCACGTGTCAGCTAAACCATTTTCTTGGTCGAGAATAAACGATATTGCTGGACTTTCTTGAGGGGCCGGGTGCAGAGCCCGTCTCTAACGTAAAGCGTATCGCTTGATTTCATGTACAAAATAAAGCATTTCATTGGATTTCGCGCACAGCCATGACCGCAGTGCCTTATCGCATGCAGACCAGTGGCTGCCTGACGATTCGCTACCGGAGAATTCTTCTATGCGTGTACCCCGCTTTGAGTTCGAAGCTCAATGAGGGGCTGGGTCCGCTTGCTGCGCTCAACCTCAGGTCTGATAATCACGTGCCAGTGGTGCCATCCAGAGACAACCTATGACCGGTAGTGGCGTTGAGCAACGTTGAACCACCGCCGCTCTACCTTTGATATTGGCCATTCCAGTAGATGTGGTCAAAGGAATCAATGAGGAGCTCAAATTTTTCATCCAGAGCCACAGGCAGGCCATATGCATACCACTCGACGTCTCGGTCAACTGTAGCAAGTTGTTCCATCTCTTCCAGTGCTCGCAAATGGCTGGTTGGAGCGTCAGGTGCTAGGCTTCTGCTAACTTTGACCTCAAAGGGTGCGATGCCGCTTAACGGCTTGGGCCAAGAATCCACGTCCTTTATAACCAAGTAGTCGCCTTCGGCCCGAATCTTCCCGGAGCCGTAGTACACGCGTTCCTCGCCGCGGGGCTTCAGCTTACTGCCTTGAAACGCATTCCCATACGTCAGCCTCTGTCCATAAAGCGACAATGCATGTGCGTTGAGAGTTGTGCGGAAACTCTCGTTGTACTTGGCTGTCCCCCGTGTGAGGTTGGCTGTCACGGCTCGGTCATATGCATGCTTCCGAAGACGCTTGTAGGCCTGAATGATGGGCCGAAGCTGGGATGTGGTGTAGCGGCTCGATATAGTCTTGTCCGCAGCAATCAGCCTGCGACGCCGGGCAATTTCTGTCTCGTCTGGCGGCGGTCCGTCCCCATCGTCTCCAGGTTTGCGCACTCTGGACGCCTTCCGCCGCTTCACTAAAGCCTCGGGGAGTTCAATTTCTCCAACCACCGTTCGTTTCGGCTCGGCTGACGAGACAGTTTTGCCAACAGCTCCCTCTTCACCGGCCTCACCATTGCATGAGCCTCGATGGGCAGTTTTGTTCGGCAACTTGAAATGGGGAGCCTTTACGCACTCTGTGACGATGCACCTGTCCTCGTATGGGACCTCGCAGAACGGGCATCTATAAGGGCCGTACGAATCGCCGGTCTCCTCAAAGATTTGCTTGAACTCCGACGCGCTACGCACATCCCCGTAGTTGTTCATCCCAAGCGAACTCAAACTGGCCTCCATTTACTGTCAAGGCGGGCCCAGAAAAGCTGTCCGCCTCCAAGGCCCAACTCGCGGGTAGCAATGCTCCGCAAGTGCAATATCGGACGCTTCCTTTAAAATTTGAGTCAACTTTCAGCGCTAAGCACGCCGCCGCATCCCTGTCCTTCAGGGCAAAGCGAGATACTGTATATTCATACAGCATCAATCTCGCTCGAGGCAATGCTCCCAGAAACCTGCGTATTTCCCGTTGTGCGGCGCTGCCGCGGAGCGGTAGCGGCTCGCACACTAGGGAGCAGCGCTGTGAAAACGCCCGATGCTCGCATACATACTCTTAGTGGACAGTCGTGGCTCCTACCGCGCACGCCCCCAACGTGATGTTGGTGGATTTGCAAGCTGGGCATAGCGTGATGCCGGTGGAGACCACTCTGGTAGGCCGGGAACTAGCTATCCCGCCGGCGAGAGGTGTTGCTATCCCTGCAGAGGGCAACCAGGAACCGAAAACAACTGGCTGCCCGCCGGACTCGCACTCAGCGCGCAATGGAGGTTAGCTCTGCCAAGACAGTGTCCTTGAACGACTCAAAGACGACCCAGTTGTTGAACTGAGCGCTCCAGTAACCCCAGCCGCGGCAAATCGGCTCTACGAGCTCGCGAACTGGCTCGCAGATGGGATGGAAGACCGCGATGTTGTTTATCGGCAATTCCCGAACTCGCACTACGACACCCAGCACCGAAAACGTCCATACTCCGTCTCGCTGAAACATATGACCCTCCATCGTTGAAAGAGAGGTCAGGCTAGTCATCGAGGTGCTATCAAAACAGTCAAAAACAGTGGGAACAACTGTGACACACGGAAACAACTCCTTAAAAATCAGTGCCATAGGCGAATTACCAGGCGACGAACAGCATCCGACTTCCACCGAGGAAGAGGCAGCCTTGACGGCGTTCCTGGGCTTCTTCTGCCGGCCTGAGAAACGAGAAACCTGGGCGGTGAAGATGGCACGCGCCCTCGCCTCTGCCGCGCTCGAAAGAGTACAAAGTGGTAAGCCACGCGTTGAGCTCAACTCGGCATACGTTGTTGAAATGCTTAGGCAGGACATAGCACCAGAATCCGGCACAAGCTGGTTGTCCGGTATATGGACCACGCTAAAGACTCGCCTGGACCAGCGCGAGGCTGGCATGCAGGACACAGTCCGCCAAGCCGGCCTGGCCTATTACGCCTGGCCAAGAAAGACTGGCAGCAGCGGTGGTGCCGGCAATAGTTCTACCTACGCCATGGAGTTCATCCGGCTTCCGGATGCAGAAGGAGAGTCCGTACCCCTACCTGCAGGTGGCATAGCTTACGTTCGCGACGTGACGCTACGACCGGCATTCTGGGTACATCGGCTGGTCGCAGCCGGCTTCGCGCTGAAAGGATGGCGCCGCAACCTGTTTCTTACATATGGCTTAGGCGGCCTGGCGTTAGTTGGCTGCTGGCTTTTGGTCCTCTGGTTGATTATCACCACGCAGATGGCGCGACTCACGACCGGCGAGCTTTCCACGCTAGTGCTACTCGCCGCGATGGTGGCCTGGCTGGGATACACCTTTCTCCGTCCATTCTGGACACTAATAGACCGGCGGATAATCATGGCGCCCGATGTCCTGGTCTCCCTGCGAGAGCGAGGCGTTCAGCTCGAAGCAGCAAAAGAAACTTCAGATGATGGACAGTCTGTTCGGATAATCCGCCTGGTCCGATACTCTGGGCGCTGCCCACTCTGCGGCGAAGACGTGCACCTGCAAGATGGTCGAAAGGAATTTCCCGGCAGGCTGGTCGGGCGGTGCGATGAGCACCCCGCCGAACACGTCTACTCGTTCGACAGGTATACGCGAATGGGCCACCTTCTGAGATAAGAATGCTTCGACAACTGTTTCTGATTGCAAACACTCTTGACGCCACTTGCTACGCGCTTGCCAATCTTCGGTTTCAAGGTAGGCATCATTCCAGCACAGGGGCGTGCCTTCAGTATCCATCTCCGTCCAGGTCGTAGCTGACTTGCACTCCAGGGCGGCTGCCAGCTTTTCGCCCGCGGCCACATTGACAACGCCAAGGACCTCTCGCTCCGTATGGCTAGCGTAGTTGACGAGGTCCTCATCCGTCCCTGTACTATTCGCACGATGGCTCATTTCCCTTGTCCGAATACGAGGCAATCATGGTGAAACCGTACCTTCGAGACCTCAGAGCAGACGCGACTGCTCTACTCAACAAAGGGGGGATGTGGGTCGTCGGCGGAGTCGAAGGCAGCGTAGCGTGGCCCAAAGTTGCCCAAGTCGTGCCATTCGATGGCATGGATTTCATTCTCCGACCTGCAGAAGGCAACCGAATGGCCACCATTGCCTTCAACGCAGGCCTCTACCGACTCAATGTCACGCAAGGCCAAGCACGGATACTGAAGCTCGCGACCGCATTGGCCTGGAGCGATGGAGGAAGTCTGGAAGTGACCAGTTGGGTCAGCGGCGGCAATCCAATTGGACTTGGGAAATGGCGCGGCAATGTAGTGCGGGATTTCATTCGCGGCGATGACCTGCCGTACGCCCTATCGGAAGAAGCCTGGGTTGCCCTGGCGCTCTTCCGAGAAGGAGTCGCATCAAAAAACGTGTTCTATTCGTTCCTCAGTCTATTCAAGGTCATCGGGTCGATTCACCGCGATGGACGAAAGAGAGAGGACTGGTTCCGAGCGCATCTGGGCAACTTGGACTCGGAGGACGCAATCAAGCGCTATGACGAACTACATGCAACCGGAATCGACGTAGCAAAATACCTTTTCATGGAAGGCAGAAATGCCATCGCGCATGCGGAGAAGGAAGTCTTCGTAAACCCCGACGAGCCTCTCGACTACGAGCGAATCTCGCGAGACCTTCCGGTTGTTCGCAATCTGGCTGAGATTGCTATAGAGGAGCAGTTTGGGCTGCTGCGCAGAAGAACCCGGTACCACTCGAGGGGCTTGGACATAGTGGGCTTCAAAGAAGCCATCGGACAAGAACTCTGGCAGATGCTCCTAGAAAAGTCCCCGGAGGTCGAGGGGCGCAACATAGAACTTCCTGACACCGTAGCCCTTGTAGCCCGTCGGGATGCAGCTATCCACGTCTATGAAGGCATGCGGTTCGGCCCTATTGGTCCGGATGACAAGGGCATCCGGTTCCTCCTGACCGACGCCAGCGAGACTGTTCAGTTCAGCATTGGGCTCAACCTACAAGAGGAGGAGCTATTCTTCGAGGCGCTCGAGGACATGGGTATCAGGCGGGAACCTGAGTCGGTTGACGGCATTGACCGGCTCATTAAGTACCTCAATTTTCAGTTTTGCCTATTCTGCAATGGTTGCGTTGAGGTTTGGGATGAGAAAACGGGCTTACTGCTCGGAAAAGCGCCACCTTACATGCTCGAAAACATGATGATTGACTTCGACAGGCACAAGGCGCAAATCGCGCAGCTCGAAGCGCGCAAGGCTGAGCTGATGAAAGCCTAGTCCGGCGGTCAATGTTGGCCGCTCTTCGCACAGCTAAAGCCTCGAGTAACCGCTCTACCTGTCCATCTCGGTCGCGGAACCCGCAAATTGCAGCCCGAATCGCCCGACGACAGGACAGCCAGGGACGGAATACTGCCGCTTCTTGCGAGCGTGGTCGTCACGCGCTCTAAATTCTCGAACCGGGCAACAGGCGGAGGCTCTTTGCGTATCTATCCGAATTTGTCCAGATATTCGACCTGCGGGCAATTGCGCGATATACGCGCCACGGTGCACGAGTGCCCCTTTCCCCGAGCCCACCCCGAAAGTCTCGGCAGCTATGCCCTAGGGCTTGGCTGCGTGAATAGTCAATACATCGTTTATTCTGTCCAGAATTGCAGCAAAGTTCGAAAAATCGATACTCTTCTGGCCCTTTTTGACAACGTGCTCGGCAAAAAGGTGCTTACCGTACTGGGTGGCCGCGTCAAACTTATCAGCCCTGCTAAATTTTTTCCCGTTGAGTACGGTGTCTAATACTTTCTTCTCAAAGAAATCTTCAATCGCTGTCGGATTCCCCCCCAGCATTGGAACCGGAACAATGTATAAATTGTCGCGCACGAAATAGTACGGTTTGCTTCCGTCAATGGTATCTTTGCTTTTGATGGCGCTCCTTATAGCGGAATATATGCGATTTGCACCAGAGTCGTTGTCTATAAGTATGATGACCGGATTTCTCTTGCCATCGTGCTTAAAGCCTTTGAACTCAGAGCCGTATTTTGCGATGAAATCGCACATATCTCCGGTTCCTCCCCCAAGATGGAGAATGCGGTCCGCCACCTTTGAGTGGCTAAAAAAGTCAATCTTAAACTCGATTTCGCCGCTTTTCTTTTTTGCGGCTAGCGCTGGATATTTGGCGAACAGCTGACGAAGTGCGCAACGAATATAGACGTTGTCAGTTTTTCCCTCGCAAAATATGAGTGGCTGAACAGGGCGGAAGAACTGCGTAAAAACAAGAAATCTACGATAAATCCGTGCGGGGCCGTCCATATCGTCCAGACTGCTGCGAGGCAACTTATAGTCTGGGACTCCATTATTTTTTGGAGTATCTCTGCATTCCTCAAAATGGCGCACCGAATCGATAAAACTGAGCATTCCTCTAAGCTGCGCCTCAGAGCCTTTTGCTACTGCCTCAGTCCATGCACCACTGTCATCGCGAAAAACTTTCCGGATTTGAAATTCTCCCCGGGTGACCAAAGCGTGCACCATTGCACGGACATTCTTTACGTATTCCGTGCGAACGTTCACCTTTGAATTGACTATGACGCCCGTGACGTCCTGCCGGAAGTCCTTAAATTGCATCCGAGTCTTTGCGAAATTCAACTCGAAGCCACAGCGACGAATTTCGCGTATAAGCTTCGTTCCGGGTGACCATTGGGTCGTATCGCCCATTCGGGTCGCAATTAGCGCAGGAAATTCTTTCTTGTTCGTGGAAAACGTTAAATCGTCCGCATACCGAGAATAATGACAGCCAACTTTTGCCGCAAACTGCGCCATGCGAATATCAAGCACATGCCCGATAAGATTAGATATCGCAGGTGAGCATGGACTACCTTGCGGCAATACTTTATTGTGACACGCAATTTGAGCAATGGTGCGAGCCACGGCGGAGTTCAATTGAAACTCTCTATGTTTTTCGAAGAAACGCCAAACCCTACCAAAATTGATAGTTCCGAAGAAATCTTGAAGGTCTATATTGAAAACGTAGCGTCGTCCACGATGGGCGGCAGCATTTGTCATAATCGAATGCTTGCGCCGAAAACCGTGCGATAACGATTTCTTTATGCCTCGTGTCGAATTTATTTCCGCCGCGCAATCTTCAAGAAGATGGGCCAAATGTTTTTGTAATTTTTTTAGCTCAGGAATCGGCGCACTAATCGTGCGCAATCCGCCTGACCGCTTCTTAATTTGGAAATCCGTATATTTTATACTATCTGGAATTCCATGAACGACGTAAGCCAGGCCCTTTGCTCTGTAGCCAAGCACTTGTGCAAGGGTGTGCAAGGAATTGGCGGCCTTTAGGCTAGCAAGACGGGTAGTCATTCTTGATTTTGTGCTTTTAAGGCGGGCGCTACGGACACTCTCTGGCAGCGACGATTCACGGCACATTGCTACATTGACGCAAAGGCAATCTTCCCTTGCATGACTTCCACCTGTCGCGAAACACGACAATAAATCTATCCGCAGGCCCAGGAAGAGCATATCACGGGATTCAAGGGAAGACTCCCCCCTAAGAGCAGGGAGTTTTCGTCGCCCCCCCAAAGGCAAAGACCCCTGCGTGGTTTCAGATATTACTGGGTTATATAGCTCCGCGAACACTGCAACGCCTACCTACGGCCAATGCCATGCTTTATGATGCGATACGCTAGGCGATTTCCTTTTGATTTTCAGGTGGCGGCTCAACAGGTGGACTCCAACTCCTACCTAGTGAAAAGAAATGGCTATCGCCTGTGTCGCCTCAAGCGTCACCGGCTGCTGCGCCTTCGGCTCCGGGCGATGTTTCACTCCAGTTCAGTCCGGCTTCTTGAGTCGTGGCTTGCTGGCCCGCTGACGCGGCGCCGCAGTTCGGGTCAGCATGAGCGGATTGATGGTTGGAACTGGAGCAATAGTCTCGAACCACTGTTCGCGCCCGAGAGCACGAACGGCCTGGATAAGAGTGTGCAGCGATGAGCCGCTGCCGCTCTCGAGATTCCGCAACGTACGAACACTGATGCCTGCCCGAGCGGCAAGCGTGGCTTGGTCCAGGTTCCGGTGTACCCTGAGTTTTTTCAATCGCTCGCCAAGCTCGGCCTCAATCTCCTGCGGAGTGAGCTGCCCTCGTGCACTGCTCGGCGTCTTCATAGCGCTCCCCCGAAATCCGCTTGCTCGGACCATCCGCGACAACCGGCATCATTATGCCTCTTAAGCCGAAATATCCCAAATAAGAGGCAGGATGTTACCGGTTATCGGCGGACGCCGGCGCTGCGCGGAGCAGCACGCGCACGAAGCGGTCCAGCTGGGCGTGACATGACAACGAAGCTGAAGGGGAAGAAACCAAAGTTGCAGCTGAGACATAGCCAGCCCTGATGGTTGAATGTCTCGGACCGAGGACAGACAGAGACCACTTCCGCCAGAACGTCCAGCCCGCACGCTCCAGAATGCGCTGACGGTTCATGTCACTCTGCCAGCGGTCAGGCCCGTGGTACGCGTCTCCGTCGCATTCTACCGCGAGGCGTGCATCATTGGCACCTTCCACCACCATATCCAGCCGATACGCTCCGCTCTTCACCTGAGGGATGACGCGGTAGTCGCGCTGCACGAGCATCGTGAATACCTCGCGCTCGAATCCAGATTCGCACAGCTTGATGAGGTTCCCCTGGTCGTCCACGTCTTGCGCGACTTTTGGCTTGCTGAAGTGCTCGAGCAAGGTCATGCGAATGTCCCCCTTCCGCTCATCCAGGACGATAAGCAGGTGTGGCCTCTTGAGTCTTGACTTGCTAGCACGCTGACAGGGGGACGCGTCGGCCCACGCCTGTGCGATGATAAGTACTCCATTTTCGCGGACTCCTCCATGGCAAACGAACACGCAGGGCTTCTGAATTCGGTTCTCGTTCGGCTCGGCCGCAATATCCTGCTATTCCAGCAGATTGAATCGGGATTGAAGTTCATGCTCCCGTATATGCACCCGAAAGGGAGCGCTGAAAGTGACGATGCCTTCGGCAGGTTTCGGGAGAAGACCAAGGGCCAAACGCTAGGGCAGCTAGTGGAAAACTTCCAGGAGTCGATGAGAACGGACACCGACACCCTGAAGCGGTATCTCAAGCGAATTGTGGAGCAGCGCAATCAGCTCGTTCATCATTTCCATGAGATGCCTGGCGTGTCGCTGTGGACCGTGGCCGGCTGCCGTGCCGCGATACACATTCTCGACGAGCAGCATCGCGAGGCAGAACCGCTCCAGGACATGCTCCATGCACTAGGTGTCAGCCTGGGAGCATCGATGGCCAAGGACTACCCTGAGTTGGCGACCATCTACACGGCACTAAAGCAGCAGCTCCCGGCCCATGTCGAGTATGTCGACCTGTCAGACCCGTGCGAGACGAATTGGCCCACCACTCGCATCGTCCGGGCTCTCCAGGAAGCCGAATCTCAGACCGAGCCCGTGAACGGCATGACATCGTTGGCCCTTGCCGGGGTCTTCCTCCGCTCGCTCGACGCTGAGCTAACTCCACAGGCGCATGGCGTCAGCAAGCTCAAACGCATCCTTAAACTGTCAGGGGCTTTTGACATCGTCGAATACCGTCCGCACGAGGCTGCGGAGCCCATCACGCTCTATCGTAGCAAGCCCGCCGGCAGGCTTGGCCCTGCGCCGGCCCATCAGCCGAGGACCACTTGAGGACCTCCAAGACACCGCGAGGGGTCACTTTGCTCATGTATCTGCTCAGAATCTGCTCATTATTGAGCAGATTCAACGCAATGAGCAAATGCCCCCGATTTTGAGCAGATTTGCGCTCGTCAAGTGGAGCACAAGCGCTAGCGGCACGTCGCACGAGGCCTTCTATCGAGAAGTACGCTCCACAATAGGACGGGGAACACGAAGAGGACGTCCTTGACATAGGGGAGTCACCAAGTCGGTGGACTGATGGCTATTCGTCGAATCCGTGCCGAGCAACACATATCCGCAGTACATGTGCCACCTCGCCCGGACGCCCATACCACCACCATCATTTATGTCCATTCCAGACCGGGTCCGAGTCTTCATCCCACGCAGGAGCGAACTCGACGTTCCTCCATTTCGGGTGGCTTCTGTCGAACGGCGTCCCGGGACCTTCTCGCGGACGGTCGTAGCGATATATCCATCCTGGCAGATTGGATTTCGACATTTCATCGTAGCGCGCCATAAACGCAGCAGTGGACATGTGCGGCGCATCTCGCAAAAATTCGTGCCCCTCAAGCTCGCAGTCTGGCGTCCATATCAGCCATGTGTGTTTGTAGAATCTCGGTGGCGTGCTCGGTAGGTGCCCGAGGCAAAAGCTCAGAGTTTCGGGCTGGTCGCGTTCCCAGTTCGCCAAGGTCGGTAGTCGCATAGTGGGTCGGTTTTCGGGGTCAGACTTGTCGCGCAAGAAGGTCGAGGCGAGGAGCCGTCAATCGTCATCGCCACACCGGACCAGGGCCGTGAGTTGATTGCCGTTCCCGTACACACGTAGTCGCGAATCGAATGTCTTATCAAGTTGAGGATTGTAGATTCCAACCATTCTCCCGCCCGCGTAGGCGAACTGCTTCCCCTCGCCGTCAGTCCGGATGAAGCCGATTACTTTCAATGCGCTGTCGCGAAATATAGGTTGTGTTCACAACGCCTCCATTCCGTCGTCTTACTGCTTAGAAGTTTTCGGCCCAACGGTCCCAGAACCCAGGCTCATCATGGTGAGCGTTCTGCATGGCACGTTCCAGCGCGACGATATAGAACTTGACGTCATCAAAGCGCATCGTGCCATCCGCGTGCTCCAGGAATGCCTGAACCTTCCGGTACTGTGCGTCGGCTTCGTCAAACGGAACGTCAACATAAATCTCCCCGGCGTATGAGCGCATCACCGTCTCCGACGCGAATGGCCCACACTCGCACCAGGAGATGTGCTCGTTGTCGAGCCACTGTGTAATGCGTACCCGGCTGTCAAGCCGTCTGTAGTCCGCGTAGTGAGGCCGCTTCGCCTTCACAAAGTCGAGATAGAGGACGTCCCGCTTCATTCTTCGCGCAATTGCGTCGATGTGTTCAAGGACTTGGGGCATGGCATTTCATCCGTGTGATGTGAGCGGAATCGCCCTGTTGCTGTGGCTGAGCACCATGATGCTGGACAATTAGGACAAAACTTGTCCCAATCGGCCGATAGAATCATCGCTACCGGGACACAGCACGAATCCCTCCTCGACAAACGCCCAGAATGATGACTTCCAGCCTTGATGAAGCGATTCTTCGCATCCTGCCGACAGACAGGGACCTGGAATCGTGGATGTCGACGTCCCAAGTTCTTCAGTTGCTGAAAGACCGGGGGCATCGCGTCGACTATCCGAAGCAACTTCTGCGACGCCTCTCCATGCTGGAGCGGGACCTGCTTGTCCTGTCGACCGTGTCCGGTCGGCACCGGCTCTGGCAACGCAAATCCTGGCTGCGCGGCGCCAGCCAAGTGGCGAGCTTGATGAGCGCTTCCGAGGCAGTGGCATTTCACGCGCTCAGGCGTTTTGTGGGAGACAAGCTGCCGGCGGCGGTGACCAGGGACATCGAGCCGCTATTCAAGGCAGCCGACACGCGACTTTCGCAGGACCGCGAGGACAGTCGACTGTATCGTGCGTGGGTCAACAAGATTGACTCGGTGGAGCCCACGTACATGCTGAGTCGCCCCTCTATCAATCCCGAGGTCTTTCAGACGGTGGTGACGGCGACATTCTTTGAGCGCGAACTGCTTGTCCGGTATCGCCCAGCCTACAGAGAGACCAGGGCGGACGACGTCAAGCCGAAGCGGCTTTGGCCGCTTGCGCTGGTCGAGTCAGCCGGGCTCATGTACATGGTTGCCCAGAGCCCGGAACACCCGCCACGACCCGACGAGGGTAAGCCCCATTGGCTTCGGATTTTGTATCGAATGGACCGAATCACCTCGGCGGTCGATTCCGGGAACGCGTTCGCGTACCCGCGCGATTTCCGGCTGCAGGACACGATTGAGAATGAACAGGTCTTCGACTTTCTGCCTGAATCGCCAGTTGTACTAGAACTTGCGCTGGAACCGGCGGAGGCTCGCCGACTGACGGAGCGTCACATGGTGCAAGACCAAACGCTTGAACCGCTACCCGACGGCCGCGTGAAGGTGACCGGGACGGTAGTTCCCAGCGTAAAGCTGCGAAGGTGGCTGCGCTCGCTCGGCGCCGCGGTGGAAATCTTGGCGCCACCCTCGCTTCGGGACGAGTTCGCGCGCGATGCGACCACCTTAGCGATGCGCTATGGCGCGGCGGGCTGAATCGTAAAAAGGGTGTTGCCGCTCGGCATAGCTCAAACAGGACAATCGAGGTATCAGGTGGAAAGCGACGAAGCAATCAGACAGGCGGCCGACTGGATTCGGGATGCGGACGGGCTACTTATCACTGCCGGTGCGGGCATGGGTGTGGATTCCGGCCTGCCGGACTTTCGTGGGCTGCAGGGCTTCTGGCGGGCCTACCCAGCGCTACGTCTTCATGGGCTGTCGTTCGAGGACATCGCCAATCCCGCTGGATTTGCGAGCAATCCTCGGTTGAGCTGGGGGTTTTACGGCCACCGGCTGGCGCTCTACCGCGCAACGGCACCTCACGCGGACTTCAACACTCTGCTCACCTGGGCGTCGACGATGAAACACGGCGCCTTCGTGTTCACGAGTAACGTCGACGGTCAGTTCCAGAAGGCAGGGTTTCCGGCCGCGCGCGTGGTCGAGTGCCACGGGACGATTCACTTGCTCCAGTGTATTGAGGCCTGCACCGACCAGGCCTGGCCGGCGGATGGTTTCAATCCGCTTGTCGATAACTCGACCTGCCTGCTCGAGAACGAAATGCCACGGTGCCCACACTGCGGCGGGCTCGCGCGGCCGAACATCCTTATGTTCGGGGACTGGATGTGGGTGACCGGGTATGCCGACCGGCAGGAGCGGAAGCTTACCGCATGGCTCGATTCAGTCGAGCGCCTGGTAGTGGTCGAACTTGGGGCCGGCAGAGCACTACCGACCGTTCGACGGTTCAGCGAACGCCAAGGATGCCGAGTCATACGCATCAACCCGCGCGATTACTTGATTTCTGCTGACGTGGGAGTGGGAATCGCGAGCGGCGCACTGAAGGCGCTGCAACGGCTCGACAACGAACTCTACGAGAGCACATAAGTCCCGCGTACTAAAGAAGCTCAAGAATTGGTCGTTAGGTGACGTCGACCTGCTTTCTGTCAATCGCAAAGTCATCACCAGTTTCCACGTCCGCCAACCAACCATCGGAGATATTGAGTGCCCATGAACCACGCAACCTATATTGATGCGCAACATGTGAAAGGCTTCATCGCCTATCTCGCACGTGTCATCAGCGGAGCCACGCCACTCGACTTCACTGTTGGATTCTCGCGCAACAAGCTTCCCGTCGGCTATGAGCAAGAGTTCTCTGGCTATGTTGACGTCAGGAAGGGAGGTGGCCCTGTCTATGTGGTGTTTGCGCAGACCTTGGAAGACCTTTTCCGGATGTATTGGTGGGACAGGAAGGACTATGACGAGAACAAGCTGGCGCTCGACCAAGTTAGCGCGGCAATCAAAGCCGCCGTTGACGGCGAGAACTGTGCGGAACATCAGAAGCTCGCACATGACGCTTGCCATGAGGTGATGAAGTGGGGGTTCGGGGTAGACCGCCGCCCGTACACGGCCAACATGAACTGGGCGAAGGGTCTGAAAAAGAATCTCGCGTCCGTGTTACGCACCGGGCGGGAGTCTCTTTCTGGGAAGCATCCGAATATTGCAGCTTTCGGGATGGACCCTAAAAGTAACCCCAAGATGAACGCGGGTTGGACCAAATATTACGCGCTGGCCCTACCCAATCACATTATTTATGACGGAAGGGTCGGCGCAGCGCTCGGGTTCCTCGTACGACGGTATCTGGGAAGCCTGCCGCGGCATGAACAGCCAGCGAGCGTGCCCAGCGAACTCAGGTTCCTCTGGGCCGATGCTGAAGGTGGTGGCAAATTGCACGACCCGTCTTCTGGTCAATACAAGTTCAGTAAACTGTACGGTGGACCTTACGGGTCCAGGGCATGGGCACGTGTCAACGTGCAGGCCAACTGGATACTCTCGGAAGCTATGAATGCTGCGAAGGCTGACTGGTGCTCTGGCCTGGACGGCCTTCGCAAACTGGAAGCCGCGCTTTTCATGCTCGGCTACGACCTGAGCCGTGCCGACGAACGCAATCCGATGGCCGAGGCAGCATAGTTGCTACGGGCGCCATGCCCAGGGGTAGCGCATAAGCATTGCCCGTGGCTAATGGAACGCCACTGAGCGCCGTTCCATCAGCCACAGTGTGCTCACTGCAAGTACATAAAGCCAACCCCAGTGCCGTCTAGTGTCACCGCTTGGGATTGCTAGGGCCGACCCTAGAGCGGAGACAGAGCTACGGCTCGCATGTCCCCACATCACCCGGCTTGCCCGCTCCCGTCGAGTCCGCCTGTGCTCCTCAAACTCGCAGGCGTGCTGACTTTGGTCCAGCGGAGCACTATTCGTTCAGTTATCCTTTCGAGCGTAGCGCCCCTTAAGCTCTTCCGCGCTAATGGTAGTCCAGCCATCGGCATTGACCTCTGTGTCGAGTAGCGTGTCAACGAACTCAGCAGTCTGCTCCGGGTCTCCGCCAAACGACAGTTCCCAGAGGGCTCCGTGGATTACCTGAGCAAGTGATGGCGCGAATACCACAGAGGTTATGGTGCCCATCTGACCATCCTCATTGACACTCTCTTCTTCCGAAAAGATAACCTTGCCATTGAAACGCAGCGGCAAATTCAGTAGCTCGTTCAATGGGCAGTACATGATGGACCACCGGATTCTGGTCCCTGCCTTGTACTGCATGCCGCCGACGAGTTCCACATCCTGCCGTAGCACATAGCCCACACCGACAATCGAAAGACGCGGACATACCGAAAGCTCGCCAGCTTGCGTGTTCCTTTCCCAATCAGGCGTTAGCTCAAGATACTCGATTTCATCAGCATCGTACCCGCCAGTGTAAGCAACAGCTCCCGGCTTCTTTGACTCTGCCAGGTATTCAGTCGCGTAAGTCCGCGCAAACACCTGCAGCAATGCTGGATTGCACTCGAGGAGCGAAAAGATGTCCCGAAGGTAGATTTCGCCTTCAAACCGAACCGCATCCATAAGATATGCGGCGGCGTCTGCCGTCACATCGGAGCCGACAAATTCTTCGCCCCCCCGCTTCGTTAGCGTCACTCCAGGTCAAAAATTCCAGGCGACCACCGGCTTTAAGGACAAGTCCTCTCATCTGGTTCTTCCGAGTGTATTCAGTTGAGTCGATGCACATTCTAACCAGGTCCTCCTCGCCGAAGGCGAGCCAAGTACGACGGTCTGGCTAGCAGCCACCATAGTTCTTACGGCCGCTCGCTGTAATTGTGTACGTACCTCCACGAGGTCCCGTGTAGCACGTTTGCCCGGACCCCGTCGTGCGAGACGCAGCCAAGGTAGCATTGCAGATTGGCCAACTCTTCTGGCTGAATTGAAATGATGGCCTGTCATTTAATCGCCCCCCTTCGCGTGCCAGAAGGAGAGCGTCTATTCATGAAAGAGAAAATCGAATCAGGACTCACTCCGCAAAGGCATTTTGGATGACTTCTTCGAAGTCCCCAGTCTCCATTTGTAACATGTGGTCTACCCCAGCGTCCGTAGCCTCACGAGCCAGCATCGAGAGAAGCTGAGCCGAAATGTCAGCCTGGCGGTCGCGGGCACGACCGCCCAAACAGCCGCAATGATGCCAAACATGGTCATCAAGGAGCTTGTATCTATCACGTGATGGCCTCCAGTTATGCTGGGTAGTGGAGCTATGGCGGGGCCAGGGCTTCTGAAGTCCGCTCTATTTAGTACTGCGAATCGTAGTATCGGTAACGCACCTGACTATAAGTGTCCGACGGCATTGGTAGCGGAGGAAGAAGCTCGCTCGCTCCTTTTGACAGCTCTCTGCCGTGCCTTACTAGACGAAGTCGAGAGAGCAGCCGATTTCGCTCGGTGACCAGGTCCGTAAAGGAAGCGAACCACTGTCTTTCGATACCCTCGACTGCCGTTGCGAGCGCTGCCTCTTCGGCAGCAAGAGCTCCAGCCGCCATTTGCGAATAGTACCTGGTGACCGGGTAATCGAACGCACAAACTGCAGGAGCAAACAGATGGCTATACTCCTCGCCTCGCCCATAGTCCCATTCGTTCCAGCGGTCAAAAAACATGGCCCACAGTTTATTCGCTTTGATGGCAGCCACCTCATTGGAAAAAGTCGCCATTACCTCAGCTACTGCCCTCGCACTTCGTTTCATGCCGCGTAGGTGCACAGCATCAACGACTGCCTGCCAGTGAGGCTCATCAAGCCTTGCCAACACCAAAGGCAGGACTTGGTTCAGCAGCGACTTTTCGTCTGGCGACGCAAAAAGTTCTTTCATCCAAGCAGACCAGTCCTTTGTCTGCGCCACTTGGGCCAAGAGGCGCTCTAGAACTGGTCGCAACTCGTTCGAGTCTCGACCTCCCCGGTATTCGCCCTCTAGTTGGTCGACAGCTATAAACTTGAACGTCAGAAGAGAAGTTCGGAGCGCCAAATCGGCCGTATCCTCCCTCAAGACAAGCCGAACAAACAGAGAAAAGAAGACATCGTCTTTTTTACTCAATACCAGCGCAAGCTTATCCGGGTCAAGCTTCCACAGCAGAATGATTGCTGCCCATCCTCCCGGCGGCGGCTCGGGCATAAGATGCGAAGCAATTTGGTGGAGACGCTTGTAGCTTCCTTTCAATGCTTCAGTTTTCAGTTCCTCTCGTACATTTGGGAGATGTCGGTCAAGGCCACGCATCGGACCAACGTCCAAGCCATCTAAAAGCGCAGCCAGCCCGTCTTCCAGGGCGGAATTCGCAAACGAAGACGCAACACTTTTCAGGCCCGTGGAGCGCATATCGAGAGCGTTGACCGCAGTCAGCAGAACATTCAGTTCCGAGAGGGAGCCTGCATAATGACGCTTCCAACTTCCCAAAGCCCTTAGGAGCCCACGAATGGCTTCCTCAAGTTGGAGGTTCGCAGAAGCAATGTTCTGAGGCTCGCCAAGACATTCGTCCGCGACTGCCCATCCGAGGGCCTCCAGCTCAGCGGACGAAATCACTACCGCACCTTCGGAAAGGCGAGCCAACATCTGCGCAACTGCGCCTGGGAGCCGCGAGGGCCCATCTTCATTGCCACGAAGGAAAACCTGCGAGCGGTCTTCGTCGGTGCTCATGCTGTCTTCCACACAAGATGCGAGGGTGCGTCGAGCGCTTCCCACAACTCTAAGAACGCCTCTCGGATTAGTTCTCCGTCCGACACCTTTTGCAAGATATGGTGCTGCTGCCCCAGGCTGTTGATTGAAGTTCCGAGGGACCAGGCGATGGCCCCACCTTCGGCGCCGGGAAATATTAAGAACCTGTCGTGGAATGGCCAGCCAGCACTTCCTGACCGAACTCGAAACTCGAGATTCAGACCTTTACAGTTTCCTTTTGTCTGCTCTAACAAGCCCTCTTGACGCTCGCGCCACGAGACCGGAGGCACTGCAGGCTTAGCGGTGGAACGCGAGCCTACCAAGCGCATAAACATCGCTAGACACCGGCGCGAGATACTTGGCGGGTTGGTCGCTGGTGCGTTGCGCGAAGTTACATCGCGGTGCATAGAGCCGGCGCTTAGTGCTCGTAGCTCCGCTTCCGGCCACTGGCAGAAGAATAGCGTATTCAGTACATCTTTCGCGTCTAGGTATGGGTCCCAAATCCATACCCCGCCTTTGCCGTGTCTGTTAATCAACCAGTGGACATCTTCAAGAGCCGAGTTCTTTTCGCCAGCGGCTGCTCCGCGATACTGTATGAACTCCTTACGGCTCTGCAAGCTATGTAAGCTCTCTCGAAATAAGCGCCTCGAACGCCAGGGCTCTCGGACGTTCGGATGCACCTTCTGTGTAGTCTGTGGGACGGGCTTTGGTTGCAACAGTATGGAGACGCGCTCTTGGGAACGCCCGGATGCATCGAGCCTGTAAAACTCGCGCTCGACGCTCTCTGCGAGGCCGTGGCTTGTCACAGTAACGCTACCACCGAAGTACGCTGTTTCGGCCGAAGCGCCTACGACGATTTTATTGTCGTCATCCCATGCAACATAGCGTGCTCCCATTCTCTTCGAGTGAATTGGCACGAGAGCTGCGACATCAGGGCTCGTTGGTGCTGAGGAATAGTCTTCTACCGTGGCATCCTCATATATTTCCCACGAAATTCTCAAAGGACGTCCAGAGTGAGATGGATGCCATATGTGTTCCAACGGAAGTTTTCCATTTTCCGGAGCACCAAATTTCGTGACCATTGCGGTCACGGGGAACTGAATAAGTATGTTTCCCAATCGGTCGGAGAGCCCGTCAATTCCCATGGGCACACAAGGACGGATGACTTCCGCAAGCGCCTTGAGGAGTTCCGGTCTATCGAACAAAAAGCGCAACGTCTCCTTGCTTCTGTCAAACAATTCCAGAACGTGCGAACCGTTAAAGAAGTTGTTTTTAAGAACGCCGTTCCACGGATGAGGCTGAAACTCGTCTGAGGGAACGAACTGGGGTGCAACTGGCGTCAGTTTTGCGACTTGCAGCGGGTGCGAGCCAATCTTCCATTCGCCGGTCTCGGCCAAGTGCTGCAGCGCCTCGATTAATCGTGCAGGGGCTATCCGCGACCTAGACACACCGAACTTCCAATCTGTCGACGGCAACACGAGGGGCTTCTTGTTGAGGAACAATGGTTTGCTTGAGGTTGCCTCGTCCAACGAACCAGGCTCCGCGACAAGCAAACTCAACACGTTTGTCGGCTGACCACCTGGCTGAAATCCGAGGATTTCCGTCACTTCGATGGTTTGGTAATTGCCAATCAGCCCCGGCGTAAGCAGTTGCTGCAGGTGGTCGACAGTCTCCTTGACTCCCCAACTCATTACCCTCTCCGCTTTCCTTAGCTAGGTGTTGAGTGCTGCCGCGATGGTTGCTGATGGCCCCAGACCGAGCACTACTAAAAGACTGCAAATCATAGTGCCTTTTAAGTAACGTGGGAGGGAAAGAGCTACTTCAAGGATGGCTAGCCTAGGCTTCCCTTGCCCTTCAGCGCCTATACTGTATATTCATACAGCATCCTAGGCAATGCGACACCATCTGGGAACCCGTGATGTGACACAATAGCTACATCGGAATAATTTCGGAATATTTTTACGTCATTTTTGTAGTTCGTGCTATGCTTCGTCCACGCCACTTCTGGGTGTTGCCCATGCCGACTATCGACGAACAAGAAGCACGAGCCCTTGTAGCACCACATCTGGTCAAGTTTGACAGCATCTATCGTCGAGCTTGGGAGTCTTGGCTGAAGAATCCAGTCGCGGCGCGCATGCAAGACAAACGGGTGCGCGCGAACGTCATATGGAACGACGCTGTCGCCGAGGCGAAGGTGATGTTTGATGGCGATGGCGAAGTGCGGTTCGATGAAAAGGGCCAGTGGAAAGGCCTCCTGGTTGGCAATCGATTGTTTGTGCGTCTCAAGAAGGGAACAGCCGCCCTCCTGTCGCGCAACGTCAAAACGAAAGCTAACGAAGCCTTCCATGACCAAAATCGTGACCTCTTTGGAGGCATCGCACGGTGCGAACTGCTGTACGTGCTATCAGAAGATGAAACGGAGCTGGAGCGAGTAGTTGTCGTCCAGCGACACAAGAAGGCGGTTGTATGGTCCATCGATGCTCTGGGAGACTTCGACGATGGACAGATGATTATTCCGTTTGCACCGGTTCCCCCGGGCAGCGGTGGTGGCGGGTCTGTCGCGGACCGCGTAGTTAAGCCAAAGAAAAATGGGGAAAACGAAAATGGAACACGTCGGGACGCAGCCGCTGGCGGAGGCCTTTCGACCTGACTTAGTCAATCTCCGGCGACGCATGCTGGACCTGAGTCAGGCGGAACTGGCAGAACGAGCAGGCATAGCTCAAGGAACCCTTTCAAAGATTGAACAAGGCCTGCGGCCTGTAACGGAGGATGTGCTTCAGCGTTTGGCTGAGGCCCTCAATTGCCTACCTTCCTTCTTTTGCCGGAAGGACCGGCTCTACGGCGCTCCGCTTAGTACGCATCCTCTGTTTAGAAAGAAGGCATCGGTAGGTCGTGGCCCGATTGAAAAGCTAGTAGCGGAACTGAACGTTCGGATGGGGCACATTCGAACTCTGTTGAACAGCGTCGATTTGGACGCCGAACTCCCTTTCCCGGAGTATGACGTTGAAGAGGTCGGCAGTGCTCAGGATGTAGCCAAACGGGTTCGACGCGCCTGGTACATGCCGTCTGGACCGGTGCCGGACCTCACGGAGTATGCTGAGCGCGCCGGCGTCATTGTTGTCTATTGCACTATGCCGGATGCCGGCATTGACGGGGTAAGTTATCGAGTCGCTGGACTACCACCTCTTGTCTTCCTCAACGAAGCCCGACCCGCGGACCGCCTGCGCTTTTCCCTTGCGCATGAAATTGGCCATCTGGTTATGCATCGTTATCCCACCGGAAACATGGAAGACGAGGCGGACGAATTCGCGTCTGAATTGTTGATGCCGGCCGAAGACATCGGCCCTCACCTCACAGGACTGACGCTCGACCGTGCGATGTACATGAAGCCGACTTGGAAGGTTTCCATGGCGGCGCTCATAGTTCGTGCAACGACGCTCGGCAGAATTGATGCCGGTAAAGCCCAGTGGCTTTGGCGACAAATGTCCGCGAGAGGATTCCGCACACAAGAGCCGTCTGCGGTCGATTTCCCTGTCGAGCGCTCCTCTGTCATGGGTGCACTGCTAAGCAACCTCACGGACAATCTCGGGTACACCGATGATGACCTTGAGCAGACCTTGGATTTACATCTCGACGAACTTGCTCTGATGTATGGCCTGAAACCCAAGCAAGCGCTGAGGCTCATCGCGGCGAGGCCCTAGCTTGCATGGAGGGCGCTCCCCACACCCGCATGCGCCCTAAATTTTAGTCGGGTGTGGGCTTTCCCTGGCGGTTGCTTTGAGAACAAGAAGTTACCGGCAATCGTTGCCAAAAGGACGAGAAAATGGGCGAGGGGGATTGGTTCTCGCAGTTCTGCACAGGGCTGCGAATATCTCGGGAGAAACGCGGAAACATCGCCTACCGAGCAGCTCGGATTGTGAATCAGCTTGAGACCGATTTCCGCTCACTCGTGACTGGCAGTTCGGCCAACAGGTTCTACGTTGGGTCGTATGGTCGGAATACTGCAATTCCCTCCGTGAGCGACGTTGACCTGCTGTACGAATTGCCGGCCCACATCTACACCCGCTTCAACAACTACGCCGGCAATGGCCAGTCGGCACTACTGGCAGCGGTAAAAAACTCCATCCGCAAGACTTACAAAGTGTCTGACATGGCTGGAGACGGCCAGGTCGTCGTGATTTCATTCACAGATGGGGTCCGATTCGAGATTCTGCCTGCCTTCCTAAACACCGCTGGCGGCTACACGTTCGCCGACGCCAATGGCGGGGGCTCATGGAAGTCCTGCAAACCTAAGCAGGAAATGTCGGCCTTCGGCCAGCGCAACGCCGAATGCAATGGCAATCTGGTCGAGCTTTGTCGCATGGCACGAGCATGGCGGGACCACAACAATGTCGACATGAGTGGCATGCTCATCGACACCCTAGCCTACCAATTCATCGCGGGCTGGCAGTACCGACAAGCCTCCTATGTCTACTTCGACTATTTGACTAGGGACTTCTTTCACTTCCTGGCAAACATCCCGACGACCCAGTTGTATTGGCAAGCACCTGGTAGCGGCTCATTTGTGTTCCGAGGCCTGCCCTTCCAGTCGAAGGCACGTTCGGCTGAACTCCGCGCGTTGGAAGCCATTAGGTACCAGCTAGACAGCTACAATTGGTCCGCACGCCAAAAATATAGGGAGATTTATGGAAACGCCTTCCCGGCCTGAACAGCACACGGCACCTCGCGAGGGCGCCGACACTCTCGATGGTCAATTGCGCGAGATGTATGGGCGTGCCGCATACACACATAAGACCCATGAAAAAATGGCTGACCAGTGTACTCGCAAGTACGGCATCCTGAAGGTGTTTGAGATTGCCCTTTCAGCGGCTACCACGACGGCCTTGCTCCTCGCGTTGTTTGGTGACTCGAAGGCCGGAACCATTGTCGGCGCCCTCTGCTCGACAGTGATGCTGGGGATAACGCTCTATTTCAAGGAAGCGAACTTGATTGAGCGCGCCCGGAGGCATTCGGACGCGGCGGTAGCGCTTTGGAGTATTCGCGAGCGTTTACTCTCCTTGTTAGTCGACCTAAAAGATGGACGAGGTGCCAGCGAAATCCGCGCGGTCCGTGACGACATCAACGATGAGTTGAGCCGAATCTATAGTGAAGCCCCCCGCACCAGCAGCAAGGCATATGAAGCGGCCCAAAATGCCTTAAAAAACAGTGAGGAGCTCTACTTTTCCGATGAAGAGCTCGACAAGATGTTGCCGCAACAATTGCGTAAACGCTGAGCCGATAGCGCTCGTGGCTTACACGGCCATCCACGGCCAGGTTTGCTATCCACTTTGAGGTCATGCCCGGCAGGAACTGAGGCATCTTGTTTGGCCGCCATGGGAACGCTGGTCACCCAGTCTTTATAACAACGGTCTGCACCCAGCCCAGCATCGGCCAAAAACGCGGAGGCAGAAGCTCTTGGGCTTTATCAAGGGGCACCCACCGAAACTCGTGATGTTCCGGCCGACCAAGCTCGGCATTGACCGGCAGACTCACCTCACCCTGCCTCGACAGCGCAAGATATAGGCGCACGACCTTTCCCTTCGAGTACGGCTCGGTCTCCCGATAGTCTTCGCCCCATGGCAATTCCAGCTCAGACAGCCCCGTTTCCTCCATGGTCTCGCGCAGTGCCGTCTGCAACAGTTCTTCGCCAGGCTCGGGCTGCCCTTTCGGGAAGTCCCAGTTCCGATACGCGCGCAGAACGAGACAGCGCCACAGGCCGTCAAATTGACGCATCACAACCAGACCAGCCGAACGTTTGATTGCCGCCATATTCGGTCGCTTTGCACACTTTCGCTAGAAGTCAGAACTGCAAGCAATGGCGGCGAGCGCCGCCGTAATGTGCCTGACCTCGGGAGCCTCAGCAATAACCGGCAAGATTCTGCCCACTCTCACCAAATGGCCGCTTTACGGGCAAAGTGTTGCCTGTAAATGCAGCCGGGTCACGTAGGAGAGAGTCCGGCTTGTTTACGCTTCTTCTGCGATGAGGAAGAGCTCCGGTCGTTTGCCGAGCCATGCGGGTGCGCGGCCACGGCCTGACCAGGTCTTGCCGGTCTTGGGGTCAAGATACTTCAGAGGCAACGGTTCCCTGGCTGCCTTGGCCACGCCGCTTCCAGCAGGCCGGCCGCGGCGCCGCTTGCCTTCAATGTCCTCCGCGGTCAACCCGAACTCGGCCATCAGGGACCGGATTTTCTCGATAGCGCCTGCGACCTCAGTTGAGCGCACTTCAGCGAGCTGCGCCTCCAGGGCTTCCGTCTGTGCCATCAATTGCTTGTAAGTTGCCATGCCTTCTCCTGTGGATTGTTTCAATACTCATGAAACTCCGCACAGTTCATTGAAAGTCGTAGTCGGGATACACTCGGCCATCTATACGCTTACGACCCTTGCATAGATGAATAGACTCTTGGAAATCGGATTTCAAGTTGCTGGACACTGGCTACTGGAAATTGGCCGACTGCGGATAGCCATTCGACAGCACGGCACTCAGCGCAACGTGCTTTACGCATTCGTTTGCGATGGTGAGGTCAAGTACGTCGGAAAGTCGACACAGATGCTTCGAGAGCGAATGGCCGGGTACGTTTCCGGAGGACCGTCGGCAAGGACAAACTTTCGAGTTCGACAGCTCATTCACGACCTCGTGGCCGCCGGCTCCGCAGTCGAAGTCTACGCACTTCCTGACAATGGCCTGATGCATTATGGCCCCTTCCACCTGAATCTAGCTGCCGGCCTCGAAGATAGCATCATCCGGACGTTGAACCCGGAGTGGAACGTGACCATGGGGCGTCGCAAAAGGGAGAGCATTCAGGACGACCACGAACCGCTGGAAGCGAGCGAACGTGTAGCCGCGGAAGGCAACGCGGTGAGATTTGCGCCAGCCGAAATACTGGAGCCTGTACAAGGCACTTTCGAGTTCAAGCTTCAACCCACCTATTGGAGGACAGGCTTCTTCAACGGTGGTATCGCATCGTCTCCGCTGCTGGGGGCTGATGGCGACACGGTGGAGCTCTATTATGGGGAAGAGCAGCAGCCCATGTTGGGTACGATTAATCGCAGCGCCAACTCCAATGGTTCTCCCCGCATCTTCGGCGGACCGGCGCTCCGTCAGCGCTTTCAGGCGCTGCCCGAAATGACCCCGATGGTCGTAGAGGTGCTATCTCCTACGTCGATTCGACTCAAGGCTCGCGCCTGAGCTACCCCGGCTGCGAAACAGCAGACTGCGACTATGGTCAAGCATCCCGATTCCAAAGAGGTTACCTTTCTCTACCCCTTCGACGGCCGCCCCAAGGCGCTACCACTCGTTTGACTTTTCACCTTGTCCCCTGAGGTCTATATGAAGCTGACCGACCTCAGCCCCCAGGCAGCATTCAAGTCCCAAGGTCTCGAACCTCTATTTCGCCGCTTAAAGCGTCTCGGAGATAAGGGAGCTTCAGAAGAGGCCATGCGAAAGGTTCTGGAAGAGCTCCTCCCTCACCTCGACGATAACCCAGTGGCTTTGGAGATGAAGAGTCCACTCAATGGGGATAAGGAAGCCCTCAGGCGCGTGGAAGATACGACGAGGTTCGAGTTCATGTTCGCTGGGCTCGGCGTCGAGCGGCAGGATTACAACCTGCATCGCTGGTTCATGTTGCTGTCGGAAAGAGTCGGGTTCGCTGCGGCGCTGGACCTAAAGAAGGGAGACGGAGTCAGTGCTGGCCGGCGTATCGCCGAGCATCCTATTCTGGTGAACCTTCTGTGGCCGGAGGCCCGGGAGCGATTCGAACGGGGAACCTCGGAACAGCAGCTCGCACCACTGTTGGTCTCGCTCGCAATGCAATGCACTCTGGCTGCAATCGCGGCGTGGGACCGGCATCTCGGTCGGCGCGAGGGTACAGACCGTTCGTTTTTTCAACCTATCATTCCGTCCATAAAGCAGCCAGGAAGAAATCCGTCGAGTCTGTTCTTTGACGAGTTGCAGCGACGCTTGGGCGCCAAGTCAATCGGCGCGCTGCTTGCATCCCGGGAGGGAAGCCAGTCTAAGGTCCAGCAATGGACACTCGACCGGTGGAGCGCCGGTATAAGTAAGCCTGACTTTGAATCCGTCCAGGACCTCTTGCAAGCGTACGGGAAGAATCATCCGAAGGAAGTCCTATTCTCGCAGTTCTGGTGTACCCGGTATCTGCACTTACTGGGACACATTGGGCAGTACGTGTCAAAGATGGCCCGGCGTCTGCCCGCCAGTGCGAGCGAGGTAGTTTGGCCGTGGCCGAAGTACCCGTTCGGCTACCCGAGCTTCGAGGCCTGGACAGCCGAACGGTATCCAAAGTAGATGGCAATCATCGAAGCTCACGCGGATGAGCTTCCGGCACTTGCCCTCCAGCCACAGAGGACAGCCGCCGAGCCGTAGGCACTACTTGTTCTTCGGCTTATCCCACGGTGCTTGCCCGAAGGCATGCCCGGATTCTTGCTCGGGTAGTTCGGGTTCGTGGGCTCGGCTTGGAAGGCTCGCTATCAAGCGCGCTTCAGGGGCACCAAATTCCGTAGGGTCGCAGTGACAAATCAAGCTTTCACGCGTGCGGCGGTGACACAGGCTGAGGCGAACCAGGTCGAGCTTGTGACTAGGTCACGTCTCGAAGAGCTTATAGGTGCTCACCCGGTTTCTAATCATGAGTTTGATGAAGTCTGGCACGAGCTCACTCAGTTCTCGACTGACGTGGTCTAGTCGTACACGGTCTCAGCGGCGCTACGGTCGGCAGCTGTTGCTCAACCCAGTGCCTTCTGGCGGGCAGGAGCATCTGTGGGACGCCTCTCTGGGAATACATATAGTGAAAGTTCAGCGAGTCATTGAGGACCGCGCGGGACGCGTCAGTCCATTTTCTGGGTGCAATTGTGCTGGACCAGAGCCGGACGTATGTTGGTCGCGTCGAACGCCGGAGGTAGCATTATTCAGGCGCAGGGGGATGCAGGACGCTAGATTGCAGAAGTCGACTCAGACGATGCGTTCCATCTACTGAGCAACTCAACGTCCGGCAAGCGTAGTGGTGGCAGAAGAATGCGCCTTGGAAGAGTAAGGGGACGGCAAGAGTGCCATCCCCGGGGGGGCAACGCCGGACGGCGCTGGGTTAGCAATGGCCGTAGCTTCTGACGTCCGCTGCTCTTACAAGAGTCTTCGAGCTAATCATTGGACACAACGCTGTGGGGAGCCCATGGATTCTTGCTACCGCGCGTCATCCTACTCGTCGTGACGCACGGGCGAACCTATGAAGCAAAGTTCGTTCAGCACGAGCGATACGGCAATTTCCGGATGGTAGTTTTCAATGAGCACTTCATTGAGTGTCACCCAGTAGCCAAATGCAGTAGCACGCCAGATGGCCTTGAATTTGTGGCCGAACGCTTCACAGTGCGCGACGAAGGTTCCGTGTTCCTGGTAGTACTG
This sequence comes from Cupriavidus taiwanensis, assembly GCF_900250075.1. Classification (NCBI taxonomy): domain Bacteria; kingdom Pseudomonadati; phylum Pseudomonadota; class Betaproteobacteria; order Burkholderiales; family Burkholderiaceae; genus Cupriavidus; species Cupriavidus taiwanensis. The sequence continues at coordinate 2,338,280 of NZ_LT977071.1, forward strand.
GTCGTCTTGGTCGAGCGTGGCGCTTTCTTCAAGGCCAAATTCATCTATTGTTAGGATGATGGTCTCTTCATCGCCAGTTGCTGCTTCGACGATGAGAATTTCAGCATGGCCAGATAGTTCAGCCATTTTTTGCTCCTTCAGTTATCTTTTCGTACGAGCTCCGGACTTTCTCTTTTTGCTCCAGAGAGAACTCCAGTTCCACTAGCAGGAGGTCGAGCGGAAGAGAGTAGCGTGCGCCAAGCTCGCCTGCCATGGCTGCACCTGCCATGCGACTTGCACGCTGACCGGACTCAACGATGCTGCGACCTACGACAAATCCGAGCACATAGTGTTGTTTGTAGCGAGACATGTCAAAAGCGTCGGGCGCCTCGTCGGCGTCGAGCCCAGCCTGGAAGCCAACCTCAAAAAGCGTTGTCGCCATATTGGTTCGCTGGGTCATGATTGCCCTCCCTCATCGCTAGTACCCTTGCCGGGGACCTTTGCCTCAGGGCGAGTCACAACTGGGGCGGGCTCGCCGGTAAGCGCTCGCCGGGCCTCTGCAAGAGCAGCATCGAGCTCGCGTGCGGCGGTGGGATGCTCGACGACCATCTGGCGGTAACGTCGCGCTTTTTCCTTGTCGGGCGCGACTTTATCGGAGTAGAACTTGTCCGGGTCATCGTCGAGAACGTCCGCAGGGTTAGAGTAGTAGTGATACAGGTAAAGGGCAGCCTTCCAATGGCCATGGTCGGCGGAGCGTTCCAAAATACGAATGACTTTGCTGACCTGTTCGGGCGAGGCTTTTACACTGGCCGAGGTCGCTGCGGCGGCGTCCCCCAGTTCTGCATATATCAATCTCGCCTCAGGGTCGTCGTCAAAATCTTCTTCGCTCGCCTCCATGACGAGCTCCCATGCCTGCTGATGATTCTTGCGGCTCCAGCCCACACTCAGATGCCGGGCGAGGCGCGCCTTCGCGTAAGGGTTAAAAAGCGAAACCGCACGAAGAATACGAAAGCCAATCTCGGCCTTCTCGTCTTCCTTAGAGCGAACTACGATGTTGTTCGCGACCAACCCGGCCATCAGGCGGATGCGTTCGGCAAATCCCTCGCGGGCCCAATGAATATTCTCAATGATGAGGCGCAGGTCTTCATCGTTTGGAAGGCCGGAACTCATTTGGCACAAGCCGAGCAACGTCTCGCAGTACCGCTCCTGGCCTGTGCCACCTTTCTCTCTTGCCGAGAAGTACCGTTCGACATCGAGGTCAGGGTGGCGTGCCGACGGCTGCCAATCACGAACGAAACGCGCTACGAGTTCTGTGCTGGCATCGACACCGTGCTTTGCCAAGAACTGCTGCGCCCTGGTGGTTTGCAGTGAGCGAGTCACGACGAAGAGCTTCTCGTCGTCCTCGTCGAGTTTTGAGGGCGCCTTAACGTCCGTCCAGGACGCTTTCATCTCGCGCCACGATTCGAACCCGCACAGTACAAAGGCGGTGAAATCCTTCGGCGGAATTGAGTTGCCCGTGTTGGGGAAATGCTTGGCGAGAAGTTCTTCACAGCGCTTGGCAGCGCGTGTGGGAACCCTGGAATCTTGAAAGTACATTGTCTCGACCTCATACGGACGTCAACAGTTACGGTCCAACGCTTATGCGCGGGGACCGGAGGAACCAAGGTCAAAAATGCTTGACCCGACTCGCTCGGTTAGCTGTTGCGTTGCCCGTAGGGCCGAATGGGACGCGAGGCGTTGGAACTCCCTACTACCTTCCACGCCACCCAAAGCGGACCGAACAATTCGACAGGGGTCAAAGTCGAACGCTTCCGAGGGCTCGGTCCTGAGCGAAAATATACGGGACAGGCGCCCGACACGTCAATACTTCCGTCTGCCGACCCCGCCAGGGCGTCGGGGGAAATCAATCTGGACGACTCTTGATGAGTCCGCGGCTCAGGATGCAGAAGCCTGATTGCTGGCGAGGGAATACGGGGGGCTCCCGGCGAGCCATGGCCAGCATCTCGCTGTCTGGCAAAGGTTGAATGACGCCTGAGTGAAACCTGTTGTAAGGCGGACCCACGAGTCTCCTTATCTAGCGGGAGACGGGTTTTGGCGAAACCACGCTAGTGCTTCTGGCGTCGGCGTGAGGGAAAGTTGCGGCACCGGAATCCACCGGCAACCCAATAGGAGCAAACCATGCCGCACATAGCACCAGCAGTTACCTCTTTGATGGCGTCCCATCCAACCTCGGCCGATTTCGAGCTCTTGCACTGGAGCAGCTCTCCTTCTCGGCCCTTCAGAGCAACCACGTCGATTCCTCCATCCCCACCCCTCTTGGGCGTCACGGTGGCCTGGAATCCTTGCTTGTTCCACAAGAGGCAGCAGAAAACCTCAAATGCTTCACCATCCATGCGGTCGAAATCATCCATTGTGAGGTACCGCTTCGGGATGGCCTCGCCAGCACCACCTTCCTCAACGAGCTCCTTGAATCTTGCGTCATTACCGGCGCCATTCAGCATAGCCGTCAACCCTCCATCATCGAGGGCTGCTCCCGCCAGACCTGCTTTGTGCTTGAGAAGCTCGTCCAATCTGACCTCAAAGGTGTTGAAGTCGTCGGCAACTACGGTCGGGCAATACACGAAGCCATCCCGCTCCTGCCCAATGCGAAACGCCCAGTCGGTCGCTTGAGCCTCCTTGGAAGGGTGTGTATTTCCACGGACAGCTCATGATGCATGTCAGCGGCTACCGGCCTGTGTTGAGTGGCTGAAGGCAGCGTTGTAGGCCGCATAGAACGCCGCACGAGCTGGCTCTTTGGGGTAAAGACAACTGCTGTTGAACCACTCCTGACAGCCGTAGACCTTCTCATCAATTTCGCGAGTGTGGTGGGCTCCGATGAGCCCCCGCCAGATCCCATATGCCTTTTGAGGGACCGCGAGCCGCTTTTTCAAATGCGGCGACCCAATCAGGCGCCCCGAAATGGACGCCCGTTGGTGGAGTGCGGGTACGAACAAGCCAGACTTTGAATCCATCCAGGGCCTCTTGCAAGACTACGGGATGAATCCATACCTGTACCTGCTGGGATACATCGGGCAGTATGTGACAAAGATGGTCCAGCAGGTACGGTCAGCGCTAGCGAGGCAGCTTGGCCGTGCCCGAGGTACCCGAGCCGGCAGCGACAAAAGTTCAGAAAGCACACCGAACGCTCGGGTAGCCATGGCAGGTCTTCAAGCAACTCACACATCCCACAGAGATTCACCACTCTGGCACGAAGGCCCCGTGTGCGAGGCCCGCCACAACTTAGCAAATCATGCGATTTCCGGAGAATGCGTTGGCACGATGCGTCGGTGATAGTGTTCACATACCCGGAGAGTCGACGCTGCCGTCTCCTACCATTCTTCGGCGCAGGTCCAGCAACTCCACTGTTACGTCGACCGTACAGGCAAGCCTCGCATCGAAGGTCGCGCAACACTCTACGAAGGAAGCAGCGGTCGCCGCCAATCCTGGCTCGCCAATCAATCGGTATCTCTTGCCATTCGCAGCCTCAGCGACTAGCCGCCGAACATCCTTAAAGACGAGGGGTGGCGTTACCCAGAATCCGCCATTAGGTCCGAATTGGCCAAAGATGTGCCAACGCGGATGGTAAGTCTGCAATAGGCGCCAATGTGTGACGCGAACTTCGTCTGTCTTGGCAGCCAGGAGAGCGATGACTTTCGCCATGTTGAATCTCCTTTGATGCTCAACTGAGAACTCCACTCAAGCGAACCTACCCGCCGGCTACTAAGTCGTAGGCGTGCCATCATCCGCATCCTCAGGTGCGAGATACTGCGAGCTCACGTTTGTCTGTTGCGTAACGTTGTTCGCGAGGGCCCAGATACCCCAGGTATGCATGCCGTCCGGGTCGTATCCGGGCTGCCCAATTAGGGTGTAGCGACGTCCGCTCCGAGTCTGTCCGGTCCGGTTCTGTATGTCGAAAGACGTGATTGCAGAACTCACGCGACCAGAGCCGCTTGCGATGGATTGGCCAACGAAATGGTGCTCACCTCGTTCAGTCTCAATGACCTGCCAACGGCGTAGCCCTATCTCGGGCTCCTCATTCACTGGCGCAACCGACCAAAAAGGCATAGTGCCCCCATCGGGAGAACCGCAGCGCTAGATAGCCTTGATGATGGCTAAGGAGACAGTGTGTCGAGACACCGCACTCGTTCAAAGGTCCGAACGCATCGGGGCCTGTCAGCTGCGGATAGGGGAAATGAGCGCTGCCAGGAAGTAGTTCTACTTGTAGGCGACAGCGCGTGTGTGAGTCGAGTGTAGACCGTGTGACAACAGTTTCAAGGTTGGGCTGCCCTCTCATCTGCACCACGCCAATGACGGACAGTCCCTGCCGCGAGGGACGCCTTTCGAAAAGACACCGCTGTTCCTTGCATTCTACGTTTTTTGGCCTAGTCTGTCGGTATGGTTTAGCACATACCGTGACTCTATCCGTCATGAACGTGCTGCTGCGCGGTCTTTTCGATGTCGGTCTGGTCAACGAACCGCTGAAGCATAGTGACAGGCGCTACCGCGGAGAGTTGCAGGAGCAACGTAAATGGAAAACTGCCAGATAAGATTTGCTGCTCAAGCTGCGTTGCACTCACCTCGAGGCCCAGCTTCAAGAACCGTTTGGCCAGGACGGTGTATGTCAAGCCGTGAGCTTCCAGCTCGCGAAGGAAAGTCCGGGAACACACGTCTTCCCATGACTCACGGCGCTTCGGCAACACCAATTCATCGGGAAGGTCAGCTTGCACTGCAGACAGAAGCTGGAAGAAGAAGCTGCAACGAAAGGAGCCGCGCTGAACCTTACCCTCAACGGCGCGAACGGACTCCTTCAAGGAGACGGCCGCAAGGCAGTCGACAAGTTGCTCGTACGACACGCCTTTTCGCACCAGCAAGCCGCGGGCGGTGCGCGACGCTAGCCGCGTCCACGCTGTATCAACATGACTCAAGCGGTCCTCGCTGATGTTGTTGCCCTGTTAACCGTATACCGTTGAAACAGGGAATAGCCGACTCGTCCAAGCAGAAGTAAAGCCATCTCCGGCAGAGCCAGGCAACTCAAGAACGGTGCAGCGCATGCATTGTATCTGGTCCGTTCACCTGCGGACCACGATGCACGACGGTGTGCGCGCCCTCTTTTGCCAAGCTCTTCGTGTCCACTCTCTATCTCAATCCTGAGGGCATTCTTCACCCTCCGCATGCCGTTGCAAAACGGAACGCTGCTTCAGAAACCTTCGCAGTCAACATAGCACTGTTCGAAGAGCTTTTGCTCACATCTCCGCCAACTGCAATCATCCTGCACAGTTGGTACATCCTGGAGGCGGGTTACCGGGACGCTCTATCCTGCTTGCCAAGCGCGACGCGCGCAAGCGTCATAGGCGCAACCCTTCCAGGCAACAGACTTCACCGATACCACCACCCTGTCGTGAGCGCTCGACGGGAATGGTTGCGTGCGGACCTTCAGCGCCGTCGCCCTCCTCATCCAATTCTTCTCGACACAGATTGGGGCCAAGTCCTGCCGATTCTCTCTGAGTCCAGCGTCATCATCGAAGCCCGAACTGACCTGGCCACCGCAATCCACGCGCTACGTACCCTTCTTTTGGATGGGGGCTCGGTCTACCGCCCAATCAAGCGAAACCGTGGCGGCCACAGGAATCGAGAGGAGCAGGCGTGATGAGAGTTTTATTCTTCGTGTGCGACGGAGTGCTCCACCCTTCGTGCAAGGGAGTTCCGGCTCAGCACCGCCAGGCGACGGCAAGCAGCATCATGGACGCCGGCTTCTTCCAATGGTCGGCTCATTTGGCCGAAGCACTCCAGGGCTACAACGACGTCGTTCTTATCAACGAGTGCGATTGGGGCGTCAAGCTCAAGCAACGTACTTTCTTGCAATGCCTCGGGCCATCTGCCCGGTGGTTCGCCGGTGCTCTCGACAGCAGGCCTACGTCGATTGAAGGCGCCAGAGCCCTCTTTCTTCATGTCACACATCCGACTGACTGGATGCGAATCCTCCCACGGCCTCAGCCAGCATACGCCGAGCGCGTCCTTCTGGTCGACCCTAAACACGGTATTTCGGCGGCAGCGGCGAAGCAATCGCTCCACAGACACTGGCATAAAGAATCGGCATGAACAGTATCACACCGATTATCTTCGATTAACGCTATTATGATTTGTTAATGCAAGTTGACGCATAGTATATTTTCCGCGAAAGCACGGGAAAACCCTCCCCGTACCAAATAGTTTCGCAAAAAAACGCTTGCATAAATCGCCGATAGGCATAAACTCGGCTCACCATGGAGATGGTAATCATGGAACACAGGAAACCCCCACCGCACACCACCTAACTAGACCTCCTGCGCTTAGGACGAGTCGTCAAGAACGTCGCCCGAAGCAAGCCCACTGCAAGCTCTTTTTGAGAAACTTCATATTTCTCAATGGACGACTATTTTCGCAACTCAGGACGTTAATCGTTTTGAGATGCCCAACTTTTGCCCGCAACCTCAAGAGCCTACGCGATTTGAGGAAGGCAAGATATTGCCAAGAGTATGACGCGCGAAACAACGCGTCTGGAATCTAGCTCGAAGTGAGTACGAAAATGGACCATGTAGAACTCTGCAAGCACGTGGAGAACATCCTCTGCCAGATGAATATGCCAGAGGAGGGACGGCAGTATGTTCGCCACGTTATTAACAACGGACCTTCACGAACCGCGAAGAATCATTATGGCAACGTGATGTCGCGATATCCAAGCAAGAAAATGAACCGTTTTATTTTGGTGGAAAGCATGGCGGGAGAATTAGCGAAAGCAATAGAGTACGAGAACGATGAAAGCATCATTGCGTATTTCCCTCAGCCCAAAGAGATACAAGTCGACTATATCGACAAAAACGGCAAGCGTCGTGGGACAGGCCCTTATCACTCAGATTTTTTTGTCGTATCCAGAATGTCCGTTTATGTGGATGAGGTCCGAGATGATGCGCGGCTATATGCGCAAACATTAAGCCACCCCGACTCGTATTTCCGAGATGAAGGCGGGATAATCCATTTTATCCCCGCTGAGTCGGCATTTGGAAGAATGGGCGTACCTTACAAAATAGTAAAGAACTCGTCGATGAATACTCGACTCCTAACGAATGCACGATTTCTTAAAGATTACCTTAGAGAGGATGCGCCGGAGATTCCCAGCGAAACACTACTGCAAATTACCCAGCTCTTACAGGAGCGGAAATATGTCTCGTATACAGAACTCATCGAGGAACACCGATTTACGGCGGACCACGTAATTGCTGCCATTGCGGGGGGATACGTTCACGTGAACCTCCATGTAGAGCGGCTCGATGTCCCATCGGATTTAATTATCTGCTGGGATGCCGCTACGTCGGCCGCCGTACGTGCTGCTCGTCAGAAAGAGCTGCAGCCGGTCTTACCGCTGCCGGGCCTGATGCGGCTCCGTTCCGGGGCCGTCATTCGGTACGAAAATGTTGAGTACACAGTTGTCATGTGTGGAGAGCGCCAGCTACATGTACGAGACAAAGACGGATACATCTCAGTGCTGGACTTAGAGTCGGTTTTAGCCCTAAACGACCTTAATGAGATTTCTTCGGATGCAGTCGGAGTGCCACCGAACGCAAAGAAGATGTTACATGATTTCGGCTCCGCGCAATGGGCACGAGCAGAAGCACGGCTAAAGGCTCTCGAGACTTGGGACCTTACCGCATTCTCCAGGAGTTCACTCGAAGGTTATGCCCGCAAAGTACGTGGCATGGAAAATCAGCTAGACCGCCTGATTGCCTTAATGGACCACATCCCGAATCGGGGAAATCATCACTCGCATTTCCCAAATGAGGCAGAAAACAAATGCCTCATCGAAGCCATGAAATGCTACAACTCTCCTGAACGCATGACGAAAAGGGGAGCGTATGCAGTGTATTCAAAGCTAATAGAATGCCATACAAAGAGCACTGGAGAGCCCCTTACGCCCAGGTCGTACCAAACATTCTGTAAAAACTGCAAGGATTCAGAAGATATTTTGCGAAGAGAAGGCGAAAAAGCCGCATATCAGAAATATCCTTTGGATTCGCTCTTCGCTCAGCCGTTTCCAGTCCACGGAACAAGACCGCATGAGGTCTGCTACATCGACCACACCACCATACCTCTTGCCACAACAGACCTTGATGGCGTGGACCTCGGTAAGCCGCACATAACGCTCGGCGTGGATGGCGCGACCCGGCACAGGCGTGCATTTTGGGTCTCGTACAACCCGCCGAGCGCCGCTTCCGTCCTTATGGTACTCCGGGACTACGTTCGTCAGCACAAACGCCTTCCAACAGTTCTCGTCGTAGATAACGGCAAAGAATTCCACTCTAACGAGCTTATTTGGTTCTGCTATCTCTACGGCATCGAACTTCGCTATCGGCCACCCAGCCAGCCGCGTGGTGGTGCGGTCGTTGAGCGAGCGCTTGGCGCAACCCAGGAGGAAGTGATTCAACAGCTTCGGGGCAATACGACCAATATGGTGGACCCGAGAATGGTGTCGCGGGCGGTCTATCCGTTCGACCGCCGCGTATGGACGCTGCCTGCGCTCTACTTCATGTTGGATGAGTACTTTTTGCAGTACGCCGACCGGGTCCATCCTGCGCTCGGCATGAGCCCTAATGAGAAGGAGAAGCGGCTATATAAGGAAAGCGGTCGCCGAGAACACACCCTCGTACGATTTGATGAAAACATAATGTTGCTTACATGCCCTCATACGGAAAATTGGTTTCAACTCGTTAATAACAGGCGTGGAATATATATTTACGGCCAATTCTACTGGCACGAGACATTCAGAAAACTCAAAAAAGGAACTCGCCTTGAGGTTCGAGTAGAGCCGTGGGATGCAAACGTACTATATGTATGTGTAGAAAAGCTTGGCTGGCAGTGCGCCATTATTCGCAACTTGGCGCCGTATCGCGGCAGGACGAATTATCAGATTCAACAATCATACAGAGAAGCTGCCCGAGCCGCAAATCAGCTATCCAAGAGAGATATCGGCTCCAAGAAAGTTCTGACTGAGAAGGCAGAATTGTTCATACCCGGTTCGTTTGATGAGCGCATGACGAGACAGCAAGCCGAGATGGGTTACCTGGCTAAAAAGATTGGAATGTTTATTGCCAGTTCCAAAGCCGCAAAATTTCTCGAAAAAACCACTGCGGACAACATTGACTCACCTTTCGGGGAGCTGCGGTGGGGCCAGAAAGATGATTTCGCTGAAGAAGTGGAGAGCGCAGCAACGGAGTCGGAATCCGCAAAGAAGTCGGATGACAACAGTGACTTCAGCGTACCCCATCCTCTGCTCGATGAATCCACACTTCGTGCATTTCGCAATTATGTGTGAGTAACTGAAATGTTCAAGGACACGCCCCCAGACCGGCCCTCAATCCGGCTACACAGCGCCACCAGCGGGTCGCGCTTCGCGGGCCAACAAGCCGTCGTTCTGTCCCGGCAACTGGCAAACGTCTCAATCTCCATTGAGAACATCCCAATGCCAGAAAAGACGCCGAAATTCAATTTTTGTTGACGTGACCATGCACGGCGAATTCGCGATGGATAAACGACCCGGAACAATGGTCAAACTGTAAACTGAATAAATTTCATTTAGGAAACATCATGTTTAGGCGGAACCGAGAATATATCCACCCAGAGCTTGACGCGATACTTACTGCAAGCAAAAAAAGGCGTGAAGAATGGTTCAATAAACTAACCATTTCACATCGAAATCTTGGCGTCGCCCTTCAGGACATCCTAGAATGTGTCCAGCGCAATAAAAATACTAGATTCATATTTTTTATCGGAATGACCGGCGCCGGAAAAACAAATCTAGCCGAAAATGCTTTAGCGGATGCCCTTGCAGATTTATGGGGAGACGGGGCAGGCGCAAAGAAACCGTTTATGTACATCCCAGTGGAAACTAATAACGAACATACATTCGCCTGGAAAAATCTATTCAGCGATATTATGGAGCAAGGCTCAGCCGTTCCAGCTGAATTCATTCGCGAGCCATCCGACTCACATGGAGTTATACGGTACGCAAGCAACAGTCGATTAACTCTTGGCGCCCTCCGAAAAGCAATAAAACGCATGGCAGACCAAAGAGCCTTAAAGGTAATCATCTTTGATGAGGCCTACTATTTTCTTCGGCTTCGGTTCGACAATCTTGATGTCATGGACACTGCAAAATCCTTCGCCGAACAAATAGACGTGAAGCTGCTTTTCATTGGAAGCTATGAATTACTGGAACTTTCAACACTCTACGCGACCCAAATTCGCCGCACTGAGGTTGTCCCTTTTTTTCGATATGATACGAAAAACAAAGCCGAGATGAAGGAATTCACAATAGTGGTAGAAAAGTTCGCATCGAATTGGCCCTGCAAAAGCATCCCAAATTTTCCGGCTGCAGTCGAGGAGTTGGCAGATGCATCTATGGGTGGAGTCGGCCAACTCTCAGTAATTCTGTCAAACTTCCTGGGTTACCAGCTTCGCAGCAAGGCCGAAGTATGGACGCCCATTATGTTCGGTAGAGCGTTAAAGGCAACAGCTCTTGATGAAGAAATGCGCGACCAAATAATAACAGGGGAAGCCGAGCTCAGGCGGAAATATAGCGTCAAGAACTATTACTGCACGAATAAAGGTATCTCCGCCATTGGGAAAAAGCTGGCATGTTAATATTTTTCAGACATGTATCCTCTTTATAACCTTGAGCCGATAGGCTACGGAACGAGCCAAGCAGAGTCCCTGGCAAGCTACGATTTTCGGCTTGCCTCCGCCCATTGTGTTCCCGTCCGCAAGCTGAATAGCTGTGTTCTTGCGCCGCTGGCCGAAGGTCACGAAGAGCCAGTTTTGACCGCCTCATGGTACGCACGCGGTGGAGCAATGGTAGCCATGGGGCTAGTTTCTAAAGCTTGGGCGGCAGCCTTAAATCTCGCAACTGGAAGAAATGACTTAGGCCTTGGTACGCTCAATTTTTCAGCCGGGTTCCTGGCTACGACACATTTGCTCGCGAAGAGCGCTCGGTACTGCCGAGAATGCTTGCGGGATGCAGTCACCAGAAATGCTGAGCCATGGATACCTCTTATTTGGTATGTCGATGTGGTAACAGCTTGTCCTATTCACGGAATTAAATTGCGCAATCGTCGGTGCGGAGCGCCGGAGAATTCCATTTATCCTTCGCTTAGGAAGACTCTGCCAGAAAACTGCTGGACGTGTGGGCGGCTCTTTTGCTTGTGCGACAAGTCCCGTTCCATGAAGGCTACCGCAGAAGAGATTGCCGTCGCTGAACTCGTCGGAGAACTAATTGCAGTCGGGACATCGGGTGTAGTTTTTCCGGCCGATGCGCTGCAACTGTGTAACGAAGCGATGCCGACGGTCCTTGGAGAAAACTGGCTAGTTCGGGCGGCTGATGCGTGTCACCTCTCTAAGGGCAGAGTTCACAGAATGTTTCGACAAGCTGGAACCCGCGCTTCCCTTCCTGGCCTTGTACGTTTCTGCCTCTGCAATCAACTGTCTTTAGCTCAAATGGCGCTTGGCCGCGTCGAATACCGCCGTTGCGTTAGTCCAAGTGTCCACCACACGAGGCCGTACCGCTCTGCTTGCGTGGAGTCCATCCGGGAGGAGATTCAAAAATCGATTGATGCAGGCGGCGTCAGGAGCTTGCGATACTTGGCACGCAAGCTTCATCACTGTCCGAAGACGCTCAAAGAAGTGGCGCCTGACCTAATCCCAGCTCTTAATCTCGCCAATGCAGCATTTCGCGTGGCAGAACGTAACCTTGGCGCTGCTAGGCAAGAACAGGAGTGCCGTCAGATAATCGGGAATCTGCTGCGCAAGGGGCAAACTCTCACCTTGCGCAACGTAGAAGAACACACCGGCCATAGCTGGCACTGGGCGAGCAAGCGCGCCCAAATCTTCCTCAAGATGCGGGAGGAGTATCGCTGAGCCCATAATGCGCGTTCGAGACTTTGCTCTGTGCGCTTTGACCGACAATGTAAAGTAATTCGCTGGATTCTACTCAGTAAAGCAATACAGTCAAATCGGCCAGCGAATTACTTACGCTGACACCACGCATCGCCCAAATGAATCCAGCCTTCAAGTCACCGGCGCCGGATTGAACAACACCAGCGCATTGCGGATCTGCCAATGCTCCGCCCATGACTTCTTGCCGCTGGCCACGGCCAGCAGCGTGTGGAACAGCTCCCAGCCCACTTCCTCGATGGTGGCCTCGCCGGTGGCGATGCGGCCGGCGTTGATGTCCATCAGGTCGTGCCAGCGCCGCGCCAGGTCATTGCGGGTGGAGACCTTGACCACCGGCACCTCGGCCAGGCCGTATGGCGTACCGCGTCCGGTGGTGAACACGTGCAGGTTCATGCCGGCGGCAAGTTGCAGCGTGCCGCAGACAAAGTCGCCGGCGGGCGTGGCGGCGTAGATCAGGCCTTTCTGCGTGACCTTTTCCCCCGGGCCGCTGACGCCGTGGATCGGCCCGGTACCGGACTTGACGATCGAGCCCATCGCCTTTTCGACGATGTTGGACAGGCCACCCTTCTTGTTGCCCGGCGTGGTGTTGGCGCTGCGGTCGACCTGCCCTCGCTCCAGATAGCGGTCATACCAGGCCATCTGGCGCACCAGCGCCTCGGCCACCTCCGGCGTGGCGGCGCGTGCGGTGAGCTGGTCGATGCCGTCGCGCACCTCGGTCACCTCGGAGAACATCACCGTGGCGCCGGCGCGCACCAGCAGGTCGGTGGCAAAACCCACCGCCGGGTTGGCGGTGACGCCGGAGAACGCATCGCTGCCGCCGCACTGGACCCCCACCACCAGGTCCGACGCCGGGCAGGTCTCGCGCCGGCGCGCGTTCAGGCGCGCGAGATGCTTTTCCGCCGTGGCCATGATCGATTCGATCATCGAGGCGAAGCCCACGTGCTGCTCGTCCTGCAGGCAGACCACGTCGGGCTCGCCGGCCTTCTGGATCGGAATGGTGCCGGCGCCGATCAGGCGCGCCGGCTGCAGCTTTTCGCAGCCCAGGCTGACGATCATCACCTCGCCGCCGAAGTTGGGGTTCAGCGCGATATTGCGGATGGTGCGGATCGGGATGCCGGCGTCGGGCGCGTCGATGGCCACGCCGCAGCCATAGGTGTGTTCCAGGCCGACCACGTCATCGACGTTGGGGTACTGCGGCAGCAGTTCTTCCTTGATGCGTCGCACCGCGAACTCGACCACGCCCTCGACGCATTGCACCGTGGTCGTAATGCCCAGGATGTTGCGCGTGCCGACCGAGCCGTCGGCATTGCGATAGCCCTCGAAGGTATAGCCCTCCAGCGGCGGCAGCGGCGTCACGCGCGTGCCGACCGGCAGGTCCTCCAGCCCGGGCGCGTCCGGCATGCGGATTACGCGCTCATTGACCCAGCTGCCGCGCGGCAGGTACTTGAGCGCGTAGCCGATCACCACGTTGTAGCGGATCACCGCGTCGCCTTCGCGCAGGTCGGCCAGCGCCACCTTGTGGCCTTGCGGGACGGCTTCGGCCAGCACCAGGCCGCACGGGAACGTGGTGCCTGCCGGCAGGCCGCCGTCATTGGCGACGATGGCGACGTTGTCGGCGGCGTGCATCGCAATGTAGAGGGGGCGCGCCGCCTGCGGGGCCGCTGTAGGTGCTGCTGCCATGTTTTCTCCAATCCGAAACCTGCTCAGGTTACGTGTTACGTTGTCTGACAACATTCTATCCGGTTCGGCGCTAATCTGGCTGCAGGTTATCCCCGGATACGCGGCAATTCGGGCGGATACCGCCTCACATGCACTGCATGTTGTATGACAACATATGAAAAGAACGCATAACCACGTCGGACGCGAGGGGCTTGTGCTGCACCGCATAATGACCGTCACCGCCAGCATGGCCTATAAGGGTGCAACCGGTTTCATGCAGACAACGCCGGCGAATCGACGCGCCGGACATACGCAACGGTATGGTCCGGCCCCCCGTTCCATTCCGCATCGCTGGTCGTTCAGCACGGCCAGATACACGAAAGGAGGCATGACTCATGCGCTGGAAGCAACGTCCGCAAGGTTCCAACTGGGGAGACTTCGGCCCCGACGACCAACTCGGCCGCATCAACCTGATCGGGCCCGAGCAGGTCATCAAGGGCGCGCGCGAGGTGCAGGCCGGCCTGAGCTTCTGCCTGTCGCTGCCGCTGGACTACCCTGGCGGCAACAAGCTCAATCCGCGCCGTCATCCGCCGGTGCTGCGGCCGACCTTCCGCGACGACGCGCCGTACACCAACTTCCCCCTGGCAAAGATGAATCCTGCCGCCACCGATGTGATCAGCGACGACCAGGTGCTGATGTGCCTGCAGTACAGCACGCAATGGGACGCGCTGGCGCATGTGGGCGCGCTCTTCGACGCCGACGGCGATGGCCGCGCCGAGCGGGTCTACTACAACGGCTACCGCGCCAACGAGCATATCGTCGGCCCGGTCGACTATGCCGAGGACGACAACTTCGCGGCGCACCCGTGCGGCCACGACCACAGCGCGGCGCACGCGCTCGGCATCGAGAACTTCGCGGTCAAGGGCATGCAGGGACGCGGCGTGCTGGTCGACCTGGCGCATGTCTTCGGCATGGACTTCCGCAATGTCGGCTACGACGACCTGATGCGCGCAATGGAGCCCGCCAGGGTGGAAGTCGAACGCGGCGACATGCTGCTGCTGCGCACCGGCTTTGCCGAAGTGGTGCTGTCGATGCAGCGCGAGCCCGATGAAGCGGTGCTGCATCACAGTTGCTGCGCGCTCGACGGGCGTGATGACAAGCTGCTGAACTGGATCACCGATGCGGGCATCGCGGCACTGATCGCCGATAACTATGCGGTGGAGCGCTACCCTGCCCGCCCGGCGCCCGACGGCGAATCGCATCATCCTCTGCTGCCGCTGCATCACCATTGCTTGTTCAAGCTGGGGTTGCCGCTGGGGGAGCTGTGGTATTTGCGGGAGCTGGCGGACTGGCTGCGGGGGAATCGGCGTACGCGGTTTCAGTTGACGGCGCCGCCGTTGAGGTTGCCCGGGGCGGTGGGGTCGCCGGTTACGCCGGTTGCTACGGTGTAAGGGTTCCCCATCTTCGGCATTTTGGACGGGGATCGCTCTTGGCGGGCGCGGCTGTTTCGCCGGCGTAGCCGGCGAGTCACTTTTTGGCCGAGCGCCAATAACCAAAAAACGCGTCGCCTGTGCGGCTGGCAATCAATTTCACGGTGTTGGTCGCTCGGGCGGCGGTGCTTTCCGTTTGGGCGTGGGTGCCCGTTCGGCCCTGCTACGCCATGTGAGTCAGGGGCGGTGCCTGCGATCACCCACTATTGGACAATCCCAATGAGGGTGTAGGCAGCCTGCTGCCGGCCGTATCGCGGGGACGCCTGCGGCTGCTGCGCAGGCTCGATTGCGCGGGCGGGCATTGGGCGTTTGCGCGAATGCAGCCAAATGCGTCTGGCGATTCGCCAGCCAAGTTAACCGGCCGACGACGGCGCCAAGCGAGCGCAGCGATGCGTCCCGTGCCAGGGCCCACGCCGCGCGATAGGGCCGGCGCGCAGCGCAGCCGTAGGCGTTCCTACGGCAAGGCCCGCAGCAGGGACCACCCACCGCTCTGGGCTCGTTCAACCTGCACTTCAACGCCCCTGCCACCGTGGCGCACCCCTGCGGCAGGCAGTCCCGCTATGCGAGGAAGCAAAGCCCCGTACGAAAGCCCCCGGGCACACTACGATAAGACATGCCGCCCGCAGGGCAGTAAACGCGCTTTTTGGTTACGTTTTGGCGCTCGGCCAAAAAGTGACCCGCCCAGCAGGGCGGAACCAGGCGGCCCAAAAGCCGACAGCATGTCACCAACAGCAACCACTCAAATCCAGTTGATAGATCGATTTCCGACATAGGACCCTCCAATCGTTACCTGAAGGTCCACCGCACAACGCTAGCGGAGGGCGGCGGGTCTGACGACGAGGGTGGAAGACCGATGCAAACACCAAGCCGGCCAGCCTTGCGGCTGCCTCGTGTCGGCCCGCCATGGATGACAAGCGCGTATGCGGAGACAGGCGGCGTCGAAGACGCCGACCTGTGGTGCTTGCAGGTCGGGCTTCCACGCCCGGCCACCGTTGTGTGCGATGACCGTGTCAGTCTCCCGCATCAGAGTCAGGAACTCGATAGGACAGTTCCCATTCCTGCGCGGACGCAGCATCGTGCCGTCGCTGCGCCCGCTCGCAAATAGACGATCTCCGAAACGATTCCGCAAGACCTGCCGTGGGTGGTGAAGCGACGTGAATCTGCAGTCGTGACTTCGTGGATGCTCCTGCCCTCTCCCCCAACCCTTGCATGTTCTCGGAACGTTGTTCTGAACGCATGCAGGAGAGTAGCGACCCGCGGGCCTGACGACGAGGATGGATGGCCCAGAGCTGCATGAAGACAATGAAGCGGGACTACGTCGCCTTCATGCCCGCGACAGCGCTTCCTTGCATTCAACGGTGACGACATCCGCCGACCTTGAATTGATCGACGTTTCCGGCTTCTTCACCAATCACCTGATCGCCATCGGCGATCTGATATGAAATATTTTGGGCCTATAAATGAAATTATTCGTTTGTGGTACGGGCGCCACGTGTTTGGTCGCTCGTTAGTTTCGGGCAACAAGTCCTACTACTACGTTTGCGGCTTTAGTGAAGCGTGGCAGGCAGCGCGGAAACCGCTGATCTGACCAATCGCGGCACGCTGTAGCGATGACCTGACGGCGTCCTTTTCCAAGAGCGAGCGGTACTGCCCCTTACCGCTCGCTCCGTCACCTTGTAAGGTCTGAACCTGAGCGTATCAGTCCTTTAGTTCCAGATCGGATCTTCCTTCTGCATCTGATCCTTGGTCTTCTTCATCCAGTACGAACCGATCTGGCGTTCCGTGACAGACCCCTTCTTCTTGGCGTCAATCTTGTCGAAATTCGCGTAGACCTGGGGCATGCCTGCCTGCGCTTCGTCGCGGGTAAGCTTGCCGTCATGATTGGCATCGGCCGCCTTGAATCGCTCCGCAATCAAGGCCTTGGCTTGTGCCGTAGTCGGTGGTGCTTTGGGAACCTCGCCTTGGGATCCTTGAGCCGACTGGGCGCTCACTCCTAGAGAGGTGAGTGCCATCAGGACTGCGAAACCAACTGCCGGCAATTTGCGTACGGTCATGTCGCTCTCCTCAAGTCATAGTGTTGTTTGGAGCCGTGGAACAGGAAGGCCTGCTGGCCGAATATCCCGTGAGCCCTGGCTCGCTCAGTATTCTACGTGCGTACGGGGCATCACGAGTAGGGGGAATCCGCTATCACAAGGGGCTACCGCCAACGCGTTCCCAGAACATACTGGCCCGCCAAGCACGGCGACCCGCCCCTCAGGCAACCCCCTTCCTCCCCCGCATCCTCAAATCACTAACCAACGGCCACACCAGCACAAAAACCGCCAGCCCCATGATCGTCCCCACCAGCCCGTTCGACCAGAACACATCCAGCGCCCCGGACGACACCAGCATGGTCTGGCGGAACGCGTCCTCGGCCCGATCCCCTAGCACCAGCGCCAGCACCATCGGCGCCAACGGATAATCCAGCTTCTTCAACACATACCCGACCACGCCGAAGCCCAGCATCAGCCAGACATCGAACAACGCGCCGTTCACGGTGTATGCGCCGATCGCGCAGATCACCAGGATCAGCGGCGCGATGATCGAGAACGGGATGCGCAGGATCGCCGCGAACAGCGGCACCGTCGACAGCACCACGATCAGCCCGACGATATTGCCGAGGTACATGCTGGCGATCAGCCCCCATACGAACGGCCCCTGCTCTGCGAACAGCAGCGGCCCCGGCTGCAGGCCCCAGATCATCAGGCCGCCCAGCAGCACCGCCGCGGTGGCGGAGCCGGGAATGCCCAGCGCCAGCATCGGCAGCAGCGCGCTGGTGCCGGCCGCGTGCGCGGCGGTCTCGGGCGCGACCACCCCTTCGACATTGCCCTGCCCGAACGAATCGGGATCCTTCGCCATGCGCTTGGCCACGCCATAGCCCATGAACGACGCCGCGGTGGCGCCGCCCGGGGTGATGCCCAGCCAGCAGCCGATCACCGACGAGCGCACCACGGTCAGCCAGTAGCGCGGCAGTTCGGCCCAGGTCTTCAGCACCACCTTCAGGTCGATGCGGGCCTGCTTGCCGCGGAAGGCCACGCCCTCTTCCATCGTCATCAGGATCTCGCTGATGCCGAACAGGCCGATCACCGCCACCAGGAAGTCGAAGCCGCGCAGCAGCTCGGTGGAGCCGAAGGTCATGCGCAGCGTGCCCGAGACCGTGTCCATGCCGACCGCGGCCAGCACGAAACCCAGGCACATCGCGATCAGGATCTTGGGCTTTGACTCCTTGCCCATGCCGACAAAGCTGCAGAAGGTCAGCAGGTACACCGCGAAGAACTCGGGCGGGCCGAAGCGCAGCGCGAACTTTGCCACCATCGGCGCGAGGAAGGTGATCAGCAGCACGCCGGCCAGCGCCCCCAGGCACGAGCCGGTGAACGCCGAGGTCAGGGCCTTGCCGGCATCGCCGCGCTGCGCCATCGGGTAGCCGTCGAAGGTGGTGGCCACCGACCAGGCTTCGCCCGGAATATTGAACAGGATCGAGGTGATCGCGCCGCCGAACAATGCGCCCCAGTAGATGCAGGACAGCATGATGATGGCCGACACCGGGTCCATCGAAAACGTCAGCGGCAGCAGGATCGCCACGCCGTTGGGCCCGCCCAGGCCGGGCAGCACGCCCACCACGATGCCGAGCAGGATGCCGACGAACATCAGCCCGACGTTCTGCCACGACAGCGCCACGGCGAAGCCGCCCATCAGTGCATTGATTTCATCCATGATCCGCGCCCCCTAGTAGCCCAGCGCCGCTTCCAGCGGGCCCTTGGGCAGCGGCACGCGGAACTGGATCTCGAAGATCCAGAACAGGAAGGCATTGATGCCCACCCCGACCAGCGCGGCCTTCCACCACGCCGACTTGCCCACCCAGACCATGAAACCGGCCACGAAGGCGGCCGATGCCACGTAGATGCCGAGCAGCCCGATCAGGCTGACATACGCGGTCAGCGGCACCAGGATCACGCCCACCTGCCGCAGCTGCTGCCACGTTGCAAATACCGCGTTGCGGTCCGCGCGCAGCGCCTGCACGCCCACCAGCACGCTGCAGGCCAGGATGATGATCCCGACCCGCATCGGGAAATAGCCTGCTTCCGGCCCGTCCGGCGCCCAGCCGGCGCCGATGCCGTGGTTGCTCCAGATCACCACCAGCGCACCGGCCAGCAAGCACAGCGCCACCGCCAGTTCCACCGCCCTGACCGAAATGCCGGCGCCCGCATGCGCCGTTTCCTGTTGTGCTTCCATGTTGTCCCCCGCCTTCAGGCCATCGGCTGCGCCGCGCGGCGCAGCCCGTTGATGATCCGCGCCAGCGTCAGCGCGCGGCGACGAAGCCCGCCTCCTTGATGATGTCGCGGTGCGCGGCTTCGTCGCGCGCCAGGAAGTCGGTCAGCGCCTTGCCGGTCAGGAAGTCGTTCTTCAGTGCGTTCTTCTCCAGGTATTCCTTCCACTCCGGCGTGGCCACGATCTTCTGCATCAGGTCCACGTAGTACTTCTGCTGTTCGGGGGTCACGCCGCCCGGCATCATGAACACGCGCAGCATCTGGTATTGCACGTCGAGGCCCTGCTCCTTGCAGGTCGGCACGTCATGCCAGCTCTGGGTCTGCGTGACCTTGCCGTTGTAGGCCATGCGCTCCGGCGCGAACACGCACAGCGCGCGATGCTCGCCGGCGCGCCACTGGCCGATCGATTCGGACGGGTTGTTGACGTTGGCGTCGATATGCTGGCCCGAGAGCTGCGTCGCGGCCTCGCCGCCGCCCTTGTACGGCACGTAGATGAAGCGGGTGCCGGTCTTCTTCTGCACCAGCGCGCTGATGATCTGGTCCTCGCGCTTGGAACTGGTGCCGCCGACCTTGATCTTCCCGGCGCTGGCCCTGGATGCGTCGATAAACTGGGCGACGGTCTTGTACGGGGCCGCGGCATTGGTCCACAGCACGAACTCGTCCTGCGCGATCATCGCCACCGGGGTCAGGTCGCGCCAGCTGAACGGCAGGTGGCTGACCATCGGCACCGTGTACAGCGCGGACGAGGCCACCAGCAGCTTGTGCGGGTTACCCTGCGATGCCTTGGTATCCATCAGCCCTTCGGCACCGCTGGCGCCCGCCTTGTTCAGCACGATCACCGGCTGGCTCATCAGCTTGTGCTTGGCGATGATGCCCTGGATCGACCGTGCCATCTGGTCCGAGGCGCCACCGGCGCTGAACGGCACCACGATCTCGACCGGCTTGGCCGGCTCCCATGCCCATGCGCTGAGGCAGGCCGTGGCACCCACCACGGCCGCCAGGGTCTTCCTGACTGTGTTGCGTTGCATCGTTGGTCTCCTTTGGCTTTGACTACCCGGTGCCGCTTGCCGCGGCTCTTCTCTCTTCTTTTTCTGCGCTGCCACGCGGCATCAGCGGCTCAGGCCGCGCGCCGCGATGTCCCACAGCTCGGCCACGTGCCCGTCGCGGCAGCAAACGTATTGCGCGTGCAGGTTCGCGGTGGGATCACAGTGGCCGGGCACCAGCCAGAGCTTGCTGCCCAGCAGGCTCTGGCCGTCTTGGTCCAGCACCTGCAGCACCCCGTGCTCGTCGTTGGCCGTGACATAGCGCAACCACTCGCTGCCCGGGCCGGACCACACGCGTGGCAGGCCGGAATCCACCGCTAGCGACTTCAGGCCCGCATCGCACACCGCCACGCCGGCGCGCGCGGTGCTCATCACCGTGGTCGCCAGGAACAGGCCGTGGCGGGGCTGGAAGCGCCCGGGCCATTCGCTGGCGCCATAGTGGCCGTCCAGGAACACATAGCTGCCGGGCTGGATCTCGGTATAGACGCCGCTTTCGCAATCGAACTCCGCGGTGCCGCTGCCGCCGCCGGTGATGACCGGGCAGGCGATGCCGCGGGCACGCAGGTGCGCCACATAGGCGCCCGCCTGGTCGGCGGCGCGCCGGGCCGCGTCGCGGCGCTGCGTCCAGTCCGCAAGGTGCTGGACGCCGCCGTGATACGCCTGCAGCCCGCCGAAACGCAGCGACCGCGCCGCGCCGATCGCATCGGCCAGCCGGCTCAGCGCTTCGGGGCTGTCGACGCCGCAACGCCCCTGCCCGACATCGGCTTCCGCCAGCACCGTGATGCGCACCCCGCCGGCCGCCGCGGCGGCGGCGATCGCGGTGACCTGGCGCACGTCATCCACGCACACGCTCAGGTCCACATGCCGGGCCAGCTCCACGGCCATCGCCAGCTTGTCGGCGCCGACGAACTCGTTGCTGATGTGGATGCTGTCGATGCCGGCGGCGGCAAACGGATAGGCCTCGCTGAGCTTCTGGCAGCAGATGCCCACCGCGCCGGCGGCAAGCTGCCGCTGCGCGATGGCGACCGACTTGTGCGCCTTGGCATGCGGGCGCAGCGCCACGCCGCCGGCATCGGCCAGCGCCTGCATCCGCGCCACATTCTGGTCGAAGGCATCGAGCTCGACCAGCAGCGCCGGCGTGCCTACGTCCTTGACGCGATCGCCGATCCTTGCCGCCGGCGGCGGCTGCAGGCGGGCACGGTCGTGGACCGGATTGCGCACCGGCTCAGTCATGGCGGCCGCCCTCCAGCGCCATCGCCAGCACCCGCGCCACATGCATTGCCTCGGCCTGCGCACCGTCGCGGATCTGGTGGCGACAACTGGTGCCGTCCGCGACCACGATGGCATCGGCTGCGCGCCGCCGCACTGCCGGCAGCAGCGACAGCTCGGCCATCGCCTGCGATGCTTCGAAATGCTCTGCCTCATAGCCAAAGCTGCCGGCCATGCCGCAGCACGATGACTCCACCGGCGCCACCTTCAGGCCGGGAATCCACCCCAGCACGGTCTGCACCGGGGTGAAGGCATCGAAGGCCTTCTGGTGGCAGTGCCCGTGCACGATGGCCTCGGACACCCGCAGCGGCTGCAGCGGCAGCGCCAGCCGGCCCGCCTGGCGCTCGCGCACCAGGAACTCCTCGAACAGGAACGACAGGCTGGCCAGCTGGCGCGCTTCGTCGCCATAGCCATAGCCCAGGAACTCATCGCGCAGCGACAGCAGGCACGACGGCTCCAGGCCGACCACCGGCACGCCGCGCTCCACGAACGGGCGCAGCGTATCGAGCAGGCGCCGCGCCTCGGCCTTCGCCTGGTCGACCAGGCCCGCGGCGAGGAAGGTCCGGCCGCAGCACAGCGGACGTTCGCCTGCCCGGGTATTGAAGTGCACGGTATAGCCCGCGGCTTCCAGCACCGTCTGCGCGGCGCGCGCATTGTCGGGCTCCATGTAGTTGCTGAAGGTATCGACGAAGAGCAGCACCTCGCGCCCATCGGCCTTGCTGCCCGCGGCGTTGCCCTCGCCGCGGCCGCGCGCAAGGAATGGCGCGGTGAAGCGCGGCAGCGACCGCTGCGGGGCAAACCCCAGCGCGCGCTTGATCCAGCCGGAGACCCCGGGCAGGCTGTCGGCCAGCGCCAGCAGGCCCGGCACGTGGCTGGCCGCCGGCGCATAGCGCGGCAGGAATGCGACCATGCGCTCGCGCAGGCTAATGCCGTGCCGGCTGGTCCATGCATGGCGCGCCTCGATCTTGAACTTCGCCATGTCGACGCCGGTCGGGCAGTCGCGCTTGCAGCCCTTGCACGAGACGCACAGGTCCAGCGCCTCCTTGACTTCCGCACTGGCCAGCCCGTCGCTGCCGAGCTGCCCGGTCAGCGCCAGCCGCAGCGTGTTGGCGCGGCCGCGCGTCACGTGTTGCTCGTCCTTGGTCACGCGATAGCTGGGGCACATGATGCCGGCGTCGAACTTGCGGCAGTGGCCGTTGTTGTTGCACATCTCCACGGCCGACGCCAGGCCATGCGTGGCGGTATCGCTGCCCGTGCCCGGGGCGGTCTCGGCGCCCGTCATCGGGTCGCGCCGCACGTTCCACGCCGACCAGTCCAGCGCCGGGGTCAGCGGCAGCGCAGCATAGCCGGGCGCAAAGCGGAAGTTCTCGCGCGCGTCCATGCGGGGCGGGCGCACGATCTTGTCGGGATTGAAGCGGTTGTCCGGATCGAACAGCGCCTTGATCTCGCTGAACGCGGCATTGATGCGCGGGCCGTATTGCCAGGCCACCCATTCGCCGCGGCACAGGCCGTCGCCGTGCTCGCCGGAATACGCGCCCTTGTATTCGCGCACCAGCTCGGCCGCCTCTTCCGCGATCTCGCGCATGCGCAGCGCGCCGTCGCGGCGCATGTCCAGGATCGGCCGCACATGCAGCGTGCCGACGCTGGCGTGGGCGTACCAGGTGCCTTCGGTCTCGTGCTTGTGGAAGACCTCGGTCAGCCGGCGGGTGTATTCGGCCAGGTGCTCGAGCGGCACCGCGCAATCCTCGATGAACGAGACCGGCTTGCCGTCGCCCTTCATGCTCATCATGATGTTCAGGCCGGCCTTGCGCACATCCCACAGCGCCTTCTGCGCCTTCTCTTCCGGCATCTTCACCACCGAGCCCGGCAGGCCCAGGTCGGCCATCAGCTCGGCCAGCCGGTCCAGCTGCGCCAGCAGCGCCTGGCGGTCGTCGCCGGCGAATTCCACCAGCAGGATGGCCTGCGGATCGCCGGCCAGCGCACGCTCGACCACCGGGCGGAAGGCCGGGTTCTCCATCGACAGGTCGATCATGGTGCGGTCGACCAGTTCCACCGCCACCGGTTGCAGCGTGACGATATGCTGCGTCAGGTCCATCGCCTGGTAGAAGGTGGGGAAGTTGACCACGCCCAGCACCTTGTGCGCCGGCAGCGGCGCCAGCTTCAGCGTGAGCTGGCGGCTGCAGGCCAGCGTGCCTTCGGAACCGACCAGGATATGCGCGAGGTTGGCGTGGCCGTCGTCGGTATAGGCGCGCGGGTTCTGGCAGTCGAACAGGTCGATGTTGTAGCCGGCGACGCGGCGCAGCACCTTGGGCATGCGCTCGGCGATCTCGCCGCGCTCGCGCGTGGCGATGCGCTGCAGCCCATGAAGGATGCCCTCGGTGCGTCCGGCCGCCACTGGTTTCGCGAGCGAACCGAAGTGGCAATCGCTGCCGTCCGCCAGCACCGCATCGATCGACAGCACGTTATGCACCATGTTGCCGTAGGCAATCGAGCGCGAGCCGCACGAATTGTTGCCGGCCATGCCGCCGATGGTGCATTGCGCCCCCGTGGAAACGTCCACCGGGAACCACAGCCCGTGCGGCTTGAGCCAGGCGTTCAGGTGGTCCAGCACGATGCCGGGCTCCACCGTCACCGTGCGCGCGCCGGCATCGAAGGCGACCACGTTGTTGAGCCACTTGCTGGTGTCGATGACCAGCGCCTCGCCCACGGTCTGGCCGCACTGGCTGGTGCCGGCGCCGCGGGCCAGCACCGGCACCCGCTGGTCGCGCGCGATGTCGAGCGCGCGCACCAGGTCGTCCTGGTCGCGCGGCACCACCACGCCAACCGGGATGATCTGGTAGATCGAAGCATCGGTGGCATAGCGGCCGCGGGCGGCGCGGTCGAACAGCACGTCGCCGCGCAGTTCCTTGCGCAGCAGCGCCGACAAGGGCGAGGTGGCCCGGTGCTGCGCGGGCACCAGGTGGATCGGCTTGACCAGCAGGGAAGACGAAGTCATGTTCATGGCATGCAAGAAACAAGGGCCGCGCGCCCGCGGCGATGCATGCGGCCGCCTGCGGTGGGCGCATGTCGTGGTGATGCCTTGGCAAGAAAATCAGGCAGGCGGCGGACCGTGCCGCGCCTGCCATGGCCTGCGCGGCTCGGTCGGCTGCGCTTGGTTGGCTGCGCTCAGGCGGCGGCCTTGAGCACCGGCTTGTCGGCGTGCGCGGCCAGCGAAGCCATCGCCGCGGCTACGCCGCTGCCGGCAAGCGGCACGCCTGCCAGCTTCAGCCCCATCTCGCAACCGGCGAGCGTCGCCATCAGGGTCAGGTCATTGCAATCGCCGAGATGGCCGATGCGGAACATGCGGCCGCGCATCTTGCCCAGCGCCTGCCCCAGCGACATGTCGAAGCGCTCGTAGATGAGCTTGCGCACCGCATCGGCGTCGACGCCGTCGGGCATCATCACGCCGGTCAGCACCGGGCTGTACAGCGCCGGGTCGGCGCACTGGATCTGCAGGCCCCAGGCGCGCACGGCGTGGCGTGTCGCCTCCGCCAGCCGCTGGTGGCGGGCGAAGACCTGTTCCAGGCCCTCGCCCAGGATCATGTCGAGCGCTTCGGACAGGCCGTACAGCAGGTTGGTGTTGGGCGTGTACGGCCAGTAGCCGTTCTTGTTCGATTCGATGATCTCGGCCCAACCCCAGAACGCGCGCGGCAGCCGGGCGTGCTGGCTGGCGGCGATCGCCCTCGGCGAGAGCGCGTTGAAGCTGATCCCCGGCGGCAGCATCAGGCCCTTCTGCGAGCCCGACACGGTCACGTCGACGCCCCACTCGTCATGGCGATAGTCGGCCGAACCCAGGCCCGAGATCGTGTCCACCAGTAGCAGCGCCGGGTGGCCGGCGGCATCGATGGCGCGGCGCACCGCGGCGATATCCGAGGTCACGCCGGTCGAGGTCTCGTTGTGCACTACACAGACCGCGCGAATCGCATGGCCGCTGTCCTCGCGCAAGCGCGCCTCGATCATGTCCGCCTGCACCCCGCGGCGCCAGCCCTCGATGCCGGGCAGGCCCAGGAATTCCGGCCGCAGGCCCAGCGCCTCGGCCATCTTCTTCCACAGGGTGGCGAAATGCCCCGTCTCGAACATCAGCACGTGGTCGCCCGGGCTGAGCGTGTTGGTCAGCGCCGCTTCCCAGGCACCGGTGCCAGACGCCGGGTAGATGATCACCGGATGCCGGGTCTTGAAGATTTCCTTGATGCCGGCCAGCACCTTGCGGCCGAGTGCGCCGAACTCCGGGCCACGGTGATCGATGGTCGGATAGCTCATCGCGCGCAGGATACGGTCCGGCACCGGGCTCGGGCCCGGGATCTGCAGAAAGTGGCGGCCAGAGGGATGGAAATCGAGGTGAATCATGGAAATCATGCCTCCTTGTTGTTTTATGAATTTTGAATGCAATCGACTATAGCAGAGCGATCGATGTGATCCAAGGCGAAACTTACGGCAATTTGTGATGGTTAACCCCGCGTTTTGAAGCCAGGAAGCAAGATGCAGTAGAATCCGCGCCAAGTGGATAGAGGATATTGAATGCAAAAACCATATTGCGATGCAGATGCGGCGGCTGTTGACCAGCACGTTCCACCGCCCTCGCTGCCGCGCCTGGCACGCCCGCGCCTGCACGACACCGTGGTCGAGCACCTGCGCCAGTTCATCGTCGAAGGCGTATTCGCGCCGGGCACAAAGCTCAATGAGCGCGAGCTGTGCGAGACCCTGGGCATCTCGCGGACGCCGCTGCGCGAGGCGCTCAAGGTGCTGGCGGCCGAAGGCCTGATCGATCTTCTGCCCAACCGCGGCGCCAGCATCTCGCGCATGACCGAGGCCGAAGTCAGGGAGAGCTTCGAGCTGATGAGCGGGCTGGAGGCGTTTTCCGGCGAACTGGCCTGCGAGCGCATCACTGCGGCTGAACTGGCGCAGATCAAGGCGCTGCACTACGCGATGCTGGCTTGCCGCGCCCGCAACGACCTGCCGGGCTACTACAGCCGCAACCAGGAGATCCACGACCGGATCAACGAGGCCGCGCGCAACGGCGCGCTGCGGCAGACCTACCAGTCGATCAACCGCCGCCTGCAGGCGCTGCGCTTCCGCTCCAACCAGCAAAGCGGCAAGTGGGACGAGGCGGTCGAAGACCACGAGGAGATGATCCAGGCGCTGGAAGCCCGCGACGGCAAGCGGCTGGCGGCGGTACTGAAGCGCCACTTGCTGGAGAAGCGCGACGCGGTGCTGCCCCTGGTATCGGGCGACGCCACTGGCACAAGAATCTTCTGAAAGCGGGGTACGCGTAACCGCAGCGCAGCGTTTTACCGTGCCGGGGCCGGATTTTTCTTGCCTCCATGCGAATACTGTATATATTTACAGTACCTGTATGGATGAACAGTGGAGCCCCGGCATGGAACACCTGATCCGCGTGCAAAACGACTATGACCGCCAGGTGCTGGCCTGGCTGCGCGGCCGCATTGGCGACGCCGCGCTGCAAAGCGCGGTGCATCGGCTGGCAAGTCCGCGCAAGCCCTACCTGTCCACGATCTGCCGCAGCCTGGGCATCCGCCCGCCCAGCCGGCGCCAGTTCGCCGCCGAGACGGCGCGCATGCACCGCACAGTGGGCGACAGCTACCTGGCCCGCATCAGGGAAATCCTGGCAAGAGGCCCTGCGCAAGTGGCCCCCCACCGGTAGGCATTTGCCGATCACCGGCCACGCGCGAGCCGGACGTATCATGAAAGCCCCCTTGCCGTCACACGGCAACGGGGCTTTTTGTTTCGCAACGTATTCCTCCCTCCAAGGCCGACATGAGCGAACTCCGCATTCCCACCCGCGCGCTGCACCAGTGGGTCACCGATCTCTGGCTTGCCGCCGGCAGCAGCCCCAAGGAGGCGCAACTGACGGCCGACCACCTGGTCGGCGCCAACCTGAGCGGGCATGACTCCCACGGCGTCGGCATGATCCCGCGCTATGTGCTGGCGTGGCAGGCCGACGAGCTGCAGCTGAACCGGCAGGTCAGCGTGCTGCAGGACGCCGGCAGCCTGCTAAGCCTGGACGGCAACCGCGGCATGGGACAGGCGGTAACGGCGCAGGCCATGGAGATGGCCATCGCCCGCGCCCGCGAGCACGGCGTCTGCGTGATGGGGCTGCGCCAGTCGCACCACCTCGGGCGCGTCGGCCACTGGGCCGAGCAGGCCACGGCGGCGGGCCTGATCTCGATCCACTTCGTCAACGTGCTGTCCAAGCCGATCGTGGCGCCCCACGGCGGCTACGACGCACGCTACGGCACCAATCCGTTCACCATCGGCGTGCCGATGGCCGACGAGCCGCCGCTGGTGCTGGACTTCGCCACCAGCGCCATCGCGCTGGGCAAGGTGCGCGTCGCCCATAACAAGGGCGTGCCGGTAGGGGCCGGCTGCCTGCTCGATGCGCAGGGCGAGCCCACCACCGATGCCGCCGTGATGTACCCGCCCGCCGACACGCCGCAGGGCGCCTTGCGGCCCTTCGGCGAGCACAAGGGCCACGTGCTGGCGGTGATGTGCGAACTGCTCGGCGCCGCGGTCACGGGCGGCCATACCATCCGCCCGGAAACGCTGCGGCACGAGCACGCGGTCTGGAACAACATGCTGGCGATCGTGTTCGATCCCGCGCGGCTGGGCACCAGCACCTCGTTCGGGCATGAAGTCGCGGCCTTCGCCGACTGGATGAAAAGCGCGCGGCTGCAGCCCGGCCAGACCGGCATCCAGCTGCCCGGCGAACCGGAGCGCGCCTTCCGCGCGGCCCGCGCGCAGCAGATCCCGATCGATGCCGGCACGCTGGCGCAGCTGGACGACGCCGCCGCGCGCGTGGCGGCGGCGCGGGCCAGCGCGCATCCCGTGCCTGGTCCGCTGTCTGCGCTGGCGCGCGGCTGACTATCATCAGATATGCGCCCGGCGCGGTGCGCCACGCACGCACGGGTTGACGCCTGAACCCCAACCGGACACTGACATGAGCAAGATCGGCTTTATCGGGCTTGGCGTGATGGGCAAGCCCATGGTGCGGCACCTGGTCGACGGCGGGCATAGCGTGTTCGCCCATAGCCGCAGCGGCGTGCCGCAAGACCTGCAGGATACCGGCGTGAAGGCCTGTGCCAGCGCCGAGGACGTCGCCAGGCAGTCGGAGACCATCATCCTGATGCTGCCCGACACGCCCGACGTGGAGAAGGTGCTGTTCGGCGAGCGCGGCGTCGCCGATGGCCTGGCCGATACCGCGGGCGGCGTCACGGTGATCGACATGAGCTCGATCTCGCCGATCGCCACGCGCGAGTTCGCGCGCTGCATCGAGGCGATTGGCGCGGACTATGTCGACGCGCCGGTGTCGGGCGGCGAAGTCGGTGCCAGGGCCGGCACCTTGTCGATCATGGCCGGCGGCAAGCCGGAGGTGTTCGACCGCGTGCTGCCCATCCTGCAGCTGATGGGCAAGAACATCACGCGCGTGGGCGCGGCCGGCGACGGCCAGGTGGCGAAGGTGGCCAACCAGGTGATCGTGGCGCTGACCATCGAGGCGGTCGGCGAGGCACTGGTGCTGGCGGCCCGCGCCGGCGCCGACCCGGCGCGGGTGCGCGAGGCGCTGATGGGCGGCTTTGCCAGTTCGCGCATCCTCGAAGTGCATGGCGAACGGATGATCCGCCGCACCTTCGATCCGGGTTTTCGCATCGCGCTGCACCAGAAGGACCTCGAACTGGCGCTGTCGGCCGCGCGCGAGCTGGGCGTGGGCCTGCCCAATACGGCGTCGTGCCAGCAGCTGTTCAATGTCTGCAACGGGCTGGGCGGCGCGGCCTGGGACCATTCCGGGCTGGTCCGGGCGATCGAGCACTTGTCTTCATTCGCCCTCGGCGACTCCGACGAGACCGGCGAGAGCAGCGACGGAAGGCCCGCCGGCTAAGCGCAAGACCGGCCCGCATGCCGCATGCAAACACCGCGCTGCTGACCGCGCTGGCGATGCTGGCGTTCGCCGGCAATTCGCTGCTGTGCCGGCTGGCGCTGAAGGGCACCACCATCGACGCCGGCACCTTCACGCTGGCGCGCGTCGCGGCCGCGGCGGCGGTGTTGTGGCTGATCGTGGTGGCGCGGCGGCAGGCCGGACGCCACGGCGCGGGCGCCATGACGCTGGGCGGCAACTGGGTATCGGCGCTGGCGCTGTTCTGCTATGCCGCGGCGTTTTCGTTCGCGTATGAACGCCTCAGCGCCGGCACCGGCGCGCTGCTGCTGTTCGCCGCGGTGCAGGCCACCATGACGGGCTATGGGCTCTACTCCGGCGAGCCGCTGCGCGCGCAGCAGTGGGTCGGCCTGGCGCTGGCACTGACCGGCCTGGTCTGGCTGATGCTGCCGAGCCTGGCGACGCCGCCGCTGGCCTCATCGCTGCTGATGATTGCGGCGGGCATCGCCTGGGGCGTTTATTCGCTGCGTGGCAAGCGCGCCGCGGATCCGGTCGAGACCACCGCGGGCAACTTCGTGCGCGCCGTGCCCATGGCGCTGGCCCTCGGTGCGGCGATCCAGGCGCAGCGCTCGCTGGATGCCCCGGGACTCGCCTATGCGGTGGTGTCCGGCGCCATCACCTCGGGGCTTGGCTATGTGATCTGGTACGCCGCGGTGCCGCGCCTGCGCGCCGCGACCGCGGCCACCGTGCAGCTGAGCGTGCCGGTCATCGCCGCGGTGGGCGGCACCGCGTGGCTCGGCGAGGACCTGACCTTGCGGCTGGCGCTGAGCGCGGCGGCGGTGCTGGGCGGCATCGCGCTGGTGATCCTGGGCAAGCGGGCCGAGCGCGCCTAGCCCGAGCGGGGTACGCGCGCGTCGGCAAAGCCGCCGCCATGGAACACCAGTGGCATGCCCGGCGCGGCGCCATAGGCCACCACTTCCACGACGAACAGCACGTGGTCCCCCACCGTGCGCACCGAGCGATGCCGGCAGATAAAGTATGCCAGCGTGCCGTCGATCAGCACCGTGCCGCACGGGCCGGGGCGATGGGCAATGCCGGCGAAGCGATCTTCGGCAGGCGCCGCAAAGCGCCGGCACACATCCAGCTGGGCGCTGCCCAGCACGTTGATCGCGTGGCAGGGCGCGGCGCGCAACACCGGCAGGCTGCCTGAGCTTCGCGCTAGGCACCACAGCAGCAACGGCGGCGCCAGCGACACGGAAGCGAACGCATTGATGGTCACGCCGACCGGGCGGCCATCGGCGCCGGCGGCGGTGACTACGGTCACGCCGGTGGCAAACTGCCCCAGCGCATCGCGCAAGGCGCGGCGCGCCGCGCCATCGTGGCCGATGGCGCAGGCGTCTTCGCCCTGGCCGCTGTCATTGCAGGCCTCGGTGTCGTAGGAGAGCTGGGCCAGGGCGGACATCATTGCGCTGCCGTGCGCACCTCGCCGGGGGGCGCATCGATATCCAGCCCCAGCGCCATGCGTCCGGCGTACTCCTGCTGGGCCCCGGCCTGCAGCGGATGGAAGCGTGCGCCCTGCGCATCGCGGAAGCGCCGCTCCAGGCCGGCATCGCGATAGAAGCCCGCGCCGCCGGCAAGGTCCATCGCCGCTTCCACCGTCGCCAGCACCGCGCGCGCCGCCAGCGTGCGGGCGCTCATGATGCGGCTGGTGGTGATCGCGCCGGGTGCCTGGCCGGCGGCGGCCGCGAACATCGCATCGAGCGCCAGCTGCGCGGCATCCGCTTCATTGCACAGCAGTCCCGCGGCCTCGACCGCATGCGCGTTCAGGCGCCGCTGGCGCGCCAGCTGCAGCGCGATATCCCGCGCGGCCTCGGCGATGCCGACGTAGACGGCGTAGATCAGCGGCAACGCGATCATCGCCACCGTATGCATCATCGGATGCCACACGCCTTGCGGCCGGCGCGCGGCAACGGCGGTGTCGGGCACCAGCACGCCTTCCAGCATGACATCGTGCGAGCCGGTGCCGCGCATGCCCAGCGTGTGCCAGTTCGACAGCACGCGCACGCCCGGCGTCTTCATCGGCAACGCGAAATGCAGCACGGTGGGACCGGCCTGCGGGTCGTCATAGACCGCGCAGGTCATGAACAGGTCCGCCACCGGCGCGCCGCTGGCGAAGATCTTGCGCGCGTCGACGCGATAGCCGCCGTCGACGCGCGTAGCCTTGCCGCTGCCTTGCAGCCAGTCGGAGCCGCCGCTGCCGAGCAACACCAGCTGCTCGGCGCCGACGCGCTTGAGCAGGCCTTCCACCGGCGCTTGCTGATTGCGCCAGCGCCATGCGGCCGTGGCCACCGGATGCGTATGCATGGCAAAGGCCAGCGCGGTCGAGCCGCAGTACTTGCCCAGTTCGCGCAGCACCGCGCCAAGCTCCTGGTGCGACAGCCCGGCGCCGCCCAGCTCTTGCGGCACCGCCGCGGCAAAGAAGCGGTGCGCGCGCAGGTCGTCATAGTTGGCGCTGACGAACTGCTCGCTCGCGTCGATCTCGGGCGCGCGGCCATCGAAGGTGCGGCCCAGCGTTGCGGCAAGGCCGATCCAGTCGGCCTGCGCGCCGGCGCTGGCATCCGCTGCGGAAAGGGTTTCCATGGTGTTGTCTCCGTCCGGTTATGGTGCGTGTCCCGCGCCGTTGTACGGCCACGGGCACGGTGCTAGTATCGGAGCCCGGTCCCCTCGCCCGTATGATCGGGCGTCCGGCTTTCTTGCGCGAAACCCCGGATCTGGAGGAATGTGGCCATGGATGCCTTGTCCGACCTCTTGCGCGCCGTGCAACTGAGCGGTGCCGTGTTCCTGAACGGCGAATTCAAATCACCGTGGTGCCTGATCAGTGAAGCCGATGCTGAATTGCGCGCCGCGTTCCTGCCGCGCGCCGACCGCGTGGTCTCGTATCACCTGATCACCGAAGGTGTCTGCTGGGCGCGCCTGGTCGACGACACCGGCCCCGGGGTGCGCGTCGAAGCCGGCGAATTGCTGGTGGTGCCGCAGGGCGAGCCGCATGTGCTTGGCAGCGACCTCCACCTGCAGCCCTTGCCTTCCGCGCCGCTGGTGTATGACCTGCTGCGCAACAGTCCCGGCGAAGTCATGCGGGTCTCGTACGGCGGCGGCGGCGAACACACGCGCATGGTCTGCGGCTTTCTCGGGTTCGACGACACCATGGGCAATCCGCTGCTGACGTCGCTGCCGCGGCTGTTCAAGGTAGGTCTGGGGAGCGGGCTGGAATCCGCGTGGCTGGCCTCGGCGCTGGCCTTCGCCACCTCGGAGGCGGCGGAACCGCGCGCCGGCAGCGCCACCGTGCTGGCCAAGCTGTCGGAACTGCTCTTCGTGCAGGCGGTGCGGCGCTGCATCGACACCCTGCCGGCCAATGAAAGCGGCTGGCTCGCCGCGCTGCGCGACCGCTACGTGGCGCGTGCGCTGTCGCGCATGCATGCGCGGCCGGCCTATCCGTGGACTGTCGACGAACTGGCCGGCAACGTAGGCCTGTCGCGCTCGGCGCTGGCGCAGCGCTTCACCGACCTGCTGGGGCAGCCGCCGATGCAGTACCTCGCGCACTGGCGCCTGCGCACCGCCGCGGCCGAGCTGCGCAGCGGCAACCGCTCGATCAGCGAGGTCGCCGGCGCGGTCGGCTATGACTCCGAGGCCGCCTTCAGCCGGGCCTTCAAGCGTGAATTCGGATTGCCGCCGGCCAGCTGGCGGCGCAACTGCACCGAGGCGGCGCACGCATGAATGAAAACGGCCCGCGCCTGGGGCACGGGCCGTCGACCGGCCACCACGTGGCGGTCAGTGTCTTACATTTTCTGCTTGGTGCTTTCCGCCGCGCCCTGCACCTTCTCGCCGCCGCGCTCGATATCCTTGCCGGCACCGGCCATGGTGTTGCAACCCGTGACCAGCAGCATGCCAGCGAGGGCAAACAGTGCGTATAGCTTTCTCATGATGATCTCCTTGCTTCGTGTGGATGCGGCATGCGCCGCCAGGATAGAAGAGCTCGGAATGGCTTGACCGGGCAGCCTGTTGCCCAACCGGCAATTGGATCGTAGCAATCCGTAGCACGACGAAAAGTCGGCATTCGTCCTACCGCGATGTCAGCAGAACGCGCGACATGCCACGGCGCCATGCCGCACTACGACGGTGCCAAACCCGGCGTGCCGGCTGGTCCCGAATATGCTTGTAGGACTGCCACCGATAGCCCGCGCCCGCGGGATCCTATAAAACCCCAATGTCACTGCCAGCCATCACGGAGAACACCATGACGTCACGCAGCATCCATGTGCTTCCCGCCACGACCGGCGACTCCGAATACGCCAGCGAGGGGGAATGGGCGCTTACCATCGAGGGCCTGGAAAGCGGCCCCGACGACGCGGCATTGCACTTCCCGACGCAGGAAGCCGCCATCGCTGCCGGCTGGATGCGTGCCCGCGAGGATGGCGTGTCGCTGTGCATCCATGGCCGCGACGGCCTGGTGCGTGAACGCAAGATCTACTGCCGCGATGGCCGCGGCAATGCCCGCCTCGGCCGCTAGCGGCGTCTAGGCTGGCCCGCCGTCGCGGTGCCAGCTGCCTCGCCATCATTGCCTTGCGTGCCCGCTGACACAGCGGGCCGCAACCGTTCATTGCGCCGGATGCATTGAGTCGCATCAAAGTGTCGCGCATCTTCTGCTGAAAACCTCGGGTCCACCGCCAATACTGGAGTCAGGCCACTGGCCGACGACCAGGACAACCGAGACCCGCCATGCGTTTTCTTCTTCTCCGATACCGTCCGCTGGACATCTATCCCGACCCGCTCGACGCCAGGGTGGCGGAACTGCACGATCTTGCCGAAGACATCCAGGATCGCCACGCACGCAAGTGGCGCCGGCATGGCTCCATGCTGACCCGGCATGACGGCGCGCAACCGGGCTATCCCACCGGCGACCCGAAAACGCGGCACTGATGCGCCGTGCAAGGACATTGCCTTTTCTGGCAGGAATGTGAACAAGTGTCATATCGGGTTGGCAAGACCATGACCCCTGCTGAAGAATGGTTATCCGCAGGCAAGGAACCCGATCGGCGGGTTCGCTGCCGCACCATTTTTCTGACGCAGCGACATGAATCGAACCACCCGGGAATGCGTGATGGCGTTGATTTCCAGCCTGCGTGCCAATGGGCCCATGCCCCGGCACCGGCTCGCCACCGCCAGCCGCCTGAGCGCCGCGGAACTGACCCGCGCGCTCAAATCCGCCCGCCAGATGGGCGTCGTGGCCTATGACGGCGAGCCCGACCTGCCAGCCGCGGCCGAAACTCCGCTGGTGCTGACCGGCCGGCCGTTACCGCCGCCCCGGCGCGTCACTCCCGCGCCGCGCGACAACACCCCGCACTTCGAGCCACTGCTGGATGTCTGGGGCATCGCCCGGCCCGCCACGCTGCGGCGCGGACACGCTTCCTGACACGCTTCCTGACCGGCTCCATGCCCTTCGGCACGCTGGCTCGCGCGTGCCGTTCTTACAAAGGCAGGTAAGGCGCACACGCAAAAGTCGAGCCCGGCGCGCCGGCAACGGGCGCTTGCGCAGGGTACGGAACTTGCGCGACGCTTCAGGCTATGGCTTTCGCTTCCCCCTGAGCGTGCGCAATGAGGCAATACCATCCGCCCGGCACCACGGCGTCTTCAGCGCCCACGGCGTCGCCACCACCGCATGATCCCGCCTCGCCGCCCGGCTTCCAGCTCGAACCCGGGCGCAACTGCTGGCGCGTCGAACCGTGCCGGCGCTTTGCCATGCTGGTCGACGCCGACGCCTATTTCCGCGCGCTGCGCGAGGCGCTGCCGCTGGCCGAGCACACCATCTTCATCCTGGGCTGGGACATCGACAGCCGCATGGAACTGGTCCCCGCCGGCGCGCAGGATGGCCTGCCGCCGGGGCTGCGCGACTTTCTGTGCGCGCTGGCCGACCGCCGCCCCAACCTGCGCATCTACATCCTGAGCTGGGACTACGCCAT
The DNA here is from genome assembly GCF_900250075.1 of Cupriavidus taiwanensis. Lineage (NCBI taxonomy): Bacteria > Pseudomonadati > Pseudomonadota > Betaproteobacteria > Burkholderiales > Burkholderiaceae > Cupriavidus > Cupriavidus taiwanensis. The sequence goes on from NZ_LT977071.1 coordinate 2,373,986, forward strand.
GGTGATGGCGATGGAGCGCGAATGGCTGCCCTCGGCCAGCGCGCACTGGCAGGCGCACCGGCATCTGTCGTTCCTGCTGGACGGCAATCATCCTCCCGGCGCATCGCACCACCAGAAGGTGGTGGTGCTCGACAACAAGGTCGCCTTCGTCGGCGGGCTGGACCTGACGCTGCGCCGCTGGGACGACAACCAGCACGCGCCCGGCGCGCCGCTGCGCATGGCCGAGGGGCGACCCTACGCGCCGTTCCATGACGTGCAGTGCGCGGTCGACGGCAGCGCGGCCGCGGCGCTCGGCAAGCTGTGCGCGGAGCGCTGGCTGCGCGCCAGCGGCAGCCAGCCGCGGCCGGTGGCACCGACCTCGTCGGATCCGTGGCCGCCGAGCCTGGCGCCAGAGCTGACCGACGTGCGCGTGGGCATCGCCCGCACCATGCCGATGTGCGAGGACGAGCCCGGCGTCAGCGAGATCCGCATGCTGCTGCGCGATGCCATCGCCTCGGCCCGGCACAGCATCTACATGGAGAACCAGTACTTCAGCTCCGGCGAGATCGCCAAGGCGCTGGCCGCGCGGCTGGGGCACGAGGACGGCCCGGATATCGTGCTGGTGTCGCGCCGCAACGAGAGCGGCTGGCTCGAGGCCCACAGCATGGGCGTGCTGCGCGCGCGCCTCTACCGGCAGCTGCGCGCGGCCGACAAGTTCGATCGCTTCCGCCTGTACTGCCCGACGATCCCCAACCTGCACCCCGAATGCGTCAACGTCCACAGCAAGGTGACGGTGATCGACGACGACTTCCTCACCATCGGTTCCTCCAATCTCAGCAACCGCTCGCTGGGGCTGGACACCGAGTGCAATATCGTCGTGGTCTCTGGCGGCGAGCCGCGCATCCAGGCCGCCATCGCCGCGATGCGCGCGCGGCTGCTGGGCGAACACCTGGAGGTATCGCCCGAAGCGTTCCAGGCCGAGGTGGCCGCCACGCGCAGCGTGCTCGGCGCGATCCGGAACCTGCAGCGCAGCGACGGCCGCTCGCTGGAAGACTATGTGCCGCCGCTGCCCGACGATGTCGATGCCGCGTCACCGGCGGCCAACCTGCTGGACCCGATCGAGCCGATCGACAGCGACCAGGTGCTGGCCGAGTTCGTCAGCCACGAGGCGCGCCCGCGCGTGCTCGGGCGCGTGGGGGTGATGGTGGCGCTGGCGCTGCTGATGGCGGGGCTGGCCTTTGCGTGGCGCTATACGCCGCTGCGCGAGTGGGCGGATTTCCGTGCCTTGCTGGGCGCCATCGAGCGCGTCGACGAGATGCCGCTGGCGCCCCTGGCCATGATGGGGGTCTACCTGGCCGGTGCGGTGACGATGCTGCCCGTGACGCTGCTGATCCTGGTCACGGTGGTCGTGTTCGGCCCGCTCTACGGCGCCGTGCTGGCCCTGTGCGGCACGGTGCTAAGCACCGGCGCCGGCTATCTGGCCGGGCGGCTGCTGGGGCGCCGCGCCGTGCGCCGCTTTGGCGGCAGGCGGCTGAACCGCGTCAGCCACCAGCTGGGCAAGCACGGCGTCGTCGCCATGGTGGTGCTGCGGCTGGTGCCGATCGCACCGTTCTCGCTGGTCAACATGGTGGTGGGCGCCTCGCGCATCAGCCTGCGCGATTGCCTGATCGGGACCGCGCTGGGGATGTTGCCGGGCATCGTGGTCAGTGCCTTGCTGGTGGACCGGGTCGCCGCCGCGGCGCGCGACCCGGGGCTGATCACCTTTGCGCTGCTGGCGCTGGTGCTGCTGGTGCCCGCCTCGCTGCTGCTGTTGCTGCGCCGCCGGCGCCGGCGCAATGCGGCGCGGCAGAGCGGCGGCCGCCACGACGATCCGCCCGGCCCCGGCTCGCGTTTGTCGCGGCTGGCGCGGATCGCCGGGGAACGCTCCTGAGACTCACGGCTGGCGGCGGTAGGTGGCCTTCACGATCTGCGTCCACTCGCCGTTTTCGCCCTGCATGTACGAAGTCAGCTCGCGGTGGTTGTCGTCGCGGAACGTGATCACGTCGCGGTACTGCACCATGCGGCCGTTGCCCGAGCAGTCCGGTCCTTCGGCGCGCAGCGTCAGCTGCTGGCCGCCCGCGTCGAGGTCGCCTTCGTAGACCCACAGGTGGGTCATCATCGAGCCGATGAAGGTGCCGACAAAGTGCTTGCGCGCCGGATCGTAGCCCAGCGTCATGACCGTCGAAGCCGGGCCGCAGCCGGGCATGTCGCCCTGGGCTACGCACTGCACCCAGACGTCGCCGATCGCGCTGACCCGCTCCGGAATCTGCCAGGTCTGCACCGGCTGGTCCGGTCCCATGACGGCCTCGCCCTCCGCCAACCAGTTGCCAACCAGACGTTGCAGCCAGCGGTGTTCCTTTTGTGCTTCGATTTGCATTTTCGGTCTCCAGTGAATGGGTAACGGCCGGGGTGCGGCGGTTGCCGCGAGCATTTGTGGATGCTGTACACATAGACTAGCAAACGAAATGGACAGCGTCCACATTAAATTGCAACAGCGGGCACTGAGGGGGACAGACCGAGCTTATTGCGGCAGGCGCAGCTTGGGCACGGCAAAGCGGTTGCCCTGGGCGCGGCGTACGTCGCACTGGACCTTGGCCTCGCGTACCGCGCCGTCCTGGGCCAGGTATTCGACATCGGCCACCACGCTGTAGTTGTCCTGGTCGATCTGGCGCGCGGTGGCGGACACCCACTTGAAGCTGCCGGGATTGGGCAGCGCCGCCTTGACCGCCTGCTTGCAGGCGGCCTCGGGCGCCCCCTCCTTGCCGGGCGGCCGCGATGCATCCTGCCTGGCCGCGGCCAGCGCGGCCGGCACGCCCGCGGACAACGCTACCGCGAGCGCGGTAGACAGCAAACGTGGGGAAAGCGGCGAGAACATCCTGGACTCCTGCGACTGGGCGGCGCCGGATCGCACCACCCTGGCGCCGGCGTCGATGCAGTTCAGGCCGCGGCGCGCATGCAAAAGTTCCCTTGTCGCCACAGCCAGCGGCCCTAACGCCGCACGCAGGCCTTGTAGGTGAACTTGTCGCCGCGGAACATGAATTCCGAAAACGCCAGCGGCCGGTCGTCGATGTCGTGCGGCGTGAAGCGGATGCGCAGCAGCGGCTCGCCCGGCTCGACCTTGAGCCGGCGCGCGCTTTCCGCGCTGGCGGGGATCGCCGCGCTTTCCGTGTGCAGGTACTTGAGGCGATAGCCGAGCCGCGCCTCCACGATCATCAGCGCGTCGTTGTTTTCCAGGTCGTGCTCCAGCATCGCGCGCATCAGCGCTTCGGGCGCCATGGTCACGCCGACCGCCACCGGCGTGCCGCCCACGGACTTGAGCGTGGTCACGCTCAGCAGCTTGCTGCCGGGCGGCATGCGCAGCGCGTCGGCGGCGATGGCCGGCGCGGTGATCAGCCGCGTCGACAGCAGCTTGCCGTGCGCTTCGTGGCCACGGGCCCGCATGTAGTCGTAGAAGCCGGTCAGCGGCCCCAGGTCGGCCTGCCCCGCAGGGCGGCTGACAAAGCTGCCCTTGCCGTGGACCGTTTCGATCAGTCCCTCCGCCAGCAGCGATGCCAGCGACTGGCGCACGGTGATGCGGCTGACGCCGAACTCCGCCATCAACTCGGCTTCCGAAGGCAGCTTGATGCCCGGCGTCCATTCGTTGTTGACGATGCGCTGGCGCAGCGCGCCTTCGATCTGCTTGAAGCGGGGCAATGAGCTGGTTGTCACGAGATTCGAGGGATTCATGGGGACGGCCCATGCGGGCATCTACTTATCATAACAACGTTGACTCATCATAACATGTTATGACAACATCGGCCGGGCATCATCCATACAAGACCAGCCGCGCCAGCCTGCAAGGGCCCACACATGACGGCGCACGCATACGGAGACAACCGATGCCAGACCTCAGCGCATTGCTGCAACCGCGCACCATCGCCGTGATCGGCGCTTCCACCCAGCCCGACAAGGTAGGCGGCATGCCGGTGCGGCTGCTGAGCGAGCTGGGCTACGCCGGCCGCATCGTCCCGGTCCACGCCACCGCCAGCGAAGTGCAGGGGCTGGCCGCGGTGCCGACGCTGGACGCGCTGGATACGCCGGCCGACCTCGCCATCGTCGCGCTGCCGGTCAGCGCCAGCCTTGACGCGATGCGCCAGCTGGCGCGCAACGGCACGCGCGCCGCGGTGTTCTTCACCTCGGGCTTTGCCGAGACCGGCGGCGATGGCATCGCGCTGCAGGCCGAGCTGGCGGCGCTCGCGCAGGCCCACGGCATCACGTTGCTGGGACCGAACTGCCTGGGCGCGATGAACCTGCGCGAGCGCGTGTTCGCCACCTTCTCGCCGATCCCGCTTGGCGGGCTGCCGCCGGTCGGCGAGGTCGGGCTGGTCAGCCAGAGCGGCGCGTTCGGGGCCTATGCCTTCGCGCTGGCGCGCGAGGCCCAGCTGGGCCTGAGCCACTGGGTCACCACCGGCAACGAAGCCGGCCTGCATGTGGCGGACGTGATCGAATGGCTGGCCCGCGACGATGCCACGCGCGTGATCCTGGCCTACCTGGAAGGCTGCCGCGACGGCACCCGCCTGCGCCGCGCGCTGGCGGCGGCGCGCGCAGCGGGCAAGCCGGTGGTGGTGACCAAGGTGGGCACGAGTGAAGCCGGCGCGCGCTCCGCGCAATCGCATACCGCCAGCCTGGCGGGCGAAGACGCGGTCTACCAGGCGGTGTTCGATGAATACGGAGTGTTCCGCGCCGATACGCTGGAGGAATTCTTCCGGCTCGGCTACGTGCTGTCGCGCGGGCGCCGACCGACGCGATGGCAGGCTTCGGCGAAGGAGCCGGCCAACGCCGTCACCCCGGTCGCGCTGGTCACTGTCTCCGGCGGCGTCGGCATCATGATGGCCGACCAGGCCGAGGCGCTCGACTTGCCGCTGCCGCCGATGCCCGAAGCCCCGGCCGCGGCGCTGCGCAGCGCGATTCCGTTCGCCAGCACCGCCAACCCGATCGACGTCACCGGCCAGGTGGTGGCACAGCCCGAGGTGTTGCTGGGCGCCATTGCCGCCGCCGCACAAAGCCCGGACTACGGCAGCGTGGTGGCCTTCCTGGCCGGCGGCGTAGGCTCGCCGCGAATCTGGCCCGGGCTGCAAGACACCGTCGACGCCCTGCACCGCAGCGGCACCGCGGCGCCATTGCTGTTCAGCGGCCTCGCCGATGAAGACAAGCGCCGCTGGCTGGAAGCGCGCGGCGCGCTGGTGTTCCGCGAACCGGCGCACGCGGTGCAGGCCGTGGCCGTGCTGGCCAGGGCCGCGGCGCAAGCCGCGGCGGCACAGGCGCCCATCCCCGCAGCGGCCGCCGCCGACAACCTGCCCGTTCCCGATGTCCCGCCCGGCACCACCGCCTTGTCCGAGTTCGAAGCCATGCAATGGCTGGCCGCCTGCGGCATTCCCACCGCGCCGCACGGCCTGGCGCGCGATGCCGACGAGGCCGCGCGCATCGCCGACACCATCGGCTATCCGGTCGCGATCAAGCTGTGCTCGCCCGACATCCTGCACAAGAGCGATGTCGGCGGCGTGGTGCTGAACGTGGCCGACGCGCAGGCGGCCCGCACCGCCTTTGCCCAGGTCCAGGCCGCCGCGGCCAGCCACGGCACCTCCGCGCGCTTCGACGGCGCGCTGGTCGCCGGCATGGTGCGCGGCTGGGGCGAGTTGATGGTCGGCGTGCGGCGCGACCTGGTGTTCGGGCTGGTGGCGCTGGCCGGCATCGGCGGCACCGCGGTGGAGATCTTTCGCCAGACCGCGTTCGGCCTGGCGCCGCTGAGCCATGCCCGTGCGCGCACCATGCTGCGCGCGAGCCGTGCCGAGGCCCTGCTGTCGGGCCACCGCGGCCATCCCGCGATCGACGCCGCGGCCGTGGCCGAGGTGCTGGTGCGCGTCTCGCGGGCCGCGGCGGCGCTGGGGCCGCGCCTCGACACACTCGAAATCAACCCGCTGATCGTCACCGCGCGCGGCGTGGTCGCCGCCGATGCCGTGGTGACCCTGCACGCGGCGGACCCCGACAGCCACACGAACATACCCAACGAGGAGACCACCCGATGAACCAACCCGCTGCGCCCTTCCTTGCCGGCGCTCCCATCGACACCCCGCAGGAAGCCCTGACCGCCGCGGCGGCACTGCCGCTGGTGCTGGCCACCTACCCGCTGTTCGAAAGCCTGCGCACCTGCCGCCTGCAGACTTCGGTGGCGCAGGCCACCGGCTACGGGCGCGCGCCGGTCAACACGCTGTCGGCCAGCACCCAGCCGTGGACCCACCGCGACCGCGACATCGTCACGCCGGCCAATGACCTGCTCTACTTCTGCGCCTGGGTCAACCTGGCCGACGGTCCCGTCACGCTGCACGTGCCGGCACTTCCGGATGCGCGCCGCTACTATGTGGTGGAACTGCTCGACGCGTGGACCAACAACTTCGACAACCTGGGCCCGCGCAACGTGCCCGCCGCGGGCGCCGACATCGTGCTGGCCGGCCCCGGCCAGCACGCCGACGGCGCGCACGTGGTGCATTGCCCCACGTCGCTGGTCTGGCTGCTGGGCCGCGTGCTGGTGACCGGCACCGACGACCTGCCCGCCGCCAGCGCCTTCGAGCAGGGCTTCCGCCTGTCCGGCGGCAGCGCGCGGCAACCCGCCTGCGTGCGCGACTGGCAGGACAGCGGCGAGCCGGCGCTCGACTTCTTCGCCAACGTCTTGGACGCGCTGCGTGAGTATCCGGCCGAGCCTTCCATGGCTGGCCTGCTGTCGCTGCTGCGCAAGTGCGGCATCCGTGCGGGCGAGCCGGTCGACGTGGGCGCGCTGCGGCCGGCGGTGCAGCAGGGCCTGGTGCGTGCGTGGCGCGAAGGCATGGCGCTGATCGAAGCCAATACCCGCAGCCATGCGCGCAAGAGCTGGACCTACAGCCTGCTGCTGGGCCGCTATGGCGACGACTGGATGCAGCGCGCCGTGACCGCGATGAAGGGCCTGGGCGCGCTGCGCGCCGACGAAGCCGTCTACGCCGCCGCCGACTACGATGCCGACGGCGAACTGCTGCATGGCCGCCACAGCTATGCGCTGCACTTCCCGGCCGGGCAGCTGCCGCCGGCGCAGGCGTTCTGGTCGGTCTCGCTCTACGGCGCCGACCGCTTCTTCACCGACAACGCGATCGGCCGCTATGCGCTCGGCGACCGCAGCCCGGGGCTGCAATACGACGCCGATGGCGGGCTCACGCTGACGATCTCGCACCAGCGCCCCGCGCAGGCACAGGAGAACTGGCTGCCGGCACCGGACGCCCCGTTCTACCTGATCCTGCGCCTGTACCACCCCACCGACGGCTTCATCGCCGGCGACTACGTGATCCCGCCGCTGCGGCGCATCGCCTGAAGGAGGCCGCCCATGGCAACCCTCGACAACTCCCTCGACCCGCTCGCCCGCGACGCGGTGCGCTACACGCTGCCGCTGTACGAAATGGCGCGCATGCGCGCCGCCACCTGCCCGCGCCGCGACAGCGCCGGCACCTTTGCCGGCGATGGCCCCGATTCCACGCTGCGCTGGATCAACACCGTCACGCACGTGCGCGCGCTGCTCGGCCCGCAACACCGGCAGGTGGTCACACCGAACAACGACACGCTCTACACCAACGCCTGGCTCGACCTGTCGCGCGGCCCGCTGCTGCTCGACGTGCCGGACTGCCACGGCCGCTACTACGTGCTCGGGCTGCTCGACGCCTATACCAACCCGTTCGGGTACATCGGCACCCGCACCACCGGCACACAAGGCGGCATCTGGCTGCTGCACGGGCCGGCCTGGCGCGGCGAGGTGCCGGCCGGCGCCACGCCGTTGCCCTGCCCCACCGATGCGGTCTGGATCATCGGCCGCATCCTGGCCGACGGCGAAGCCGACCTGGCTGGCGCGCATGCCTTGCAGGACGGCATCCGCCTGCGGCGGCCCGACGGCACCGCCGCCGCGAGCGTGATCGACGCCGGCATGCACGCGGCCGAGCGCCCGGGCGACCCGGACCGCTACGCGGCCATCGTCCGGCGCATGCTGGCCGAGAACCCGCCGCCCGCCGCCGAAGCGGACCTGGTGCGCAGCTTCGCCGCCACCGGCATCGGCAGCGCGACGCCGCTGACGCCGGCGCAACGCACTGCGCTGGCAGCCGCGCTGGCGCACGTCGATGCCGAACTGGCCGCGCCCAAGGCTTCCGCGCTGGGCGGCGGCTGGTCCCTGCCGGTGGAAATCCGCACTTCGTTCGGCGCGCAATACGCGCTGCGCGCCGAGGTGGCGCGCAACTACATCGGCGCGCTGGGCATCGAGGAAGCCATGTACCTGATGGCCGATTGCGATGCCGACGGCCTGCCGCTGGACGGTACGCACCAGTACGAGCTGGTGTTCCCGGCGCACGGCTTGCCGCAGGTGAGCGCGTTCTGGTCGCTGACCATGTACCGGAAATCCGACTGCATGCTGGCGGAAAATCCGCTGCGGCGCTATTCGCTCGGTGACCGCTCGCCAGGCCTGCGCGCGGCCCCCGATGGCAGCCTGCGCATCGTACTGGGGGCGCGCGCGCCGGCGGACGACGCCGATACCGGCAACTGGCTGCCCGCGCCGCCCGAACCGTTCTACGTGGCCTTGCGCCTGTACGTCCCCGGCAGCGCGCACCTGGAACGCACCTTCCGCTACCCCGCCATCCGCCGCATCAAGGAAGCGTCATGAACCGATCCCTAGTCTTCTCCCGGGCCGTGCTGGCGGCCGGCGCGGCGCTGCTGTGCCTGGCCGGCCAGGCACAGGCGCAAACCTATCCGTCGCGCCCGGTCAAGCTGGTGTCGCCCTACGGCGCCGGCGGCTCCAACGACATCTCGGCGCGCATCCTCGCCGATGCGCTGGGCGGCAAGCTCGGCCAGCAGGTGGTGGTCGAGAACAAGCCCGGCGCCGGCACGCGCCTGGCCACGGAGCAGGTGGCGCATGCCGCGCCGGACGGCTATACGCTGCTGTGGGCGGCCGCGCCCTTCGCCATCAACACCGCCGCCGGCATCGCGCAGCGCTACGATGTGCGCAAGGACTTCGTCGCGGTAGGGCCGCGCGTGCTGGGGCCGATCTTCCTGATCGTCAATGCCAGCTCGCCGGCGCGCACCGTGGCGGACTTCGTGCGTATGGCCAGGGACAAGCCCGACGGCGTGACGGTGGCCTCGCCGGGCGCCGGCTCGGGCCCGCACCTGAGCGCCGAACTGTTCGGGCAGGTCGGCAAGTTCAAGCTGCTGAGCGTCCACTACCGCGGCGACGCCACCGCCTACACCGAGTTGCTGGCCGGCCGTGCCGACGCCACGCTGACCGCCATCACCTCGGCGCTGCCCTTTATCAAGGCCGGCAAGCTGCGCGTGCTGGCGGTGGCGTCGGAGCAGCGCACGCCGGTCTATCCCGATGCGCCCACCTTCGCCGAACAGGGCTATCCGGGCATGGTCGGCTACGGCTGGTTCGGGCTGGTCGCGCCGGCCGGCACGCCGCCCGCCGTCACCGAGCGGCTCAACCGCGAGGCGTCGGCCGTGCTGGCCGATGCGCAAACTCGCAACAAGCTGCTTGGCCTGGGCCTGGAGCCGCATCCCGAGCGCGGCAGCGCGTTTTCGGCCTTCATCGACCAGGAGATCGGCAAGTGGGGCAAGCTGATCCAGGCGCGCGGCATCAAGCTGGACTAGCGTGCGGGCGCACAGCGTCCGCGCAAAGGCAAACCGTGACATCGCATAAAACAGGAGACCACGCCATCATGAAGACCGTTGCCCGTTTTTCGCCGTGGCTGCGCGGCACGCTGCTGCGGACCGCGCTGCCCTGGCTCGGCATCGCGGCGCTCGCCGTCGCGCCCGTGGCCGCCCCGGCACAGGGCGCCTACCCGGCCAAGCCCATCCACCTGATCGTCGCCTATCCGCCGGGCGGCCTTACCGACACGCTGGCGCGCGCCGTCGGCGACGGCCTGTCGCGCCAGCTCGGCAAGACCGTGGTGGTCGAGAACAAGGGCGGCGCCGGCGGCATCATCGGCACCGACTATGTCGCCAAGGCGGCGCCGGACGGCTACACCCTGCTGATGACCATTCCGGGCCCGATCACTTCCAACCTGGCCCTGTACAAGAAGCTGCCCTACGACCCGCGCACCGACCTGCGCCCGGTCTCCGACATCGCCACCGCGCGCACGGTGCTGGCGGTCAACAGCAGCGTGCCGGCCAGGACCGTCGCCGAACTGCTGGCCTATGCCAAGGCCTCGCCCGGCAAGCTGCGCATGGGCTCATGGGGCGCCGGCACGCAGCCGCATACCATCCAGACCTATTTCGCCAGGCAATACCAGGTCGACATGCTGCACGTGCCCTACCGCGGCGAAGGGCCGATGGTGACCGACCTGCTGGCCGGCCAGGTCAACGTGACGGTGGGCTCGGTGACCGCGCTCAAGCAGCATTTCGCCACCGGCAAGCTGCGTCCGCTGGCGGTCACCGGCACGCGGCGCGCACAGGCGCTGCCAGACGTGCCCACCTTCACCGAGGCCGGCTACGCCGACGAGCCGTTCCGCCTGACCGGCCCGATCACGCTGATGGCGCCCGCAAAGACGCCGCAGGACATCATCGACCGGCTCGGCCGCGAAACCGCGAGCCTGGTCGCCAGCGCCGACATGCAGCGGCGCATCGTCGACATGGGCGCGGAGCCGCTCGGCACCACCCCGGCGCAGGCCGAGGCAGCCTACAAGGCTTACCTGCCGGTGGTGCTGAAGCTGACGGCGGATACGGGGGTGACGCTGGACTGAGGGAGTAGAGAGGCGTCGGCAGCGGCGTGATACAGTGCCCGGGCGCGGCACATGGCCGCGCAAGCCCTACCGCCCGCATGAAAACGCTGCTGATCGTCTACCACACCATGACCGGCGGCACGCGCCAGATGGCCGCGGCCGCCGCTGATGCAGCACGCCGGCAGCCCGGCGTCACGGTCGTGCTCAAGACCGCCGCCGAGGCCGGCCCCGACGACGTGCTGGCCGCCGACGGCTACCTGTTCGCCACCCCGGAGAACCTGGCCGCGATCGCGGGCATGATGAAGGACTTCTTCGACCGCTGCTATTACCCTGCGCTGGACCGCATCAACGGCCGGCCATACGCCGCCATGATCTGCGCCGGCAGCGATGGCCAGAACGCGCTGCGCCAGCTCGAGCGCATCGCCACCGGCTGGCGCCTGAACCGCGTCGCGCCCGGGCTGATCGTCTGCACGCATGCGCAGACGCCGGAGCGCATCCTCGCCCCCAAGCAGATCGAAGCCGCCGACCTGGCGCGGTGCGCCGAGCTTGGCGAGGGCCTGGCCGCGGGGCTCGGCCTGGGGGTGTTCTAAGGCCCTGACGGCCATCGGGCAACCGGGGCGCGGAGCGGGAACGGGACTTGCACGTCCCACGCATTCCCTTTGCAAACCCTTGCCATGGAAGACCCCGAAATTACCGCTTCAGAAGCCCGGCGCGATCCGCTTGCCGGCACGGCGCGCGGCGTGATGCGCGTGGTCGATGCGCTGACGCAGACCGCGCTGGTGGTGGCCACCGCCACCCTGGCCTGGGCGCTGTGGCGCCGTTCCGATGCCTATGCGTGGTTCGGCGGGCTCGGCCCCGGCACCGCGGTGACGCTGGCGGTGTTGGTCACGCTGGTGGCGCTGCTGGGGGTCTGGATGGGCGTGCGCACTTGGCGGCGCGTAGGGTGATGCGTCGCTAATCCTTACAACGCCACAGTAAAAACTCGCCACAAAACCCGAGGAGATACGGTGCCTGACACTTCGCTTCGCCGCACCGGCCTGCTTGCCGTCGTCACTGGGGCGTCGTCCGGCATCGGCTACGAGCTGGCGCGCTGCTGCGTGCAGCGCGGCTATGACCTGGTGATTGCCGCGGACGAGCCGCAGATCGAGGTCGCCGCCAGGCAACTGCGCGACCAAGGCGCCGACGTCACGGCGCTGCTGGCGGACCTGTCCACACCCGACGGTGTCGAACAGGTTTGCGCGGCACTGGGCGGCCGCCGCGTCGACGTGCTGTGCGCCAACGCCGGCCGCGGCCTGGGCCACGCCTTCCTGGACCAGGACTTCGCGGCAATCCAGCGCGTGGTGGAGACCAACGTGACCGGCACCCTGCACCTGCTGCACCGGGTCGGGCAGCTCATGCGCGCGCAGCACGAGGGGCGCATCCTGATCACGGGATCGATCGCCGGCTTCGTCCCGGGCACCTGCCAGGCCGTGTACAACGCAACCAAGGCCTTCCTGGACTCCTTCTCCTACGCGCTGCGGCACGAGCTGCAGCACACCGGCGTGTCGGTCACCTGCCTGATGCCGGGCGCCACCGAAACCGACTTCTTCGAGCGCGCGGACTTGCTCGATACCCGGCTCGGCCAGCAGAAAAAGGCCGATCCCGCCGAGGTGGCGCGGATCGGCTTCGATGCCATGATGCGCGGCGAGGGCGAGGTGGTGCCGGGCTGGCAGAACAAGCTGCGCGCCGCCATTGCCATGGTGACGCCCGCCGACGTGCTGGCCGAGCAGCATCGCCGCATGGCCGAGCCGCGGCACGCGCCGGGGAGCGCCCCGGCAGCACCGGCGGACAAGCCGCCGGCGCCGTAAGTCCGCATCAGCCCATGCGCGTGGTGCCGCCGGTGCTGTCGCGTCCCTGGCCGGGACCGCCGCTGCCGGTTTCCATGCCGCCGCCATAGCTGCTGGCGCTGGAGCCCGTGGCACTGCCTGAACTGCTGACGCCGCTGACGCGCCCCTGGCCGGACCCGCCGGACTGCGCTCCGGTCTGCCCGCCGGACTGCGATCCTTCGGTGATCCCCGACACGCCGAACGCGCCCGGCGCGCCCAGGCGCACCGCGTTATGGATCTCCTGCACGCCGAAGACATCGTCGACGATGTCCTCGATGCAGTACTTCTGGCGCCGGTCGCGCACGTTGCCGGTCAGGCGCACCACGCCGCCCTGCACTTCGACTTCCACCTCGCGCACATCGACATGGCGCGCGTGCGCGAGCCGTTCGCAGATATCCTCGCGGATGCGCTCGTCGCTGCGCTGGTAGCCCTTGGGCCCGACGCGGTCGCGCCCGCGCGGCATCTCGCGCGACGCATTGCCGCGGCTGTCGCCGCCGCTGTCACCCCACTCGTCGCGCACCTCGCTGCCGCGGCGCCAGGCTTCGTCCTCTTCCCATGGCGGGCGCCGGGCGGAGGTTTCCCAGACGCGCTGCGCCGGGCTGGAGCGGCCGCCGTAGTAGCCGGACTCGCGCACGTCGCTGTCGTGTCGCTGGCGGCCTTCATAGCGGCCTTCGCCGTAGTCGCGCGCGGGGCCGCCGCGCTGGCCGTAGCGCCCCTCGCCGTAGCCGCGCGGATCGCCGCCGCGCGGGTCGCCGCGATTGCGGCGGGATTCATCGGTGTCGCGGTCCTCGCGCCACCAGGAGCCGCCGCCTTCATTTCGGAATGGATGCATCGCTTTCTCCAAGGGTTGAGCTTCCGGCGCGGCCCGGCGGGCCGCGCCGCCAGTCACCGCGGCGCAAGTTCCATACCATTGGCGGGCATGGGCATGGAGGACGGCACGCCTGCCGCGCGCCCCCGCGCCAAAGCAAAGGCGGGCGCCACCGGTAAAGGGCGCCCGCCTTTGTCACGCAACCGGGTTGCCGCGGGATTGCCGCGGGATTGCCTCTGGGTTACCTCGTCATGCGGCCAGGGGAGCGAGGCCGCGCGGGGCATCGTCCTCGTCTTCATGCACGATCAGCACCACACCGCGCCGCTTTGCCGCGGCCATGCCGATGTTGACGGCGACGTCGCGGTCGTCGCATTGGACCAGGCCCTTGCGCGCGCTTTCGACCGTCAGTTCCCAGCCCTGAGCGGTCTGCCTGATCAGGAAGTTTGCAGCCATGGGTTGCTCCCTGTCGTTGGTGTTCTTGCAGCGTAGCCGATGGGCAGAACCGTTAAATCGGCGTCTGTCCGATAGCTTGTGGGCGCTTCTCCTACAGTCGTCCCGGATGGCATGCCGGACACCGGCAAATTGCGCCAACAACAGGCCCCGGCAAATTTGTGCTGTCGATCGTGGAATTGCGATTGTTGACAAGAATCACGGATATAAGCCGACTGCGATCGAAGAATCGTCCTCCATCACGCAAAGCCGGACCCGCGGGACGCAGGCGGACAACGCCGCACTGCGGCACGCCCCGGCAGGAGGAGACCATGGACGCAAACCCTGTCGCCGCCGTTGGCGGCCCCGGCGGGGCGGCTTCCCGCCCTGCACTTGTACCTGTACCGGCCCCCGCCCGCAAAAGCGTGCTGCACGACCTGGAGCAAACCCGGCTCGCGATCGAGATGATCGGCCTGGGGGCGCGCCTGCAGGTGCTGGAGGCGGAGGTGTCGCTGCCGCGCGAGCGGCTCACCCGCCTGTACAAGGAGCTTTGCGGGGCGTCGCCGCCCAAGGGGATGCTGCCGTTCTCGACCGACTGGTTCCTGAGCTGGCGCCCCAACGCCCATGCCTCGATGCTGCTCGGCGCCTACCGCTTCATGATCCGCGCCGGCCACCTGGACGGCATCCGTGCCACCCTGGCCGGCTTCCGCATGTATCGCGAGCACCTGAGCGCCACCGGCGAGACCGCCCAGCTCAGCTTTACCCGCGCCTGGATGCTGGTGCGCTTCTATGAGCGCGGCATGTTGCGGCTGGCGCGCTGCCAGTGCTGCCGCGGCGAGTTCGTGGTGTGCGCCCACGATGCACGCCAGCGCTACACCTGCGGCCTGTGCCTGCCGCCGGCACGCGCGGGCAAGTGCCGCAAATCCGGTCCCGCCGGCGCATGAACGCCGGTGCCGCACCGGCTCCATTGTCTGCTGCCGCACAGTCCGGCCACCCGCACCCTTCCATGATGGATGCACTCGACCACCCCGCCCCCGGCGCATCCGGAGCCTCGCCCATGTTCAAGATCCCCATGCTCGGCAAGATGCTCGGCACACCCGCGCCCGAGGCTGGCGGCAAGGCCCGCGCCGAACCGCCGCCCGCGCCGTCCGGCGCCGGCGCGCCGCGCAAGGGCATGCCGGAACAGCTTGCGCAGAACCTCAAGACCCAGGGCGACGCCATGATCCAGTACGGCGCCCGGCTGCTGGTGATGCGCGAGATGCTGTGCGCCATGGCGGTGGCGCTGCCGCCCGATGCACGCGCCGGCGCCCAGCGGCAGTTCCGGCAGCGCATCGACCAGTTGCTGTCGCTGACCGACGACCACGTGCTGCCGGCCGAATTCCACACGGCGCTGCTGGCCGAGGTCAATTACTATCTCGGCGAGCTGAAGCAACGCTGACGGCACAGGCTTGCGCATTGCCCGGCATCGGTTGCCGGTTTGATACGGGTCGTAACTGCCGTTCCGGGGCCCCCTGCCATCGTGCTACAGTGCGCCCTCAGCACAAAGCTGCGCAGCGACGCATAGCGCACTCCAGCGGCCCGCAACCGGGGCGCCGCCGCAGGGGCGGCGCGCCAGCGTAGCGCGCGCTTGCCGCTCGCCAACCCTTTGGCGCCGAACCATTGCCGCGCAGCCGCCTGTCCGCGGGTCCGCCCCGACCGCCGCTGCCGCCCCCAGGATCTTCATGACGCACCAGCTCCAGGCTGCGCTCACCATCGCAGCCTTCAAGCTCTTTGCCGCCTTGCCCTACGGCGTGACCGCCCGCCTCGGCGATGCCCTTGGCAAGCTGCTGTACCGCATCCCCAGCCGCCGCCGGCGCATCGTCCATACCAACCTGGCGCTGTGCTTCCCGGACATGGATCCGGGCGAGCGCGAGCGGCTGGCGCGCGACCACTTCGGCCATGTGCTGCGCAGCTACCTGGAGCGCGGCGTGCAGTGGTTCGGCAACGCCGAGCGGCTGGGCAAGCTGGTAGAGCTGGATTCGCGCATCGACCTGGCCTCGTGCGCGGAGCATCCGACCATCTTCATGGGCTTTCATTTCGTCGGCATCGAGGCCGGCTGCATGTTCTATTCGATGCGCCACCCGGTGGCGTCGCTGTACACGCGCATGTCGAGCCCGCTGCTGGAGCAGATCTCGCGCACCCAGCGCGGGCGCTTCGGCGCCGAGATGATCCCGCGCAACGGCAGCGGCAAGCAGGTGGTGCGCACGCTGCGCGCCGGCTGCCCGGTAATGCTGGCGGCAGACATGGACTTCGGCATCAACGATTCGGTGTTCGTGCCGTTCTTCGGCGTGCCGGCGTGCACGCTGACCTCGGCCTCGCGCCTGGCCAGCATGACCGGCGCGCGCGTGGTGCCGTTCACCACCGAAGTGCTGCCCGACTACCGCGGCTACCGGCTGCGCGTATTCGACCCGCTGGAGGGCTTTCCCTCCGGCAGCGTCGAAGAGGACTCGCGCCGCATGAACGCCTTCCTCGAAGCCCAGATCGCCACCATGCCGGAGCAGTATTACTGGATCCACCGGCGCTTCAAGAACCGCCCGGAAGGCATGCCGCCGGTGTACTGACGCGGCTAGCCGGCGGCGCGCCGCCAGGCTTGCTGGATCTCGGCCACCAGCCGCTCCAGCTGCGCGGCATAGCGGGCGTGGTCGCGGCGGCGCTCGGTGTCGTTGAACGGATAGCTGATATTCAGCCCGTACAGCTGCTGGTCCGGGCCGGAAAACGCCGCGCCCACGGCCAGCAGATGCCCCGGCTGGTAGGCCGCGGTGCAATGGCCGTGCCGCTGGGCCTGCGCGATGCCGCGCAGCACGCGCGCGCGCATGCCGGGCCAGGCCTCGCCCTGGCGGGCGGCGATACCGGCCAGCAGGTCCCTGCGCACCTCCTCCGGCTGCGCCGCCAGCCATGACAGGCCGATCGCCGTCAGCTCCATCGGCACGCGCGAGCCCGGCACCACGCGGCGCGTGCGCGACACGCTGTCGCGGCTATGCCGGATCGACGCCAGGTACACCATCTCTAGCTGGTCCCCCACCGCCAGTCCCACGTTGACCTTGCCGGCCTCGGCCACCTTGCGCATCAGCGGCAGCGCAATCTCCGGCGCGCGGCTGGACTGGTGGAAGGCATCCGCCAGGCTCAGCACCACCGGCGCCAGCCGGTAGGCGCGCTCGTTGACGTCGTAGCGCAGGAAGCCGGCATCGACCAGCGAGCGCGTCAGCCGGCTCACGGTCGGGCGCGGCAGGCCGGTGCGCGCGGCCAGTTCCGCGTTGGTCAGGCTGGTGGTGCCGACGCGGAAGGCACGCAGCAGCACCAGCCCGCGCTCCAGCGACTGGCTGCCCGCGGTGTCCCGGGTAAAGCGGCCGGTCCGATGGGTCACGCTGCGCGTGGAGTCAAGCGGCCGGATGGCGTCAGGCATCGTTGGCAATTTCAGTAAGTGAAATTCGAGTATAGCGGTGCGGCGGCACGGCGCGAATACTGTGGGCACGCGGCCCCGAGCCGGCCGACCACAGAGGAGCACCCCCCGCATGTCATCCGATGCCGAGATCCATGTCACCCGCGACGGCCACGTGGCCCGCGTGGTGCTGTCCCGCCCGCCGCACAACTTTGTCGATGCCGAGGTGATGCGGCGCCTGGCCGATACCCTGCTGGCCCTGGACGACGACCACCACTGCCGCGCGATCGTGCTGGCCTCGGGCGTCGGCGCGTTCTGCGCCGGCGCCGACTTCAGCGGCGCGGGCCAGGGCGAAGTCGCCACCGACCCCGCCGCCTTCTACGTGCATGCGATGAAGCTGTACCGCAACCGCAAGCCCATCGTCGCCGCGGTCGCGGGCGCCGCCATCGGCGCGGGGCTGGGGCTGGCGCTGGTGGCGGATTTCCGCGTGACCTGCGCCGAGGCCCGCTTCAGCGCCAACTTCAACCGGCTCGGCTTCCACCCCGGCTTCGGCCTGAGCCTGACGCTGCCGCGCCTGGTGGGCGAGCAGCAGGCAGCGCTGCTGTTCTACACCGGCCGGCGCATCACCGGGACCGAGGCGGTCAGCATCGGCCTGGCCGACGAACTGGTCGCAAAAGACGAGGTCGATGCCCGTGCCATGGCGCTGGCGCAGGAGATCGCTGCCTCGGCCCCGCTCGCGGTGGAAACCACGCGCGCCACGCTGCGCGACGGCCTGGCCGAGCGCATTGCCGAGGTCAACCAGCGCGAGCTGGCGATCCAGCGCGGACAGTTCCGCAGCGAGGATTTCCGCGAGGGCGTCGCCGCCATGGCCGCGCGCCGCGCCCCCGTGTTCCAGCGCCGTTGAAGGAGAGATCAATGAGCGAAGCAGACAAGCGCGCGGCACCCGCCGGCCCGCTCGACGGCATCCGCGTGCTCGACCTGACCGCCGTCGTGCTCGGCCCGCTGGCGACGCAGGTGCTGGCGGACTTCGGTGCCGACGTGATCAAGGTCGAAGGCCCCGAAGGCGACCTGATGCGCGCCAATGGCGTGTCGCAGCATGCCGGCATGAGCTCGATCTACCTGGCGCTGAACCGCAACAAGCGCTCGGTGGTGCTCGACCTGAAGACCGCCGAGGGCGCGGCGGCGCTGCGCGGCCTGATCGCCACCGCCGACGTGCTGGTGCACAACATGCGCGTTGCCGCGATCGAGCGGCTGGGCTTCGGCTATGCCGAGGTGGCGCGCATCAACCCGCGCATCGTCTACTGCCTGGCCACCGGCTTCGGCCAGGACGGCCCGCACCGCGACAAGCCCGCCTTCGACGACATCATCCAGGCCGGCTGCGGCCTGGTCGCGCTGGGCTGCGCCGGCGGCGAGCGCCCGCAATACGTGCCCAGCCTGCTCGCCGACAAGACCACCGGGCTGGCGCTGGCCAATGCCGTGCTGGCCGCGCTGCTGTACCGCGAGCGCCACGGCGTGGGCCAGATGGTCGAGGTGCCGATGCTGGAAACCATGACCGCCTTCGTGATGACCGAGCATCTGGGCGGCCTGACCTTCGACCCGCCACCGGCCGGCGCCGGCTACGCCCGCCTGCTGCAAGGCGGGCGGCGCCCCGCGCCGACCCGCGACGGCTGGATCTGCGCGCTGCCCTACACCGAACGCCACTGGCAGGCCTTCTTCCGCGCGGTGGGCCGCGACGACCTGGCCGAGCGCTACCACGTGGGCGACCGCGCGCAGCGCAACGCCAATATCCGCGCGCTGTACGGCCACCTGGCCGAACTGACGCCGGCACGCACCACGGGCGAATGGATGCAGCTGTTCGAGTCGCTCGACATTCCGGCCACGCCGATCTACGGCCTCGATGCCCTGGCCGACCATCCGCACCTGCAAGCGGTCGGCCTGTTCCAGCCAACGCACCACCCTACCGAAGGCCCCCTGCGCGAACTGCGCCCGGCCGCGCGCTTCTCGGCCACGCCGCTGTCGCTGCGCCGCCATGCGCCGGCGCTGGGCGAGCACACCGAGGAGGTCCTGCGCGAACTGGCCATGGCGCAGGATGCGCGGCAGTCATAACGAATCAGGAGAAGACCGTCATGAACTTTGAACTGGACGAAGAACACCGGATGCTCAAGGACCTGGTCGCGCGTTTCGTGCGCGAGCAGCTGATCCCGCTGGAACCCACGGTGCTGGCGCGCGAAGCCGCCGGCGGCCAGACGGCGCTGCTGCCGGAAGAGCAGGCACGCCTGGACGCGATGTCGCGCGAACTGGGCCTGTGGGGCCTGGACGCCCCCGCCGAGCTGGGCGGCTCCGCCCTGCCGACGGTGGCGATGGTGGGCGTCAACGAAGAACTGGGCAAGACCATCACCCCCTATGACCTGCCGCCGGATTCGCCCAACCTGCGCATGCTGATGCTGACCGCGAGCGCGGCCCAGCGCGAGCGCTACCTGGCGCCGTATGCCCGCGGCGAGACCGTGTCGGCCATCGCCATCTCGGAACCGGGCGCCGGCGGCGATCCGGCCATGATGGCCACGCGCGCCGAACGCGATGGCGACCACTGGGTGCTGAACGGGCGCAAGATCTGGATCAGCCGCGCGGCGCGCGCCGACTGGACCATCGTCATGGCCGTGACCGACAAGGCCCGTGGCGCGCGCGGCGGCATCTCCGCCTTTATCGTCGAGCGCGGCACGCCCGGCCTGCGGGTCGAGCGGCGCATCCCGATGATCGGCGGCGCCTCGACTTATGAAGTGGTGCTGGAAGACTGCCGCATCCCCGCCACGCAACTGCTCGGCGCCGAGGGGCAAGGCTTCGCGCCGATGCAGGCGCGGCTGTCGACGCGCCGCGTGCAGATGGCGGCGTGGTGCATCGGGCGCGCCCAGCGCGCGCTCGACATGATCTGCGAATACGCACCGCAGCGGCAGACCTTCGGCGCGCCGCTGGCGCAGCGCCAGGCGATCCAGTGGTGGGTGGCCGACGCCGCCACGCGCATCCACGCCTGCCGGCTGATGACCTACGAAGCCGCCACCCGCATCGACGCCGGAGACGAAGCCCGCACGCAGGTGTCGATGATCAAGGTGTTCGCCACCGAAATGGCCTGGGACGTGATCGACCAGGCCATGCAGACCTTCGGCGCGATGGGCATGACCAAGGAGCTGCCGCTGCAGCAGATGGCCAACGAGACCCGGCTGATGCGCATCTACGAAGGTCCCAGCGAAGTGCATCGCTGGGTCATTGCGCGCGACCTGCTCGGCCTGCGCCGCTAGGCCCGCATCGATCCCTTGCACCGGCGGAGACACGCCGGACATGCCACCATCAGGAGACCACCATGCAACAGCCTTTCCATTCCCGGCGCCGCTTCCTCGGGCTCTTTCCGGCCGCGCTGGCGCTGCTCGGCGCGGCCGCGCTGCCGGCGGCGCGCGCCGCCGATGCCGACGCCTTCCCGGCGCGGCCGATCCGCTTCATCGTGCCCTTCCCGTCGGGCAGCGGCACCGATACCACCGCGCGCATGTTCGCCAAGAAGATCGGCGAGCTGACCGGCCAGGGCGTGGTGGTGGAAAGCAAGCCCGGCGGCAACGGCTTTATCGGCGTGCAGACCGCGCTGAATGCGCCGGCCGACGGCTACACCGTCTTTATCGGCAGCAATTCCACGCTGTCGACCAACGCGGCCACCTTCCGCAAGCTGCCGTATGACCCGTTGACGGACTTTGCGCCAATCACGCTGCTGTCGCGCGGGCCGTGCGTGATCATCGTGCCGGCCGGCTCGCCCTACCGCACGCTGGCCGAGCTGCTGGACGACGCGCGCAAGCGTCCCGGCGCGCTCAACTACGGCACGGGCTCGATCTCGTACACGCTGTATTCGGAATGGCTCAACGAGCTGGCCCGCATCAAGACCACGGCGGTGCCGTACAAGGGCGCCGGCGATGCCATCAATGGCGTGATGGCGGCCAATGTCGATTTCGCCGTGGTCGATGCCACCGGCGCGATCGAGCTGGCCCGCGGCGGCAAGGTGCGCGCGCTGGCCTACACCGCGCCGCAGCGCTCGCCGCTGCTGCCGGACGTACCGTCCATTGTCGAAGCCGGCCTGCCGGACTTCCTTGCCTACAACTAGGTCGCGGCAGCGGTCTCGGCCAGGACGCCGCCGGCGCTGGTGAAGCGGCTGCAGGACCTGTTCACGCAGGCCGGCAATGCCCCGGACGTGCGCGAGTACTACACGCGCCAGTCGACCAAACTGATCCTGTCGTCGCCGGCCGAGATGCGGCAATACCAGAAGGACGAGATCGAGCGCTGGAAGCGGCTTGCGGCCGTGGCCAAGATCCCGCTGCAGTAATCGCGCCCCCTAGCCGCTGTGCTCGCGCAGCAGCACCGTCAGGCGCTGGGCCAGCGGCGACAGGTAGGCGCCTGCGCGCGTGACCACGCCGATGCGCCGGCGCAGGTCGAGCTCTTCCACACCCAGCGGTAGCACGCGCAGCCCGCGCTGCATGGCCTCGCCGCCGGCATTCGCGATACTCAGCATCTGCGTGCCCTGCATCAGCGCGAACAGCGAACTGCTGCCGAAGTCGATCTCGATGCGCGGCTGCGGCTCCGGCAGGCCGCGCTGGCGGAACGCCGCGTCGACCTGCTGGCGCAGCGTGATATGCCGTTCGGGCAGCAGCCATTCCTGCTCGGCGAGGTCGGCCAGGCGCAGCTTGCGCCGCCGCAGCAGCGCGTGGCCCTGGTCCGCCACCACCACCAGCCGGTCGTCGAACAGCGGCTGCACCGCGAAAGTGTCCGCCAGCGCGCCGGACGGGGTCGGCGCCACCGCCATGTCCACTTCCCCGGCCGCCAGCAGATCCAGCAGGTCGCGCGCCAGCCGGCGGCGCAGCCGCAACCGCGCCACCGGCCGCTCGCGCACCAGCTGCTGGCACGCGCCCAGGATCACATCGCCCGGGATCGACGGTGAATAGCCTACGCGCAGGATGCCCTGCTCGCCGGTGCGGATGCCCAGCATCTCCTTGATGCCGTCCTGGTACTCCAGCTGGATGCGCCGCGCGCGCTCGAGGAAGCGGGTGCCGGCGTAGGTGGCGGCGATGCCGTTGGCGGTGCGCTCGAACAGCGGCAGCCCCGCCTGCGCTTCCACCCGTTGCACCGCCTTGGTCAGCGCCGGCTGGCTGATCCCCAGCGCCTCGGCGGCCCGCCCGATGCCGCCGTGCGCCGCCACGGCGAGGATGTATTCGATATCCCGCGTCTCCATTGCCTCACATTCCCGACGGTTATGGCTTTATAGCCAATACCTCATTGTGGTGATGCCCGCCATCTTACAGACTACAGCGCACGAGCACACCACCGAGCGTGCAGCAAGATCATTCAGCCTACACGGAGACAGCATGGGTTTCGCGTATTTCCTGCGCCGCGCCGCGCGTTACTGGGGCGACCAGCCCGCCATCCTCTACCAGGACCAGGTGGTGACCTATCGCCAGCTCGACGAACGCTCGACGCGGCTGGCCAATGCGCTGCTGGCGCTGGGCCTGCGCCCCGGCGACCGCGTCGCGGTGCAGTCGCGCAACCGGCCCGAGCTGGTCGAACTGGAATGCGCGCTGTACAAGGCCGGCCTGGTCAAGGCCGCGCTCAACCCGCGCTTTACCGCGGCCGAGGCCAGCGACGTAGTCGACAACTGCACCCCGCGCGTGCTGATCGCAGGCCCCGGCTATACCGGCTACGACCGCGCCACGGCAGGCTTCGGCAGCATCGAGACCTTTATCGCCATCGGCGCGGCGCCCGCCGGCTACGTCGAATACGAGGCGCTGCTGGCCAACGCCGGCACCACCGCACCCGACATCACCCCGGCGGCCGACGACCTGGCCGTGCTGCATTTCTCGTCGGGCTCCACCGGCAAGATCAAGGCGGCCATGCAAAGCTACGGCAACCGCATCGCGGCGCTGCGCAAGATGGTGTCCGGCATGGACCGCCCCGCCCGCCCGGGCGACCGGCTGGCGCTGATCGGCCCGGTCACGCACGCCTCCGGCATGCTGATGCAGCCCTACCTGTATGTGGGCGCGACGCTGGTGCTGTTCGAAAAATTCGAGCCGGCGCACTTCCTGGCCGAAGTCGCGCGCCTGCGCATCACCCATGTGTTCATGGTGCCGGCCATGATCAACATGCTGCTGGCCGAGCCCACGCTGGCGCAGGCCGACCTGTCGAGCCTGAAGACGCTGGCCTACGGCGCTGCGCCGATGGCGCCGGCACGCATCCGCGAGGCCTGGGAGCGCATCGGCCCGATCCTGTCGCAGGGCTATGGCGCCAGCGAATCGACCTCCGGCGTCACGCGGCTGTCCACCAGCGACCATGCCGACGCCATTGCCAACCATCCCGAGCGCCTGGCCTCGTGCGGCCGCGCGCTGGGCGAGACCGAAGTGCGCGTGGTCGACGAGCACGGCAAGGAAGTGGCCGTGGGCGAGATCGGCGAACTGGTGATCCGCGGCGACGACGTATTCCACGGCTACTGGAACGAGCCCGCGCTGACGCGCGAGACCCTGGTCGACGGCTGGCTGCATACCGGCGACATGGCGCGCGTGGACGAGGCCGGCTATCTCTACCTGGTCGACCGCAAGAAGGACATGATCATCTCCGGCGGCTTCAACGTCTACCCGACCGAGGTCGAGGCCACGCTGTACCAGCACCCCGACGTGCTGGAGGCCTGCGTCATCAGCGTGCCGGACGACACCTGGGGCGAAAGCGTCAAGGCCGTGGTCACGCTGCGCCCCGGCCGCGAGGCCACCGCGCAGCAGCTGATCGCGCACTGCCGCGAGCGCATCGCCGACTACAAGTCGCCGCGCTCGGTCGACTTTGTCGCCGAGCTGCCCAAGAACGCCAGCGGCAAGCTGGCCCGCAAGATCGTGCGCGAACGCTACTGGCAAGGCGTCGGACGCCGCGTCAACTGAAGCCGGAAAGGCACCGAGGAAACCGCCATGTTCGACCACCTGACCAACCCCGTCCTGCTGGAAACCCGTGCCGGCATCCGCCGCTTTATCGACGAAGAGCTGCGCCCGCTCGAACAGGAGCTCGGCCTGGGTTCCGAGGACCCGTGGCCGCGCGAGACCCTGCGCCAGGTCTGGCGCCGCTCCAGCGAGCTGGGCTTTTACGCCGCCTGCCTGCCCACCGCGCTCGGCGGCAAGGGCCTGAACATCCAGGAACAATGCGCGCTCAAGGCCGACCTGGCCGCGAGCGGCTCGACCCTGGCCGCGCACGTGCTGGGCGACCTGGGCGGCCCG
This sequence comes from Cupriavidus taiwanensis, assembly GCF_900250075.1. Taxonomy (NCBI): domain Bacteria; kingdom Pseudomonadati; phylum Pseudomonadota; class Betaproteobacteria; order Burkholderiales; family Burkholderiaceae; genus Cupriavidus; species Cupriavidus taiwanensis. The sequence goes on from NZ_LT977071.1 coordinate 2,398,552, forward strand.
CCGCGCGTCGGCAACATGCTGAAGTACGCCACGCCCGAGCAGCTCGAGCGGTATTTCAAGCCGGTGATCCGAGGCGAGAAGTCGACCTGCTTCGCGCTGACGGAAACGCATTCGGGCTCCGATGCGCAAAGCATCAAGACCGCTGCCGTGGCCGACGGCGATGAGCTGGTCATCAACGGCGGCAAGCACTACATTAGCGGCGCGCCCTTCGCCGACTTCGCCATCGTCATGTGCGTAACCGACGCCACCGCCACGCCGCCGGCCATCACCGCGGTGCTGGTCGACCTGGACCTGCCCGGCGTAACCGTGACCAACGAATACGTGCCGATGTCCGGCCAGCATATCGATGGCGATATCCGCTTCGACAATGTGCGCGTGCCGCGCGCCAACGTCTTCGGCGGCGAGGGCAACGGCTTCAAGCTGGGCATGTCGCGCATCAACGTGAACCGCCTGCTGCACTGCCCCAGCATGCTGGGGCTGGCCATGCGGGCGTATCAATCATCGGTGGAATATGCCGGCCAGCGCCGCCAGTTCGGCGGCCCGATCGCGCGCTTCCAGGCGATCCAGCACATGCTGGCCGACATGGCAGCGGCGCTGTGGGCCTGCGAAAGCATGATCGCGCACACCGCGGCGCTGGCCGACGCCGGCGCCGACCTGCGCATGAAGGCCGCGGCGTGCAAGCTGTTCGTCTCGGAGCGCTGCTTCGAGGTGGCCGACAAGGCCGTGCAGATCCACGGCAATGTCGGCGTCACGCGCGGCCATCCGGTCGAGCAGACCTTCCGCAAGCTGCGCATGTTCCGCATCTTCACCGGCACCAGCGAGATCCAGCGCAACACCATCGCGCGGGCTATCCTGGAACCGCTGCAGCAGAAAGCCTGACCGTGCCGGCGGCGCGGTCGCCGCCAGCATCCGGTTCCCGGCCACAGCACAATACGACAAGACCACGGAGACCAAGCATGAACCGCCGAAACTGGCTTGCCACCGCCGGCGCCGCCGCGCTGGGCAGCCTGCTGCTGCCGGCCCGCGCCGCCAGCGCCGCATCCCCCTACCCCACCCGCCCGATCCGCCTGATCGTGCCGTTTATCGCCGGCAGCACGCCGGACAACACCGCGCGCACGCTGTCGGCAGAGCTGGGCAAGAAGCTCGGCCAGCCGCTGGTGGTCGAGAACATGCCCGGCGCCGGCGGCATCATCGGCGCCGGCGCGCTGCGCCGCGCCGCGCCCGATGGCTACACGCTCGGCATCCTGGCCAACTCGCACGTCATCAACGTGCACATGTACCGCAAGATGCCGTACGACCCAACCCAGGACTTCACGCCGATCACGGCGTTGTCGGGCGGGCCGTCGGCGCTGGTGGTGCCCATGTCCTCGCCCTACAAGACCGCGGCCGAGCTGGTCGCGGCGATGAAGAAGGAGCCGGGCAAGTTGAACTACGGCTCCGGCGGTAAGGGCAGCATCGCCCATCTGGCGGTGGAGACCATGCTGCACCAGACCGGCTGCGACGCGGTGCATATTCCCTACAAGGGCGCGCCGGAGATCCTCACCTCGATGCTGACCGGCCAGACCCAGTTCGGCATGCCGGTGCTGGGCACGGCGACCCAGTACGTGCGCAACAACCAGGTCAGGGTGCTGGCCGTCACCGCTGCCGCGCGTTCGCCCTACTTCCCCGACGTGCCGACCATGGCCGAAGCGCTGCCGCCTGGCTTTGTCATCGACAACTGGAGCGGCCTGTTCGCGCCGGCCAACTTCCCGGCCGAGCTGGCGCAGAAGCTGCACGCCGCGGTGCGCGCGCTGCAAACCGCCGGCGTGTTCGACGCCCAGCTCAAGGCCAATGCCGGCGAGCTGCGCCGCAGCGCGTCGCCGGCGCAGTTCGGCACCATGGTGGCCAGCGACAACGCGCGCTATGGCGACCTGATGAAGTCGATCGGCATGACCGGCGACCTGGGCTGATACAGCTGGCCTGCTCCCTGCGCCGCACGCCACGCCGCGCATGCGGCGCTTGTGTTTTCTCCTTTTCCCCTGAGGCTCCGCATGAAGCCAGCATGGTCTTGCCTGAACGACGTCACCATCCTCGACGTCAGCCAGTTGCTGCCCGGCCCGCACGCCTGCAGCCTGCTGCGCCAGCTTGGCGCGGAGGTGATCAAGGTCGAGCCGCCCGGCAGCGGCGACACCGCGCGCCAGCTGGGCGCGCATGTGTATGCGCAGTTCAATCGCGGCAAGCGCTCGGTGGCGCTGGACCTGAAATCGGACGCCGGCCGCGCCGCGTTCCTGGACCTGGTGCGTGATGCCGACGCCGTGGTCGAAGGCTTCCGCCCCGGCGTGATGGCGCGCCTGGGCTTGGGCTACGAGGCGCTGGCGGCGGTCAATCCGGCCATCGTGCTGTGTTCGGTCTCAGGCTTCGGCCAGACCGGACCGTACGCCAGCCACGCCGGGCATGACCTGAACTACCTGGCGCTGGCCGGGTACTGGGCCACGCCGGTACAGGTCCACGATGCAGTCTCGCGCCCGCGCGTGCGGGTGTCGGATTACGCAGCGTCGGGCTATGCGGCGTTATCGCTGGCCGTGGCGATCATGAGCGCGCGGCAGCACGGACAGGGGCAGCATCTCGATGTGTCGATCCACGATGCCGTGCTGTCGTGGACCGCCCCTGGTGCGTGGACTGCGCGCGCACACGAGGATTGCCCCCGGGCCTCACCCACCGTGATGCCGGAAAACGATTTGTTCGAAACCCGCGACGGGCGGCACCTGGCGCTCGGCATCCTCGAGAACAAGTTCTGGGACAACCTGTGCGCGGCGCTGGGCGACGCGTTCCCCGCGCTGCGCGATCCGCGCTTGGCCACGCGCGCCGGGCGCGGTGGGCACAAGGTGGAGGTCAATGACCTGCTGGCGGCGGTGTTCCGCACGCGCGACCTGGCGGAATGGGAGGGCTTCTTTGCACCGCTGGATATCCCGTTCTCGCCGGTGCTGGGTGCTGGCGAGTTGTTCGAGGATGCGCATGTGCGGGCGCGGGGGGTGGTGCGGCAGCTTGAGGGCGGGATTGCGGTGAGTTTTCCGGTGAAGTTTTCGTTGGGCTTGCCGGAGGGGGACGATTTTGTGGCGGAGGTTGGGCAACACAATCCGCGGTAGCGGCGTCACGCCGTTCCGCTCATGATCGTCATTCCCGCGAAGGCGGGAACGACGGTCGTGATGCTTTTCCGCCGAGGGCCGCCGCCGCGTACTACGCAGCCTGCCAGGCCGATGCGGGCCCAAAAGCCCAAAAGCTCAAAAGGCCCTGCGGCCCTGCGGCCCTGCGGCTCAGCGTTTCTCGTCGAGCAGGTCGTTCAGGATCTCGTCGAAGGTCGCCTGCGCGTCCTCCAGCGCCTGCAGTGCCGCGTCGAAGGTCTGCAGCGCCAGTTTCGACGGCTTGCCGCTGCCCTGCGGCGGATAGTGGGCCTGCAGCGCCGTGAAGGCGACCTGCACCTGCCGCGTGGCCGCAACCACGCGTTCCATGGCCTGCGCCTCTTCGGCGCGGTATTGCTCGTGTTTCTGTTCGCTCATGCCGGTTGGCTCCCTGAAGGCGCGTCGTCTCGGTGGGGTGCGCGCGCCCGAATGAGGCATATCGTACAAGAACTGCGCGGGCCGGCTTGCGCCGCGGCCACGCCGCCGGCAAAAATAAGGTAGGCTGCGCGGCTGGGCGGCAAGGCCGGCGCACACGCGCCACGCCTGGCCGCGGCCACTGACGAATGCCATGCCATTGACCACCCGCCGCGCGCTGGCGGCCGCGCTGATGACCGCCAGCGGCTTCGCCTGCTACTGGACCTACCTGACGCTGAACCAGGACCGGCTGCTGTTCGACGCGCGCCGGCGGCCGCCGCGCGACCTGCCCGACGGCATCATCGGCTATTCGCACCTGATTCCCGGCGGCGTGGTGCGCGGCTATATCTACCACGCGCCCGGCGACACCGTGCGCGACCTGCTGTTCTACCTGCCCGGCCGCGGCGAGGATGTGCTGGAAACGCTGCAGTACGCGCGCTGGCTGCCTGCCGGCATGGGCTTCGCCACCTACGATTACCGCGGCCTGGGCCACTCCGACGGGCGCCCGTCCGAGGGCGCCGCGGTGGCCGACGCCAGCCAGTTCCTGCTGCATGTGCGGCGCGTGTTCCCCGACACCCGCGTGCATGTGGTGGGCCGCAGCCTGGGCACCGGCGTGGCGATCCAGCTGGCCGACCTGCAGGATTTCGAGAGCCTGCAGCTGATCACCCCCTACGACTCGCTGCTCGAGCTGGTGCGCAAGCGCTTTCCGCTGGTGCCGCTGCGCCAGTTGATGCGCCACCACTTCGACTCGATCTCGCATTGCAAAAAGGTCGTGCAGAGCACCAAGGTGCTGCTGGCCGCCACCGACGAAGTGGTGCCGCACGCCTGCTCCGAACGGCTGATGGCGGCCTGGCCCGGCCCGGTGGCGCTGCAGACCGTGCCGGATACCGATCACTTCACCATCATCGAACGCGAGGAAACCTGGTTGTCGCTTTGCGACTTCGCGCGCCAGCACAGCCAGGCGCGCCTGCGCATGGCCGCGGTCCAGGCCGGGCCTCAGCCGGTGGAGCCAGGGCCACCGGCCCGGCCGGCACCGCAGGCCGCGCCAGCGGCGCCCGCACCGCAGCCGGTCGACCATGACGAGCTGGGCAATCCGCTGCCGCTGGCGGCCAACCGCTGAGCCGGCCGCCGGGTCGGTCAGTTGCAGCGGGTAAAATGCGGCCCATGAAAAAATTCGCAGTCAAGGCAGGCGGCGCCGCACTGGCGCTGGCTGCGGCCGGTGCCTTGCTGGCCGGTTTTGCCGCCGTGGTCAGCCTGCGGCAGCTTCCCCCCGTCGATGCGCTGCGCGACTACCGGCCCGATGTGCCGCTGCGCATCTACACCAGCGACAACGTCCAGATCGGCGAGTTCGGCAGCGAGCACCGCGAGTTCATTCCCTTCGAGCAGATCCCGAGGCAAATGGTGCAGGCTCTGCTCGCGGCCGAGGACGACCAGTTCTACCAGCACCAGGGCATCGACATCCCCGGCGTGTTCCGCGCCGCGCTGGCCAACCTCGGCCAGGGCTACGCCCAGGGCGCTTCCACCATCACCATGCAGGTGGCGCGCGCCTTCTACCTGTCGCGCGAGAAGACGCTGGCGCGCAAATGGTACGAGATGCTGCTGGCCTGGCGCATCGACCACGCGCTGCCCAAGGACCGCATCCTGGAGCTGTACATGAACCAGGTCTACCTGGGCGAGCATGCCTATGGCTTCGGCAGCGCCGCGCATGCGTACTTCGGCAAGCCGCTGGCGGCGCTGTCGCTGGCCGAGGCCGCAATGCTGGCGGGCCTGCCGAAGGCGCCTTCGGCGGTGAACCCGGTGGTCAATTTCGCGCGCGCCAAGCGGCGCCAGGAGTATGTGCTGGGGCGCATGCTGGCGCTGGGCATGATCAGCCAGGACGATTACCGCGAAGCCCGCGCCGCGCGCCTGGCCATCAGCGACGACAGCCCCGGCAGCTTTGCCGGCCATGCGGAGTACGTCGCCGAGCTGGCGCGCCAGCTCGCGCGCGAGCGCTTCGGCGACGACGCCTACACGCGCGGCCTCAATGTCTACACCACGGTGTCGTCGGTGCGCCAGACCCTGGCCTACGATGCCGTGCACGGCGGGCTGGAGCGCTACGCCCGCCGCCACCGCAAGTTCGTCAAGGACCTGTCGCAAGGGCCGCAGGCCGCCCTGGTGTCGCTCGACACCGGCACCGGCGCGATCGAGGCCATGGTCGGCGGCGCCGATTTCGCCGCCAGCCGCTTCAACCACGCCACCCAGGCGCTGCGCCAGCCGGGCTCGACCTTCAAGCCCTTCGTCTATGCCGCGGCGCTGGAGCGCGGCGTGTCGCCCGGCACGCTGATCAACGACGCGCCGCTGCCGGCTGGTTCGCGCTGGCAGCCGTCCAACGACGACGGGCGCTTTGTCGGCCCGATCAGCGTGCGCCAGGCGCTGGCCGAATCGCGCAACCTGCCGGCGATCCGCACGCTGCAGGCGATCGGCATCCCCTATGCGGTGGAATTCGCCAGCCGCTTCGGCTTCTCGCCCAGGCGGCTGCCACGCTACCTGCCGCTGGCGCTGGGCTCCGGCACCACCTCGCCGCTGCGCCTGGCCGCGGCCTATGGCGTATTCGCCAACGGCGGCCACCGCGTCGAGCCCTACCTGATCGAGCGCATCACCGACAGCGACGGCAAGGTGCTGTTCAGCGCCGCGCAGGACGCTGAGGAACGCCCCGCGCCGCCGCCCGTGATCAGCGCGCGCAACGCCTTCGTGATGGACAGCCTGCTGCGCAGCGTGGTCGACACCGGCACCGGCACCGGCGTGCGCCGCTACCTGCGCCGCCACGACGTGGCCGGCAAGACCGGCACCACCAACGACTCGGTCGACGGCTGGTTCGCCGGCTATGGCGGCGGCGTGGTCACGGTGGCGTGGATGGGCTATGACGACAACCGCAGCCTGGGCGAGCATGAGTTCGGCGCCACCACCGCGCTGCCGGTGTGGGCCGCCTACATGGAGGGCCGCCTGGCCGGCGTGCCGGAGGCCGACATGCAGGCGCCCGCCGGCCTCGTGCAGGCGGGCGGCGACTGGATGTACGCAGAGAATGCCGACGGCAGCCAGGGCAGCGCCGCTATCGGCTTCCCGCCGCCGGCGCCCGCCACGGCGCCAGCCAGCCAGCCGTTGACGGATCCGGTCGCAAGCAACCTCGACGGCACCTCGCAGGCGTCGCCGGCGGCTCCGGCGACACCCACTCCCGTCACCAGCGCGGCGCCAGCCGCCGCCACGCCGGCAGCGCCTGCCGAGAATCCGCTGTAAACTCCCGGCTTTCCCGATTTCCGTCCCGTACCCGATGTCCAGCCACAGCCCGCTGCTGATCTGGTCGGTCGCCGCGCTGACCACCGCTGGCGTCCTGTTCCGCCCCTTCCGCCTGCCCGAAGCCTTCTGGGCTGCCGGCGGCGCCCTGCTGCTGTGCGCCACCGGCCTGATGGCGCTGCCCGAGGCCTTCGCCGCGGTGCTGCGCGGCTACGACGTGTACCTGTTCCTGGCCGGCATGATGCTGATCTCGGAACTGGCCCGCAAGACCGGGCTGTTCGACCACGTTGCCGCGCTCGCCGTGCGCCTGGCGCGCGGCTCGGCGCCGCGGCTGTTTTTGCTGGTGTACGGCTTCGGCACGCTGGTGACGGCGTTCATGTCCAATGACGCCACCGCCGTGGTGCTGACGCCCGCAGTGCTGGCCGCGACCCGTGCCGCACGCGTGCGCCAGCCGCTGCCCTACCTGTACGCCTGCGCCTTTATCGCCAACGCGGCCAGCTTCGTGCTGCCGATCTCCAACCCGGCCAACCTGGTGATCTTCGGCGAGCGCATGCCGCCGCTGGCCGGATGGCTGGCCAGCTTCGCCCTGCCGTCGCTGGCCGCGATCCTGGCCACGCTGGCGGCGCTGTGGTGGACCCAGCGCGCGGCGCTGGCCGAACCCATCGCCCATGACGTGCCGGTGCCGCCGCTGTCGCGGCAAGCGTGGCTGAGCGCGCTCGGCATCGTGCTGACGGGGCTGGTGCTGCTGGTGGCCTCGCTGCGCGGCAACGCGCTGGGCTGGCCCACCTGCGCCGCGGGCGTGGCCACGCTGCTGCTGGTTTGCGCTACCCGGCGCGAACTGCTGTGGCCGACGCTGCGCGAGGTGTCGTGGAGCGTGCTGCCGATGGTGGCCGGCCTGTTCGTGCTGGTGGCGGCGCTGGAGCAGACCGCGGTGATTCGCCATCTTGCCGACGCGGTCGCGGCGGCCTCGCGCGACGGCGGCGCGCTGGCACTGCTGGGCGTTGGCGCGGTGGTGGCGCTGGCGGGCAATGTCGTCAACAACCTCCCGGCCGGACTGATCGGGGCTTCGGCGCTGGCGGCGGGGCAAGCCTCGCACGCGGTCAGCGGCGCGGTATTGGTCGGCATCGACCTGGGCCCCAACCTCTCGGTCACCGGCTCGCTCGCCACGCTGCTGTGGCTTACTGCGCTGCGGCGCGAGGGGCATATGGTCAGCGCCGGCCAGTTCCTGCGCGTGGGCGCGGTGGTGATGCCGGCGGCCATGCTGCCGGCACTGGCGCTGCTGCTGCTTTAGGCGGTCGGCCTCAGCCGCTGGCGGGAACCTGCGCCGCGGGACTGCGCGGCGCCGGCGACAATGGCCGGCGCAGTCCGCCCGCGCCGTGGCGCACGGCACTGGCATGGTGTTCCGCGACACCGGTTTCCACCGGCGTGGCCGGTACCGGCACTGTCACCACATGGAGCAACATCAGGCTGCTGCACGGAAAGGCGATCGGCATGATGAGGTGGATCCCGACAAAGCGTCAGGCCGCGCTTGGCCGCGGCCGGGTGCCGGCAGCCTGCAATGGGCTGCCTGGGTGTTATGCGGACATTATGTGGGCTTGTCGGCGCCCTGCGTGGCGGGCTTGAGCGATGTCACGAACTCTTCATGGAAAGCCCTTTCGTTGTGGCGTATCCGGCCCACCGGGACCTCGTTTTCCTGCTACCGCGCGGGTTGTGAGGCCACGGCATCTGCCATATAGTGAATCCGGCACACACCCGCTGCGCAGCCATTCACGTCATCACCAACCCAATCCATGAACAGCAAGGACGCAGCGCACCGCGCAAAGGACAGCAACGCCGACGAAAGGGTCGGCGAAAAGGCCGGTCACGCCGCCGCCAGTGTCTCGGCCCGCATCCGCGCGCGGCTGGAAGCCGCGCAGGAGCGCTTCCACGCCAACGACAATATCGCCCGCTATATCGAGCCGGGTGAAATGGAGCAGCTTCAGGCCGAGGTTCAGGCCCGGCTGCAGGACGTGCTGCGGGCACTGGTGATCGACGTCGACAACGACCACAACACGCAGGAAACCGCGCGCCGCGTGGCCAAGATGTACCTGAAGGAAATTTTCGCCGGCCGCTATGCCAAGGCCCCGCCGGTGACGGAATTCCCCAACGTCGGCCAGCTCAATGAACTGATGATCGTGGGCCCGCTGCGCGTGCGCAGCGCCTGCTCGCACCACCTGTGCCCGATCATCGGCAAGCTGTGGATCGGGGTGATGCCGAACCAGCATTCCAACCTGATCGGGCTGTCCAAGTACGCTCGGCTGGCCGAATGGATCATGTGCCGTCCGCAGATCCAGGAAGAGGCGGTGGCGCAGGTGGCCGACCTGCTGCAGGAAAAGATGAGTCCCGACGGCCTCGCCATCGTGATGGAGGCCGAGCACTTCTGCATGCACTGGCGCGGCGTGCGCGACACCGACGCCAAGATGACCAACAGCGTGATGCGCGGCTCGTTCCTGAAGGACGACAGCCTGCGCCGCGAATTCCTCACGCTGCTGAACAATAACCGGGGCTGACCGTCCGGGCCCTGCCGCCACACGGAGCGCCATTACCGGAGCGCCACGACCATGCTAGTCCGCCTGCTCTATGCCAGCCGTGCCCGCCAGGCCATCGATGCCGCCCTGCTCGATGCCATCCTGGCCGCCAGCCTGGAACGCAATCCGCGCCACGGCATCACCGGCGTGCTGTGCCATGGCAACGGCATCTTCCTGCAGGCGCTGGAGGGCGACCGGCAGGAGGTCTCGCAGCTGTTCCAGTCGATCGCGCGCGATCCGCGCCACCACGACGTGACCCTGCTGCATTTCGAGGAAACCTGCACGCGCGACTTTGCCGGCTGGGCGATGGGGCAGGTCAATGCGGCGCGGCTCAATACCGCCACCCTGCTCAAGTTCTCCGCGCGCGCCGAGCTCGATCCCTACCGCACCGGCGGCGGGGCCTCGCTGGCGCTGCTCAAGGAGCTGATCGCCGGCGCCTCGGTGGTGTCGCGCACCGGCGAGCGCGGACGGCACTGAGCCGCGCCGGCGGCGCCGCTACACCGTGATCGGCCCGTACAGGCCGCACTCGAGGTCGCTCTCGAACTCTTCCATCCATGACGTGCCGGCGCCGGCTTCATAGACGCTGGTCTTGTCGGTGCCGACGCGGCGCACGCTGACGCGGCGCGCGCCGTCGCCGTCGTGGTCGTCGGTAATATCGAACATCTCCGCCGCCAGCCCGACATGCCTGCACGCGTCCAGGACCTGCTGCTGCTCGTCGGCGGGAAATTCAGTGAACGGTCTCGTTGCCATGGCATCCTCCGTCAAGGTTGAGATCGCCGCTTGCGCGCAGCGCGAACGCGCGTGGCACCGCAGGCGCCACGCATAAAGCAGCACGCGCGCCGGCATCCGGCCGGCGGCGCGCGCGCACCCTCCTGGGATCTTGTTGTTAGAGACTCAGCTCTTGCGCTGGGTCACCGCCACGAACGGCGCCGGTGCGTGCTGCACGGACTGGCTGCCGCAATTCGGGCACGGTGGATGGGCAGAGGCATGTTCCGCGAGATGTTCGGTTTTTTCGAACACATGGCCGCACTTCTCGCAGCGGTATTGATAGACGGGCATGGCATTCCCCCACGCGGTGCACACGCCGCGGGGCGCGTGTCAGCTTCATTCTAGGACAGCGGTCCGTGCCGCCAAACGCCAAAATCCCGCTCCACCGGCATGTGCCTGGCGCGTGTGGCCGGCGATGTCGCCACGGCGGCACTTTGGCGTGCATTGATTTCCCGCAATGGCTGTATCGCAAGACAAGGGCCGGAGTGCTGCGCAAACCCGAGTCAAGCCGGCGCGGACTGCCGCTTATCTTCCAGAGATGTCATTGCATTGGCCGGATCCGGTCCTTTGCGCGATCCCACGGCATCCGCGAACTAGCCGAATTCCGATTCAGCGAGGCGCTGAATCTGGCCAGAATCCGAGTCTTGTGATGACGCCACCGCACGGCGCCCGCAGCCGCAACCCGGTTGCCGTCTCACCCGGAGATTGCCCATGAACGACCAAGTCCTGCGCGTTGCCCTGGCCGATGACCACCCGCTGGTGGTGGCCGCGCTGCGCGACTGCCTGCAGCGCAGCGCGCGCGTCCAGATCAGCGCCGAATGCCGCAACGGCACCGAGCTGCTCGGCACGCTGGCGCGGCACCCGGCCGATATCGCCATCACCGATTTCTGCATGGGCCAAGGCGATGCCTCGCTGGACGGCTTCAACCTGCTCAGCCGGCTGGCGCGGCGCCATCCGGCGACGCGGGTGGTGGTGATCAGCGCCCGCTCCAATGCCGCCATCGTCCGCCGCGCGATGAAGCTGGGCGTGCGCGGCTTCGTCAGCAAGGAGGATCCGCTCGAGGAAGTGGTGCGCGCCTGCGCCCACGCCGCGTTCGGCAGAGGCTGCTTCTGCTCGCCCGCGGTGCACGCGGTGCTGCAGCGCGCGGCGCTGCCCGGCACGCCCGCGCGGGAGCCGACCCAGCGCGAGCTCGAAGTCATCCGGCTCTATGCGCAGGGCGCGCAGCTGACCGAGATCGCCGCCAAGCTGGGCCGCTCGGTCAGCACCATCTCCAGCCAGAAGACCGTGGCCATGCGCAAGCTCGGGGTGCAGACCAATACCGGCCTGATCCGCTACGCCTATGAAAGCGGGTTGATCTGACCGCGCGGGCGATGCAGCAAGACCCCGACCGCACCCGCGACACCCTGGCCGGCACCTTCGACGCGCTGGCCGACCACGCCCGCCGGCAGCAGCACCTGTACTCGGTGACCATCGCCGCGCTGATCGCCATCGTGCTGTGCTCGGGCACGCTGCTGGCCGGGCTGGCGGCGGACCAGCACCTGGACTACCGGCGCAGCCAGGTCGCGCAGTATGTCGGCACGGTATCGCAGCGGCTGCATAACGAAGCCTCGTTCGTGCGCCGCACCGCGCTCAGCATCCGCTACCATCTGCGCGCCGCCATCGCGGCCCCGTCGCGCGACCCCGACGTCGAGGCCTTGCGCCGCACCGGCGCGGCTGGCGTCCATGTCGAGGCCGTGCGCAAGGACTACCATCTGCTGGCCGGCGACGCCACGCGCCAGGCCTGGGGCGCGAGGCTGCCGACCGAGTTCGCGCGGCTGCGCCAGGTCGCGCTGGCAGCGGTGGCCACGCAGCAGGCCTTCGACCTGGACCATGGCGCCTACGCGGTCTCGCTGGACGAGGACAGCGCGGTCGTGATCCGCCAGCCCGAAGCCGGCGCGCGCGCGCCGCTGGCGCTCGATCCGGCGCTGATCCCGCGCCTGCGCGCGCAGCTGACTGGCGCGCTGCTGGAGCGCACCGGCCACCCCGTGCCGGCGCGCGACCAGACCGTCTGGCTGGGGCCGCTGCGCGACCCCGTGGACGACAGCCCGATCATGGTCCTGGCCAGCGCCGCCTATGCCGGCGACTCGGCCACCATGCTGGTGGCCGCCTGCGTGCCGCTGCAGGCGTTCCTGGCCGGCCTGCCGCCGCCACAGGACCACGCCGGCCTGGCGCTGCTCAATGACGCGGACCGCCTGATCGACGTATGGCCGCATGCCGGCACGCTGACCTCGGCCAGCGCCCGCGACATCGCTGCGCGGGTCCGCGGCCTGCCGCACAACGCGCTGCGCCTGACACGCTCGGGCGTGGTGCTGGTGCAGCCGTTGCAGCCCGGCTTCGGCCTGCTGGTCTACCACCTGCCATACCGGCTGCTGTTCAACGCGCTGGCGGCCGAACTGGCGGTGATCGGCGCCGCCATGCTGCTGCTGACCGTTGCCATCGTGCTCGCGGCGCACTACTGGAGCCGGCACCTGCTGCGGCGCTCGCATGCCGAAGCGAGGCGCGCGCTGGAAAGCGAGCTGATGAACCAGGTGCTGGTCAGTGCCACGCCGGTCGGCCTGTGCATCGTGCGCCAGCACGACTACGCCGTGCTGGCCTGCAATCCGCTGGCGGCATCGCTGCTGCCGGCGCGGCCGCACGAACCGCTGCCGGCCGCGGTGGCCGGGGCGCTGGGGCGGCTGCCTTGCGGCGCCGGCGGCGGCCCTGCCTCGGTCTGCAGCGTCACCGTCGCGGCCGGGGAAGCGCCCGGCCCCGCCGCGGCGGCACCGCGCTTCCTGCAGGTCACCTATGCCCCGGCGCGCTACCGCGATGAAGCCGTGCTGTTCTGCGCGGTGCTGGACTGCACCGCGCAAGAGGCGCTGCAGCAGCAGCTGCGCTCCGCCCAGCAGGCCACCGAAGCGATGCTGCGGGTGCGTTCGACCTTCTTTGCCGCGATGAGCCACGAGATCCGTACGCCGCTGAACGCGCTGCTGGGCAACCTCGAACTGCTGGCACGCAGCGGCGGCATGGAGCCGCACGCGGCGCGGCTGCGCGCGCTGGAGACCGCCGCCGGATCGCTGCGCCGCATCGTCAACGATGTGCTGGACTTCTCCAAGATCGACGCGGGGCAGCTGGCGCTGGTCAATGCGCCATTCCGTCCCGTCGAAGCCCTGGAGAGCCTGGCGCTCGCCTATGCGCCCATGGTCGCGGGCCGCCCGCTGCGCTTCTGCCTGCAGCTGTCGCCGACGCTCGACACGGAAGTCGTGGGCGATCGCACGCGGCTGGTGCAGGTCTTCAACAACCTGCTGAACAACGCCTTCAAGTTCACCGCCAGCGGCCGCATCACGCTGAGCGGCGAGCTGCAGGCCGATGCGCATGGCATGCAGCGGCTGGTCTGCCGCGTCAGCGATTCCGGCATCGGCATGACACCAGCACTGGCGGCGCGCGTGTTCCAGCCGTTCGTGCAGGGCGATGCCGCTGCCGACAGCCGCTATGGCGGCACCGGGCTGGGGTTGTCGATCTGCGCCAGGCTGTGCGAGCTGATGGGAGGCAGCATCGTCGTCAACAGCGTGCCGGACGTTGGCAGCGCGTTCACGGTGTCGGTGCCGCTGGCGCCGGCCGATGCAGCGCCGCACGCGCCAGCGGCGGCGAGCGTGACGCACAGCGGCCGTGTGCTGGTGCTGTCGCAGGACCAACGCGCCGGCGCGTCGATCGAAGGATGGCTCAAGTCCGCGGGGTGGCACACCGAGGCGGTGGCCTCCATCGCCCTGGCGCAGGACAGCGTGCAGCGCAATGCGCCCGCTGCCGTGGTCGCGACCGAAGACTTTGCGCCAGCGGCGCTGGATGCGCTGCGCCAGTCCGCGCCGCTGGTGTGGCTGACGGCCGACGGTCCGCATCGCCCGCAGCAGCATGGCGCCGGCATGCTGGAGGCGTCGGCATTCAGCCATCGCGCGCTGCTCGACGCCGTGGCAGCCGCCACCGGCGCCACCCAGCAGGCGACCATCCCCATGCCCGCGGCCCCCACGCCCGCGCTGCCCGCGCTGCCCGCACCCGCGGCGGCGCCCCTGACCATCCTTGTCGCCGAGGACAACCCGCTGAACCAGTCCCTGGTCGCCGAGCAACTGCAGGCAATCGGCTGCCACCCCATCGTCACGGGCAACGGCAGGCAGGCACTGGCGGTGCTGGCGCGCACACGCGTCGACGCACTGCTGACCGACCTGCATATGCCGGAAATGGACGGCCACGCCTTGCTGCACGCCGTGCAGGCCAGGTATCCGGGCCTGCCAGTCATAGCCTTCAGCGCCGTGGCCTGCAGCGATCCCGAGCACGACTGGCGCCTGCGCGGGTTCTCCGGCTACCTGGCCAAGCCCGCCTCGCTGCAGGACCTGCAAGCCTGCCTGCGCGGCCTGCCTCGCGCCGCGACCGATGCCGCCGCCTGCGCGCAACCGCGCGACCCGGCCACCACAGGGGAGGCCCCGCGCCGCCGTTACGAAGACATGCTGCGCCGGCAGCTGCAGCAAGACCTGCCGGCACTGGCCCGCATCCTCGCGCAGCAGGACCCGGCCGGCCTGCGCCACTGGGTGCATGCCGCGGCAGGCGCCTTCATGATCGTGCGGCGCCAGTCCATCGTCAGGCAATGCCAGGACCTCGAGGCATTGTGCGAGGCGGCCCCAGGCTGGGCCCCGGCCATGGCCGAAGCGGCAGACATCCTTTACAAGCGGCTGCAGCGTTACGCGCTCGGCGCCGCGGCGGGGCCCTGACCGCCGACGGCAGCGCCTTACCACAATTGGCGGATTTGCGAGCAGCCGCACGCGCGACCATAATGGCAACGCCGCGCCGTGGCCCGCCTGGCCGATCCGATCCGACCCGGGCGCGGCATTGTCTCCAATGTCTCCCCCATGCCGCCAGAACAAGGCCTGCCCCAGCCCCAGCGCACCTGGGCCATCCTCACCGTTTTCTTCGGCCTGATCATGGCCGTGCTCGACGGCTCGATCGCCAATATCGCGCTGCCGTCGATCTCGCGCGAACTGCAGGCCGATCCCGCCAGCACCATCTGGGTCGTCAACGCCTACCAGCTGACGGTGACCGTATGCCTGCTGCCGCTGTCGTCGCTGGGAGACATCCTGGGCTACAAGCGGGTCTACCGCGCGGGGCTGGCGACCTTCCTGGTGGGGTCGCTGCTGTGCGCGCTGTCGGTCAACCTGCCGATGCTGGTGGCCGCGCGCGTGCTGCAGGGCATCGGCGGCGCCGGCATCATGAGCGTCAACACCGCGCTGGTGCGCTTTATCTACCCGCCCACGCGGCTGGGCCGCGGCATCGGACTCAATGCGCTGGTGGTGGGCGTGACCATCGCGGTGGGGCCATCGCTGGGCGCGCTGATCCTGGCGGTGGCCAGCTGGCCCTGGCTGTTCGCGGTCAATGTTCCGGTGGCCATCGCCGCGCTGGCGCTGAGCCGTACCGCGCTGCCGAACACGCCGCCGCAGCCGCGCGGGTTCGACTACCCCAGCGCGCTGCTGTCGGCGCTGGTGTTCGGCATGTTTATCCTGAGCGTCGACGGCCTCGGCCATCCCGGCTGGCGCCTGGCCGGCTGCGCGGGCGTGGCGCTCGCGGTGGGGCTGGGCTGGCTGCTGGTGCGGCGCCAGCGCGGCCGCGCCGCGCCGCTGGTGCCGGTCGACCTGTTTGCCAGCCGCGCCTTTGCGCTGGCGGTGGGGACTTCGTTCTGCTCGTTCATGACGCAGATGCTGTCCTTTATCGCGCTGCCGTTCTTTCTCGAATACCAGCTCGGCCGCTCGCTGCAGGAGACCGGCCTGCTGATCACGCCGTGGCCGCTGATGGTGGCGGTGATGGCGGCGGTTTCGGGCCGGCTGTCGGACCGCTATCCGGCCAGCATCCTCGCCGGCATCGGGCTGGTCATGCTGGGCGGCGGACTGGTCGGCCTGGCCACGCTGGGCCCCGACGCCGGCAGCTTCGACATCGCCTGGCGCATGGCCATGTGCGGCACCGGCTTCGGCTTCTTCCAGTCCCCCAACAACCGCGCCATGATCGGCGCCACCCCGCCGGAGCGCAGCGGCGGCGCCAGCGGCGCGCAGGCCACCACGCGACTGCTGGGGCAGACCACCGGCACGGCGCTGGTGGCGCTGCTGTTCAGCTTGTCGCCGGACAGCGCGGCGCGCATGGCGTTGTATGTGGCGGCGGCGGTGGCGGCGGTGGGGGCGATGATCAGCCTGAGCCGGTTGCGCGATCCCGGAGGAGAGACGGCGGTGCGGGAGGCGGTGGAGCCGGATGCGTAGATGGGAATGCGCTGAGACGCGGCCGGTTTGCTCCCCTCTCCCGCTTGCGCGAGAGGGAGTACACCAGCAGTAGCTGGAAAGCCGGTGGCAAACGGTGTTACTCCGCCTTCGCCCCCGACTCCTTCACCACCCTCGCCCACTTGGCGATTTCCTGGCGCTGATAGGCCGCCAGCTTTTCCGGCGTGCCCAGCACCGGGTCAAGTCCCAGCGTCTTCAGCTTCGCCTGCACCTCGGGCAGCGTGAAGATGCGGTTGAGCTCGGCATTCAGTTTGGCCACCACCTCCTTCGGCGTATTCGCCGGCGCGAACACCGCGAACCAGGAATCCGCCTCGAAGCCCGGCAGGCCCTGCTCGGCCAGCGTCGGGATATCCGGCGCCGAGGCCGAGCGCTTCGCGCTGGTGATGCCGAGTGCGCGCAGCTTGCCCTCGCGCACCACGGGCAGGGCCGAGGGCAGGTTGTCGAACATCATGGTGATATGGCCGCCGAGCAGGTCGGGAATGGCCATGGCGCGGCCCTTGTAGGGAACGTGCGTGATCTTGACGCCCGCCATCGTATTGAACATTTCCCCGGCCACATGCGGCGAGGTGCCGATGCCTGGCGTGCCGAAGGTCAGGCCGCCGGGCCGGGCCTTGGCCAGCGCGATCAGCTCCGCCACGTTCTTCGCCGGCACGCCGGGATTGACCACCAGCACGTTGGGCGTCGAGGCGATCAGGATCACCGGCGTGAAGTCCTTGACCATGTCGTACGGCATCTTGCTGTACAGCGCGCCGTTGATCGAATGCGTGCCGACGGTGCCGAGCGCCAGCGTATGGCCGTCGGCCGGCGCGTGGGCCACGGCCTCGGCGCCGATATTGCCGCCGGCGCCGGGCTTGTTGTCGACCACCACCGGCTGGCCCCAGGCGGGCGAGATTTTCTCCGAGACGATGCGCGCCAGCGTGTCTGGCGCGCCGCCGGTGGGAAAGCCCACCACGATGCGGATGGGCTTGGCGGGATAGCCCTGTGCCTGCGCGGCAGCGGGGCCGGTCAGGACGGATACGGCAAGCACTGCCGCCGCGGCAACGGTACCGAAACGCATGGGATGTCCTCCGGTTGCGCGCGGCTGCGTGGCCGCGCGCATTGTGAAGGCGGCGGCAATGCCGCCGCCGGAACCTGCCAGGCTGCCCGCCCCTTTCAGACCGCGATGCCGCCGAACTCCTGCATCACCTTGTCATGCAGGCGGCGCATGCCGCGCAGCCAGCGGTCATAGTCCTGGCCCTTGCGCCGATAGTACTCAAGCACTTCGGGGTGCGGCAAGATCAGGAAGCGCTCGTCGGCCACGCCCTCCAGCGTCACCGCGGCGACATGCTCGGCGGTGACCGAGCCTTCCTGCAGGAAGCCCTTGCGCTGGCCGTTCTCGCCGAACAGCATGTTGGTCTGCACCCCCTGCGGGCAGATGCAGCTGACCTTGATGCCGCGCTCGCCGTAGGTGATCGACAGCCACTCGGCAAAGCCGATGGCGGCATGCTTGGTCACCGCATACGGTGCCGAGCCGATCTGCGACAGCAAGCCCGCCGCCGACACCGTGTTGACGAAGTAGCCGTCGCCGCGCTCCAGCATCTGCGGCAGCACCGCCTTTGCCGCATGGATGTGCGCCATCACGTTGATTTCCCAGATGCGCTGCCAGTCGCCGGCGCTGGCGTCCAGGCCCTTGCGCAGGATGATGCCGGCGTTGGAACAGAAAATATCGACCTGGCCGAAGCGCTGCGTGGCCAGGTCGGCCAGCCCCTGCACCGCGGCCGCGTCGGCGACGTCGACGGGCTGGGCGAACACCTGGCAGGCGGGCGCGACGGCCTGGACCTCGGCCGCCACCGCGGCGGCGCCGGCCGCGTTCAGGTCAGCCACGGCCACGCCGCGCGCGCCGGCCTGCGCAAAGGCCAGCGCCAGCGCGCGGCCGATGCCGGTGGCCGCGCCAGTCACCACGACGGTCTTGTTGCGTACTTCCATGGGTGGTCTCCTCGTTGAATTCGAATGCCGGCATCTGCGGCCGGACGCATCAGGCCCGCTTCGCCGCGTCGGGATCGGGCCCCGGTTCTGGCTGCGCCGAGGCAAAGCGCGCGGTCGCGCGCGCACCGCCCGGCTGCCACAGCCGCGCCTGCAGGGTCTGCGCCAGCTCGCGCACGCGCGGCCCCAGGTTGGCTTCCAGGATTTCCGGCGACAGCCGCGCCGCGGCGCCGCCGATATTCAACGCCAGCACCTCGCTGCTGCCCGCCAGCCGCAGCGGCGCGGCCGCGCCGCTGACGGTGCGGTCCCACTCCGCATGCGCGACGCAGAAGCCGCGCCGCTCATGGTCACGCAGCGCACGCTCCACGCCCGCGCGCACCGCCGGCCAGCGCGCGCCGTAGTGCCGCGCCAGCTCCGCCAGCGCGCCCTCGCGGTGATCCGCATCCAGACCCGCCAGCCATGCCCGCCCGATCGCCGAGGTGGCCATCGGCAGCCGCGCGCCCGGCGCCAGCCGGATCACCAGCGCGCCGCGCGGCTGGCAGCTTTCCAGGTAGACCATGGCATGGCGGTCCGGCATGGCCAGCGCCACCGTGCAATCCGTCGCAAACGCCAGCGACTGCATCAGCGGCTGCGCGATCTCGCGGATGCCGGCGCCCCCGACATAGCGGTGCCCCAGCACCATCGCGCCCTGCCCCAGCCGGTACTTTTCCGTCGCCTCGATATAAGTCAGGTAGCCGAGCGTGGCCAGCGTATAGGTCAGCCGCGACACCGTCGGCCGCGGAATGCCGGTGCGCCGCGACAGCTCCGCGTTGCCCAGGTAATCGTCCTGCGGCCCGAACGCGCGCAGCAGCTCCATGCCGCGCGCCAGCGCCGTGACGAAATTGCGGTCATCGGCACAGCCATTGCCCCCCGGCACGTCGGCCGGCACCAGGATGTGCGCGGCATCGGGCGGCGGCGTGGGAATGGTGGTGGTGCGTCTCATGGGCAGCGGTTCGGGCAGGCCCATTAGATTGCAGCAAAGGCGGCGGCCGCAGGGGCGCTATGTAGGGAAAGCATGTGCCCTAGAAACGGTGTTCATGGACACCATTCGACAGGCCGGCGCCTGTCACATCTGTGGCGCCAGAGGCGTCACTTAACGGATTGCTTATGGGCTGGCAAAGAATCGCTGAATTGTCCTTCGGTTGGCACGCGGATATCTTTGCGCAAACGGCGCGGATCATGCCGGCAACGCTGCCCGTCGCGGCAACGCTGACCCGACGCCCGGAGACGACCTGACACGCTGCCCCAAGGCGGCAATTCCCATCAAGGATGGCTCTCACCGCCACTGCGCCCACCCCGCGCAGCGGGCCTGCGCGCGCGTTCATTCCTTGTCGGACATAAAAAAGGCGGAGACCCCCGGCCTGTTCATCCGCGGGCCGGCGGAAAAAATGACGATGAGACCACGATGACTACACCCACCAGCATTGGACGCCGGCGGTTCCTCAAGATCCTTGGCGCCGGTTCGTTCGCCGCTTCGGCCGCGGCACTGGGCATGGCGCCGGCATGGGCGCAAACCCCGGCGGGCGTGCGCCCCTACAAGCTGCTGCGCGCCAAGGAGACGCGCAACAATTGCACCTATTGCTCGGTCGGGTGCGGCCTGCTGATGTATTCGCTGGGGGATGGTGCCAGGAACGCAAAGCCACGCATCTTCCACATCGAGGGCGATCCCGACCATCCGGTCAGCCGCGGCTCGCTGTGTCCCAAGGGAGCGGGGCTGCTCGACATCGTCCATTCGAAAAACCGGCTGCTGTACCCGGAATACCGTGCGCCGGGGTCGAAGGAATGGGTGCGCATCAGCTGGGACGACGCGACCCGGCGCATCGCGCGCCTGCTCAAGGACGACCGCGACCGGCACTTCATCGCGCGCAACGAGAAGGGCCAGCTGGTGAACCGCTGGCTCAGTTCGGGCATGCTCGCCTCGTCGGCGGCGTCCAACGAAACCGGCGTGCTCGACTTCAAGTTTGCCCGCTCGCTGGGCATGCTGGCGCTGGACTGCCAGGCACGGCTGTGCCACGCGCCCACGGTATCCGCACTGGGCCCGTCGTTCGGGCGCGGCGCGATGACCAACCACTGGGTGGACATCAAGAACGCCGATGTCGTCATGATCATGGGCGGCAACCCCGCCGAGGCGCATCCCGTCGGCTTCAAGTGGGTGATCGAAGCCAAGATCAAGAACAGGGCCAGGGTCATCGTCGTCGATCCGCGCTTCAATCGCACGGCCGCGGTGGCCGACATCTTCTCGCCGATCCGCGCGGGCTCGGATACGGCCTTCCTGATGGGCCTGGTCAACTGGCTGCTGCAGCACGACAAGATCCAGCACGACTACGTGCGAGCGTACACCAACGCAGCGCTGATCGTGCGCGAGGATTTCGGCTTCGACGAGGGGCTGTTCTCGGGCTTCGATGCCGAAACCAGGCGCTACGACAAGTCGTCGTGGACCTATGAACTCGACGGCGCGGGCAACGCCCGGCGCGATCCGTCGATGCGCCATCCCCGCTGCGTGCTGAGCCTGCTGAAGCAGCACGTATCGCGCTACACGCCGGAGAAGGTCGAGCAGATCACCGGCGTGAAGCAGGCCGACTTCCTGCGGATCGCCGAGATCGTGGGCACGTGCGCGGCGCGGGACAAGACCCTGACGTGGCTGTATGCGCTGGGCTGGACGCACCACACCGGCGGCGCGCAGATCATCCGCGGCGCGGCGATGATCCAGCTGCTGCTGGGCAATGTCGGCATGGCCGGCGGCGGCGTGAACGCGCTGCGCGGGCACTCGAATATCCAGGGCTATACCGACCTGGGCCTGCTGTCGGTACGGCTGCCGGGCTATATGGACCTGCCCACGGACGGACAGCAGACCCTGAAGAAGTACCTGGCCGATGCCACGCCCAGGGCGCTGCTGCCCGACCAGGTCAACTACTGGAAGAACCTGCCCAAGTTCTTCGTCTCGCTGCAGAAAAACCTGTTCGGCAAGCATGCCACGGCGCAGAACGACTGGGCTTACGACCTGCTGCCGAAGTGGGACCGCAGCTACGACATGCTGGCGTACTTCGACCTGATGTACGAAGGCAAGGTCAACGGCTATATCGTCCAGGGCTTCAACCCGCTGGCGGCGATGCCGGACAAGAACAAGTCCTCCGCCGCGCTGTCGAAACTGAAGTTCCTGGTGGTGATCGACCCGCTGGTGACCGAGACCTCCAACTTCTGGCGCAACGAGGGCAAGTTCAACGACGTCAGGACCGAGGAGATCATGACCGAGGTGTTCCGGCTGCCGTCGAGCTGTTTCGCCGAAGAGGACGGCACCGTGGTCAATTCGGGTCGCTGGCTGCAATGGCACTACGCCGGCCAGCAGCCGCCGGGCGAGGCGCGCCACGACCCCGCCATCCTCGCCGGCATCATGATGGAGCTGCGCCGGCTGTACCAGACCGAAGGCGGCGCGTGTCCCGAGCAGGTACTGCACATGACCTGGGACGCCGACACCTATCACGATCCCCACCACCCGCATCCCGAGGAAATGGCCAAGGAGGCCAACGGCTACGCGCTGGCGGACGTTTTCGACGAGCGCGGCAACAAAATCCTGCGCAAGGGCCAGCTGCTGGATTCGTTCGCGCAGCTGCGGGACGACGGCACCACCTCGAGCTACTGCTGGATCTTCGCCGGCTCCTGGACCGAGGCCGGCAACCAGATGGCCAGGCGCGACAACACCGACACCGGGCTCGGCAATACGCCCGGCTGGGCCTGGTCCTGGCCCGCCAACCGCCGCATCCTCTACAACCGCGCCTCGATGGACGAGATGGGGAAGCCCTGGGACCCCAGGCGCCAGATCCTGCATTGGAACGGCCAGCAATGGACGGGCGCCGACGTGCCGGATTTTCCGCTGACCGCGGCGCCCGGCACACCCGTTGGGCCGTTCATCATGCTGCCCGAAGGCGTGGGCCGGCTGTTCTCCGCCGGCGGCATGATCGACGGCCCCTTCCCCGAGCACTACGAGCCGGTGGAGAGCCCGATCGCAAACAACCCGCTGCATGCCAGGGTCACCCACAACCCGACCGCGCGCATCTTCCAGAACGATGCGCAGCGGCTGGGCAACCGCACCGATTTCCCTTATGTCGCCACGACCTATTCGGTGACCGAGCTGTTCCGCCACTGGACCAAGCATTCGCACCTGAACGCCATGCTGCAGCCCGAGCAGTTCGTCGAGATCGGCGAGAAGCTTGCCGCCGACAAGGGCATTGCCCATGGCGATACGGTCAGGATCACCACCCGGCGCGGCTATATCACGGCCAAGGCCGTGGTGACCAAGCGCATGCGCACGCTGCAGGTGGCGGGGCAAGCCGTCGAGCAGGTCGGCATCCCCTGCCACTGGGGCTTCGAAGGCGCGACCCGCAAAGGCTATCTCGCCAACACCCTGGCGCCCGGCGTGGGCGACGCCAATTCGCAAACGCCGGAATTCAAGGCATTCCTCGTCAATATTGAAAAGATGGCCGGAGCCCGGGCATGAACTCGCAGAACATCATCCGCCGCTCGGCCTCGTCCGAGCTGACGCCGGCGCCGCGCATCCGCGACCACCAGATGGAAGTGGCCAAGCTGATCGACGTGTCGATCTGCATCGGCTGCAAGGCGTGCCAGGTCGCCTGCAACGAATGGAACGACCTGCGCGGCGACGTGCAGGAAAACGTCGGCATCTACGACAATCCGCGCGACCTGTCGCCCAATACCTGGACCCTGATGCGCTTCACCGAGCATGAGGACCAGGCCGGCAAGCTGGAATGGCTGATCCGCAAGGACGGCTGCATGCATTGCGAGGATCCCGGCTGCCTGAAAGCCTGTCCCGCGCCCGGCGCCATCGTGCAGTATGCGAACGGCATCGTCGATTTCCAGTCCGACCTGTGCATCGGCTGCGGCTATTGCGTCGCCGGCTGCCCGTTCGACGTGCCGCGCATCTCGAAGCTGGACAACAAGGCCTACAAATGCACGCTGTGCTCCGACCGCGTCGCGGTCGGACAGGAGCCGGCCTGCGTCAAGACCTGCCCCACCGGCGCCATCGCGTTCGGCTCGAAGGCAGAGATGCAGTCGCTTGGCGCGGAGCGCGTGGCCGAGCTGAACGAGCGCGGCTATGCCAATGCCGGCGTGTATGACCCGGCGGGGGTCGGCGGCACCCACGTGATGTACGTGCTGCAGCATGCCGACGATGCCGAGCGCTACGCGGGCCTGCCGAAGGACCCCGAGATCAGCGCGCTGGTGTCGGGCTGGAAAGATGGCCTCAAACCCGGCGCCGCGATCGTCGGCGCGGCGGCGGTCGTCGGCATGGCCGCGCATTTCATGGCGGTCGGGCCGAACACCACCGACACCGGCCACGACGGCGCGGCAAATGGAGACGCCAAATGATGCCCCACGACGACAGGATCCTGCGCACGAAATTCTCCGAACGGCTGTGCCACTGGGCGGTCGTGCTGTGCTTCTTCCTTGCGGCCGTGTCGGGCATTTCATGGTTCTTCCCGAGCGTGAGCTGGATGAGCGGCCTGCTGGGCACGCCGCAGCTGGCGCGGCTGCTGCATCCGTTCCTCGGCATCGCGGTATTCGCGGGGCTTTGCTATATGTTCGCGCGCTTCGTGGGTTACAACCTGCCGGCCCGCACTGACGCGATCTGGTTTCGCCGCATCCGCGACGTGCTGATGAACCGGCATGGTGGCGAACCGCTGAAGATCGGCAAGTACAACGCCGGCCAGAAGGTGCTGTTCTGGCTGATCATGGCTTCGATACTGGTCCTGCTGGTGTCCGGGCTGGTCATGTGGCGCGCGTATTTCGCCGAATTTTTCCCGGTTGTTGTGCTGCGCCTGGCGATCCTGGTCCATGCCGTGGCCGGGATCGGGCTGATTCTGCTGATCCTCGGGCATATCTATCTGGCGCTCTGGGTGCGCGGCTCGATCACCGGCATGGTGACGGGCTACGTCTCGCGCGCGTGGGCCAGGCAACACCATGACCGGTGGCATGGCGAACTGGAAGCGAAAGACGCGCAGGCGGCAAGCGCAAGGGGGCATGGGCAATGAACCCGCATCCGAAAATGCAGGGGGCGCTGCCGCCGGATGAGGCATCGCGGCATTTCACGCCGCTGATCCAGCCCGACCTGTTCCAGCTTTACAGCCGGCGCGCCGCGCGCCTGCATGCGCTGGCCGAAGGCCACGACCATGCCGCTTACCTGCACTGGGCCGCCCGCGTGACCGAGGCGCAGGCAACCGTGCTGCCCGACGCCGGCGCATGCGGGCCGCTGGCAGCCGGCGCGATTGCGCATGCGGGGCGTTGCATTGCCCTGCTCGACCGTCTGATCGAGCGGCTTGCGCATGACATTCCCGCGCCGGCCGCACCCCATCTCGCGGCACTGCGCGGCCTGGCCGCGGCCGAACGTCTGGCGGCCGCGCAGGCGCTGGCCGCGGGCCGCTTCGACGCCGTGCCGGCGGCGATCGCACCATTGCTCTGGGCCGCGCTGTCGCTGCAATGCGCCACCGCCGCGCGCGCGGCGCCGGTGCCCGCCGACGGCACCGCCGAGCCGCCGGCCTGCCCGGTGTGCGGCACCGCCCCGGTGGCAAGCCTGATCCAGACCGGCGCGCACCACGGCATGCGCTACCTGCATTGCCCGCTGTGCGAAAGCGCGTGGCACATGGTGCGGGCCAAATGCAGCAACTGCGGCTCCGCCGCCGACCTGGACTACTTCAGCTTCGACACCGCCGAAGCCACGGTGCGCGCCGAAAGCTGCGGCGTGTGCCGCGGTTATCTGAAGGTGGTATCACTGGAGCGGGATCCGCATGCCGAAGCAGTGGCGGATGATCTGGCCACGCTGGCGCTGGACGACGCCGTGGCCGCAGAAGGCTTTCAACGTACCGGGTTCAATCCGTTCGCGTTGCCCGGATGAGACGGCGCGCGCAAGGGGCGATACCGCCCGGGACAAGCCAGGCAGTTCGTGTACCCTTGCGTGTGGAATTCCCCCGCTTGCGCCCAAACGGACTGGCCTGAACCACCTATTGTTTCCGATGCCCACCACTCCTCCCGAATCCCAGGCGGTTTCAACCGCCGTCACCCGCAGCGCGATATTCCTCGTAGCGACGCTCGCCGATGGCGACGACCACGCCGCCACCGTGCGCGCATGGTGTGCCGACGTTGCCGCGGTGGTGCGCGCCGTCGGCCATCGCGTGCCGGATGGCAACCTGTCCTGTGTCTGCGGCTTCGGATCGCAGGCGTGGGACCGGCTCTTCGGCGCGCCCCGACCGGCCGCGCTGCATCCGTTCCGCGAGTTCGGCGCCGGCGAGCGCATGGCCCCGGCAACGCCGGGCGACCTGCTGTTGCACATCCGTGCCGAATCGATGGACCTTTGCTTCGAACTGGCCACGCAACTGCTCGGCAAGCTTGGGAACGCGGTCCGGGTGGTCGATGAAGTGCACGGCTTCCGCAACTTCGACATGCGCGCGATGATCGGCTTCGTCGATGGCACCGAGAATCCGAGCGGCCGCGAAGCCGTCGACTTTACCGTGATCGGAGAGGAAGACGCGGGTTTCGCGGGCGGCAGCTACGTCATCGTGCAGAAGTACCTGCACGACATGGCCGGGTGGAACGCGCTGCCGGTCGAGAGGCAGGAGTTGATCATCGGCCGCAAGAAGCTGTCGGACATTGAACTGGACGCCAGCGTCAAGCCGTCGAACTCACACAGTTCGCTGACCACGCTCGACGACGACGGGCAGGAAGTGAAGATCCTGCGCAACAACATGATGTTTGGCCGGCCCGGCGCGGGCGAGTTCGGCACCTACTTTATCGCTTATGCCCGTTCGCCGGCACCGATCGAACAGATGCTCGAAAACATGTTCGTGGGCCGGCCGCCCGGCAACTACGACCGGCTGCTCGATTTCAGCCGGGCTGTCACCGGGGGCCTGTTCTTTGTCCCGTCGGCTGACCTGCTGGAAGCGCTGGCTGACCGCAGCGGTCCCACCGCTGGTGGCGCCCGTCCAACCGCCTGACCACGCGCACGCCGTGATTACCCGCCCAGCTCCTGGAACGCGTGACCGTTGGCATCCAGCGCTTTCAGGGCATCGGGCCGCAGTTCGGTCTCGCCGACTGTCCCTTCAAGCTGCCACTGCTTTGCATCGGCAAGATCGGGCAGCCCCGCACCCTTGCGCACATAGAGTCCCAGCGTCGGTTTGCGCAGATTGATGTAAAAGTCGAACTGCTGCATTGTAAGCTCCTGCTCAAGTTGCCTGGATCGTTGTCTGCAGCGCTCACGCCGCGGCGTCACCGGCAGCCACGGCGCCATCCGCCTTCCCGCGCGAGGCTGCCCTGGCGCTTGCCTTGCCGCTCCTGGGCTTGCGTGCCGCTTCCAGCTTGCGGAAGCTCGCCGCGTTGCGGTCCTTGTCGTAGCCGACCGCGACACGGTCTCCGGATGACAGCTTGTCGCCCAGGATCTCCCGGGCCAGCGTGGTCTCGACTTGCTGGCGGATCTGCCGGCGCAGCTCGCGCGCACCGAACTCCGGCTGGTAGCCCACCTCCACCAGGTGATCGACCAGCGCCGCATCGAATGTGACCGTGATGTCTTGCGCGGCGGCGGTGCGCGCCACCCGCTCGAGTTGGATCTGCACGATCGCGCGGATGTTCTCGCGCGAGAGCGCATGGAACACAATGATGTCATCGATGCGATTGAGGAACTCGGGCCGGAAATGTCCCTTCAGCACCTTCATCAGCGCCGAGCGCAGCGCCTTGTCGTCCATGCGGGATGCATCAGGCTTCTCGAGGTTCTCCATGATGATCGGTGCGCCCAGGTTGCTGGTGGCGATGATGACGGTGTTGCTGAAATCGACCACGCGGCCCTTGCCGTCGGTCAGGCGGCCGTCGTCGAACACCTGCAGCAACACGTTGTACACGTCGGGGTGGGCCTTCTCGATCTCGTCCAGCAGGATCACGCTGTAGGGCTTGCGCCGGACCCGCTCGGTCAGTTGCCCGCCCTCTTCATAGCCGACGTAGCCCGGGGGCGCGCCAATCAGCCGTGCCACCGCATGGCGCTCCATGTACTCGGACATGTCGATGCGGATGATGGCCTGCTCGTCGCCGAACACGGTTTCCGCGAGCGCCTTGGCCAGCTCGGTCTTGCCCACGCCAGTCGGCCCGAGGAAGAGAAAGGTCGCAATCGGCCGGTTGGCATGGCCGAGCCCCGCGCGCCACAGGCGCACCGCGTCGCTCACCGCGACCACCGCGTCGTCCTGCCCGACGATGCGCTCGCGCAGCCGCTCCTCCATCTTCAGCAGCTTCTGGCGTTCCTCCTGCGTGAGGTCGGCCACCGGGATGCCGGTCAGGCGCGACACCACCTCGGCAATGGCCGCGACCGTGACTTCCAGCGTCTCCGAGCCGGTCTTGCGCTGCCAGGCCTCCGTCAGCTCTTCGAGCCGCTTTTGCTTGTCGGTGATGCGGTCCTCGAAGGCCTTGGCTTCGTCAAAGCGCTTGCGCGACGCGGCATAGTCCTGCTCGCGCTTGAGCTGCGTGATCTCCGCCTCCAGTTCCTGGAGGTCGGCTGGCCGCGAGGTCGAACCGATGCGCACGCGCGCCGCGGCCTGGTCGATCAGGTCGATGGCCTTGTCTGGCAGGAAGCGCGACGTGATGTAGCGGTCCGACATTTCTGCCGCGGCCACGAATGCATCGTCGGCAAAGGTGACCTGGTGGTGCGCCTCGAGCTTGTCGCGCAGGCCGCGCAGGATGACGATGGTCTGCTCCACGGTGGGCTCCGGCACCAGCACCGGCTGGAAGCGCCGTTCCAGCGCCGCGTCTTTCTCGATGTACTTCTGGTATTCGTTCAGCGTGGTCGCGCCGATCAGGCTCAGTTCGCCGCGCGCCAGCGCGGGCTTGAGCACGTCGGCGATGTCCAGGCCGCCCTCGCCGCCGCCCTGTCCCGCGCCAACGATGGTGTGCAGTTCGTCGATAAACAGGATCAGCTCATCGTTCCTGGCAGTGACCTCATCGATCAGCTGCTTGGCACGTTCCTCGAACTCGCCCCGGTACTTCGCCCCCGCCACCATGGCATTGAGGTTGATCTCGACCAGGCGTTTTCCGCGCAGCACTTCAGGCACGTCGCCGTTGACGATGCGCTGCGCCAGCCCCTCGACAATGGCGGTCTTGCCCACGCCGGGCTCGCCGATCAGCACCGGGTTATTCTTTTTGCGCCGCGCCAGCACCTCGATCGTGTTCTCGATCTCCTGCGCCCGGCCGAGCACCGGGTCAAGCTTGCCCTGCCGCGCGATCGCCGTCAGGTCGCGCCCGAACTTGTCCAGCGTGGGCGTGCCCGTTGGCGTGTCGACGCGCCCATCCTCCGCGCCCTTGCCCACCACCTTCACCACCTTCTGGCGCAGCGCCTCAGGCGTGACGCCGTACTTCCTCAGCAGCGTCCCGGCGATACTGTCGGGCACCGAGGCCAGCCCGATCAGCAGGTGCTCCGGGCCAACATAGGAATGCCCCAGATCGCGCGACGCCTGGAACGCATACTGGAACGCCTTCTTCAGGCGCGGCGAGATCGTCATCCGGTCGACCGCGGCGTCCGGCGCGGCGCTGCCGGTTTGCGCATGCGCGTCGATATAGCCGCGCAGGTCTTGCGGCGATAGCTTGAGCTCCTTGAGCAGCGCAACGCAGACATCGGTATCGGACAGCACATAGAGCAGGTGCTCGGTGTCGAGTTCATTGCGCCGCAGCTCATGGGCCTTTTCCGCCGCGCGCTGCAGCAACTCCAGCGTCTGTTCGCTGAAGGCGTCGGTCACGTCGACGGATTCACGCGGTACTTCGGCCGCGAAGCCGCCCTGCGCCTCGTCGTCCGCGCCATTGCCGAGGCCGCCGAAGAAGCGCGACAGGCCGCCCCCGCCCAGCAGCGAATCGAACGGGTTGAGCATGTCCTGGTGGCGCAGCAGCTGCCGGTAGTCGTAGTCGCAAATTGACATGGACTTGCGCTGGCCGTCCTGAACCACCGTCACGCGCGCCACGGCCGGGCGCGCATTGCAGATTTCACATAGGGTCGGCATGATGGGCTTTCCTCCACAGACAGGTCGCGTTCAGCGTCAACGAAATGCCGCGGCACGCCGCCTGCGCGGCTTGCAACGGCGCGTGGAATCAAGGAAAAGAGGCGTGACGTGCCATTACGTCACCGTCGAGCGCAGCACGCGCACCGGCACGGACTTGTAGGACGGCGTGCCGCTGTCCTCATCGATGTAGTCAAGCGGCACCAGCCGGTTGGCCTCCGGGTAGTAGGCGGCGACCGAGCCCGGCGCAATCTCGTACTCGATCGCGGTCAGTTTGTCGAACCGCAGTTGCCGGCCCGCTGCAATGGTCTCGATATCGACCAGGTCGCCATGTTCCAGGCCGCGCGCAGCCAGGTCGGCCGCGTTCATGAACAGCACATCGCGGCGCCCGAACACGCCCCGGTAGCGGTCATCCATGGCATAGATGGTGGTGTTGTACTGGTCATGGCTGCGGATCGTCACCAGCCGCAGCACATCGTGGGCCTGGACCTGTTTGTCTTCCTGCAGTCCCTTGAACACGTAGAACTCCGCCTTTCCCGACGGTGTTTCCCATCTGCGTTCGGTGGGCGGCAACGGCATGCGGAATCCGCCAGGCACGCGCACGCGCGTGTTGAAGTCGTCGAAGCCCGGCACGGTCTGCTCGATCAGGTCGCGGATCCGGTCATAGTCGGCAACCAGCTCCAGCCACGGAACCCTGCTGTCCGGCAGGGTTGCGGTGGCAATGCCCGCAACGATGGCCGGCTCCGAGCGCAGCAACGCGGATGCCGGCGTGAGCTTGCCGGCCGAGGCATGAACCATCGACATCGAATCCTCCACCGTGACCGATTGCGGCCCGGTTTCCTGCACATCCAGTTCCGTGCGGCCGAGGCAGGGCAGCAGGTAGGTCTCCCTGGCCACCAGCAGGTGCGTGCGATTGAGCTTGGTGCCGACATGGACGCTCAGGTCAAGCTTGCCCATGGCAGGGAAGCACTGGTCCGGATCAGGCAGCGCGACCGCGAAGTTTCCTCCCAGGCAAAACAGCGCCCTGGCGCTGCCGTCGATCATCGCCTGCATGGCCCGGACGGCATCGTGCCCGTGCGCCGCCGGCGGACGGAAGCCGAACGTGTCGGCGAGCCGCTGCAGGAAATCCGCAGAGGGCTTCTCGGTGATGCCGACGGTCCGGTTGCCCTGCACGTTGGAGTGGCCGCGCAAGGGACAGATGCCGGCGCCGGGCTTGCCGAAGTTGCCGCGCAGCATCAGCAGGTCGCACAGCAGGCGGACATTGGCCGTGCCTTCGTTGTGCTGCGTCACGCCCATGCCATAGGTGACGATGGTGGCGTTCGACTTCGCATAGGCCGCCGCGACCCGTTCCAGGTCGGCACGCGCAAGGCCGCTGGTCTGTTCGACATCCGCCCATTCGGTCGCCGCCAGGTCCTCCGCCAGCGCTGCAAAGCCCTCGGTGTGGCCGGCAATGAAGTCGTGGTCCAGCACGTTGCCCTGGCTGGCTTCCAGCTCCAGCAGCGCCTTCATGACCCCCTTGATGGCGGCGGCATCACCCCCGGCCCGCACCAGGAAGTACGACGACGCGATCCGGGTGGAGCCGTAGGTCGCCATCTCCAGCATGTTCTGCGGGTCGGCGAAGCGCTCGAGCGCGCGTTCGCGCAACGGGTTGAACACCAGGATCGGCACGTTGCGCCGCGATGCCTCGTGCAGCGTTCCCATCATGCGGGGATGGTTGGTGCCGGGGTTGTGCCCGATCGAGATGATCAGCTCGCACTGGTCAAAGTCGTCCAGCGACACGGTGCCCTTGCCGATGCCGATCGAGCGCGGCAGGCCGATGCTGGTGGGCTCGTGGCACATGTTCGAGCAATCAGGGAAATTGTTGGTGCCGTACTCCCGCGCGAACAGCTGGTACAGGTATGCGGCCTCGTTGGAGGCTCGGCCGGACGTATAGAACTCGACCTGATCCGGCGCCAGGCCGCGCAGGATTTCGCCGATGCGGGCGAACGCAGCTTCCCACTCCACCGGCCTGAAGGTATCGGTGGCGCGGTCGTAGACGAGCGGATGCGTCAGGCGGCCCTGGTCTTCCAGTTCGAAATCGGTGCGGTTCAGCAGTGCCGACACCGTGTTGGCCGCGAAGAATTCCGGCGTCACGCGCTTGGTCGTGGCTTCCCAGGTGACGGCCTTGGCGCCGTTTTCGCAGAACTGGAAGGTCGACCGGTGCTCCTTGTCGGGCCACGCGCAGCCGGGACAGTCGAAACCGTCGGGCTGGTTGGTGCGCAGCAGCGTGATCGGGGCCTTGACGGTATCCATCTGCAGCCGGATCGCCGTGGCGGTTGCCTTCAGCGCTCCCCAGCCTCCGGCGGGGCCGTCGTATTTGCGAATACCGGGTACATCGCGTAGCTTGGCCATGATTGCTCCTTGTGCCGCGCCGAAGGGGGCGGCGTTGCGGTGGATCACGCGCGTTACTGTTACCGCTTGCTGCTGGTGTGCTCCCCTCTCCCGCAAGCGGGAGAGGGGAGCCTATGCGTGGGTCCGTGGCACTCCGCGGCGAGCACCGTTAGCGGTAGAGCCCCGCCATCCTCTCCATCGCCACGGGCTTGATGCGCGCCGCCTGTCCGGCGCAGCCGAAGGCCTCGAAGCGCAACTTGACCACGCCCCGTGCCCCCTTCTTCGCCGCCAGCAACGCCTTGCGCGGATCGAACTCGCTGCGGTCTTCGGCCAGCGACTTGCGGATGGCGCCGGTCATGGCCAGGCGGATGTCGGTGTCGATATTCACCTTGCGCACGCCGTTCCGGATGCCGCGCAGGATCTCGTCGACCGGCACGCCGTAGGTCTCCTTGATGTCGCCGCCGTACTGGCGGATGATTTCCAGCCATTCCTGCGGCACCGAGCTGGAGCCGTGCATGACCAGATGGGTATCGGGAATCTGCTCGTGGATCGCACGGATGCGGTCGATCGCCAGGATGTCGCCGGTGGGCTGGCGCGAGAACTTGTAGGCGCCGTGGCTGGTGCCGATGGCAATGGCGAGCGCGTCCACGCCGGTGCGGGCGACGAAGTCGCGCGCCTGCGCCGGGTCGGTCAGCATCATGTCGTGCGACAGCGTGCCCGCCGCGCCGACGCCGTCTTCCTCGCCCGCCTGGCCGGTTTCCAGCGAACCGAGGCAGCCCAGTTCGCCCTCCACCGAGACGCCGACCGCATGCGCCATCTCGCACACGCGCCGCGTGACGTCGACGTTGTAGTCGTAGTCGGACGGCGTCTTCATGTCCTCGCGCAGCGAGCCATCCATCATCACGCTGGTAAAGCCCGAGCGGATCGACGCCTGGCACACCGCCGGGCTGGAGCCGTGGTCCTGGTGCAGCACGATGGGAATGTCCGGATGCGTCTCGGCGGCGGCCAGCACCATATGGCGCAGGTAGGCCTCGCCCGCATATTTGCGGGCACCGGCCGAGGCCTGCAGGATCACCGGGCTGTCGGTTTCCTCCGCCGCCTCCATGATCGCGTGGATCTGTTCCAGGTTGTTGACGTTGAAGGCCGGCACGCCGTAGCCGAACTCTCCCGCGTGGTCGAGCAGCTGGCGCAGGGATATGAGTGCCATGATGAGTCTCCTTGGCTTGATGCGGATTGGGTGAGCGATCAGGCGGCCGCACGTTGCGCCAGCACGGCCAGTGCGGGCAGCGTCTTGCCTTCCAGGAATTCCAGGAACGCGCCGCCGCCGGTGGAGATGTAGCCCACGCGGTCGGCAATGCCGTACCTGGCGATGGCGGCCAGCGTGTCGCCGCCGCCGGCGATCGAGAACGCCTTCGACTCGGCGATGGCCTGCGCCAGCACCTTGGTGCCGTTGCCGAACTGGTCGAACTCGAACACGCCCACCGGGCCGTTCCAGACGATGGTGCCGGCGGCCTTCAGTTGCTCGGCCAGCAGCGCGGCGGTCTTGGGGCCAATGTCGAGGATCATGTCGTCGTCGGCCACGTCCTTGACGTCCTTGACGGTGGCCGTAGCGGTGGCGCTGAATTCCTTGGCGCAAACCACGTCGACGGGGATGGGCACCGAGGCGCCGCGCCTGGCCATGATGTCGATGATGGCCCTGGCGTCGCCGACCAGGTCGGCTTCGGCCAGCGACTTGCCGATCTTCAGGCCGGCGGCCAGCATGAAGGTGTTGGCGATGCCGCCGCCGACGATCAGGTTGTCGACCTTGTCGGCCAGCGACTTCAGGATGGTCAGCTTGGTCGAGACCTTGGAGCCGGCCACGATCGCCACCAGCGGGCGCGCCGGCTGGCCCAGCGCCTTGCCCAGCGCGTCGATCTCCGCGGCCAGCAGCGGGCCGGCGCAGGCGATCGGCGCGTATTTGGCGATGCCGTGGGTGGTGGCTTCGGCGCGGTGCGCGGTGCCGAAGGCGTCGTTAACGTAGACATCGCACAGCCGCGCCATCTTCTGCGCCAGTTCGTCGCTGTTCCTCTTCTCACCCTGGTTCATGCGGCAGTTTTCCAGCAGCACCACCTGGCCGGGCGGCACCTGAAAGCCGCCCTCGATCCAGCCGGACAGCAGCGGCACCTGGCGGCTCAGCAGTTCCGACAGGCGGCGCCCCACCGGCGCCAGGCTGTGGCGCGGGTCGGGCTGCCCTTCCTCGGGCCGGCCCAGGTGCGAGGTGACCATCACCGCGGCGCCCGCCTGCAGGCAGGCCGCGATGGCGGGCACCGAAGCGCGGATACGGGTGTCGTCGGTAATCTGTCCGGCGGCGTCCTGCGGGACGTTGAGGTCGGCGCGGATAAAGACGCGCTTGCCGGCCAGCCCGCCGTTGGCGAGCAGCGCGGCCAGCGTGTGCGGCGCCGGGGATTGCGGTAGCGCGTGCGCAGCATGGGATTCGCTCATCATGGCCTCCTGCTAGCGGGCACTGGCCAGCGCCACCGCGGTATCCAGCATGCGGTTGGAGAAGCCCCATTCGTTGTCGTACCAGGCCGATACCTTGACCAGCGTGCCGTTGACCTTGGTCAGGGTGGCGTCGAAGATGGACGAGGCCGGGTTGTGGTTGAAATCCACCGAGACCAGCGGCGCCGCGTTGTAGTCGAGGATGCCCTTGAGCTCGCCCTGCGCCGCGGCCTGCAGGATGCCGTTCACTTGCTCGACGGTGGTGGGCCGCGCGGCGACGAAGGACAGGTCGACCAGCGACACATTGATGGTCGGCACGCGCACCGCAAAGCCATCCAGCCGCCCGTCCAGCTCCGGCAGCACCAGCCCCACCGCCGCGGCGGCGCCGGTCTTGGTGGGGATCATCGACATGGTGGCCGAGCGCGCGCGGCGCAGGTCTTCGTGGTAGACGTCGGTCAGCACCTGGTCGTTGGTATAGGCATGCACGGTGGTCATCAGGCCGTTCACCACGCCCAGCTTTTCATGCAGCGGCTTGACCAGCGGCGCCAGGCAGTTGGTGGTGCACGAGGCGTTGGAGATGACCGTGTCGGTCGCCTTGAGCACGTGGTGGTTCACGCCATAGACGATGGTGGCATCGACGTCCTTGCCGCCGGGGGCGGAAATGATCACCTTCTTCGCGCCGCCCTTCAGGTGGGCCGAGGCCTTGTCCTTGGTGGTGAAGAGGCCGGTGCACTCCATCACCACATCCACGCCCAGCTCGCCCCACGGCAACTCCGCCGGGTTGCGCTGGGCCAGCACGCGGATGCGGTCGCCGTTGACGCGGAAGGCATCGCCATCGACCGCGACCTCGCCAGGAAAGCGCCCGTGAACGGTGTCGTACTGGGTCAGGTGGGCGTTGGTCGCGGCGTTGCCGAGGTCGTTGATGGCGACGATCTCGATGTCGTGCCGCTTGCCGCCTTCATAGTGGGCGCGCAGCACATTGCGGCCGATGCGGCCATAGCCATTGATGGCAACCTTGATAGTCATGCTGTCTCCATGTCGTTGTCTTGAATCCTTGCCTGCGTGGCGCGCTGGCGCCGGATCAGGCCGCCGGTGCGAGCCAGGCAGGCGTCAGCAGCGCCGGCAATGCCTCGAACGAATCGACCAGCGCATCGGCGCCGAGCGCCGCTGGCCCACCGGGGCCGGCGTAGCCATAGCGCACCAGGCAGACCGGCATGCCTGCCGCGCGAGCCGCCTGCACGTCCACCGGTGAATCCCCCACCAGCACGCCATGCGCGGGATCGACGTCGAGCAGGCGGCAGGCATGGCGCAGCGGTTCGGGATCGGGCTTCATCTGCGCAATCGAATCGCCGGCGACCAGCACTTCCAGGTAGGCGGCCAGGCCGGTCATGGCCAGCAGCGGCACCGCCAGCGCGCGCGGCTTGTTGGTGACGCATGCCAGGCGATAGCCCTCGCGCCGGAGCGCGGCGAGGCCGTTCTCCACGCCCGGAAACACGGTGCCGAGACGGCCGTTGGTGCCGGCATAGTGGCGATGGAACAGCGCCACCGCGTCGGCAGCGTCGATGCGCGTGGCGAGTTGCGCGGTGTCCAGCACACGCCGCACCAGGTTGGGCACGCCGCGGCCGATAAAGCCGGCCACGGTGTCGAACGGCAGCGGCGGGCTGCCGAGATCGGCCAACATGAGGCTGGCGGCGCCGACGATGTCCGGCGCGCTGTCGACCAGCGTGCCATCCAGGTCGATCAGCACCGCGGTGCAGGGCAGGGCCTGGGGGATAGGGGCAGCCATCACGCGTCCTCCAGAACGGCCAGTGCGGCCGCGGCGACATGCTCCGGGGTCAGGCCGAAATGCTGGTACAGCGCCTCGGCGGGCGCCGACTCGCCAAAGGTATCGAGGCCCAGCGCCCTGCCCCGCTCGCCCACCACCGCGCGCCAGAACCAGGTGCTGCCGGCTTCGATGCTGACGCGCGGCACGCCTGGCGGCAGCACCGTGTCGCGGTACGCCGCGTCCTGTGCGTAGAACAGTTCGACGCAGGGCATCGACACCACGCGCGCGGCGATGCCGGCATCGGCCAGCTGCGCGGCCGCGCGCATGGCGATCTCCACTTCGGAGCCGGTGGCGACCAGCACCACGCGTGGTGCCGGCGCCCCCGCCGCATCACGCAATACGTAGCCGCCGCGCGCGATGGCGTCGCGCTGAGCCGCATCGCGCGCGAATGGCGTCAGTGCCTGGCGCGACAGCACCAGGCAGGTCGGACCGTCCTCGCGCCGCAGCGCGGCCAGCCACGCGCAGGCGGTTTCGGCGCCGTCGCATGGGCGCCAGACCCGGTTGTTGGGAATCAGCCGCAGGCTGGCGGCGTGCTCCACCGGCTGGTGCGTGGGGCCGTCCTCGCCCAGGCCGATGGAGTCATGGGTCAGCACGTGGACCACGCGCAGGCGCATCAGCGCGGCCATGCGGATGGCGTTGCGCGAGTAGTCCGAAAAAGTCATGAAGGTGCCGCCGTAGGGAATCAGCCCCCCATGCAGCGCAATGCCGTTCATCACCGCGGCCATGCCGAACTCGCGCACGCCGTAGCTGACGTAGTTACCGTGGCCGGCATGGTTGACCCAGACCGAGGCCTTGACGTTGGTCAGGTTGGAGCCGGTCAGGTCGGCCGAGCCGCCCAGCAGCTCGGGCAAGGCGGGGGTCAGCGCCTCCAGGCACAGTTGCGAGGCCTTGCGCGTGGCGATCTTGTCTTGCAGCGGCGATGGCGCATCCAGCAGCGCCAGCAGCTGCGCATCGAAGCCCTCGGGCAGGCGGCCCTGCACGCGCCGCACGACCGCATCGGCCAGTTCCGGGTAGGCGGCGCAATAGCCGGCGAAGCGCGCCTCCCATTCGGCCTCGCGCGCGGCGCCTTGCGCGCGCGCATCCCAGGCATCGGCTACATCGGCCGGCACCGTGAACGGTGGCGCTTCCCAGCCCAGCGCCGCGCGCATCGCGGCGATTTCGGCCGCGCCCAGCGGCGCGCCATGCACATCGTGGCCGCCGGCCTTGGCCGGTGCGCCCTGGCCGATCACGGTGCGGCAGCAGATCAGCGTGGGCCGGTCGCGCTCGGCCTTGGCCGCATGCAGCGCGGCGTCGATGGCGTGCGCATCGTGCCCGTCGACGCCGGCGATCACATGCCAGCCGTAGGCAGCAAAGCGCTGCGGGGTGTCGTCGGCAAACCAGGCAACCACGTCGCCGTCGATGGAAATGCCGTTGTCGTCGTACAGGCAGATCAGCTTGCCCAGCCCGAGCGTCCCCGCCAGCGAGGCGGCCTCGTGGCTGAGCCCTTCCATCAGGCAGCCATCGCCGAGGAACACATAGGTGTGATGATCGACGATGTCGAAGCCGGGCCGGTTGAAGGTGGCGGCCAGCAGCTTTTCCGCCAACGCCATGCCGACGGCATTGGCCAGCCCCTGCCCCAGCGGTCCCGTGGTGGTCTCGATGCCCGGCGTCACGCCCACCTCCGGATGGCCCGGCGTGATCGCGTGCAGCTGGCGGAACTGGCGCAGCTGCGCCATCGGCACGTCATAGCCGCTCAGGTGCAGCAGCGCATACAGCAGCATGGAGGCATGGCCGTTGGACAGCACGAAGCGGTCGCGGTCGGGCCAGGCCGGGTTGGCCGGGTTGTGGCGCAGGTGGCGTCGCCACAGCACTTCGGCCATCTCCGCCATGCCCATCGGTGCGCCTGGGTGGCCGGACCCGGCCTGCTCCACCGCGTCGGCGGCAAGAAAGCGCAGCGCGGTGGCGCAGCGCGCCGCGGAGTCGATGCGTTCGGGTGCGTTCATTCCGGCTCCTTACTGGGTGGCGCGCTTGCGGCGTTCCATCATGCGCAGCACGAAGGGCGTGAAGATCAGCTGCATGGCCAGTTCCATCTTGCCGCCCGGGACCACGATGGTGTTGGCGCGCGACATGAAGGAGTCGTGGATCATGCTCAGCAGGTACTGGAAATCGATGCCCTTGGGGTTGGCAAAGCGGATCACCACCATGCTTTCATCGGGCGCGGGAATCTCGCGTGCGATAAAGGGGTTGGAGGTGTCCACGCACGGCACCCGCTGGAAATTCACATGCGTGCGCGAGAACTGCGGGCAGATGTAGTTCACGTAGTCCGGCATGCGGCGCAGAATGGTGTCGGTCACGGCCTCGGTCGAGTAGCCGCGCTGCTTCTTGTCGCGCCACAGCTTCTGGATCCACTCCAGGTTAATCACCGGCACCACGCCGATCAGCAGGTTGGGATACCGCGCGATATTGACCTCGTCGGTAACCACGCCGCCGTGCAAGCCCTCGTAGAACAGCAGGTCGGTGTCGTCCGGCAACGGCTCCCATGGGGTGAAGGTGCCGGGTTCCTGCCCGAACGGCGCCGCTTCCTCGGGGCTGTGCAGGTAGTGCCGGTGCATGCCGGTGCCGGTTTCCGAATAGGAACGGAACAGGCCTTCCAGCTCGCTGAACAGGTTGTTCTCTTCGCCGAAGTGGCTGAAGTTCATGTTGCCGGTGCGCTCGGCCTCGGCCATCTTGATCTTCATCTCGGCGCGGTCGTAGCGGTGGAAGCTGTCGCCCTCGATTACCACCGACTTCACGCCCTCGCGCCGGAAGATGTTTTCGAAGGTACGGGTCACCGAGGTGGTGCCTGCGCCGGAAGAGCCGGTGATGGCGATGATGGGATAACGTTCTGACATGGCCAGGTGC
Organism: Cupriavidus taiwanensis; assembly: GCF_900250075.1. NCBI lineage: Bacteria > Pseudomonadati > Pseudomonadota > Betaproteobacteria > Burkholderiales > Burkholderiaceae > Cupriavidus > Cupriavidus taiwanensis. Next base: position 2,437,636 of record NZ_LT977071.1, read on the forward strand.
CTCAGGCGGACGCGCGGAACAGGCTGCGCTCGTTGAACAGGGGATTGGGAAGATCGGGGTCGGTCTGCTCGTTGTGGTAGCGCTCGATCCGCTCCACTTCATGGCGCGAACCGAAGATCACGCCGATGCGCTGGTGCAGCGCGCCGGGCGCCACCGACATCAGCGCCTGGCGGCCGGTGCTGGCACGCCCGCCGGCCTGCTCCATCAGGAACGCGATCGGGTTGGCTTCATAGAGCAGGCGCAGTCGTCCCGGCCTGGCCGGATCCTTGGTGTCGCGCGGGTACATGAAGACGCCGCCGCGCATCAGGATGCGGTGCGCCTCGGCCACCATCGAGGCGATCCACCGCATGTTGAAATCCTTGCCCCGCGGCCCGGTCTGGCCGGCCAGGCACTCCGATACGTATTGCCTGATGGGCGCCTCCCAGAAGCGGCTGTTGGACGCGTTGATGGCGAATTCCCGGGTATCGGCGGGCACGCGCAGGTCCGGATGGGTCAGGAAGAACTCGCCCAGGTTGGGATCCAGCGTGAAGCCATTGACGCCGTTGCCCACCGTCAGCACCAGCATGGTGGTGGGGCCATAGAGCGCGTAGCCCGCCGCCACCTGCGCCGTGCCGGGCTGCAGGAAGGCCTGCTCGGTGACGTCGGTGGTGCCCTCCGGCGCGCGCAGTACCGAGAAGATGCTGCCCACCGAGACATTGACGTCGATGTTGGATGAGCCATCGAGCGGATCGAACACCAGCAGGTACTTGCCGCGCGGGTAGTGCGCCGGGATCTGGTACGGTGCCTCCATTTCTTCCGAGGCCATGCCGGCGAGGTACCCGCCCCATTCGTTGACGCGCAGGAAGGTGTCGTTGCTGAGCACGTCGAGCTTCTGCTGGACCTCGCCTTGCACGTTGATGGCTGCGCCGGCCGCGTCCGGGCCGCCGGCCCTGCCGTGCAGGCCGCCCAGCGCGCCGAAGGCCACGGCGCGCGCGATCTCCTTGCAGGCCATGGCGACATTGAGGATCAGGCCGTTGAAGCCGCCGCTGGCGTCCGGGTAGCGGCGGCGCTGCTCGATCAGGAACTGCGTCAGGGTCATCCTTTGCACTTCAGGCATGACAAGTCTCCTCTGGATTGGCTATGTGTTCTTGTGGGGTGCCGCATGCCCGCTACGTGGCGGCGGCCTCGCGCAGGCGCCGCAGGATGCCCGCGTAGCCGCCATCGACATCCGGCGCGCCGAAGACGGCGCTGCCGGCGACGAAGGTGTCGGCGCCCGCGCGCGCGATCGCGCCGATGTTGTCGGCCTTGACGCCGCCATCGACCTCCAGCCAGACCTCGCGCCCGCCGGCCGCCTGCTGCCGGTCGATGCGTGCGCGCACCTGGCGCACCTTGTCGAGCACGCCGGGGATGAAGGCCTGGCCACCGAAGCCCGGATTCACGCTCATCAGCAGCACCAGGTCCAGCTGCGCCAGCGTGTGGTCCAGCCAGCCCAGCGGCGTGGCCGGGTTGAGCACCAGCCCGGCCCTGCAGCCGTGGTCGCGGATCAGCGCGATGGTGCGGTCCACATGGCGGCTCGCCTCCGGATGGAAACTGATGATCCCCGCGCCGGCCCGGGCAAACAGCGGGATCAGCGCGTCCACCGGCTCCACCATCAGGTGCACGTCGATGGGAACCGAGACCAGCGGCCGGATCGCCTCGCACACCATCGGCCCGATGGTCAGGTTGGGCACGTAGTGGTTGTCCATCACGTCGAAGTGGATCAGGTCCGCGCCGCCGGCCTCGACCGCGCACACCTCTTCGCCCAGCCGCGCGAAGTCGGCCGACAGGATCGACGGGGCCAGGCGGACCGCGCGCGGGCCGCTGTCTTGCTGGTGGGTGGCGGTCATGTCAGGCAGCCTTGAACAGGGTGCCGCGATGCCAGGCGCGCAGCGCGGCCAGGTCGGCCCAGCGGTGCGCCGCTCCCGGCAGCGGCGCAAGCGGCTGCGCCGGGTCGCCCAGGTGCGGCAGCACCAGCAGCGCGCCGTCGAAACGGTCGTGGCCGGTGTAGGCCGTGGGCGTGACCACGGTGGCAATGCCGGCCGCCTGCGCGGCGCGCAGCCCGTTTTCCGAATCCTCGATCGCCAGGCACTCAGCCGCTTCCAGGCCAAGCCGCTCCAGCACTGCCAGGTAGACGTCCGGCGCGGGCTTCTTGACCGCGGTCGTGCCGGCATCGCAGATGGCGGCGAAGCGCGCGCGCCAGTCCGCACCCAGCGGCGTGCGCAGCAGCACGTCCAGGTTGGCCGGCGTGGTGGTGGTGGCAATGGCGATGGGCACGCCGGCGCGGCCGGCCTCGTCGATCAGCCGCGCAATCCCGGGGCGCAGCGGCAGCTGGCCGCTGCCGACCAGTTCGGCGTAGTGGCGGGTCTTGACGGCATGCACCGCGTCGATCGTTTCCCCGACCTTGCAGCCGCGCGCCTCTTCCGGGTCGACCATGCGCCAGTAGTGCAGCAGCCGCTCCTTTCCCCCTGCCACCCTGAGCAGGCGCGTGTAGAGGGCTTCGTCCCAGCACCAGTCCAGGCCGACTTCGGCAAAGGCGGCATTGAAGGCCCGCAGGTGCGCGCTCTCGGTATCGGCAAGGGTGCCGTCGACATCGAAGATCAGGGCTTTCATGGTCTACTCCGCGGCCGCAGCCTGCGCAAACACGCGGCTGGCAAGCAGGTCCGCGGCGGTGATGGTGGTCAGGGCACGGTCGTCCACCGCGATGCCAGGCTGGCCCAGCAGGCGCGAGGCATGGCGCAGCCGCGCGCGGTCCAGCGCATTGCGCACGCTGCGGGCGTTGGCGAAATGCGGCTGCGCCATGCGGCGGGCCAGGTAGTCGGCAAACACGGCCCGGCTGTCGTCGTCCAACTGGTACTGCATCTCGTCCAGCATCAGTTCGGCGATGCGGCGCAGCTCGTCGAGCTGGTAGTCGGGAAAGTCGATATGGTGCGCAACGCGCGACGACATGCCCGGGTTGGACTCGAAGAAGCGGTCCATGCGGTCCTTGTAGCCGGCCAGGATCACCACCAGGTCTTCGCGGTGGTTCTCCATCACCTGCAGCAGGATCTCGATCGCCTCCTGCCCATAGTCGCGCTCGTTCTCCGGGCGGTAGAGGTAGTAGGCCTCGTCGATGAAGAGCACCCCGCCCATGGCCTTCTTCAGGATCTCCTTGGTCTTGGGCGCGGTATGGCCGATGTACTGGCCGACCAGGTCGTCGCGGGTCACCGCCACCAGGTGGCCGCGCCGCACGTAGCCCAGCTGGTGCAGGATCTGCGCCATGCGCATGGCCACGGTGGTCTTGCCGGTGCCGGGATTGCCGGTGAAGCACATGTGCAGGCTGGGCGCGCCCGCGCTGAAGCCGCGCGCGGCGCGCAGCTTGTCCACCAGCAGCAAGGCGGCGATATCGCGGATGCGCGCTTTCACCGGCTTCAGCCCGATCAGCTCGCGGTCGAGCTGGGCCAGCAGTTCGGTGATGCCCGAGCTGGCCAGCGATTCGGCGAGAGATCCCGGCACGGCTGCGGGCGCGGCTGGGGGCGCGGCTGGGGGCAATATGCCAGCCGACTGCAGCGGCGCAGTGGTTTCGGGTGCGGACATGACGGCTCCCTGAAAGTCAATCGATTCAATCGGTTCTCGGAATTCGAGGCGAAGCGTCCCCCCGGCGCGCGGTGATCAGGCCGCGCGGCCGCGGGCGTGCAGCGTCAGGAAATCACTGGCGGCAGCGCCGTGGCGGCGCTGCGCGGCTCAGCCGGGGCCGCTCAGTAGCGGCTGCCCTCGGGCCGGGCCTGCACGGCGTAGCTCTCGATCGAGTAGCGCAGCGTGCGGCCGGGCTCTTCCTGCCGCACCAGGCGGAAGCCCGGCTCGTCGGCGGGACGATTGACGATGAACGACATCACCACCGATTCCACCGTATGCGTCGAGTCGAACGCCGTGACGCGGATGTAGTGGTTGGGAAAGGTGTTGCGCGCGTTGTTGATCTCCAGCAGGATGCCGGCGGCATCGCGCAGGTCGAACATCGGCAGCCCGAACATCTCCCAGTAGGTGTTGCGCGGATGCGGGTCGTCGGTGTACTCGATGCCGACCGCCCAGCCCTTGTTCAGGCAGTATTCGAGCTGCCTGGTGATCTGCTCGTCGGTCAGTTCGGGCAGGAAAGAAAAGGTGCCTTGAGTGATACGCATGATGTCCTCTCGTTCTGTGGTGTTCGCGGTGGTGGCATCCAGCCAGGGTCAGGCCGCCGTGGCGGTGGGCACGAAGTCCGAGGTATCGGTCGGCGTGTAGTTGAAGGTGATGTCGCCCCAGGTGTCCAGCGCGGCGCGCAGCGGCCCGCACCAGCGCGCGGCATCGCGCAGGATCTCCGGCCCTTCGTTGAGGATGTCGCGCCCCTCGTTGCGCGCCAGCACCATTGCCTCCAGCGCGACCCGGTTGGCGGTGGCGCCGGCCTGGATGCCTTGCGGGTGGCCGATGGTGCCGCCGCCGAACTGCAGCACCACGTCGTCGCCGAACAGGCTGATCAGCTGGTGCATCTGGCCGGCGTGGATGCCGCCCGAGGCCACCGGCATCACCTTGCGCAGCGAGGCCCAGTCCTGGTCGAAGAACAGCCCGCGGGTCAGGTCGGTATGGGTGTATGCATCGCGGCAGACGTTGTAGTAGCCCTGCACGGTCAGCGGATCCCCTTCCAGCTTGCCCACCGCGGTGCCGGTGTGCATGTGATCCACGCCGGCCAGGCGCAGCCACTTGGCGATCACGCGGAACGACACGCCGTGGTTCTTCTGGCGCGTGTAGGTGCCGTGGCCCGCGCGGTGCAGGTGCAGGATCATGTCGTTCTGGCGGCACCAGTTGCTCATCGACTGGATGCAGGTCCAGCCCACGATCAGGTCGACCATGATGATGACCGAGCCCAGAGACTTGGCGAACTCCGCGCGCCGGTACATCTCTTCCATGGTGCCGGCGGTCACGTTGAGGTAGCTGCCCTTGACCTCGCCGGTGGCGGCCGAGGCCTTGTTGACCGCATCCATCACGAACAGGAAGCGGTCGCGCCAGTGCATGAAGGGCTGGGAGTTGATGTTCTCGTCGTCCTTCATGAAGTCCAGCCCGCCCTTCAGGCCTTCGTACACCACGCGGCCATAGTTGCGGCCCGACAGGCCGAGCTTGGGCTTGGTGGTGGCGCCCAGCAACGGGCGGCCGAACTTGTCCAGGCGCTCGCGCTCGACGATGATGCCGGTCGACGGGCCGGCGAAGGTCTTCACATAGGCTACCGGGAAGCGCATGTCTTCCAGCCGCGCCGCCTTGATCGGCTTGAAGCTGAACACGTTGCCGATGATCGAGGCGGTCAGGTTGGCGATCGAGCCTTCCTCGAACAGCGACAGGTCATAGGCCACGTAGCAGAAGAACTGCTCCGGGTTGTTCGGCACCGGATCGACCCGGTAGGCCTTGGCGCGGTACATGTCGCACGCGGTCAGGCGATCGGTCCACACCACCGTCCAGGTGGCGGTGGAGGATTCGCCGGCCACCGCTGCAGCGGCCTCGACCGGGTCCACGCCATCCTGCGGCGTGATGCGGAACAGCGCCAGCAGGTCGGTGTCCTTGGGCTCGTAGTCCGCGTCCCAGTACCCCATTTCCTTGTACTTCATGACGCCGGCGTCATAGCGCTTGCGCGGCTTGGCCTGGACCGGTTCTGGTGCGTTCATGCTTGTCTCCTTGCGTGGTTGAGCGTTCGTGGCTGCTGCGTTGATGCAAAGATATAAGCGCCCCTCTATAAGGTAAATTCAGATATTCTTAGTCACTGCATAAGCTATCCCTTAAGTGCGAACCAGACCGCACATCAAGGGACCGTCCAAAAGCCGCCCCCACTGCCCATGTCCTTCCTGCGCGCCCTCACCCTTCGCCAGCTGCAGATCTTCGTCACCGTGGCCAGGCACGCCAGCTTCGTGCGCGCGGCCGAAGAGCTGCACCTGACCCAGCCCGCGGTGTCGATGCAGGTCAAGCAACTGGAATCCGTGGTGGGGCTGGCGCTGTTCGAGCGCGTCGGCCGGCAACTGACGCTGACCGAACCCGGAGACCGCCTGCTGCACCATGCGCTGCGCATCCTGGGCGAGGTCAAGGACGCCGAGGAAGGACTGCAGGCAGTCAAGGACGTCGACCGCGGCTCCATCACGATCGGCCTGATCAGCACCGCGAAGTACTTCGCGCCCAAGCTGCTGGCCGGCTTCACCGCGCTGCACCCGGGCGTGGAACTGCGCATCGCCGAAGGCAATCGCGAAACCCTGCTGCAGCTGCTGCAGGACAACGCCATCGACCTCGCCCTGATGGGCCGCCCGCCGCGCGAGCTGGACGCCGTCTCCGAACCCATCGCCGCGCATCCGCACGTACTGGTGGCCTCGCCACGGCACCCGCTGCACGACGCCGCGCAGTTCGATTTGCAGGAGCTGCGGCACGAAACCTTCCTGCTGCGGGAACCCGGCTCAGGCACCCGCACCGTCGCCGAATACATGTTCCGCGACCACCTGTTCACGCCGGCCAAGGTGATCACCCTCGGCAGCAACGAGACCATCAAGCAGGCGGTGATGGCGGGCATGGGTATCAGCCTGCTGTCTCTGCACACCATGGCGCTGGAGCTGCGCACCGGCGAAATCGCGCTGCTGGACGTGACCGGCACGCCGATCGAGCGCATCTGGCATGTCGCGCATATGGCGAGCAAGCGGTTATCGCCGGCGGGGGAAAGTTGCCGGGCTTATTTGCTGGAGCATGCGGCGGAGTTTTTGGGGAAGGAGTTTAGTGGCTTGTTGGCGAGGAGGCGTGGGGGGCGGTGACGGTCATGCCATTCGATGACGAAATACCTGATCTCCTTTCCCGCAACGGCGATGAAAGTTCCCGCCGAGGAACTCGCCGCCGTGGGCGAAGCTGCGCGCGAGGTCATACGCGAGGCGAAGGCTGCAGGCGTTTACGTGTTCGGTGGCGGTATCAGCGCGGATGTCGCACCGCTCATGGTCGCCGCAGACGGCACCGTCACAAGCGGAACCTATCCCCAGACGAAGGAGTTCGACGGGGGCTTTTGTGTCCTGCAGCTCCCGTCGCGCGAAGCCGCTATCGTGTGGGCTACCAAGATCGCCAAGGCTTGCCGCTGCTCGCAGGAACTCCGCGAGTTTGGGGATGATCCTGAGAGTTGAGGGCGGAGTCGGTCCAACTGCGATCGAGCTGGGCTTTGCGCGTTGAACGGAAGCTTTGTGACAAAGCGAAGGGCAGCAGCAATACAGTGTTTACCGCCTCCCTTCGGCTCCCCTACCCGCTCCAAAAATACGTGCGACGACTGACTTTCGTTATGGTCACCGTCGGAACCACAGCAATGACAGGCTACAAGCAGCGATCAGCAGCACAACTGAGGTCCCGGCCAGCAAAGAACTGATTTCGGTCTCCCTGCGTTCGAGCGCGAAACGGGCGCTAAGCTGCCGATATACCCGTGTCAGATCCGCGGCCGAGCCGGCCAGGAAGTACTCGCCAGCAGTCAGCGTCGCGACCGCGAGCAAAGTCGGCTCATCCAGTTGTGTGAAGGAGGACTGGCTCGACTCTGCCTGGCCGTGCGGGGTACCGTAGCCTACGGTATAGACGCGAACCCCACGCTGGGCAGCCATGCGCGCGGCGTCTAGCGGATCTGGCCCAGTGGTCCGGCGACCATCGCTGAGCAGGATTACCACGCCGTGCCGATAAGAGCCGGGCATCGTCGGTGGCTGTTCCAGTTCGCGCTTGCGAACGGCGTCCGCCGCAGCAGCTTCGGACTTCGTTCTTCCACCAGGTCCCGGAGCCAAGGTCTCGCCGCGGAAAAGGATAGCTTCGAGGTCGATGCCATCATCGTCGGGAAACAATACCGCCAGGGCCTGGATCAGTCCGCTGCCTGTTGCCGTGCCGTGTTGGAGTTGGAAGCGATCGATCGCATCGAGCATATCCTGACGGTTGTCGGTTGGAGGCTGCACTACGGTGGCCGTGGCGGCAAACGAGACAATGCCCAGGCGCACGCTTGCAGGCAGTCCGATGACAAGATCTCGTGCGGCCTGCTGCGCGGCACTGATCCGACTGGGCGCCACGTCGGTTGAATTCATGCTGAGGGAGGTATCGACAGCCAGTACCACTGTGATGATGTCTGACGGCAGGGTGATGGTCGCGGCAGGACGGGCGCATGCCAGGAGGGCCGCACCCAACGCCAAGAGAAAAAGCAGCGGCGGGATGTGACGCCGAAGGCGTAGGCTGTGCCCCAACGCGGCGCGCGGCAGAGCAAGACTGGCATACAACAGAGCAGCTTTCTTGCGTCGTGCCATCAGGTAGACATAGGCACCTGCTAGCAAAGGGAGAAAGCACAACAGCCAGAGCAATTGCGGCCAGAGAAACTGCATGCCGTACTCCATGGCGCGTTGATAAAGCGATGATACTGCAGGCTTATGCGCCAGGTGCAATGAGCATGTTTGCCGATCGGCAACGGTAAAATGCGCACGAAAAGAAACTAACCGCACACGGAGTCCCGGCCTCTCCCCTACGGCGTCATCACGCCTGCCGCGCCATCGGCCTAGCTGTGTCGGTGCTGGCCTGCTCAGCCGTGCTTGTTGATACAGACAATGGACGCGACGCGTTCCAGCGCTTCCATCTCGGCGAGGATGCGGCGCCTTCCACGAGGTAGCTTTCACCCTCCGGCGTCTGGCTGATGCGACGCGTGGTCCGGTTATGCACGGCAGACCGATGATCCGACGGCTGAGTCCGGCCAGTTTCGGCCGTCCACCTTTGCAACGGCCAACGGCTGAACTGACAGAAAAGAGCCGTTTGGCGTGGCTTGAGTCCGGTAGGCGACCTCTCCCCCCTCGAGATCGGAGACACGAAAAAGCTGGTTTGAGCGATGACTGCCCCAATTTTGGCGACACTCATAAGCCCCTGCTGCTTCACTTATGCTCCCGCGCACGCACGGCTGGCGCTCCATTATTTTGAATCGCCCGACTACACATATCGTATCAAGCTGTCTTTGCGACAACCGATTGCCCCAATCGCCCGGTCATGCATTGGCCCACGCCAACCGGCAAATGGAAACGCGGATTCCGTATATTCCAGCCTGCTCTTCAGAGGCTGACTTGAGCTTTGCGATACGACCCCGGCGCACTGCCCGTCCAGCCCTTGAAGGCGCGCTGGAACGCGGCACTATCGGCGAATCCCAACTCCTGCGCCAATTCTGCGAGTGACACCGAACTGGTGTTGAGACGAACAATTGCAATATCTCGCCGCAGCTCGTCCTTCAGCGTTTGAAACGAGGTTCCCTCCATGGCCAACCGCCGTTGCAGGGTTGCCGTCGACATGTGCAATGCGCTGGCGGACTCCGCGAGGTCCGGCCAAGTGGGCTGCGTAAGTTGCAAATATGCGCGTACGCGTGAACTCGCCACGTCACGGTCGGTTCGCGGGACAACGATATTGGCCTGTGCATCGGCCAGGAATGCGCGCAGCGCAGCTTCGTCCCGTCGCACGGGACTGAGCAGCCATGTTGCTTCGAACCAAAACGCTGTCTGACCCCGCCCGAACTCCAGATGGGCCGGAAAGATCTTGCCGTAGCTGCCGGCGTGAGGCGGGTTATCAAAAGCAAAGTCAAAGCGTGCAGCAGGCAAACGGCCACCCGCGAGCCAGGCGATAAGGCGCCAAAAAACGCGGACCAGCATCTCATGCAGGAAGACCGGCTGCTCGCTCAATGAGCGGCTGAAGCGCAAGCCAACGCCGGCGAGCTCGCCCTCGCGGCGCGACTCCAGGACAACATCGTCCTGCAGCAACCAGAAGGTCTGCGACACGCGGCGGATGGCGGAGTCGAGGCTGCGTGCGCCCAACGCGGAACGTGCCATCAGGGCAAAGCTACCCGGCTTCAGCGGCCGCGACAGAAAGCCGAGGCACTCGTCTTCACGCCGCTCTATCAATAGCCGAAAGAGTGCCACGTACTGGGCAGCGGTGATGCGGGCGCCTGCATGTTCAAGCAGTTCCGACGGGATCCCGGCGTCCGCCAGAAAACTCTCGATAGGTTCTCCGCGTGCCTGCACACCGGCAAGCATGCCACGCACAAAGGCGACTGGGACGGTAATGGGAGCTTTAAGCGTCACTGGAGGCAGGCGTCATGGATTGAGGTCTTCTGCCATCCAATCGATGGAATGTGCGATTGCTGGCCGAAGCGTGCGTTTCTAACATGAGCCCCACAAACAAAGCAATTGCTCCGCATCGTCGCGGGCAGGACGGAGACAACCATGTACCTTACGCAAGCGTTGCATCGTGCAGTGCAGCAAAAGCCCGACCATATTGCCGTGCGGTTCGGTGACCGGCAGCAGACCTTCCGCCAGTTCGCCGACCGTGTGGCGCGCTTAGCTGGGGCGCTGCAAGGACTGGGCATGCAGCACGGCGATCGCGTCGCCATGCTGGCCCTGAACTCCGACCGCTATCTTGAGTATCAGATGGGGGTGCCGTGGGGCGGCGGTGTCCTAAATCCGTGCAACACGCGCTGGTCCGCTTCGGAGATCCTGTACTCGCTGAACGATTCCGGTTCGACCATCCTGATTGTGGATGAGACCTTTCGCACGCTCGCCGAGACGATCCAGGGCGACGCGGCCGCGTTGCGTGAAGTGATCTACTGCGGGGATTGTGACGTACCGGCTGGAATGCACGGATACGAAGCCTTGCTGGCAAAGGCCCAGCCGGTGGGCGATGCCGTGCGCCGTGATGAGGACCTGGCCGGTATCTTTTACACGGGCGGGACGACCGGTTTCCCCAAGGGCGTCATGCTGAGCCACGGCAATCTCCTTAGTTCTGGCCTGGCTTTGCGTGCTGAAGGGATGGCCACCCCTGGCGGCACATATTTGCATGCCGCGCCGATGTTCCACCTCGCCGACATGGGTCTGGCGATGCCACACTGGATCGAAGGCAACACGCACTCCGTGATCGCGGCGTTCTCACCGGAACTGGTGCTCGATACGCTGGAGCGCGACCGTGTGACACACCTGCTTCTGGTGCCGACCATGATCCAGATGCTGGTCGACCACCCGGCGATGCGGCAGCCGCGCGACCTGAGCGCACTCCATACCATCATCTACGGAGCTTCACCGATTTCCGAGGCGGTGCTCGAACGCGCGATGACGGCACTGCCCGGGGTGAGCTTCGTGCAAGCCTACGGGATGACAGAATTGTCGCCGCTAGCGACCATTGTTCCCTCCTCTTATCACACGCCAGAAGCCCGCGAGCTCGGCAAGTCACGGTCGGCCGGCCGCGCGAGCTATTGCACCGAAGTGCGGATCGTGGACCCCGAAGATCAGGAAGTGCCGCGCGGCACCGTAGGCGAGGTCATCGTGCGTGGCCCGAACGTGATGCAGGGCTACTGGAACAAGCCAGAACAGACAGCGGAAGCGCTACGCAACGGCTGGATGCACACCGGGGACGGCGGCTACATGGACGATGATGGCTTCATCTTCATCGTCGATCGTTTGAAGGACATGATCATCAGCGGCGGCGAAAACGTCTATTCGGCCGAGGTCGAGAACGCCATTGCCATGCACAGCGCGGTGGCCGCCTGCGCCGTCATCGGCATCCCCAACGCAGCGTGGGGCGAAGCCGTCCACGCCGTCGTGGTGCGCAAGCCGGATGCATCCGTGACCGCCGAAGAACTGATTGCCCACTGCAAGACGCTGATCGCCGGCTACAAGTGTCCGCGCAGTGTCCATTTCCGGGACAGCCTGCCATTGTCGGGCGCCGGCAAGATCCTCAAGACGGAGTTGCGCAAGCCCTATTGGGACAGCCAGATTCGCAAAGTCAGCTAACCACAATCCAACCGCAAGGAACCACCATGACCTCATCCGTGATCGTAGCCGGCGTCGGCATGATTCCCTTCACCAAGCCGGGGGCCAGCGAACCCTACCCGGTGATGGCCGCGAAAGCCATCCGCGCCGCACTCACCAACGCGGGCGTCGAATACGACAAGGTTCAGCAGGCCTATGCTGGCTATGTCTACGGCGATTCCACTGCCGGCCAGCGTGGGCTCTACGAAGTTGGCATGACGGGCATCCCAGTGGTCAACGTCAACAACAATTGCTCGACGGGGTCGACCGCGTTGTACCTGGCGCGCCAGGCGGTCTCCAGCGGCGCCGTCGATTGCGCCCTTGCCTTCGGCTTCGAGCAGATGACGCCCGGTGCACTGGGCTCGGTGTTTGACGATCGGCCGAGCCCGTTCGAGCGGTTCGATGCCGTTACCGCCGAACTGATTGACGTTCCCGGGATACCGTTCGCCCTTCGCTACTTTGGCGGCGCCGGCCTGGCGCATATGGAGGAGTTCGGCACAAGGCTCGAGACCTTCGCCAAGATTCGCGCCAAGGCCAGCCGGCATGCAGCTAACAATCCGTTGGCATTGCTCCGGACGGTGGTCACGGAGGACGACGTGATGGCATCGCCCATGATCTGGCCCGGCGTGATGACCAAGCTGATGGCCTGCCCACCGACCTGCGGTGCGGCAGCAGCGCTGCTAGTCTCGGAAGCATTCGCCAAGAAGCACGGCCTGGACGCGAGCGTTCGCATCCGCGCCCAGGCCATGACCACCGACACACCGCCTGCTTTCGAGGCGCGCGATATGCGCGAGGTGGTGGGCTTCAGCATGACACGCGACGCGGCCCGGCAAGTTTATGAAGCGGCCGCCGCCGGACCGGAAGACATCGGCGTGGTGGAATTGCATGATTGCTTCGCCCACAACGAGCTGATTACCTATGAGGCGCTCGGGCTGTGCCCGGTGGGTGGCGCCGAGAAGTTCGTGTCCGATGGCGACAACACCTATGGCGGCCAAATCGTGACCAACCCGTCGGGCGGGCTGCTCTCCAAGGGCCACCCGCTTGGTGCGACCGGGCTGGCGCAATGTACGGAGCTGGTCGAGCAATTGCGCGGGCAGGCCGGTGCACGGCAGGTCGAGGGCCTCCGGCTGGCGCTGCAGCACAACCTGGGCCTCGGTGGCGCGTGCGTCGTCACCCTGTACGAGAGGGTCTGATCATGATCGACAAGAAATGGATTGGCCATGAAGTCGGCAGCTCGGTGCTGCCGATCGAGCGCGGCCGGCTGAAGTTTTTCGCCAAGGCAATCGGCGAGACCAACCCGATCTACACCGACCCGGCTGCCGCCCACGACGCCGGTTATGCCGACCTGCCGGCGCCACCCACATTCCTGTTCGCTGCGGAGCTGGACTCGGGTGCCATGTTCGGTCTACTCGACCTGCTCGGCGTGCCGCATGCCAAGGTCTTGCATGGCGAGGAGAGCTTCGAGTATTTCGGCCCCGTCGTCGCAGGGGACACCGTGACGGTCAGCTCCAACGTCAAGGACATCTACGACAAGAAAGGCGGCGCGTTGGAATTCATCGAAGTCGAGTCGAAAGTGGTTAACCAGCGCGGCGAACACGTGGCCCGGATGCGCTCGCTGACCGTGGTACGCAACTGAAGGACCCCAATGACAACCCTCTGCTTTGACTCGGTGCAGGTTGGCGACATCCTGCCGTCCGAGAGCCTGCCCCCCGTGAACCGCCACATGCTGGCGCTCTTTGCCGGCGCGTCCGGTGACCACCATCCGATCCACATCGACCTTGACTACGCGCGCCGGGCCGGCATGCCGGACGTGTTCGCCCACGGCATGCTGGGCATGGCCTGGCTGGGCCGCTTGCTGACCGGCTGGGCGCCGCAGTCGCAACTGCGCCGGTTCGACGCCCGCTTCCAGGGTATCACCCACCTCGGCCATGCCATTTGCTGCAGTGGCCGGGTGGTCGAAAAGCTTGAAGTGAACGGCGAGCGCTGCGTGCGTGTCGAGGTGCAGAGCGCCAACCAGTTCGGACAAACCAGGATTGCAGGCGAGGCGCTGGTCGCGCTGCCCTGAACCGCGAAATCACGAAATCACGAAATCACGAAATCACGAAATCACGAAATCACGAAATCACGAAATCGAAAAGGAGACTAACCCATGACTCGCAAACTGGAAGGCAAAGTTGTCCTTATTACCGGTTCCGGCCGCGGCATCGGCCGCTCCATCGCGCTCAAGCTGGCCAGTGAAGGCGCCCGACTCGTTATCAATGATCTGGACAAGGAGCCAGCCCAGGAGGTGGTGGAAACCATTCGCGCCGCCGGCGGGCAGGCTGTAGCCTGCGTCGGCAGCGTCACCGTGCCGGACTTCGCCGAGCGCTTCGTCGGTACGGCGGTGAGCGAATACAAAGGCCTGGACATCATCGTCAACAATGCAGGCTATACCTGGGACAACGTGATCCAGAAGATGACCGACGAGCAGTGGTACGCCATGCTCGACTGCCACCTCACGGCGCCGTTCCGCATTCTGCGTGCCGCGCAGCCCGTGATCCGCGGCCTGTCCAAGGCTGAAGGCGAGGCCGGCCAACGCGTGGTACGCAAGGTGGTCAATATCTCGTCCGTCGCTGGCCTGTTCGGCAATGCCGGGCAAGCAAATTACTCCGCTGCCAAGGCCGGCATCATCGGCATGACGCAGACACTCGCCAAGGAGTGGGGACGCATGAATGTCACCGTGAACTGCGTGGCATATGGCCTGATCAAGACCCGCCTGACCGGGAGTGCAGCCGGCGAATCCACAGCCAATATCGAAGGCCGTGAGATCAAGGTCGGCGTGAACCCTGACTTGCTGGCCGCGATGGAGCGCGGCATCCCGCTGGGACGTGGCGGCACGCCGGACGAAGCAGCCGGCGCCGTGTACCTGTTCTGCATCCCGGAATCGGACTACGTGAGTGGCCAGACGCTTCTGTGCAGCGGCGGCCTGACCGGCATCTGAGGAGACTAGCGATGCTGCCGCAACTGTACCGCCATCGTTGGATGGATGAGGAAATCGAGGCCTTCCGCGAGCAGGTGCGCCGCTACGTGGCCGGCGAACTGGCGCCGAACTTGGACGGGTGGCGCCGCCAGAGCTACATCCCGCGCGAAGTCTGGCATGCTTTCGGGCAGATGGGCTTCCTGCTGCCCGAGATCGAGGAAGCCTATGGTGGCGCCGGCGCGAGCCTGGCCTACCAACTGGTGGTACAGGACGAGCTGGCCAGGGCCGAAGTGCCCGCCACCACAGCCGTCCACAGCATCGCCACGCACTACATCTTGGACTATGGCACGCCAGAGCAGAAAGAGCGCTGGCTACCGAAGCTGGTCAGCGGCGAGATGCTGGCCGGCATCGCCATGACCGAACCCGGCTGCGGCTCGGACCTTCAGGCGCTGCGCACGCGCGCGCGCCGCGACGGCGGCGAGTACGTCATCGACGGTGCCAAGACCTTCATTACCAACGGCTTCACCGCCAACTTGCTGGTGGTGGCGGTACGAACGGGTGAGGCGGGTAGCCGGGGGGTGTCGCTGATCGTGCTGGAGACCGAGGATCTGCCGGGATTCCGCGTTGGCCGCCGGCTCGAAAAGCTTGGCCAGCACGCCTCCGATACCGCCGAGTTGTCATTCGATGGCGTGCGGGTTCCCGCCGATCGCCTGCTTGGCGAGACGGAAGGACGGGGCTTCGCGCAACTCATGAGCCAGCTTCCGTACGAGCGCATGCTGCTCGCCGTGCCAGCGGCGGCCGTGATCGAGCGTGCTGTCGAACTGACGCTGGAGTACACCCAGCAGCGCAAGGCATTTGGCCAATCGCTGTACGACTTCCAGAACACGCGCTTCAAGCTGGCCGAGTGTGCCACGTTGGCGCATGTGGTGCGCACATTCGTCAATGACTGCATCCAGCGTCTTCTCGATGGCCAGCTCGACGAATCGGCGGCCTACATGGCCAAGTGGTGGTGTACCGAGCAGCAAGGCAAGGTCACCGATGAATGCCTGCAGCTTTTCGGCGGCTACGGCTACGTGACCGAGTACCCGATTGCGAGGCTGTACGCCGACGCGCGGGTGCAGCGCATTTACGGCGGTGCGAACGAGATCATGAAGGAACTGATTGCACGGAGGCTGCCCGCATGAAGCAGCCGCTGACTGGGATTCGCGTCATTGAGTTTGAAGGAATCGGACCCGGCCCATTGGCCGGCCGGATGCTGGCCGACATGGGGGCGCAGGTCACTGTCATCGCGCGGCCGCAAAAGGGCGCAGTGAACGAACGCATTGGCGGTTCGGCGGACAATCCCCTGCGGCGCGGCAAGGCCGTCGTGATGCTCGACCTCAAGCAGTCTGCCGACGTGGCCAAGGCGATGGCGCTGGTTGCAGAGGCTGACGCACTGGTCGAAGGCAACCGTCCCGGCGTGATGGAGAAGCTGGGCCTGGGTCCGGCTAATTGCGCTGCGTTTAACCCTCGGCTGGTTTATGGCCGCATGACCGGCTGGGGGCAATCCGGGCCCCTGGCGCAAGCCGCCGGCCACGACTTGAATTACGTGGCGCTGACCGGCCTGCTTTCGCTGTCGGCGCGCGACGGCCAGGCGCCCATCGTGCCACCGACCGTCGTCGGCGACGCCGCTGGCGCGTTGGGGTTGGCCTTTGGCATGGCTTGCGCGTTGTTGGACGCGCGCGCCAGCGGCCAAGGGCGCGTAGTGGACGGCGCCATCGTTGATGTACTGGCGATGCTCGGCACCATTGTGCAATGGGTACGCGCCAGCGGGCAACTGGATGGGCCGACTCCCAGCCCGTTCCACGACTCGCCGTTCTATGATGTCTACCGCTGTGCCGACGGGGGCTTCATCACGCTTGGCCCGCTGGAGCCCCAGTTCTACGCGCTGCTGCTGGACAAGCTCGCCCTTGCGGATGTGGACCCGGCCGCGCAGTATGACGTGCGTGCCTGGCCCGCGTTGAAGGCTCGGTTTTCGACGCTGTTCGCCAGCCGTTCGCGCGCCCACTGGTGCGCGCTGCTTGAGGGCAGCGATGCATGCTTCGCGCCTGTCCTGAGCCTGTCCGAGGCGGCCGCGCACCCACACAATGCGGCGCGTGGCATCTATGGCATTGGCGCAGACGGGGCCCTGCACGTTGCCGCCGCGCCGCGCTTTCTACCCTTGTCGGTGAACTAATTGACGAAGCGCGGCGGCGCGCGAATGCTCACCAGACTGGATACAAGACAAAGATGGACAATCCAATGCATCAATCTGATGGAATTGCCTGGGGCGTAGCCGAGAACATCGGCCGGATCGTGCTGAAGCGGCAAGAGCACGCAAACACCATCTCACGCGCTGCATCCCGCGCGCTGGTGGGGGCGATCGACAGTATTCTGGAGCAGCAGCCGCGCGTCGTGTTGCTCGCGGCGGAAGGCCGCATTTTCTGTGCCGGCGGGGATATTGACGAATTCGTGGCCGCGGGCCCGGCCCTGGACGCGCTCGTGGACGATATTCTAGCTCCACTGCATCCAGCGTTGTACCGTCTGGCGACGGCGCCGTTGCCGGTCGTCGCAGCGGTGAACGGGCCTCTCGGGGGGGCTGGCATCGGGCTGGCACTGTGTGCCGACTTCGTGCTGGCAGCGGAATCGGTGAAACTGCGCACCGGTTACGCAGCAATAGGGCTGTCGCCCGACCTCGGCGCTTCCTACTTCCTGGCCCGCCGCGTTGGCGCTGTGCGGGCCCAACAGTGGTTTATGCTCAGCGAAACGATCGACGCGCAACGCTGCCTCACACATGGCGTGGTAGATGCGCTGTACCCTGATGCCGAGCTTGCCGGTGCGGCGGAGAATCTTGCGCTGCGCCTGGCGCAGGCCGCGACCGCGTCATTGGGCGGCATCAAGACCTTGTGCAGCGGCCTGCCTGCCCGTGACTTGCAGGCACACCTTGCACTTGAGCATCAGTTACTCACAGCCCGGGCCGGTGGCACTGATGCACAGGAAGGCGTGCGGGCCTTTGTAGAGCGGCGTGCGCCACGATTCACCGGGGATTGATGCTTCTGCTGCGTCGACCTTCGCTGCTTGGTCTAGAAAAGTTGAGGGTTTCTGCTGCCTCACTGATCCCGGCCTTGATCGACCTGCTTCGTCGCGTCCTGCGTCCAGCCGAATGCCCCGGTCCATCACATCACGGAAGCTAACTAAAGTATGCCCGGATTGCAGAGTTGCCTCTGACGTTTGCCGAGTGCCAATGATCGAATTGAGTTCGATTGCGGGCGGCCACGCCGGGCCGAGGCGAATGGCCCTTTTTCGGCCAGCGCGGACGTTCGATCTGGCACCGCCAATGGCTGATAAGGGTCGATTCCGGCCTTCGACCATCTCTTGTCCTCGGACCAAGTGCGTGCCCATCTCGCCGAACTGCTCAGAACGAGGCGCAAACCTTGAGCGTCCCACACTCGGCTAGCCTAGGCACTTGTCCGGGCGTGCGCCGCGTGGCCCGGCCATGGCTGGTCCACCAGAAAGCGCTCGCATAGCAGCGCCCAGTACGCCGCGCCCACCGGAATATTCGCGTCGTTGAAGTCATAGCCTGGGTTGTGCACCATGCAGCCGCCCTCGTCCCCCTCGCCATTGCCAATCCACAGGTAGCAACCAGGCACCGCGTCGAGCATGAAGGCGAAGTCCTCGCTCGCCGCGATCGGCGGTGCCTGGCAGTTGACGTGAGCGGGCCCCAGCAGTTCCAGCGCAACCTGGCCAGCAAACGCCGTTTCCGCCGGCGTGTTCACCAGCACCGGATAACCGCGCTCGTAGTCGATCTGCGCCGCCACGCCGTAGCTTTGCGCCTGAGCAGTGGCCAGTTCGCAGATGCGCTGCTCGACCCGATCGCGTACCTGGCGATCCAGCGCGCGCACACTCAGCCTGAGCACGGCCTGCGCAGGGATGATGTTGGAAACGGTGCCCGCCTGGAAAGCGCCCACCGTGATCACCGCCGTTTGCAGCGGATCGACATTGCGCGCCACGATGGTCTGCAAGGCCATCACGATCGAAGCGCCGGCCACAACCGGATCGGCCGCGTTGTGCGGGAACGCCGCATGGCCGCCGATGCCTGTAAGCGTGATGGTCACGTTGTCGGCCGAAGCCTGCGCCGCGCCCTGGCGCATCAGCAGCCGGCCCGGCGCCGAGCCGGGGACGTTGTGCATGGCGAAGATAGCATCGCAAGGGTACTTGTCGAATAGCCCCGCTTCCATCATCCGCCTGGCCCCACCCAGGCCCTCCTCCGCCGGCTGGAAGACCAGGTTCAGCGTGCCGCTGAAATTACCATGCAGTGCGAGATGCCTGGCCGCGCAAAGCAGCATGGCGGTATGCCCGTCGTGCCCGCAGGCATGCATTACGCCGGGATGGCAGCTGGCATAGGGCAGCCCGGTGGCTTCGGCCATCGGCAGCGCGTCCATGTCGGCGCGGATGCCGAGACTGCGGCTGCCGCTGCCGCGCCGCAGCCGGCCAACGACGCCGGTGGTGCCGAGCCCGCGTTCCACCTCGTAGCCCCATTCGGCGAGCAGGCGGGCCACGATCTCGCTGGTGCGGTGCTCCTCGAAGCCGAGTTCCGGATGGCGATGGATGTCGCGGCGGATGGCAACGAACGCTTCCGTGCTGTCCCGCAGCGCTGCCAGGAGGGGATGCATGGCGTCCTTCATTGCGGCTGCAGGCCGATGGCACGGGCGATGCCGCGGTACTGGTCGATGCTCTGCTGGTAGGCCTTCTGGCTTTCCGCCAGCGATGCCGGACGGGATGCGGGCAGGTTCGCGGCATCCAGGCTGGCACGTACCGCGGGGTCGGCCAGCGTCTGCGCCAGCGCCTTGTGCAGCGCCTGCACGACCGGCTCGGCGGTGTCCTTCTTCACGAAGACGCCGGCCCAGGTCGAGTAGTTGAAGCCGCGTAGCGCCCTGCTTTCATTGACGCTCGGCACGGACCTGACCGCGTCGAGCCGCGTGGGTGACAGCACCGCCAGCATCCTGACCTGGCCGGTTCGCATGCGCTCGATGTCGGGCTTGCCGAACGGCGAGATAAAGATATCGACGATGCCGCCCACCAGGTCCTGGATCACGGGCGCGCCGCCCTTGTAGGGCACGTGCGTCATCGGCGCGCCGATGGTCTGCGACAGGTGCGCCCCGAGCAGGTGGTAGAGCGAGCCGATGCCGACGCTGGCATAGGTCAGCGGCTTGCCCGCGCGGGCCGCCTGCGCGGCATGGGCCGCGAGTTCATCGACATCCTTCACCGGCAGGTCCTTGCGCACCAGGATGGCCAGGTCGACCGCGCCGACCATGTGTACCAGCCGGAAGTCCTCGCTCTTGTACTTGATGGCGGCATTCGCCAGCGGCGTCGTGATCAGTTCGCCGGGGCCGGCCTGCAACAGCAGGTGCCCATCGGCCGGCGCATGCAGGACCTTCTGCGCGGCGATCGCGCCGCCGGCCCCGCCCAGGTTCTCGACGATGACCGGCTGGCCCAACTGCCGGCCCAGCGGTGCATTGAGGTTGCGGGCGACCACGTCCGACAGCCCGCCCGCCGGGAACGGCACCAGCACCGTGACGGGCCGCTCGGGATAGGCGTAGGCCGGCGCCAGGCCCACGCACAGCAGGCCGGCCACCGCGCCGCGCCGCAGCCGGCGGGCAATGTTCTGGAATCGGATTCGGGTCATGGCAGTCTCCTCGCGCCTTGCGTCGCTTTGTGTGTTGTGCGAAGGATCGTAGCGGCCAGCCTGCTATGTGTCCAATGCATTACTCGTCTAAAATTTATTCATAAAACTCATTCACGAGGCATCGATGCACCTCAAGCACCTGCGGCACCTGCTCATGGTCGCGGACGCGGAATCGTTCAGCCGCGCCGCGCAACGGCTGCACCTGACCCAGTCGGCGCTAAGCCGCAGCATCCAGGCGCTGGAGGACGAGCTCGGCGGCAAGCTGATCGACCGCCATGGCCGGCGCAATGTACTGACCCCGCTGGGCGAACTGATCGCCGAGCGGGCCCGGCGCATGCTGTTCGAGGAAGCCGAGCTGCATCGCAGCGTCGAACTGTTCCACCGCCATCACCTCGGCGCCATCCGTGTCGGGCTGGGCGCGGGCCCCGGCGCGGTGCTGATGACGCCGTTTCTGCGCCACATGGCCATGCATCACCCCGGGATCCAGGCGGCGGTGTCACTCGGCACTTCCGACGCGCTGATGATCCAGCTGCGCCAGCGCACGCTGGACGCGGTGATCGTCGAGGTCACCAGCGTGGCGCCGGCCACCGATCTGCGCCACGAACTGCTGGCGCAGCTTCAGGGCCGCTTCATCTGCCGCGCGGGCCATCCGTTGCTGCTGCAGGCCGCCGCCGGCGAGGCCGTGACCTTCGACGATGTCATGCGCTATCCGCTGGCGTCAGCTCCGCTGAGCCCGGAAGTCGCGCGCGGGCTGGTAAAGCGCTTCGGCCCGCGCGCCGACCCAGAGCATTGCCTGAGCCTGCGCTGCGAGAACGTGCGCAGCCTGGTGGAGGCCGTGCTGGTTTCGGACGCGATCCTGTTCAGCATCGTCGCGGCGGTGCGGACGGAAATCGCCGAAGGGAAGCTGTGCCAACTTGCGACCACGCCGGCGGTCGACGACGGCCCCCGCTATGCGTTCTTCACGCTGGCGGGCCGGACCGAGGCGCCGAGCATGGCGCTGTTCCGGCGCTTCGTGGACGAGCACCTGCACGACTGACGGGGGGCTTTGAGATTTGAAAGTGTTACCGGCGAGAGCCTTTCCGAGTGGCTTTCGATGCCATCCGTTGGCACGTCCGGTTTGCGCGGCCGTTCAGGCGCTATCACTTGCCGAATGCTGCGTGGCAGCAGCGTCTCAGTTCGGCCATGCGGCGTCGTTCGACCGCCTATGGACTGAGACGCTCAGCCGACCGCCAATTGGAAACAGCCAGTCGGCCACCGACTATGCAGGTCGAATCATCGGCCATCGCTGCCACTCTATGTGACGAAGATAGGCCGGTGTAGCCCCAAGCCCTTCCATGAATCTCCTAATCTAGAGTCAATCTTCCCCCCATTCTTCAACAGGGAGTTCGCCATGGCGCTTGATCTCGAAAATCGCTTCGGCCGCATCTCGCTTGGCTTCTTCCCATCGCCGATTCATCGGCTCAATCGCCTGTCCGATGTGCTCGGCATTTCGGTGTGGGCAAAGCGCGACGATGTGTCGTCCGGGCTCGCGTTTGGCGGCAACAAGATTCGCAAGCTTGAGTGGCTCGCCGCTGACGCAGTGAAACAAGGCGCCGACACGCTCGTTTCCATCGGCAACATTCAGTCGAATCACACGCGCCAGGTTGCGGCCGTCGCGGCGGTGCTCGGCATGCGCTGCCGGCTAGTGCAGGAGGAGTGGACACACTGGGACGATCCGGTCTACGACAAGGTCGGCAATATCTTGCTGTCGCGGCTGATGGGCGCCGAGACGCTGCTGGAGGGAGAGGGCTACTCGACCGAGGTGAAGGAGACGTGGTCGCGCGCCCTCGAGCAGGTGCACCGGGAAGGCGGCAAGCCTTACGCGATTCCGGCGGGTGCATCCGATCATCGCCTTGGTGGCCTCGGCTATGCGAACTTCACCGATGAACTCGCGCGTCAGGAACAGGAAATGGGCGTATTCTTCGACACCGTGATCACCGCGACCTGCACCGGCTCGACACAGGGCGGCATGGTCGCAGGCTTCAAAGCGCAGGACAGACCACGCCGCCTGATTGGCATCGATACCGCATGCAACGAGGCGATGACGCGCCGCGCCGTGGCGAAGAGCGCGCGACAGACGGCGGAACTGATCGGCATCGGCAAGCCAATCGACGACGCCGACGTGATCGTCGATCCTCGTTTCGCGGGTCCGGACTATGGCCTGCCCGACGATCGGACGATCGATGCGATCCGCACGGCAGCGCGGCTTGAAGCGATGCTCACCGATCCGGTGTACGAGGGCAAATCGATGGCGGGCCTGATCGCGATGGCGAAGGCGGGTGAGATTCCGAAGGGAACGAACGTGCTGTACGTGCATCTGGGCGGCGCGCCCGCTCTCAACGCGTATCACAAGGCGTTCGCATGATCGGCTTGCACAAGATCGTATGAGCCCCGCGATCACTCAGTCATTCGAACGTCGAGTCTCGCCATGACTCCCATAGCGCGCCTGCCTTGTTCCCACCACACCAACTTCAAGTACTTGGCCGCCTTCATTGCGAATCGTCTGATCGCCATCCCCCACCGAGAAGGCAAAACTAAGCCCATCACCGAAACAACGGTGATCGGGCGTCGCAACCCGCTATTCTCTCTGACGGATGGTCGCTCAGGCGACCATCCCACACGCACGCGCGCGTCGCTTCACTATGGCGGGCCGGGTGGGGCAGCCGATAAGGCTGGCCGGTGTTCGTCAGAGAGCCGGTATTGCGACCCCCGCCGTCAGGCCCGCCACCCTCTTCCGATTGCGTCAGGCGGGTCTCCCAACCTTCTTCAGGAGAACGCAATGCAAGAGAAAACCCATCCGCAGCACGAAACCATTTTCATTGGCATACCGGCAGAAACCCTGGAATCGCTCGACCGCGTCCAGGCCGGCATGGGTAGCGTCCTGTCGCTGCTGGAAATTGAAAGCGAACGCTCGGAAGGCTGCCACGCGTCCATTGCCTGCTGACGATGATCAAGATGCAGCTTGATCAGGTGGCAGAGGCGCTGAGCCCCGAGGTTGAGGCGTCATGACACCTGCTGATCCGGCTCAGCCCCGGCTCCGTCCTCGCGCAGCCAGACGATAAATTCCGCGCCCTGCCCGACCGTACTTTCCACGGTAATGCGGCCACCATAACGCTCGACCAGCGCGTAGCTGATGGACAGGCCGAGCCCGGTCCCCTTCTGCTTCTTGGTGGTGAAAAACGGATTGAACAGGTTGGGCAGGTCTTCCGCGCGGATGCCGCGGCCGGTGTCGCGCACATGCAATGTCACGCCGTGCCCGTCCCAGTCGCGCGTGGCCAGCGTCAGGGTGCCACCTTCAGGCATGGCATGGATGGCATTGGTCAGCAGGTTGACGATGACCTGCTGCAGTTCGCTGCGGCTGATGAGCACCTGGCGCGTGGCGGTGAAGGCCAGTTCGACGCGGATGGCCGCGTCCTTCAGCATATGCCGGACCAGGTCGACGCAGCCGCCCGCAACCTCGCCCACGTCCAGGCGCTCGGTATTGCCGGCGTATGCCTCGGGCCGGACAAACTGCAGCAGCCGGTTGGTCAGCAAGTAGATGCGCCGAACCTGCTCGTCGATCAGGCGCAATTCATGCCGGACCGGCTCCGCCGCCGGGCCGAGGATATCGCGGGCCACGTCGAGGTTGCCCTGGATCACCGCGATCGGATTGTTGATTTCATGGGCCACGCCAGCGGTCAACTGCCCGGCAAGCGCGAGCTTTTCCGAGGTAATCAGTTGCTGCCGGGTTGCGCGCAGCACGGCGTTCGCATCTTCCAGCTCGCGGGTCCGCTCGGCAACCTTGCGGTCGAGCGCGTCGCCCCAGTCCCTGAGTTCGGCATTGCGCTGCTGCAGGTCCGACAGCAGCTGATCGAACTGGCGGGCCAGCTGGCCCAGTTCATCCTCGCTGCGCACCGGGCCGACGCGCGCATCATCGTTTCCAGCCTTGAGCGCGCGCATGGTGCCGACCATGCGCGTCATCGGCGTGAATACGCGCCTGGCCCACAGCAGCGAGAACAGCGCGCCCGCCACGGCCAGCAGCACGAACAGGCTAACCAGCACGCCCAGCGCCAGGTTCTTGGCCTGGCTGATGGGCCTGGCCAGGTAGCCGACGTAGAGCATGCCGATGCGCTGGCCCCGGCTGTCGACGATGGGCTCATAGGCGCTCATGTAGCGGTCGTTGACGACGAAGGCCAGGTCCAGCCATTTTTCGCCGCGCAGCAGCACCTGGTCGCGCACCTCGCGCGAGACGCGCGTGCCCAGGGCGCGCTCGCCATGGAACAGCCGCACGTTGGTGGCGATGCGGGTGTCGTCCAGGAACAGGGTCGCGGTGCCCTGGCTGCCGCGGGGCAGGGATTCTGGCTGGTAGACCAGGGCGTTGATGGTGTCGATAAAGCCGAGGTTGTGGTTGAGCAGCGTGCCGCCGTGCAGGACGGCCACCAGCTTGCCCGCGGCATCGAACACCGGCGCCGCCGCGTGCACCACCATGCCGCGGGTTTCGATGGTGCGGTCGGTCGGCGCCGCATTGGCGGTGGCGCGCAGCGTGACCGGGGCGCGCCGGGCAAGGTCGGCGGAAACGGCGGCCAGCTGCGCGGCGGACCAGGCGTCGGTGGCGGCATCGGCGCGACCAGCCGCGGCGCTTTCCACCACGCGCCAGGCGGCATAGCCGGTATCCGCTGCGCCAGCCGGCGCAGCGGCAAGCAGCCGCCCGTTGGGATCGAGCAATTGCAGGAAATCAAGGCCGTGCGTGCGCCGCGCCTCCGCCAGGATGGCGGGCATGGTGCTGCCACGGCCAAGCGCGTCCACCAGCCCGTGCGACCGGGCCTCCTGCAGAACCCGGTCCTTCACGCCGCCGACCATGTGCTCGAAATACTCGTGGGCGACCAGCAGGTCGCTGTTGACCTTGTAGGCCAGCAACGCCTGGAAGGTGCGGTTGCCCCACAGCGCCATCAGCAGCAGCAACGCGACCAGCGCCACCAGCAAGGGCGCAATCACGATCGACACCAGTTTGGCGCGCAGCGACGCGCGATAGCGGCGCACCAGCGCCCAGCCGCGCGGCTCGCGCGTGGTCAAGGACGCAGCCCCCACTGCAGGCACTTGCGGTCCAGCGTGCGCCGCGAGATGCCGAGCCGGCGCGCCGCTTCGGCGCGGTTGCCGCCCTCGGACGCCAGCACCTGCAGGATGTGCCGGCGCTCCACCGATTCCAGCAGCACGGCGTCGTCTGCCGGTGCATGGTCATCGGCTGCCGCGTGCGCGGCTGGCGCGGGTTCGCCATGCGCCAGTAGCTCGACCGGGTATTCGCCGAGGATCAGGGCCCGCTCCACCAGGTTGCGCAGCTCGCGCGCATTGCCCGGCCAGTCATAGGCCTGGAGCAGGCGCACCAGCGACGGCGACAGCGGCACCACGGGCAGCCCCAGCTGGGCCGACAGCTGCTCCGAGAAATGCCCGGCCAGCGGCACGATGTCTTCCGGCCGCGTGCGCAGCGGCGGAATCGCGATCGAGACCACGTCGAGCCGGTAATACAGATCCTGGCGAAAGCGCCCGGCCGCCACCTCCTGGACCAGGCTGCGGTTGCAGGCCGCGACGATGCGCACGTCCACCACCATCTCGCGCTCGGTGCCGAGCGGACGGATGCGCCGGTCTTCGATCACCCGCAGCAGCTTGGCCTGCATCGGCAGCGGCAGTTCTGAGATCTCGTCCAGGAACAGCGTGCCGCCGTCGGCATAGAGGAACAGGCCATGGCGCGCGCCCGCGGCGCCGGTGAAGGCGCCGCGGGCGTGGCCGAACAGCTCGCTTTCGATCAGCTCCGGCGCCATCGCGCCGCAGTTCAGCGGCACGAACTGGCCCTGCCGTCCGCTCAGGCGGTGCAGCTCGCGCGCCACCACTTCCTTGCCGGTGCCGGACTCGCCCGTGACCAGTACCGTCGATGGCATCGGCGCGACGCGCGCGACCAGCGCCATCACCTTGCGCATGGCCTCGGAGTTGCCGACCACATGCTTGTGGATGGTGTACTGGTCCAGCTCGCGGCGCAGCAGGTAGTTCTCGCGCGCCAGGCGCGCGCGGTCGAAGCAGCGCCGGATCGCGTTGAGCATCTGGTCGACGCGGAACGGCTTGACGATGAAGTCCGCCGCGCCCGAGCGCAACGCCTCGATGGCGGTCTCCATGTCGGCGAAGGCGGTCATCAGGATCACGTCGGCGGGGTTGCCGGCGGCTCGCAGCGCCTTGAGCCATTCCACGCCGCTGGCGCCCGGCAACGCCACGTCGAGGAGGATCAGGTCGACATGGCGCTGCTCCAGCAGCGCCGCGCCGGCTTCGGCGCTGTCTGCGGTCAGCACGGCATCGACCTTGCCTTCCAGCGCGCGCGACAGGAACGAACGCATGCCGGCCTCGTCGTCCACCACCAGGATGGTGCGGCGCTGCCAGTGGTCGGTATCGGCCGCATTGCTTTGTCGTTCGCTCATCACTTTGGTTGTTGCGGGGCAGAGAGGCCGGGAAGGCCATGCACGTTCGCACGTGCCAGCTTGATTTCCAGTCACCGGTGGTTGTCGTGCCCGCGAAAGCGGGGGCCCAGTGACTCTGGTCCCCCTTAGGGGGACTTCAAGACGCTGGAGTCCCGCCTGCGCGGGAATGACGGTGGCGTTTGATGTTTCGGTGGCCCTAACGTTTCCGGGTAGGGAGAGAGTCTAGCGACAGTCGGCACCACCGCTGTATTGGGAGTTAAACCGAGCCCGAGCCGGCCAACCCGCAGCGGATGGACATTTTGGCCGGGACACCGGGCCGGCGCGCGGACATTTTGTCCAACGCATCGCGCCCGCTAGCGGGCCATTCGGCGTCATGCGTTGACGGCAAAGGGCCTGGGCCTTGGGCACAGGACTTGCTGGACGACGCGCTCCAGCCCGCCGCGCCCCGCGCAACAAGAGGCTGCCACTTCCAGGTAGGAGACAACTTCATGCCATATCCCGCGCCAGCGCAGACGCCCTCGCCCACCCCGCGCATCCCCGCCAACACGAGCACCGCGCGGCCCTCGCGCTTCTCCAAGGAGGCCATCATCGCCCGGCCCGGCTTCAACCGCTGGATGGTGCCCCCGGCCGCGCTGGCGGTGCATCTGTGCATCGGCCAGGCCTACGCCTTCTCGGTGTTCAACGAGCCGCTGACCCGCATCCTCGGCGTCACGCAATCCGCGCCCGGCGACTGGCAGCTGACCACGCTGGGCTGGGTGTTCTCGCTGGCAATCTTCTTCCTCGGCATCTCGGCCGCGTTTGCCGGCAAGTGGCTGGAGACGGTCGGCCCGCGGCGCACCATGTTCACCGCGGCCTGCTGTTTCGGCGGCGGCTTCGTGGTCTCGGCGCTCGGCATCTGGCTGCACCAGATCTGGCTGCTCTACCTGGGCTACGGCGTATTGGGGGGCATCGGCCTGGGGTTGGGCTACGTCTCGCCGGTGTCGACGCTGATCCGCTGGTTCCCGGACCGGCGCGGCATGGCCACGGGGATGGCGATCATGGGCTTCGGCGGCGGCGCGATGATCGGCGCGCCACTGTCGGTGGCGCTGATGAACCATTTCAAGAGCGCCACCAGCGCGGGGGTGGCGGAGACCTTCCTGGTGATGGGCGTGATCTACTTCATCTCGATGTCGATCGGCGCGCTCGCGATTCGCATCCCAGCCCCGGGATGGACCCCGCCTGGCTACGTCCCCCCGGCCAGGCCGAGCAAGATGGTGACGCACGCCAACGTGCATATCGACCAGGCCCTGAAGACGCCGCAGTTCTACCTGCTGTGGCTGATCCTGTTCCTCAATATCACGGCGGGCATCGGCGTGCTGGGCCAGGCCGCTGTGATGATCCAGGAAACTTTCAAGGGCACCATCACCGCCGCGGCCGCGGCGGGCTTTGTCGGCCTGCTCAGCATCGGCAACATGACCGGACGCTTCCTGTGGAGCTCCGCCAGCGACTACTTCGGCCGCAAGCTTACCTACGCCATCTTCTTCGCCTTCGGCGCGGCGCTCTACATGGCGGTGCCGGCGGTGGGCGCATCCGGCAACGTGGCCCTGTTCGTGGCCTGCTACTTCCTGATCCTGACCATGTATGGCGGCGGCTTCAGCACCATCCCGGCCTACCTGGCGGACATGTTCGGCACCGCCTACGTCGGCGGCATCCATGGCCGCCTGCTGACCGCCTGGGCCGCCGCGGGCATTGCCGGGCCGGCGCTGGTCAACTACATCCGCGAGTACAAGCTCGCGCTAGGGGTGCCGAGGTCAGAGGTCTATGTCGATACCCTGCACATCATGGCCGGCCTGCTGGTGGTGGGCTTCGCATGCAACCTGCTGATGCGGCCCGTACATGCGCGGCATCATCTGCGCGAAGCCGCCGGCGCGGCTTGAGCGGCTTCCCCTCATCTATCGCACGGAGATTCGCCATGCAAGACGATCGCACCTTCGGCAAGGCCCTGCTGTTGTTCGCGTTCTGGGCTTATGTATTGATTCCGCTCGGCACCGGCATCTGGTCCACCCTGGGCAAGGCGCTGGCGCTGTTCAGCTGAGCGCAATGGACACTGCCGATTGGGTACTCCCTCTCCCTCTGGGAGAGGGCTGGGGTGAGGGCCGGGGTCGCAACGAAGTCGACGCGTTGGCATAGCGACGTCCTGCCCTCGCCCCCGCCCACCGTTGCTAACTGCTTGATTCCGCTAGTACCACCGAAGCATCAAATTCCACCGTCATTCCCGCGCAGGCGGGAATCCAGCGTCTTTGAGGTCCCCGAAGGGGGACAAAAAGCCACTGGGTCCCCGCCTGCGCGGGGACGACAACCATCGGTGACTGGCAAGAAGCCGGCACGTGCAAACGTGCGGGGGTCTCTCCCGCACGCGGGAGAGGGGAGAAAACAGTCGGGATTCGTGGGCCCTCAACTCTCAGCCTCGACAACTGAGCTTGCACAGATCCCCAAAAACTGTATCCCTGCCAGCCACGCCGTCATCCCTACCCTTGTCCGTAGTGTCGCGCGACATGCCGTCGTGCCGGCGGCAACCCCACGGAGAGCACATCGATGCACGGACTCACAGCGCTGGACCTTGCCCGGATCCAGTTCGGATTCACGGTTTCCTTTCATATCCTGTTTCCCGCCATCACCATCGGGCTGGCGTGTTTCCTGGCCTTCCTGGAAGCGCGCTGGCTCTACACCAAAGACCCGGTGTACCGGTCCCTGTACCAGTTCTGGATCAAGATCTTCGCGCTGAACTTCGGCATGGGCGTCGTTTCCGGCCTGGTCATGGCCTATGAATTCGGCACCAACTGGTCCGGCTTCTCGCAGTTCGCCGGCAGCATCACCGGCCCGCTGCTGACCTACGAAGTGCTGACGGCATTCTTCCTGGAAGCCGGCTTCCTCGGCGTGATGCTGTTTGGCTGGAACCGCGTCGGGCCGGGGCTTCACTTCTTCGCGACCGTGATGGTGGCGCTGGGCACGCTGATCTCGTCGACCTGGATCCTGGCCTCCAACAGCTGGATGCATACGCCGGCCGGCTACGTCGTCGTCGCCGGCAAGGTGGTGCCGACCGACTGGCTCGAGGTGATCTTCAACCCGTCGTTCCCTTACCGCCTCGCGCACATGGTGATTGCGGCGCTGCTGTCCACGGCGCTGTTCGTGGCGGCGGCGTCGGCCTGGCAGCTGCTGCATGGCCGCGCCGTTCCCGCCGCGCGCAAGATGCTGTCGATGGCGCTGTGGATGGTGCTGGTGGCCGCGCCGCTGCAAGCGGTGGTGGGCGACGCGCATGGGCTTAACACGCTGGCGCACCAGCCCGCCAAGATCGCGGCGATGGAGGGGCACTGGAATACCGCGCCCAGCGGCGACAAGGGCGGCTTCCCGCTGATCGTCTTCGGCATTCCCGACATGGAGCGCGAGGAAACCCGCTACGCCATCGAGATCCCGCGCCTGGGCAGCCTGATCCTGACGCACAGCCTGGACGGCCAGATCCGCGGGCTCAAGGACTTCCCGAAAGCGGACCGTCCCAACGCCACCGTGGTGTTCTTCACCTTCCGCGCCATGGTTGGCCTGGGCGTGGCGATGATCCTGTTCGGCCTGCTCGGCTGGATCCTGCGCCGCAATGGCGCGGTGTACCGCTCGCGCGCGTTCCTGCGTCTGGCGGTGGCGATGGGGCCCACCGGCCTGATCGCATTGCTGGCGGGCTGGATGACCACGGAGATCGGGCGCCAGCCATGGGTGGTCTATGGACTGCTGCGCACCCACGATGCCGTGTCCGCGCATCAGGCGGGGCCGGTGGCGCTGTCGCTGGCGCTGTTCGTGGTGGTCTATTTCGTCTGCTTCGGCGTGGGCATCCGCTACATGCTCAGGCTGGCCTGCGCCGGCCCGGCGCCGGATACGCACCACCCGCACCCCCATCCGGACGACCGGCCGTCCTACGGCCCCGGCAGCGTCGTTCCCGCCGCCCTCGCCGCCGCTTCCACTCCCAACGCGATGGCCCCGCACGGCCGCCGCGAATCCTGAACAGGTGATCGACATGGGTATCAACCTTCCCGTTATCTGGGCTGCGCTGATCTTCTTCGGCGTGATGATGTACGTCATCATGGACGGATTCGACCTCGGCATCGGCATCCTCTTCCCCTTCGTCGGCGACCGCCATGACCGCGACGTGATGATGAATACGGTCGCGCCGGTGTGGGACGGCAACGAAACCTGGCTGGTTCTGGGCGGCGCGGCGCTGCTGGGCGCCTTCCCGCTGGCGTATTCGGTGCTGCTTAGCGCCTTCTACCTGCCGCTGGTGTTCATGCTGCTGGGGCTGATCTTCCGCGGCGTCGCCTTCGAATTCCGCTTCAAGGCCAGCGACCGCAGCCGCCCGTACTGGGACGCCGCGTTCACCTGGGGCTCGGTGGTCGCTGCCTTCTTCCAGGGCGTGACGCTGGGCGCCTATATCGACGGCATCGCCATGGACGGCACCACCTTCAGCGGCGGCGCGCTCGACTGGCTGGCGCCGTTTCCGCTGTTCTGCGGCGTTGGCGTGGTGATCACTTACGCGTTCCTCGGCGTCACCTGGCTCATCATGAAGACCGAGGGCCGGCTGCAGTGGACCATGCTGCGCGTGACCAACGTACTGACCGGCGTGATGCTGGCGATGGTGGGCTTGGTCAGCATCTGGACGCCGCTGACCCACCCGGAGATCGCGCAGCGCTGGTTTGCGCTGCCCAACCTGCTGTTCTTCCTGCCGGTGCCGCTGCTGGTGCTGGGCTCGGCCTGGGGCATCTACCGGTCGCTGCGCCGGCAGCCCAATGTGTCGCCGTTCCTGTATGCGCTGCTGATGGTCTTCATGGGCTATACCGGGCTGGCCATCAGCATCTGGCCCAACATCATCCCGCCGTCGGTCTCGATCTTCGATGCCTCGTCGCCGCCGCAAAGCCAGGGCTTCGCGCTGGTCGGCACGCTCTTCATCGTGCCGATCATCCTGGCCTACACCTCGTGGTCGTACTACGTGTTCCGCGGCAAGGTCCGGCGCGGCGAGGGGTACCACTGATGGCCAGGACTCCGCATAAGACGCCGAGCGCACCACTGGCGACCCGCCTCGGCTGGCTGCTGGCGCTGTGGCTGGCCGGGGTCGGCACGGTGTTCGCCTGCGCCAGCCTGATGAAGCTGCTGATGCGCGCCGCGGGCCTCGCGCACTGACGCCATGTCCGCTTCCCGCCCACTTTCTCCCGTCACGCCACGGCCACGCCCTGCCGGGATGGCCGGCGCGCTCGCCGCGGCGTGGGCGGGCGCTCCCGATCTTGCGCCCTGGCTGCATTCCCTCAAGGTGTTCGGCGCGGCGATGCTGGCGCTCGGCACGGCGCTGGCGCTGGGCCTGCCGCGGCCCTACTGGGCCATGGCGACGGTCTACCTGGTGTCCAGCCCGCTCGCCGGCGCGACGCATGCCAAGGGCGCCTACCGCGTCGTCGGCACGCTGCTGGGGGCCATCGGCGCGGTGGCGCTGGTGCCCTGTCTGGTCGACCAGCCCGTGCTGCTGATGGCGGCGATCGCCTGCTGGACCGGCACCCTGCTCTACCTGTCCTTGCTGGAGCCGGCACCGCGCAACTACATCTGCCTGCTGGCCGCCTATACGCTGCCGATCGTCGCGCTGCCGACCGTGACCCACCCCGGCACGGTGTTCGACGTCGCGCTGACGCGGATCGAGGAGATCGTGATCGGCATCGTCTGCGCCAGCGTGGTCAGCGCGGTGGTGTTCCCATCGCGCACCGCGCCGGCGCTGGCCGCGCGCGCGGCGGCATGGATGGAGCACGCCTCGCGCTGGAGCGCCGACATGCTGGCCGGCCGCGCCAGCGCGGGGCAACGCCACGACAGCTTCAGCACGCTCGCCGCCGATATCCTCGCGCTGGAAACCCAGATGGCCCAGCTCGCCTATGAATCCGGCAACGCGCAGACGCTGCGGCGCGCACGCGCGCTGCACCAGCGCATGACCGCGATGCTGCCACTGGTGCTGGCGCTGGCCGATGCCGCGGACGCGTTGCGCCGGCATCGCCCCGGCATGCCGGAGCACGTCGCGCAGCGCCTGCGCGCCATGCTGGACTGGATCGCCGGTGCGGCCGGCGCGTCGCGCCCGCCGCCGTCGTGGTACCCGGCGTGCACGGCGCCGACCGCGCCCCCCGACTGGCACGCGCGGCTGGTCGCGGCGACCTTCGACTACCTCGATGAACTGGGCGACCTCTGGCAGGACTGCCGCCTGCTGCAGGCCAGCCTGCGCCAGCGCGGCAGCGAGCCCGCGGCGCTGCGTTACCGCGTGGAGCCGGCCGGCCAGGCGCGGCATCATGACCACGCGCAGCTATTGTTCCGCGCCGCCACGGCGGGCTCGGCGACGCTGGTGGCCGGCCTGCTGTGGATGGCATCCGGCTGGGTGGACGGCGCCGTGCCGGTCGGCCTGGCGGCGCTGGCCAGCTGCTTCATCGCCTGCACGCCCGAGCCGCGGCTGGTGGCTGGCCGCGTGATCGCGTGGAGCGTGGCCTGCGCGCTGCTGTCCTGGTACTACCAGTTCGTGGTGCTGCAGCTGGCCCATGACTTCGGCTCGCTCGCCGCGCTGCTGTTCGGGCCTTACCTGGTGATCGGCGCGATGACCACGCAGCCGCGCTTCGCGTTGTTCGGCGTGCTGCTGGCCGTGACCGCGGCGTCATTCCCGGGGCCGCAGAACCTGGGAACGGCGAGTTTTTCCGGCATTTTCAACGGCAGCCTGGCAAGCCTGGCGGCACTGGTGTTCGCCGCGCTGTGGGCGGTGCTGATGCAGCCGTTTGGCCAGCAGCTGGTGGCATACCGGCTGGCGCGCGCCAACTGGAACGAGATCGCGCTGGCCGCCCATCCGCGCGCGCCGGTCAATAGCGCGCGGCTGCGCGGCCGCCTGCTGGACCGCCTGCTGCGCCAGTGGCCGCCGCTGACGCGCCGCAACCATGCCAGCCATGAGCAGGCGGCCAATGCGCTGGCCGACTTCCTGGTCGAAGTTGCCGTGCTGGCGCTGCGGCGCGCCACGGATCGCGCAGTCGCCCGCGTGCTTGCCGGGGTCGCGCGGCACTACCGCCACTGCGCGCGTGCCGGCCATGCCATCCCGCCCGCGCCGGCGCTGGCTGCGCAGATCGACGCGGCCTTCGCGGCGCTGGCCACGTCCGCGCACGGCAGCTCCCGCTCCACGCTGACGGCGCTCGCCACGCTGCGCCTCGCTCTCTATCCCCATGACCAGGAAAGACGCCATGCACGCCACTGAGTTCGACCTGTATGGCGTGTTCGTGCCCGCCACCGTGGTGTGGATGCTGGCCGCGTTCGCGGTCACCGCCGCACTGCGTGCCGTGCTGGTCCGGGTCGGCTTCTACCGCATCGTGTGGCACCGGTCCTTGTTCAACCTCTCGCTGTACATCCTCGTATTGGGCGCCATCGTCGCGCTCGTCTGGCAGGCCCCATCATGATTCGCAAGCTCTCGCTGCTCGTCCCGGTTGCTGTGACCCTGGCCGCGGTGGCCGCCGCGGCGATGACCGCCTGGCACCTCTGGCAGTACTACACCGCGGCGCCTTGGACCCGCGACGGCCACGTGCGCGCCGCGGTGATCCAGGTCGCGCCCGATGTCTCGGGTCCCGTCACGGCGGTGCTGATCGGCGACAACGCGCGGGTGCAACGCGGCCAGGTGCTGTTCGAGGTGGATCCGGAGCGCTTCCGCCTGCGCCTTAGGCAGGCGCAGGCCGAAGCCGCGTCGGCACGCGCGGCGCTGGCGCTGGCGCGGCGGCTCCGCAACGCGGCCGCCGTAGCCGCCGTAGCTGCCGCACAGGCGCGCCTCGACCAGGCCCGGGCCGCGGTCGACATCGCCGCGCTGGACCTGACGCGTTGCCGCGTCACCAGCCCGGTCGACGGCCAGGTCAGTGACCGCCTGCCGCGCGCCGGCGACTTCGCCACCCGCGGCAAGCCGGCCCTGTCGGTGGTGGCAAGCGGCTCGCAATACGTCGAGGGCTATTTCGAGGAGACCAAGCTGCCCGCGATCCGGATCGGCAGCGCCGCCGACGTGCATGTCATGGGGCAGCGCGCGCCGCTGCACGGACAGGTGCAGAGCATCGCGCCCGGCATCGAGGACCAGGACCGCGCACTCGGCCCGAACCTGCTGCCGAGCGTCAACCCGACCTTCAACTGGGTGCGGCTGGCGCAGCGGATACCGGTGCGCATCGCGCTCGATCCGGTCCCGGAAGGCGTCCAGCTGATTGCCGGCCAGACCGCCACGGTACGCATCCGCGAGCCGCACCCCTGACGCCGCGGCGCTCGGGCCGCAACTGTTCTGCTTGCACGCCGGCCCCTTTGTACGCCTGCGGCGCGGTCGCCGGCGCCTACGATGGACCGCATACGCTTATGGAGACTCCCCATGCAAGCAGCGCCTGTGCAAGCCTTGCCGGCCACGTCCGGCCATCCCGCCGCCGTGCCGGGCCCCGTCACGCCCGCCGTGCTCGACCAGCTTGGTCGCCCGCTGCGCGACCTGCGCCTGTCGGTGATCGACCAGTGCAATTTCCGCTGCACCTACTGCATGCCCAAGTCGCGCTTCGGGCGCGACTATCCGTTCCTCACGCCCGCGCAACGCCTATCCGATGACGAGCTGCTGCGCATCGTGCGCGCCTTTGTCGGCCTGGGCGTCGGGAAGGTGCGCCTGACCGGCGGCGAGCCGCTGCTGCGCAAGGGCATCGAGTCACTGGTCGAACGGATTGCCGCGATGCGCACGCGCGAGGGGAAGCCGGTGGCTGTGGCGATGACCACCAACGGCAGCCTGCTGGCGCGCAAGGCCCGCGCACTGCGCGACGCGGGGCTGGACCGGGTCACGGTCAGCCTCGACAGCCTGGACGACGGCATCTTCCGCGCCATGAACGATGTGGAAGTTCCGGTCGGCCGCGTGCTGGAGGGCATCGACGCAGCCCGCGCCGCCGGCCTGGCCCCGGTCAAGGTCAACTGCGTGGTCGAGCGCGGCACCAATGACGGCCAGGTGCTGCCGCTGGTCGAACACTTTCGCGGCAGCGGCGTCACGCTGCGCTTTATCGAGTATATGGACGTGGAAGGTCCCAGCGGCTGGTCGCAAGCGCGCGTAGTGCCGTCGGAGGAATTGCGCGCCACGATCGAGCGCGCGCATGCGCTGCTGCCGCTCGCCAGGCGCGCTGGCGAGACCGCCAGCAATTTCTTGCTGGCCGATGGCAGCCTGAAGCTGGGCTTTATCTCGAGCGTGTCGCAGCCGTTCTGCGGCGATTGCACCCGCGCCCGCGTGTCGGTCGATGGCCGGCTGCACCTGTGCCTGTTTGCCATCCGGTCGGTCGACCTGCGCCAGCATCTGGGCGCCGCATGCCCGGAGCAAGACCTGGCGCAGGCGATCCGGCAGGCATGGCAGGCCCGCGGCGACCGTTACTCGGAGCTGCGCGCCGGAATACGCGCGGAAAGGTTTGCCAGCGGCAAACGGCAATATCCCACGGTACGCATGTCGCTGGTGGGGGGCTGAGCCGCGGCCCCGGAGCTGGCACGCTGTCAAGCTTCGGGGAAAACCTGTGCGGCGAGCTCGGCGCCGGCCGGGGTCAGGCTCGCATGGCCGCGACCCGCTTCGTCGATCGACATGTCGGCCAGTCCGGCCGCCTGCAGCTGCGTCAGCACGCGCCGCAGCACGCTCATCGGCAGGCCGGAACGCTTGGCGATCCGGGCAAGCGACCAGGGGCCGCCGCCGTCGCGGCCGGCCTGGCACAGCACCTGGAGCACCGCAACGATGGCGGGATCGATGTCGGCGTCCTGCATGCTAGCGTTCATCCTCACTTTGCTCGCGGCTGCGCGCCAGCAGGTGCTGCGCGATCTTGCCCAGCGTCTGCACGGCAGATTCGATGCCGGGCGACCATTCCCCGCTGTAATTCAGCCGGATGCAGTGCCGATAGGTCGCGCCCGGCGCAAACATATGCCCCGGCGCCACGGTGATGCGGTGCTCCAGCGCGGCGTGGTACATCTCCATCGCGTCGATGCCCGCGGGCAGCTGCACCCACAGCACGTAGCCCCCGGCCGGTTGCGAGGTGGTGGTGCCATCGGGGAAGAACCGGCGCACCGTGGCCGCCATGATGCTGGCCTGCTGCGCATAGGCCTTGCGCACGCGCCGCAGGTGGAAATCGTAGCCGTCGTTCTTCAGGAACTCGGCGATCGCCAGTTGCGGAATCGCCGGCGTGGTCAGCGTATTGAGGAACTTGAGCCGTTCCACCGCCTCGCGGTAGCGCCCCGGCAGCGCCCAGCCGATGCGGTAGGCATTGGTCAGGGTCTTGGAGAACGAGGAGCAATGCAACACGATGCCGGCCTCGTCATAGGCCTTCAATGAACTGGGATGGGCCTCGCCGTAATAAAGTTCGCCGTAGACGTCGTTCTCGATGACCGGTATGTCCTTCGCGGTCAGCATCGCCACCAGCGCGCGCTTGTTCTGGTCCGGCATCTGGAAGCCGAGCGGGTTCTGGAAGTTGGGCATCACCATGCAGGCGGCCACGCCCTTTTCATCGATCAGCCGCGCCAGCGCATCGATGTCGATGCCATCGGCGGGATCGGTCGCCACCTCGATGGCGCGCATGCCCAGCCGTTCGATGGCATGGAGCATGGCGTAGTAGGTCGGTGACTCCACCGCGATGGTATCGCCGGGCCTGGCCACCGCCTGCAGGCACAGGTTGATCGCCTCGGTCGCGCCGATGGTGACGATGACCTCGTTCGGGTCGATGGCGTAGCCGTTCTCGAGATAGCGGCGCGAGATCTGCCGGATCAGCTCGGGGCTGCCGGGCGGCAGGTCGTCCAGCATGGTCCACTTGGCATAGCGGCGCGCGATATTGTTGGCGTACTGGTTGATGCGCTGCCACGGGAACAGCGAAGGATCCGGATAGGGAGAGCCCAGCGGCACGGCCTCGTCCGAACGGATCGAGCGCAGCGTCGACAGCACCAGCGCGCTGACATCCACCGCCGAAGGCTTGGCGCTGGGCCGCGACGGGCGCAGCGCGGCCACCGGCTCGCCCGCCCGCGCGCGCACGAAGTAGCCGGACTGCGGCCGGCTTTCGATGATGCCGCGGCTCTCCAGCAGCACGTAGGCGCGGATCACGGTGGTAATGCTCATGCGGTGGTGCTGGCTGGTCTGCCGCACCGAGGGAATCCGCTCGCCGGGCAGCAGCACGCCCTGTTGCACCAGGGCCTCGATATCCGCAGCCAGCTTTTCATAGAGTTTCACGCCGCGCTCCCCTTGCTTGCCGTCCCCTGCGGCCCCGGCCCGCTGCCTGCTCCGGCCACGCGCCGCCGGCATCAGCTGAGCCAACGCTGGAGATCATAGTACGGCAGCGGCACGTTTTGCAGGGATCCGGCGCATTGGGGTTCCACCCGCACAAAGCCGCACGCCTGGCCGAGCGCGGATACGGACGCCGCGCCCTGCTGTGCATTGACCTGCACGAAGCTGTCGCGCCCCCCGAAATTGCCGATCTCGCCCACGCGCCAGAAGGCATCGCCGCGGTGCGGTCGCGTTCCGGCCAATGCCGCCCTGACCCGGCCGACTGGCGGAAATAGCTCCGACCGTCCTTGCAGGCGGCGCAGCAAGGGCGTCACCAGCAGCGCGAAGGTGGCATAGGCGGCAGCGGGATTACCCGGCAGGCACACCACGGGCTTGCCGCGCAGGCGCCCGACCGTGACCGGCTTGCCGGGCTTCATGTTGACGCCCCGGCAAAGCAGTTCGCCACCGGCGGAAGCCAGCGCCGCCGCCACCAGGTCGCGCTGCCCGACCGAGGCCCCGCCGGTGACCAGCACCAGGTCGGCGGCGCCGGCCAGCTCGCGCAGCATGTCGTGCAGCGCGCGCTCGTCGTCGCGCACGTGGCGGTGGCAGCTCACCACCGCGCCCATCGCCTGCACCAGCGATTCCAGCATGGGGCCGTTGACGTCATGCACCTGGTACACATCGCGCGGCTCGTCGTGCGCGGCGACCTCGTCGCCTGAGGTCAGGATCGCCACCTCGACCAGCCGGCAGACCTCGGCCTCGGCCACGCCCTGCGATGCCAGCGCGGCAATATGGCCGGCATGCAGCAGCGTGCCGGCCGACAGCAGCAGGTCGCCCCGGCGCGCATCCTCGCCCTGGCGGCGGATATGCTGGCCGGGCAGCGGCGCCCGCGCGCACACCATACCCTGGTAAGTCTCGTCGGCATCCTCCAGCGCGACCACGGCATCGGCGCCGGGCGGGATCACGCCACCGGTGTAGATGCGGATGGCATGGCCGGGCAGCAGCGGCTGCGGCTGGGTGCCGGCATAGACCACCTGCTGCAGCGGCAGGCAGGCATCGGCGCGGCAGTCCGCGCAGCGCACCGCATAGCCATCCATGGCGCTGCGGTCGGCCGCCGGCGTGTCGATCACCGCGGCCACGTCGCGGGCCAGCACGCGGCCGGTCAGCAGGCCCAGCCACACGGTCTCGGTCTCGCGCACCGGCTGCGCGCACATTGCGAAGACGGCCTGGGCCTCGTCGAAGTTCAGCATGCCGCGTCTCCGCGTGTGCCTTGCATAGACGCACTGGTGTAGTCGACGTAGCCGTCCTGCCGGCAGAAGCTGAGCAGGCGCACACCGGCCTGCTCGGCGATGCGGATGGCCAGCGCGGTCGGCGCCGAGATCGTCGCCAGCATCTGGATGTTCATGCGCGCGACCTTGCGCACCAGTTCATAGCTGGCGCGGCTGGACAGCAGCACGAAACCGTCCGCCATGTCCACGCGCTGCAGCGCCAGGTGGCCGATCAGCTTGTCCAGGCCATTGTGGCGGCCGACATCTTCGAACACATGGAGGATCTCGCCGCCGGCATCGCACCAGGCCGCGGCATGGACGCCGCCGGTGGCCTGCATCAGCCGCTGGTGCGACGGCAGCGCGGCGACGGCGCGCTCGATCATGGCGCGCGACGGCACGATCGGGGCAGCCGGCTCGGGCATGCGCGCCGGCTCCAGGTCCAGCAGCGCGATGCTTTCGAGGCCGCACACGCCGCAGCCGGTGCGTCCGGCCAGTGCGCGCCGGCGCGCGCGCATGGTGGCGAAGGCGTGCTCGCTGATCTCCATCTGCACTTCGGCGGCGTGCGCATGCATGCGCACCTCGAGATCGTGGATCTCGGCGTTGCGTGCGACGATGCCCTCGGTCAGCGAGAAGCCGACCGCGAAGGCCTCGAGGTCCAGCGGCGTGCACATCATCACCGCATGCGAGATGCCGTTGTACACCAGCGCCACCGGCAGCTCCTCGGCGACGTTGTCGGTGGCCGGCTGGGTCACGCGGCGCTTGTGCCGCACGATGTCACGCGTTTCAAAGCCGGTGTGTCCGGCCAGTTCGGTGGATTCCATCTGGAGTCTCTTGAAGAATATTGATGCAGCCTTGCACGCGCGTGGCTCCTCCCCTCTCCCGCGCAGCGGGAGAGGGAAGCGCTCATCAGGGGTCGTGGCTAGCCTTCGTCGCAGCGGTGCACGGGAAGATCAGCGTGCCACCACTTCGGGCTGGTGCCGTGACGGCGTCAGCAGCACCGGCACCGACTTGGAGGTGGGCGTGCCGCAGCCATCGCCGGTGCTCTCCAGCGGCACCAGGGGATTGGTCTCGGGGTAGTACGCCCCGACGCACCCTTGCGGGATGTCGTATTCGACCAGCACGAAGTCCTCGACCCGGCGTTGTACGCCGTCGTCCCAGACGCTGGTGATGTCGACGTGCTGCCCCGCCTCCAGGCCCAGCCGCGCCAGGTCCGCGGCATTGATAAAGACCACCCGGCGCAGGCCGAACACCCCGCGGTAGCGGTCGTCCAGGCCATAGATCGTGGTGTTGTACTGGTCGTGCGAGCGGGTGGTCATCATCACCATCAGCCGGTCGCCATACTGCTGGCGCGCACGGTTGATGGGGGTGTCCTTGTCGATGCGGTTGACCAGGAACTGGGCCTTGCCCGATGGCGTATGCCAGACCCGGTGGCACGCCGGCGGGGTCAGGTGGAAGCCGCCCGGCACCGCCACGCGCTCGTTATAGCTGTCGAAGCCGTCGATCACCTGCTCGATGGCATCGCGGATGCGGGCGTAGTCCTGCGCATACCAGAGCCAGTCGATCGTCTCCGAGCCCAGCGTGGCTGCCGCCATGCGCGCGACGATGGCGATCTCCGACAACAGGTGCGGCGATGCCGGCGCGTTCATGCCGAAGGAGATATGGACCATGCAGACCGAGTCCTCGACCGTCACGCCCTGCGCCACGCCGTCCTGCTGGTCGATCTCGGTGCGGCCCAGCGTCGGCAGGATCAGGGCTTCCTTGCCGTGCACCAGGTGGCTGCGGTTGAGCTTGGTGGCAATGTGCACAGTCAGGTCGCACTGGCGCAGCGCCGCGAAGGTGCGCGGCGTATCCGGCGTGGCGGTGGAGAAGTTGCCGCCCAGCCCGACAAAGACCTTGACCTTGCCCGCCAGCATCGCCGAGATGGTGTGCACCACGTCATAGCCATGCTGGCGCGGCGGCTCGAAACCGAAGGCGGCCTGCAGGCGATCGAGGAATTCCGGCTCGGGCTTCTCTTCGATCCCCACCGTGCGGTCGCCCTGCACGTTGGAATGGCCGCGCACCGGCAGCAGCCCGGCACCCGGGCGGCCGATATTGCCGCGCATCATCATCAGGTTGGACAGGATCTGCACCGTCGGCACCGAATGCTTGTGTTGCGTCAGCCCCATGCCCCAGCAGGCGATCACGCGCTTGCCGCGCGCATAGACCTGCGTGAGCGCGTCGATATCCTGCTGCGGCACGCCCGACTCGGCAACGATGTCGGCCCAGCTTTCGGCACGCAGGTCATCGACAAAGTCGCTGAAGCCGACGGTGTGCTCGCGCACGAAGTCCACGTCGATCAGGCGCTCGCGGCCGTGACGGATGGCCTCGTCGTCCAGCTCGACCAGGCGCTTGGCCATGCCCTTGATCAGCGCAAAGTCGCCGCCCAGCCGGGGCTGCACGAACATCGACGCGATCCTGGTGCTGGACCCGGTCAGCATCTCCACCGGGTGCTGCGGGCTGGTGAAGCGCTCCACGCCGCGCTCGCGCAGCGGATTGATCGACACGATGGTGGCGCCGCGCCGCGCGCATTCGCGCAGTTCGCCCAGCATGCGCGGATGGTTGGTGGCCGCGTTGTGGCCGAACAGCAGGATAGTGTCGGCATGCTCGAAGTCATCCAGCACCACGGTGGCCTTGCCCACGCCGATGGTCTGCGGCAGGCCACGGCTAGTGGCCTCGTGGCACATATTGGAGCAATCGG